>JAIXKR010000058.1:0-26149 GCA_026932235.1 Burkholderiales bacterium
CCGGCCACAAGATCCTGCTGCGCATAGGCCGCGCCAACGCGCAACGGCTGAAGACTGTCCTGCGCGCCCTGCGTGCCGAGCTTTGAGCACGGCCCGGGCCACGCGCCTGGGGGCACGGTCGGTGCGCGCCAGGGGTCCGCGCCAGGGGTCAGGTCTTGCCTTTTGCCTGAGGCGAGAGACCTCCGGGGCATGGAAGGCAGGTCACGGTCGATGGTTCGCCTGAGGCACGCGTGCTCGGATAGCGGCGCTGCCCCAGGTCGAATGGCGTCGAACTACATCTCGGACGTCCATAGACGGGGTTTCCGCACCCGCACCGGCGCATTCGCGGCCGATGGCAAACCCCCAATGCGAAGACCTTCCAAACCAGAGCAGGAGCGGCAGCCCGCTGAGAAAAAGAAACAGACTGTCGACTTCCGGGACGGCGGGCACCTGAGGCAGCGTCTGCGCCTGAAGCAAGTGCATGATGCTGTTCAAGCTTTCCCCGGAGTCGCCGACCACCACGCCCGTCGAATAGCTCGACAATTCGGTCCAACCGGTCGACAGTGCCGAGGCATAGGTTCCTGCCTTGAACCACGGGCCACGAATATCATTATATGTGTTGATGTGATCGCTTTCCTCAAAGATGAGGTCTCCATCTTTCCAGATGTTCATGAACCCGGTATTGTCAGCCGCCCATTGGACATTGACCACAATGTAGGTCCACTGGTCACGTGAAACCTGGAATTCACCAAGCTGACGGTGGACGTAGTCAACATTCGCCGTCGGGTGCACTTCCGGCGGACTAGTCACCCGATCCGGATCGTAGGCATTCCAAATCTTGACGACATCGACAGGATTGATTACCACTTGAAACGTCGCATAGCGAAAACCGCTCTCGTCCGTATCAGCGCGATCATGAACCTGAAAGAGGCTGATGCTGTTTTTCGTCGATGACCAGTCGGATGGAATTAGAAATCCAAAGCCGTACCATCTCTCAGTGTGAAAAGGATCTTCATTGCCGCTGAACTCGGATCGCAGTCCACCCGCAATTATCCCATCGTCACGCGTTATCGTAGATTTGGCGACATACCGTGATGGATAAATCGGATCGATAACACGCTCAATGTGCCCAGCGATTCCGTCCGGCGACGATGCACCAGACAATCGGATACCGTCAGCCTCCAGAACACGATAACTCTCGAAACCATTCACTGCGGAGAACAACCCGTTCGTCAATATTTCTGCATTGGCAACCGGACAAAGCGCGATCCCCAATGCAAGCAGTAGTGATCTAAGCATTTCATTCCCCCTCTTTCCTACGCACCGAAAACATCGAGTGAGTCGTGCGCAACCAATCACTTCCGCTCTCGAGCAGGCGCCTCACCTCATCGACCTGATTTCGATCGAGAAGCTCTCCATGGCAATTGAAACAGAACCTTGCAGGCATCTGCATCGGCACCAACCCGGGATCGCCGCTCGGCACCTGCGCCGAGTGGCTTCTCCGAAGGCTGCTCGTTGTGGCGCCGAGTCGACCAAGAGCATCGACCCGGCTTCAGGCCGCTTGATGCGCCTGCGGCCGGCTCAATTCGTCGATCAAGGCCTTGGTCTGCCGGATGTTGGCGCGGCTGGACGCGCCGAAGACGATCGCTTCGATCTGCGGCTGCCGGCACACGTACTCGACGGCCTCGCGCGGTGAGATCGCGCCCGAGGCCAGCACCGACATCGCCACCGGCCGGAAGCGGCGCGTGGCGATCGCCTGCTCGTAGCGCTCGATGCCGCCGCACATGCGAAAGCCGATCTTGTTGATGTTCGCGCAGACGATCGGGTTCTCGATGCCCAGACGGTCCAGCGCGTCCAGCAGTCTGGGCAGGTTCATGGTGATGAAGCCCGGCTCGGCACCGTACCTGGCGCGCACATGGTCATGGAAGATGCGCAGGCAGACGTCGAAACCCAGGCCCAGCAGCAGATCGGTGATGACGTTCTGGATGAAGATCACCGGCGTCGCCAGGCCGTGGAACATCTTCATCTCCGCATCGATGAGGAGTTGCATGATCGCGGCCACGTCCTTGCTTGCCAGCGCGACGCCGCCCTTGAGCATCGCGCCCACGGCTCCGTCTTGCGGCAAGAACATGCGCAAGGCCTCCAGCATGCCGTGTTCGGTCACCGCGTTGGCGTACTTGTGCGCGTAGGGCATGCAGGGATAGAACTGGTAGCCGGGGTAGCGCGCGGCGTGGGTGCGGAAGTGCTCGCAGACTTGCGCCACGCGATCGTGCGTGGTGCACATGAAGGTGCGGATGCCTTCCTGATAGGCCGCATCGAGCACGTCGATGATGGCTTGCAGATCCTGAAAGCGCATGAGTTGCGCACGCGCCTTCTCTTCCGACATGTGGTTGACGCCGAAGAACTGGTTGTCGCCAAAGAGTACGCGGTCCATCGTGTAGATCTCGAGAGGGTCGATCGGGGCCGGTGCGATCTCAGCCGAAGAGGCGGCTGAACCAGCTCCGGGCAGGCGCTGCGGCAGCGGCCGGCCGCGCGGAGAACGTGCCAGCGTCCGCGCCACCGGAGGCACCGCTTTCGGCCAGGATCATGGCCACCACCCGATCGGCCTGCAGCGCCGAGCGGAAGCTGTTCTCGCCATCCAGGCGCCGTGCCTTGACGCTCTGCACGAAATAGTCGATCTGCTCGGAATACTCCTCGCCGCGCAGGTAGAACCACACCTCCTTCGTCAGGTCGGTGGTGTAGCGCACGCTCCAGCCCTTGGGTGCGCCCGGCAGGCCCGCGTGCGGCTCGCGCAGGTAGATCTGGCATTCCTGCCGGTCCGCCGTCACGCGGCCGTGGGTTCCCCAGACCGATACCTTGGTGCTCATCTTGCGAAAGCTCTCGTCGCTCCAGTTCACGCACAACTGCCCGCTGGCGCCGTTGGCGTAGTGCAGCGAGCAATAGACCTCGTCCTCGACGTCGCGCGAGAACACGCCGTGTCGCACGACACCGCTGACCGCGGCAGGCACCCCGGCCACGAAGTTCAGCAGGTCGATCGCGTGACAGGCGTAGTCGTAGAGTGCTCCGCCGCCCTCGCTCTTGGCCGAGCGCCAGGTGCCGCCCTTGGGCTTCAGCACAACCGGCCCGTAGGCCTCGGCCCGCACGTGGTGCACGGTGCCCAGCGCGCCGCTGCGCACCACGCGGGCGGCCTCCTGGAAGGCGGCGACGAAGCGGTAGTGGTAGCCGACCTGCGTGACGAGGCCTCTCTGCGTTGCCAGGTCGACCAGCCTCTCGCCGTCCGCGATGTCGAGCACGAAGGGCTTCTCGCAGAAGACGTGAAGACCCCGCTCCAGCGCCTTGCCGACCATCGCCGCGTGCAGCCTGGACGGTGTGGAGACGACCACCGCATCCAAGGCCTCCTTCGCCAGCATCTCGTCCAGATCGGCATAGCACTTCAGGCCGGTGTGCTTGCCCAGCACATCGGTCAGATAGGCCATCGTGTCGCAAGCCGCGACCAGCTCCACCTCGGGATGCGCGCGCACGATCGCCAGGTGCGACAGGCCCATCTTGCCCAGGCCGATCATTGCGGTTCTGACCATGTTTGACTCGTTCCTCTCTTCTGTCCGGGCTATGCCGGTGCCGCCGTGTTCAGGATTTCCCGCTTGATCAGCGCGTAGGCCTGCCGGCCCTTGTCCAGCAGCGCACGATCTGCCGCGCGGCGCGAGGACTGCGCAATCAAGTCCAGCAGCTCCTGCGCCGTCAGGGCCGGACGATGGACGAAGGCGCCGGCCTGCAGCAAGAAGCGATCGACGTCGAGCAGTTCGTCCTGATACACCGAGACGGTGGGAATGCCCAGCACCGCCATCTCACGCGTCATCGTGCCGCCGGCGCCGACGAACAAGTCGCAGTCGGGCGCGATCTCGGCAATGTCCATGGCGGTGTCGACGATGCGGATGCCCGCGAACTCGGCGCGGCGGTAGTGCTCCCCCTGGGCCTTGCCGCGCGGCAGCAAGGTCACCCGCGCCTGATCCTTGATGCCCAGCAGCAGCGCGTCGAGGAAGTTCCGCTCGCCCTTGTAGTACTGCGCCGTCCACGGCTCGGGGCGCAGGTAGACGCTGGGCAGGCGATGGTTCGCCCGCGCCGCGGCGGCCCGCTCCAGGCGCTCCTGCAGGGCCCACAGGTAGATGCCTTCCTTCACCCCGGGATAGCGCAGCACCTTGCGCGCAGCCGCCATCTGACGCCGCAAGTTGGCCTGCGAGAAGAACTCCGGCACCATGATCCGCGTCGCCGCCATGAAGGCCGGGACGTTGCCGAGCGCGTGCTCGTTGTCGTTCATGTAGATCGAGCGCACGCCGAGCAGACGCGCCACGACCGGCGAGTGAAACGAGCTCTGCGCCACCGCGACGTCGATGCGCAAGGGCGCAAGATAGCGGTGCAGCTGGATCACCCGCACCGGGTAGCCCGCCATCTTCCGCGCCAGGCCAGCGCCGTAGTGCGTACCGACCACCTCATAGCGCAGGCCGTGCAGATCCAGCAGGTCGACCGTATTCGCCAAGGGTCGGCAGGTGATGATGACATCGTGGCCTTCGCCCTCCAGCTCGCGGATCATCGCGGCGAAGAGGTTGATGTGGGGCGAGTTGGAAAGGTCGAACCAGATCTTCATGCGCTCACTTTCTCGACAAGCAGGCGACAGGTTCCCGTGCGCCTGCTCATCGGGACGCATCATGGAAGACAAGTCGATCTTGGCACAGCCTTCGTTCAAGTCTCATTGGGAGCCCAAGCGCAGAAGCGACCGCTCGCCATCGTCCACGGGCGCGGAGTGACCGGCATCATCGCGCCTGGACGGACGCAACCAACGCGTCGGCAGCTGCGCCGCCGCACCACCAAGCGCTCGCCCCGATCCCAGGACAGTCGCGAAGCGACGCAAAAATTCCGTTTACCCGGAGCAGTACGTGACAAGATCCGAACTCCTACAAGCGCATCGATGGTGCGGTCACGCGAGCCGACGACCTGAAGCACTCAAACCGCACTGCGATCTCGAATCTCAGCTCTCCAGGGCCCACCCGTCCTTGGAAGCGTTTGCGCGACCGAACTTACCGGCCTGTCCCATCGGAAACACCGTCCTAGTCGAGTTGCTCGGTTTGCGCAGGAACAGGTCCGACAGACTGAAAGAACTGAAATCGAAAGTGTCGACAGACGCTCGCAATCACTTGGAGACATGGTCTCTTACAAGACAGACAGCACTGAAAGACGGAGTTTCCAGAACGAACTCAAGCTAATAGATCCAAGAATCCAAAATGTTCATATGCAATGAAAAAGTGGAGGCGCAATGAAGATCAGTATATTCGGACTTGGCTACGTTGGTGCTGTTTCAGCCGGTTGCCTTGCCAAAGACGGGCATGAAGTCATTGGCGTCGACCCGAACGAGACCAAGGTCGATCTCATCAATCGAGGCTTGGCGCCGATCATTGAAGGAGCCATAGGAGAAACTATCGCAGAAGCTGTTGGTTCCAAGCGGCTCCGGGCGACCACGTCGGCACATGACGCAATTGCCTCAACAGATCTCTCTCTGATCTGCGTCGGGACACCGTCGCAACTCAACGGAAATCTCGATCTGCGCTACGTGCGCCGGGTCTGCGAACAAATTGGCGCTGCTTTGCAAGGAAAGGACGACTATCATATTGTCGTTGCACGCTCGACGATGCTCCCCGGCAGCATGAGACAAATCGTGATACCGACGCTCGAGCAGCACTCAGGCAAGACCGCAGGCGTTGACTTCGGCGTGGCCAACAATCCCGAGTTCCTGCGGGAAGGCACTGCTGTGCATGACTATTATCACCCTCCGAAAACCGTAATTGGAGAAATCGATAGTCGTGCCGGCGACGCCTTGGTTGAGATTTACGGCGCGATGGACGCGCCGTTGATTCGTACAGACATTGAGACTGCCGAAATGGTCAAGTATGCAGACAATAGTTGGCATGCACTCAAGGTCGCGTTCGGAAACGAAATTGGCACCCTCTCCAAACACCTGGGAATCGACGGCCACCGCGTGATGGATATTTTCTGCCGTGACACCAAACTCAATATTTCGGCATACTATCTCCGGCCCGGCTTTGCCTTTGGTGGCTCTTGCCTCCCCAAGGATGTGCGCGCGCTCACGTACAAAGCTCGCAGTCTGGACTTGGATCTACCCCTGATCAGCGCGGTTCTACCGTCCAACGAGCGGCAGTTGCAGCGGGCGATCGACTTGATCACCGCCAAGGGTCGCCGAAGAATCGGGGTGCTGGGTTTCGCCTTCAAGGCTGGTACCGACGACCTTCGCGAGTCTCCAATGGTCACGGTGATCGAACACCTGATCGGAAAAGGCTATGACCTGAGGCTCTACGACCGCAACGTCAAGATGGCATCGCTCACCGGCGCCAACCGCGACTACATTCTCAATCACATCCCTCACATTTCGCGGCTGATGGTCGACTCGGTGGAAGAAGTTGTCCAGCACGCACAAGTCATCGTGATCGGCAATGGTGATGCCGAATTTGGTCGCGTTCTGGACACGCCGCTTGCCGAGCAGGTGGTGGTCGATTTTGTCCGAATTTCGGAGCAGGTCAGCGGAAATGCCTACGACGGGCTTTGCTGGTGAATCATTCCTGGCCGATCCGACCCCCATGGCAGTTCATCGCGGCCACTTTCGCGTGGCTGCGGGGACGGAATTCCATGCGCCGCCGACATCAGTCTCGGATACGGTAGGGATCTCAACCCCAATCGCACTCAATGCGCTTTGCAGCTGGGCATTCCAGCGTATCTCCCTGATGGTGGCAAGCTCGCGTGATCGAACGGCCAGCTGCGCTTTTCTTGCGAGCGCTGACCTCAGCATCCGTGCCAAGGCCTCAGGTTCATTCGGTGAGAACAGCGCCGCCGCTGCAAAAAGCTCACGCAGGATGGCTGTGTCGGACAAGACAAGCGGCTTGGCGGCTCCGACAGCTTCGTTTGCCACGCTGAGCTGGATTCCTTCGAAAGCGGTGATGCCAAGAACCACGTCGCACTCGAGAAGCAGGCGGTTGTACTCTGCGACATCCACCTTCCCGGTAAAGCGTACATTGACAGGTGCGCGCCCGACATAACCCTTGGCTCGCGCCTTTTCCAGATGCCCCGTCAACAAGAAGGTCACATCGGGAAGCCTGGCGGCCGACGACAACACCACATCGACTGGTTCATCGACCCCGTAAGACAATGGCACGAGTATGGTTGGTGTTCCGCCGGTTTGCCTGCTTTCTGTCTCCACGCAAACCGGGCCATTCAATTGGGCAGGCCGAGTCTCCAACAAATGCAATCGCGGTGTCGTGATCCCCAGTGATCGCGCCTGGGCAAGCGCCTCTTGGTTATGCGCAAGGACGAGATCCATTCGATTCAGGAGCGCGATCGTCACTGGAAACTTCGACCACGGCGGGCGCAGCATCGCGTTGTGGCAGTCAGCGACAAGGCGCATTCGTCCTGCGCTCAAAAGCCGCGCAATCCACATTAGATGGACAAGGAACGACGGTGGCAGTTGCAACCAGAGCACTCCTGGGCGGAAGCGCGCCACTGCCCACAGGCTGGCGATGGACTGCCAGACATAGCCGAACGGTTTCAGCAATCGGGACCGAAACGGCGGCGGGATAAATCGCAATTCATAACCCACCGTCGACCGCATGGAATCCGGTCGCCGCTGGTAATCATTCCAGCACAGATAGAGCTGTTTCATGCAGCGCGACTCGCCGAAAGCAACATTTTCATCCTGATTTCTCAACACGGAACCGGCATGACGGAAATCGATCGACACTGCGGTGCGCACACCTAATGAAAGGCAAAATGCCCAAGTTGCTCTCGCACTGCGCTTCCTGCTGATCGCCTAGCAAAATAATCCGACGCCATACACGCATCCACGCCGTGACGCCCGGCAGCTCTGACTCGGCCTGATCCATCCGCGAATTCAAAGGTTGGACACAGACGAATACGCGTCACCAGTCGCCGCCACACCGGGAGCGATCGATCGTACAGCGGTTGATGTCCCAGGAAGTGGTGTAAGTCCACAAGCGCGCGCGGCGGGACGCGAAGGGTTGAGCCCGTAGGGCGAAACCCGTAGCGGCCTGCCGCGCGCGGCGCCGCCGGCCGCCCGCTTCGGGGTGGCCATCGTGGCCCCGGATATGGTTGAGGTGCAAGCCATCCAACCTGTCCGAAGGAGATTCCACGATGACCACCGCCACTATGGCACTGGCCGAGCTCACCGAGAAGGGAGCCGACATCGACGTGCTGCGCCAGATGGTGCAATTCATGGCCCAGCGCCTGATGGAGATCGACGTCGAAGGGCGCTGCGGCGCCGGCTACGACGAGAAGGCCCCTGGCTTGCGGCTGAACAGCCGCAACGGCTACCGCGAACGCGTCTGGGACACCCGCGCCGGCTCGGTCGAGCTGCGGATCCCCAAGCTGCGCCAAGGCAGCTACTTCCCGGAGTTCCTCGAGCCGCGCCGCACGGCCGAGAAGGCGCTCACCGCCGTCATCCAGGAAGCCTACGTCCAGGGCATCTCCACCCGCTCGGTGGATGAGTTGGTCAAGGCACTCGGGATGAGCGGCGTCTCCAAGAGCCAGGTCAGCCGGCTGTGCGCCGAGCTCGACGAGCGCGTGGGTGCGTTCCTGAACCGTCCCATCGAAGGCGACTGGCCGTACCTGTGGATCGATGCGACCTACATCAAGACGCGCGAGGCCGGGCGCATCGTCAGCGTGGCGGCCATAGTGGCGGTGGGCGTGAACACCCAGGGCGATCGCGAGGTGCTGGGCATGAAGGTCGGGCACTCCGAGGCCGAGCCGTTCTGGACCGAGTTCCTGCGCAGCCTGAACCGGCGCGGGCTGCGCGGCGTCAAGCTGGTCATCAGCGACAGCCACGAGGGCATCAAGGCCGCGGCGGCCAAGGTGCTCAAGGCCACCTGGCAGCGCTGCCGCGTGCACTTCATGCGCAACGCCCTGGCGCACGCGGGCAAGACGCAGCGGCGCATGGTCTCGGCAGCCATCGGTACGGCGTTCGTGCAGGAATCGGCCGAGTCCGCGCGCACGCAGTGGCGCAGCGTGGCCGATCAGCTGCGGCCCAAGTTCCCCAAGCTTGGCGCCCTGATGGACGAGGCCGAGCATGACGTGCTGGCCTTCACCACCTTCCCCAAGGCGCACTGGTCGCAGATCTACTCCACCAATCCGCTGGAGCGGCTCAACGCCGAGATCAAGCGGCGCACCAACGTCGTGGGCATCTTCCCCAACGACGCGGCCATCACCCGGCTGGTCGGCGCGATGATGCTCGAGCAGAACGACGAGTGGAGCCTGAACCGTCGGTACATGCAGCTCGAGGGCCTGCAGGCCTTGAGCGATACTGCCCCCACTCGGCTGCCCGCTGTGGCTCGCTGAGTACCGTGCAGCTCAGCCTCGTCCGGGCTGTGGAGCTACACCACCAGCCGGGACACGACCCGTACAGCGAACATTTCGCGACAAAGCGACTACGACCGACAATCCTGGCAAGCCCAGACTGTCACCAACACGTTCTATTGGTAACAAGATCTCCAGGCCCGAATGATCTTCCCGGGCGGCTGGCGGTTGCAGCGCCGCCCCCCCCGATACCACGTACCCCGGCCGCTCGCCAGCGCTCGAGGCATCACTCGCGATCGGCATTGCAATCGCTTGGCGGCAAGTCTCGCAAGGCCCGGCGCAACATGACGACAGCGATCCCTGTCGAAACCAGCCATCCGACCAGCATCGCAGCCACGCCGGCGATGTGCCCGAGTTGCGGGGGCAGGATCCACAAGACGGACGCACAGGCGGCGAGTGCCGCCAGGCGCGACCAGAAGGACCAGCGCGAGCGGCGCAGCACGAGCAAACCCGTCTCCAGCGGCTGACCGAACAGCATCAGCAGGCCCACCAGCAGCCACAGCCAGGCCGGACCGGCCTTGGCCGCGAGCGTGGGGCCGAGAACCCAGGCGAGAAGCTGCGTGTGGAGAAGCGCCGCCAGCAGCAGGTAGGGGCCGCCGCCGAGCAGCAGCGCGCGGCAGGTGCCCAGGAGCGCGCCCCGCAGCCCGGCGCCTCCGCCCTGCCGCAGGCTGCGCGCGGCCTTGGGCTTGTCGACGCTGTCGACGGCTGCGATCAAGGTCGTGATCGGCGCCAGCAGCAGCCGGGTGGCCGAGAACAGCCCCGCCGCCGCAGGCCCCGACAGCAGGCCGACAAGCAGCGGCATCGCCGTGTTGTAGCCGGCGTAAGGCGCGGCCGCGGCAAGGCTCCAGCTCATGTCGGAACGATAGCGCGCCACCAGACCCCTGGCCCCCATCTCCTGCGGCCTGCGCCGCCAGTCCAGGCCGGACGCGCCGACCGCGGCGGCCGCCAGATTCGCCAGCGCAAGGCTGAGCACCCCGGCAAGCGCGGTCCCGAAGGCGAGCGCCACGACGAACACGCCGCCGAGTTGCAGGACGAGATAGGCCCCCGACTGCAGCGGCACCCGCTGGTGCTGCTGCTCGGCGTACAAGGCCCGCCTGACGAACTCGTAGAGAAAGACCGGCGCCAGGGCGAGCGCCGCCAGGCCGAGCACGCGCGGCAGCGCGGCAGCGCGCGCGGCGCCGCCAAGGAACTGCAGCGCACCCGCCGCCAGCAGGAGCAGGGCCATCGCCGCCGCCAGGACGCCGGTGTTGACGCGCAACCAGCCGCGCACGCCGGCGCGATCGTGATCGGCGAGCGACACCACCATCGGCAGCACGACCAGGCAGCGCTGCAGCATCTGCGCCAGGAGGACGGTGCTGAGCACCATCGCGAACAGGCCGAACTCCTCGGGCGGGAGCAGGCGCGCGTAGAGCGCCGTCTGCGCGAACGAGGCCAGGGCGTAGGCGCCCTGGTCGGCAAGCCCGGCGATCCGGGTCGCGCGCGGGCGCGGGGCGGGCGCGCTCATGTCCGCGCGCGCGCATGGGCCAGCCTCTCGACCAAGGCCTCGTAGCGGCCGGTCCAGGCGGCGCGGCGACGGGCCGCGAGGTCGACTGCGGCCTGCTGCCACTGTGCCGCTTGTTCCAGCACCTGGGCGATGGCCGCGGCAAGCGCCTCGGGCCGGCTCGAATCGACCATCATGGCCCCGGCACCGAACAGGCGGCGCAGCAGCGGCGTGTCCGACACCACCAGCGGCTTGCCAAAGCCCAGCGCCTCGTTGCAGACGCTGAGCTGGATGCCATCCTCCTTCGTCAGGGCGAGCACGACATCGCCGGCTTGCAGGACGGCATCGAGCTGCGGCGGGTCGAGGTAGCCGGTCAGCAGCACGTTGGCCGGCAGCGACGAGAGGTCGTGGCCGAAGCGGCGCGCCTTGGCCGGCGCGCCGGTGAGGACGAAGGTCCAGTCACCGCGCAGGCGGGCCGTCTGCAGGAGTTCGGCCACCGGCTCGTCGGCCGAGAACGAGCCCGGCACCAGGATCCATGGGCGCGGCCGCTGCTGCAGACAGTGGGGAATCGACTTCGTCGGGGGCGAGGGCTGCGGCGGCACGTCTTCGAGTTCGAACAACACGTCCTGCGGCACTCCGCGAGCGCGCGCAAGCCCGGTCACCACCTCGTTGTGGACGACGACCAGATCGCAGTGCCGCAGGAGGCTGATGCCCCATGGTAGGCGCGACCAGCGCCGGCCGAAGACGGCATTGTGACAGTCCGCAACCAGCTTCACGCTCGGGTCGACCCAGCGCCGGTGCTGCAGCGCGGCCCAGAGCAAGGGCATGGGCGGCAGCTGCATCCACAAGACGCGCGGCCGGCGCGCGCGCAGCAAGGCCAGCGTGCGCCGGTAGAGCGCGGCGTACTCGGCGGCCAGACCCGCACGCGAAGCGCCGACCGTGCGCGGCAGGAAGATGCACTCGAGGCCCGCCTGCGCCGCCATCGCCTGCTGCCGGCGCTGGAAGCCGGTCCAGGCCAGGTGCAGCGTCTCCCCGCTTTGCCTCGGGAGCGCCGATGCCGCGCCGTGCTGCTCGCCTGCGCGCACGGCCGGGCTCAGGCCTGCAAGCCCAGGCCGCGCGCGCTGCGGCCAGGCGCCGCTCGAGCCCCAGGCGCCTGCGCCTTTGCCGGTGCCGGCGCCGGGCCGGTGAGCCACAAGGCCCACATCACCGTGAGCACGCTGGGGGCGCCGCTCAAATTGCCGGCCTCCGCCATGCCGGCGACGAACACGAAGGCGAGCAGGGCCAAACTGCCCAGGTCCCGCGTGCGCAGGCAGTAGCGCAGTTGCGCCAGCAGCGTGGCCAGCAGCAGCAGCACGCCGACGAGGCCGGTGGTGAACCAGGTCTGCAGCCACATGTTGTGCGCGTGCGTGGCCGTCCAGCCCCAGAAGGTCCGGTAGATCTGCGGAATCAACACCTTCCCCGCCGCATGGCCGTAGCCGAGGAGTGGCTGCTCGAGGATCTGCTGCCAGACCGCCGCCCAGATGGCGGTGCGGCCGGTGAGCGTGGTGAGCTCGCTCACGTGACCGGTGCGCGAGACGAGCGCGGCGAGGTCGGCCAGATCGATGTCCAGCATCGAGTAGACGATGCCGAGCGCGGCGAGCACGATCGCCATCGCCAGCGCGCGCCGCGGCCGCTTGCTGCCGTAGACCAGCAGCAGCGCCGCCAGCAGCGCGCCGCCGGCCGTGCGGCTCTGCGAGAGCACGAGGCAGGCCAGCGCGGCCGGGATACCCAGCCAGACGAGGAAGGAGCGCCAGCGGACGTGGCCGCGCGCCATCCCGATCACCGTCAGCAGCACCACCAGCGCCGCGGCACGGCCAAGCTGGTTCGGCGTGGCGAAAGGCGCGGCCAGGCGCAGCACGGTGCCGCCCTCGGTCTGCGCCAGCGCCCGATCGGGCGCGACGACGTAGAGCGCGAGCCCGACGAGAAGCATCACCGTCAGCGCCGCTGCCGGGGCCTTGAGCAGGATCGACTCGCGGACCGAGCGCCGCGCCACGGCACCGAAGAGCACGACGGCCAGCAGCGCAATCGCCGCACCGAGCGTGTAGACGGGGATGGGCGAATAGACCGCGGTCGCCGCGAACCAGAGCGTGGTCAGCGCCAGCAGCGCCGTCGCCGGCTCGCGCAGCGCCTGGCGCAGCGTCCCCCAGTTGATCAGCGCCACCAGCAGCCCCACGCCCCAGACCGCCATCTTCACCAGGTTCTGCGGGTCGGCGCTGGTGTCCTCGAAGGCGCGGCGACGCAGGCTCAGCTCAGTGATCACCAGGATCACGACGAGCAGGGCAGCGATCGACTTCTCGCCGCCCGCACCGGCGGCGTAGAGGCCCCAGAGCAGGAGCAGCGGGACGATCGTGACGCCCATCTTCAAGGCGAGCACGAAGCCGCTCTGGGTGGGCACGAGGACGAGCAGAAAGACCACGCACAGCAGCAGCCAGGCGCAGGACGCCAGCAGCGCAAGCGTGAAGGTCGCCGGCATCGAGCGCGCGGCGCCGAGGACGGCTGGCGGCGTGGGCGGACCCGGGCGGCGGAGCAGTTGCATCGGCAAGAGGGTGAAGGTGCTGGCTGAACTCCGCGCGCAGGCGGCTGGCGATGACGAAGCATGGGGCCTGCAGGCCCGCGCGGTAAGCCTTGGGCTCCCAAAAGGCCGGGCCTGCCGCGGGGCGAACGCGCGGAGTGTAGGCGGCAACGTCGGCGCGGCACACCCCGCAAGTCACGGGAGGCGGGGTGCAGGCGCGCGTCGCCGACGCCGTCGCCGCGCAGCCCGTCACGGCCTGGGTCGCGGCCGCGCCGGCAAGTCCGGCCCTGCCCTCAAGGCGGACGGCCACGCTGCCGAAGCAGCGGCGGATCCGCCGCCGCCCGCCGGCGGCCCGACCGATGCAAGAGGCCTGTGTTGTACGCTTTCGCTCCCGCTTCCCGCCATCCCCGTGCAACCCAGACCATGAGCGCCCTCCTCCTGTGCGTGCTGCTCGGTGCATGCGGCGGGGGCAGTGAAGCCGAGGGCGCGAGCGCTCCAGCCGCGCCCATGTCGCAGGCGCCGGGAAGCGCTGCCTTCGCCCTCCCGGCGGCGAGTGCCGACGAGGGCTCGGATGCCGAGTCAACGCCATTCGGCCCGAGTGCGATCGAGGCACTCCTTCTTGCCGACCCCGAGCAGAGCGACGAGGCGAGCGACCTGCCGCTGCGGGCGCAGGCCCTGGCCAGTGCCACGCGCAGCGACGAGCCCGAGGCTGCGGCGGGAGCGAGCCAGCCGACCGTCCTCATGCCCAGGGCGCGCGCCGCTGCGGGCGCGCAGGAGACCCATGCGCCGGGTACGCTGGGTGCGCTGGGCGGCGCACAGCCCGGCCCTGCCGCCGCCGATCGCCTCGCACGCGAGGACTGGCCGGGCCTGCAGGCCCGCATGGCGACGACGGCCGCGGTGGCGAAATGGATCGCCGACCAGAGCCGGCGCGTGGATGCGTGGATCCTGCGTGATCGCGAGCGTGCGGACCTGGTCGGCGGATGGATCCACGACTACGTGGACGCGCGCACCGGTGCGCCGATGGCGTGGAAGGAGGACACGCCCGAGCCCCCGGCCAGCGCCGACGCGGCGCAGGATCTGGTCCGCCAGGCCTGGGTCACCCACATGCGGCAGCGCAACATCGCCTATGCGCTGACGGCGGCCCGACTCTTTCGCGCCACCGGGCAGCAGAAGTACGCCGACTGGGCGATGCGGCAGCTCGACTTCTACGCCGAGAACTACGCGCGCTGGCCCTTGCGCCTGAACGACGGTCCGGCACGCATGTTCCGCAACGGCCTGAGCGAAGCCGTCAACGTGTTCACGCTGCTGGACACGGCGCGCCTGCTCGCCGGCACCGCGAGTGCGGCGCGGCAGGAGCAATGGGCCTCGCGCCTGTTCCGCCCGATCGCCGAGAACCAGAAGTCCAGCAACTACCCGATGACGAACGTCGGCCTCTGGCACCAGGCGGCGATCGCGGCGGTGGCCATGCGCCTGCGCGACGAATCGCTGCTGGAGTACGCGCTCACGAACGCGCAGGGGCTGCGCGCGATCATCGCGACCGGCTTGACGAGCGACCAGATCTGGATCGAAGGCAGCCTCGGCTACAACGCCTACGTCATCGAGTGCCTGGCCAAGCTGCTGGTGCATGCCTCGCTCGAAGGCTATGCGGCGAGGCTGGCGCCCGAGTGGGAGACGGCGCGCCAGCTCCTGCTGGCCCCGCTGGCGCTGGCCTTCGACGACGGCGCGCTGCCCACGCCCGGCGACGCCACCTCGCGACTGAAGGCCGCGGGCAACGCGAGCTTCTTCCAGCTCTTCCGCCTCGTGCCGACCTACTGGGGTTCGGCGCGCGCGAACGCCTCCTTGTCGTGGGAGGCGCTGCTCGACCCCGCAAGCCCCTTCCCCGAGGGCGCGCCGCGGCTGCCGCAGCCCGCCACGCGCGACTTCCCGGCCGTGCGCATGGCGGTGCTGCGCGCCGGCGCGTGGCAGGCCTTCGTGCACTACGGGCAGGCGGTGTCCAGCCACGCGCAGCACGAGGCGCTGAACTTCGAGCTCTACGACGGGCGCACGCCGATCACGACCGACGCGGGCACGGTCATCTACTCCTCGCCCTATCACACGAACTACTTCCGCCGCGCCGCCGCGCACAACGTGCCCATGGTCGACGGCCAGGGGCAGACGCGCTGGCGGCCGGGGACGGTGCTTGCCTTCGACGCCGCGCAGGCGCGGCTGCTCGTCTCGCAGCCGGACTACAACCCGCGCGCCGCCGTGACGCGCGAGTACCGGACCTCGGCGAGCGGCTTCGCGAGCACGACCGAGATCACGCTCAAGGGCGCGGCCGGCTCGGCGCGCCTGGGCGAGGCCTTCCACACCGATTGCGCGATCGCACCGCTGCAGGGACTCTGGACCATGGGCACCCAGCCGCTGCCGAGCAGCGACGCGATGAGCTACTGGCGCGTGGACCAGCACTTCAGCGCCGGCAGCAGCTGGAGCGCGCGGCTGCAATGCGGGGCCACGGCGTATCGGCTGCAGGTGGAGGCCGACGGCATGCAGCGCGTGTTCATGGGCACGGCGCCGACGACGCCCCTGCCGCAGCGCCGCCAGTTCGTCTATTTCGAGACCACGGCGCCGCGCGCGACCTTCCGCATGACGATCACGGCGCTGCCCTGAGACGGCCCGACGCGCTTGCCCGCGCCCCGGTCAGGAGCTGCCGCCGAAGACGCGGGCCCGCGACAGCGGGTCGATGACACGGGCCAGGTCGGCGAGGAAGCCGTCCTGGACGGCGAACGCATGCGCGGGAACATGGTCGATGCTGGAGACGCGCATCAGCATGCCGTCGGCGATGATGCCCTTGAGGCCGTAGCGCATCTGCGCGAGCTTCTGCTCGATGCCCGAGGTGACCGCCTTGCCGCCGACCGCGATCCAGTAGGTGATCGGCTCCTCGCGCGCGCCGAGCCGCGAGACGAGCCGGCGCACGGGGACAGCCTGCCCGCCGATCTCGAGCGTCGCGGTCCGGTTGGAGACGATCGCGAAACCCTGCGCCGGGTAGCAGACCTCGGGCCGGTGCGCACTGGTGCCGTCGCTCTGATCGCCGCCGTAGGCCACCGACAGCATCACGCGCTGGCCCTTGCCGTTGACGTAGGTGCGGGCGAGCACCTGGTTGTAGATCTTGTCGAGCTGCGCCTGGACGTCGGGCGCCGGCAGCACGACGGGCAGGCTGGTGTCGATGCGCCAATCACCGAACTGCCTGGGAAAGAGCACTTCGAGATCGGGCTTGCCGATCTCGTCGGCCAGATGACGCGTCGGGCGCGCCAGCATGGCCGCGGCGGCACTCGCCAGCATCAGCAGCGCCACCACCAGTGCCCGCACGCGCATTGGGCTCATCGCGCGCGCCCCGCTTTCTCGGGGAAGAACACGCGCAACAGCTTGTCGGTGGCCAGCATCAGCATCAGGCCGACAAGGAAGAGCACGATGCCCGCGAAGCCGTGGACGAAGCCCTGCCCGGCTTCGTCGCCAAGGTAGTAGGTGACGAGCACGAGGATGATGACCCGCGTGATGTTGGCGAGGAAGGCGATCGGGATGATGAGGATGGCCAGCAGCACGTTGCGCACCGTGTTCGTGTAGCGCATCAGGTTCATGTAGAGCAGGCCGAGCGCCTCGAGCGTGAACATGCTGTTCAGGCCCGCACAGGCATCGGCCACCAGAAGCTGGTAGGGGCCAACGCTCATGATCACGCCGCTGCGCGCCACCGGGTAGCCGAGCAGGTAGAGCAGCTTGGAGGCGACGATCGAGACCGCCATCTTCAGCGGTCCGGTCACGCTGGCCACGATCGAGCCCGGCAACGGCACCATGAAGAGCAGGAAGAACAGCGGGAACCAGACGATGCGCAGGCCGCGTGGCCCGAGGAACAGCAGAACGAGGCCCGCCAGCACCAAGATCTGCGAGACGATCTCGAAGAACATGATGAACTGCGAACGCCCCAGCACGTAGAGCAGCAGGCCGCCGAGCAGCAGCGGCAGGCCGAGCAGCAGGCTCGGGCGCCGGGGCGCGGCGGCCAGTTCGTGTCGCTTGGTGAAGAGCAGCCACAGGCTGACCGCCAGGATGATGGGGCCGTGGCCTTGTTCGTCGCTGGGCCAGATGCGCTCGGCCAGCATCCAGTAACTCGGAAGATAGAGCGCCGCGAATCCGAGCAGCAACAAGACCAGCGCCAGCGGGTCAGCACCCGACGGAAGCAGGGGTTCCCGCGCGGCATGCCCTGTGCCGGGCTGGCTGCGCGGCGCAACCGCCATGCTCAGAACTCGTTGTAGACCACGCCGGCCAGAACGGCGGGCGTCTCGGCCAGGTTGGCGACGAGGTCCTGCAGCGCGGCGATGCGGCCCTTGTCCTTGCGCGCGAGCACGAGCGCGGCACCGCAGCGCGCGGCGATGACGCCGCTGTCGCTGCCGTAGCAGCCGGCCGGGGTGTCGACGACGACGTGGTCGAACTTCGTCAGCAGCTCGCGCATCAGCAGGCCGAAGGCCGGGCGCTCGACGAGTTCGAGCGGGTTCGGCGGGGTCACGCCCACCGGCAGCACGAACAGGTTGGGGACGCCGGCCACCTGCTGGATGACGCGCGCCTCGGTGCGCCCGGTGAGGATGCCCGAGAGCCCTGCGGCGTTGTCGATGCCGAACACCTCGTGCTGGCGCGGGTGGCGCAGGTCGGCGTCGACGAGCAGCGTGCGTCCGCCGAGTTGCGCCAGCACGACGGCGAGGTTGGCGGCGAAGAAGGTCTTGCCGTCGCCGCTGTCGGGACTGACGATGGCGACGGCGCGGCGCGGCTGGCCCTCGTTGAAGAGCCGCATCATGAGCTGGCTGCGGATGGCGCGCATGCTCTCGGCCTGCACGCCGAAAGGCTGGTTCAGCGCCACCAGTTCGGGATTGGCGCGGCGGCGCTCCTCGGGCGCGTAGGGGTAGTGGAACTGCTGCGCGAGCGCGAACATGACGTCGTCGGCGCTGGCCAGGCCCAGGGCGATGGCGGCCTCGCCGAAGCGCATGCCGGTTTCGCGCTGGTGGCGCAGGATGCGCTCGACCTGCTCGGGGCCGAGGTTGCGTGTCTGCGCGATCAGCGCGCCGATCGAGCGGTCGGCGACGGTGGGACCGGCGTCGGCGGCGCCCTCGGGCTGGCCGTTCGGGCCACGGCCGCCGCCGCTGCCGCCGCGGCGGGCTTCGCCGGCGTCGCGCGGAAGAATGGATTCGACGTCGAGGTTGGGGGAATGCGGGCGCATGAACATGGCCTCAGGCCTCCTGCTGCGGTGCGGGCAAGGCCAGGCCGCGTGCTCCGGGCAGCAGCGCGCGGTTGCCGGGAAGGAAACGCTTGGCGCCGGGCCGGGGCAGCGTGCCGATGACGGGCAGGCCGAGCGCGGCGACGGCGTCGTCGGGCGAGCGCACGCGGCGGTCGGCGAGTTCGAGCAGCAGCGCCACGCCCACGGCCAGCAGCAGGCCGAGGAAGACGGCGAGCGCGGTGTTCAGCAGGATCTTCGGGCTGCTGGGCTCGGTCGGCGGCAGCGCCGTCGTGAGCACGCCGGCGAAGCTCTGGCTGGTCTGCGCCTCGAGCGCGGTCTGGTTCAGGCGCGCGGCGAGGCTGTCGAAGACGCGCTGCGCGTTCTCGACCTCGCGCTGCAGCACCATGCCCTCGTCGCGCACCGCCTTCATCTGCAGCACCTTGCTGCGCTGGTTCTCGAGCTCGCGGCGCACCTGCGCCTCGCGCTGACGGTTGATGGTGTCGGTGACGCCGACGCCGCTGGTGACGCGCTGCGTCTCGGCGGCGATGCGCTCGCGCAGCTCGGCGATGCTGGCGCGCGCCTCGACGACCTGCGGGTGACGGTCGCCGTAGCGCGAGCCGAGCTCCTTCAGCCGCGCCTCGCTGCGCGCGAGCTCGGCCTTGAGGCTGCCGATGACGGGGTTGGCCAGCACTTCCTGCAGGCGGTCGCCCTGCGCCCCCTGTGCCTGGCGCTGGCGGCTGCCGCTTTCGGCGCTGATGGCCTGCAGTTGCGTGAGCTGGCTGGAGAGCTCGTTGAGGCGCGCGTTCTCGACGTCCAGGCGCTCGTCGCTGGCGATGATTCCGTGGCGGCGCTGGTAGGCCGAATGCCGCGCCTGCGCCTTCTCGAGCGCCTCGCGCGCGCCCTGCGTCTGCGCGTCGAAGAAGCGCTGGTAGTTCTGCGCCGGGTCGACGCGCAGCTCGAGCGTGGTGGCGATGTAGGCCTGCGCGAAGGCGTTGGCCAGCGCCGCGGCAAAGCGCGGGTCGGGCGACTTGTAGGCGACGTTGATGACGTTGCTCTCGCGCGAGGGGCGCACGTCGAGCTGCTGGTGCAGCAGCGCGATCAGCCATTGCTCGAGCGTGCCCACGCCCTTCGCCTCCTCCTGCCACTGCTGGCGGATCTGCGGGTTCTCGGCCAGCTTCAGGTCCTTGATGACGCGCAGCGCGACGCGGTCGCTGTTGAGGATGTCGACCTGCGTGGCCATGAAGCTCGGCAGCGCGATGCCGGGCGTGGCCATCATCGCCACCGGGTCGGGCTTGACGTCGATGACGACGCTGGCCTCGCCCAGGTACTGCTTGGGCAGGAGCAGGCTGACGCCGACGGCGGTGGCGACGACGAGCGCGAAGACGAGCAGCGCGGCCCACAGGCGCGCACGCAGCACGGAGAGGAATTGCTGGAAGCTCATCGGTGAGGGCGGTAGGGACGGTAAAGACGGCGGAGAAGGAGCAAAAGCCTGTGCATCAGGAGACCGGCAGAGACACGCGTCCGGAGGAATGAATTCGGTGGGCCGCGGCGGCGTTCAATGGGTTCGGCCCCGCGTTCAGAACAGGCTCTCGCGGACGTAGATGACGTCGCCGGGCAGCAGCAGGTCGTCCATGCGCGGCTCGATCACCTGCACCCGGCCGTCGGCGTCGCGACGATGCACGCGCAGGCCCTTGTCGGTGCCGCGCAGCGTCAGGCCGCCGCCGGCGGCCAGGCCCTGCATCACGGTCATGCCGCGCTCCAGGCGCATCTGCCCGGGGCGCTGCACCTCGCCGTAGATGTAGACGAGCGGCTGGCGGTCGACCCAGATGACGTCGCCGTTGCGCACGATCGGGTCGTTCACACGCCCGCCGGGCCCGAAGAGCGCGACGAGGTCGACCTCGAGCCGGACGAGCTGGCCGTCGCGCATGCCGCTGAGCACGGCGACCTCGGCGCCCATCGGCGTCGTGCCGCCGGCCAGCGCGAGCAGGTCGGTGAGGCGCATGTCGGCCTGCTCGAGCGGGAAGCGCCCGGGACGATTGACCTGGCCGAGCACGCTGGCCTGGTGCGCACGGACCTGCATCACGGTGAGCGTGACCTGCGGCTGCTTGACGAAGTTGCCCGCGCGCAGGCCGTCGGCAATGACTTGCTCGGCCGCGCCGACGGTGCGCCCGCCGACGCGCACATGGCCCAGCAGCGGATAGCTGATGACGCCGTTGTCGGGGATGCGCGTCTCGAGCGTGAGGTCGGGGTTCTGGAAGACGCTGATGCGCACGACGTCGCCGGCACCCAGGGTGTAGTCGGCAACGGCCACCTCGCCCGCCGCGCCGGCAGGCCCCGCCTGCGCTGCCTGCGTTGCCTGCGCCGCCGCGGGCAGCGCAGCGGTGCCGAGCATCAGTACGAGGACCCAGACCAGCAGGAAGGCCGGCAACGCCGTCGACAGGGCGGCGGGCCGCTCACGTCGCAAGGTCGGTGCCCCCGGTCGAGGGCCGCAGGTGCAAGCGGATGGATGCATGGTCGCTCCTGACCCGGGGGCGCTGCGGAAGCTGTCGGAATTCATCGCCGCACCCCCAGGCCGCGGGCAACGTCATCGGGGGACACCGGCGCCGCGGGTGCTGCCGCCGGCGGCGGCGTTGCCGGCGCTGCCGCGGGAGCGAGCGCCGGCGCGGGCTGCGGCTGCAGCGCGGCACCCTCGGCGGGTGCACCGCCCTCCCCGGCCGGAGCGGCCGGCGCGCCCTGCGCGAAGCTGCCCATGTATTCGATCTTGGCCGCGGCGCGCATCGCCTTGCGGTCGGCCTCGACGAGCTGGCGCTTGCGGTCGTTGAGCAGGAACTGCTCGATCGCGGGGCGCGCCTGCTCCTCGGTCACCGGCTCCAGGCGCGAGCCCGCCAGCAGCACGATCTGCGCGCCTTGCGGCGACGTGATCAGCGTCGCCTGCCCGTCCTTCATCTTCGAGATCGTGGCCAGCAGCGGCAGCGGGATCTGCTCGGCCGCGCGCACGACCTGGCTGACGCCGAAGCGCAGGCCGGCGCTTCGCAGGTAATCGAGGACCTCGGCCGGCGAAGCAGCCTTGCCGAGCTGCTCGCGCAGCGCCTGCACCTGCTCGGGCGTGGCCTGCACCGCGACGTCCTGCAGGCTGTAGATGCGGCGCTGGCTGAAGAGCTCGGGCTTCTCGGCGTAGTAGCGGCCGACTTCCTCCGCGGTGGGCTTGGCCGCGCCCTCGCCGACCTTCTCGGCGTAGGCGCGCGCCATCACCTCCCGCCGTGCGGCTTCGAGCGCCTGCATCACGCGCGGGTCGCGGTCGAGGTCCATCGAGTTGGCCTTCTGCACCGCCAGTTCCTGGTCGATCAGCCGCTCCAGCACCTGGCGGCCGGCGGCATCGGCCTGCTCGGGCCGCAGGCCGCGCTGCTGCTGCAGGATGAAGTTGATCTGGTGGACGGTGATCTCGCCCTTGTTGACCTTGGCGGCGGTCTGCGTGGCACCACTGCCGCTGCGCTGGCCGCAGCCGCCTAGCGCCAGCAGGGCGGCTGCCACCAACAAGGTCGCGCCGAAAACCTCGAATCCGCGCCGGGTGCGCGGTGCGTGGTGCGATCTCATCGAGTCATGTTCCTTTGCAGGCCGCCCCGTGCTCACCTAGGGGCAGCTTGCAGTGCCTGGCTGCGTGGCCCGTCCGGTTCGGCGAATGCGGCGGCGGGGAGTGTAGCCTTCGTCACACGCAAGAACGAGCGGCCGACCCCGCTCACTCGGGGTGTCCGGCATCCACGATGTCGCTCCGTGACGGAAGCCCGGATCGACATGTGTGGAAACAGAAATGGAAAAGGGCGAGACGCCATGCGCTCGCCCTTCACGGTCAGGCAAGAGGCTTCGTAGCGGATTCAGTCGTCGCGGCGGCGGCGCACCGCAAGGAAGCCGACCACGCCCAGGCCAGCCAGCATCATCGCGTAGGTCTCGGCCTCGGGGACCGGCGTGACGGTGATGTTGCCGCCATAGGACGCGCCATTCGAACCTGCGGTGCCTGAGACGTTGAGATAATAGGTTCCAGATCCGAGCGTCTTCGTGCCCGCAAGCACCTGGACTGTCGCCGGCGGCGCGGACGTGGTCGACAGGGCGAGGGGGTCACCGTCAAGCCATGCCGCGAAACCGGAGATATCGCCAGCCGTCAATCCGGCGAAGCTGACGTACACGTTGGTGAGCGATGCCGCCACCACGTGCGGGCTGTTCAATGTGAAGCAGAAGCTGTCGCTAAACGAGCCTGCGGCGCTCGTCCCGCCGAAGGTCTGTGAAGCGGGTCCGGGTGCGCCAAGTGTGCCCAAATCCGCGCACGACGGTCCGACCGCGGCCTGGGCCGATCCCATCGCACCGGCAGCGAGCAGAGCCGCCAGCACAACGCCCGGCTTCTTGAGTGCAGCAAACATTGATCGATCCTCCTTGAAAGCCTTGAACCTTGAAAGGCTCAAACCACGCGCGCCAACGCCGTCACGGTGCCCGCTCCCTTCCCGGGTATCGGCCCGGGGAGTTCATTGTGCCGCGTCTGAACGCGGTGCAACAGCCGTCGACCCCCGATTCGGGGGCCTTTTTCTGCACAGAATGCTAGCGAATGTTACGGGGCGGGCGTCGCTTCGCATGTCCCCTGGGGCGGGGCTATTGAGGAGAACATTGAGGAGAACCAAGGCCGCGGAGCAAGTCTTGCACGGCCATCCGGCCGGCGGCAGCGACAGCGACAGCGGCAGCGGCACTGTTGATCGCGGCTGCGCCCTTCGGCTCGAGCTTCGCCCTCGAACGCATGACCGCTGTCGGCAGCGACGGGCTCGCCCGCTGCATGCGGCCTACCCGGTCGAGCTCAGTCGCCGCTGATCCCGGCAGCCGAGGCCGCTCCGGCATCCGACGGCAGCGCCTCCCCTGCCTGCGCGAATCGCCCTCCATACTCGATGCGCGCGGCCTTTCGCAGCGAAGCAAGTTCGGCCTCGACGAGCTGGCGCCTGCGCTCGGCGAGAAGCTGCTGCTCGATCGCACCTTTGGCCTGCTCGAGCGTCAGCGGCTCGCTGCGCGAGCCGGCCAGCACCGTGACGACGGCGCCGCCGCCGGTGGTGGTCAGCGCCGCCTGGCCGTCCTGCAGGCGCGAGAGCGTCTGCAGGGCCTGCGGCGAGAGCTGCTCGGCGGCGCGCACGGCCTGCGTTCCGGCAAAGCGGTAGCCATCGGCCTTCAGGTGCTCGATGAATTCGCCGATCGACTTCGATGCCTGGAGCTGCTCGCGAAGCGCGCCGAGCTGCTCGGGCCGGGCCTCGATCGCCAGTTCCTGGATCGTGTAGATGCGGCGCTGCTCGAAGCGCTCGGGATGGCTGCGGTAGTACTCGGCGACCTCGTCTGCGGTCGGCGGGACGGCCTGCTCGCCGATGCGTTCGGCGTAGGCGCGCGCGACGATCTCGCGTGCAGCGGCGTCGACCCGCTCGCGCACGCGCGGGTCACGGTCGAGCTCGGCACGCTCGGCCTGCTCGACCAGCAGGCGCTGGTCGATGAGCCTCTCGAGCACGCGACGGCCGGCCGCGTCGACCTGATCGGGGCGCAGGTTCTGCTGCTGCTCCAGCACGTGGTTGATCTGCGGCAGCGTGAGCGCGTGCCCGTTGACGCGCGCCGCGACCTGCGTCTGCGGGCGCTCCTTCTTCTTCTCGCCACAGCCCGCGAGCGCAAGCACCACAAGGCCGACGGCGACGATGAACGCCGGTCCGAGGCGCGAGAGCGGGCGGTGATGCGGCATGGATCTTGAAATGGGGTCAGGTCTTGCCTTTTGCCATCTGACTCCGGGAGGCAAAAGGCAAGACCTGACCCCAAAACACAAAACACTAGCAGCGGATGCCGACGTGCAGCGCGACGGCGCCGGCGGCGAGGTTGTGGACGTCGACATGGCCGAAGCCGGCCGCCTTCATCATGGCCTTGAGCGTTTCCTGGTCGGGGTGCATGCGGATCGATTCGGCGAGGTAGCGATAGCTGTCCTCGTCCTTGGCGACCCACTTGCCGATGCGCGGCATGACGTGGAACGAATACCAGTCGTAGGGCTTGCGCAGGGGCTCGGCGATCTGCGAGAACTCGAGCACGAGCAGCCGCCCGCCGGGCCGCAGCACGCGCGCCATCTCGGCCAGTGCGGCGTCCTTGTGCGTCATGTTGCGCAGGCCGAAGGCGACGCTGACGAGATCGAAGCTGCCGTCGGCGAAGGGCAGGTGCTCGGCGTCGCAAGCGAGGGCGGGCGGAACGAGACCCTGGTCGAGCAGACGGTCGCGGCCCACGCGCAGCATGGCCTCGTTGATGTCGGTGAGCACGACCATCCCCTGCGCGCCGACGCGCTGCGCGAAGGCGCGCGCGAGGTCGCCGGTGCCGCCGGCGATGTCCAGCACCTTGTCGCCCGGCCGCACGTTGGCCACGGCAACGGTGTAGGTCTTCCAGAGCCGGTGCATGCCGAACGAGAGCAGGTCGTTCATCAGGTCGTAGCGCTGGGCGACCGAGTCGAAGACGCCGCGCACGCGCGAAGCCTTCTCGCGCTCGTCGACGGTCTGGTAGCCGAAATGGGTCTGCGTCATGGGGAACGCCTCTCACGAGGTCAGGGGCCTGTGCGGATGATGATGCATCGGACTGCATCGGACTGAATCGGACGCGGCGATTCTCCGCCCGCCGCAGGAGCCGCGGCATCGGTCTTGCGGCGCTTCGGGCCAGTGCCGGCTAGGCGCTGCTCTTTCCGGCACCGGAGCGCGGGCTGCTATGGGTGACGTCCTTGAAGACGGTACCCGCGGCGGCGGCGGCCTTGGAGAGGTCGTGGATCTCGCCGGTGGCGGCATCCTTGCTGCGCACGACCTTGACGCCCGGAGGCTTGGCCATCGAGGCGTCGCGATCCAGCCCGGCTTCGGCCAGACGTCTTTCGTAACGCGCCCAGAGCTCGTCCTGGTCGGCGCCGAGGTGGTAGAGGTAGTCCCAGGTGAAGAGTCCGCTCTCGTGGCCGTCGGAGAAGCGCGGCTGCACGGCGTAGTGGCCCACCGGCGTGATGTCGGTGATCGTGACCTCGCGCTTGCCCGTCTGCAGCACTTCCTGCCCGGGGCCGTGGCCCATGACCTCGGCCGAGGGCGAATAGACGCGCATCAGCTCGAACGGGATGCGGAACGTGCGGCCATCGTCGAAGCCGATTTCGAGCACGCGCGACGCCTGGTGCAGCGTCAGTGCGACGGGTTGAGGGGTGGTTTTCGGGGAAGTCATGGACCGCTCGGGCGCGGCTGCGCGTCCGCGAAGTGAGGAACGGCGGCGCAGTCTACCGAGTCGCACGGGCGGGGCCTCGCGCCGCACCCTCCGCGTACAGGGGACATGCGCCGCCGCCGGCCAAAGAGCATGCGGCAGAACGACGATCGGATGAGCCGGATGACAATCAGATCTGACTACGATACGTCCGAGCGCTGACGAGGGAAGCTCCACCGCCATCTTCTGTTACTCTTCGCGCTCA
>JAIXKR010000058.1:26159-28816 GCA_026932235.1 Burkholderiales bacterium
TCCGAGCGCTGACGAGGGAAGCTCCACCGCCATCTTCTGTTACTCTTCGCGCTCAAGATCGGGGCCGCCCCCCTTGAACAGGGGGGGGCGGCACGGGACAATTAGGGTGTAAAAACTCAACCCCATGCCTGACGCCCGAGCGACAGCATGAGGCCTTATCGGAGGAGTAGCAGATGAAGATGAAATCCATTGCGCTGGCCAGCGTGTTGGCCCTCGGTGCTGTGGGCGCTCAGGCGGACAAGACGAGTAATTGGGGTGTGCACCTTCCCGTCCAATTCGACTTGAGCGTGGTGTTTGGTGACTTCACCGATTACTTCACTTTCGAGATTGCACCGGACACAACGTGGGTGTCGAGCACCGCGGTCGCGAACAACCTCGGCGACGGCTTGGTGGTGAACATCAGCAACGGCCAGTACTCGCTGTGGTCTATGGGCGCTGACGACTCTGTCGGCGGTGGTGACGATGTGCAACGCGGTGGCAACTGGTCCTTCGACGGCACGACCGGCAACGTGACGAACACGGTACTGCTGTCGCCGGGCAAGTACTATTACATGGTGACCGGCACCGGCACCGGTAGCTACCAAAACAGCGGCTACTACACGCTGACTTCGACCCTCCTGCCTCTTCCCGAGGCCGAGACCTGGGCGATGATGCTTGCGGGCTTGGGTGTGCTCGGCTTCCTGGGCGCACGCCGTCGCCGGGACGACTGAAGACATTGATGCGCGGCCCCGGCCGCGTGTGATTGAAGGCGAAGGCGAGCCACCAGCTCGCCTTCTTTCGTTGTCGGTTCGCCTTGTCGCGACGGCCAGCGGCGACCTGGCCGTGATCGGTCTTGGCGTCCCCTTGACCCATCGCGAATGACATCGACTCGGTTCTTTGCAGCGCGCGCGCTCGCGCTGAGCGTGAACCGCGACAGGCGGGTGTCTCGACCAGCAACACCGCGCCAAGTCGGGGATGTGCGCGCAGAGCGTCAGCAACGGGGTAATCCCGCTTGTACGGCTCCGGGCATCCATGACAGAACCGCGGCTGTTGCCAGACCTTCCCCTTGCGCAGGTCAGAATGGCTTCCCTTTCGAATCGAACACACGGAGTCCGCATGTCCCGCAAACCGCTTGTCCTTGCCGCCCTTCCTGCCCTTGCCGGGGCGCTCTTCTCCGCAACGGCCGCGCAGGCGCAGACCGAGATCCAGTGGTGGCATTCGATGGGCGGGGCGCTCGGCGAGTGGGTCAACGACCTGGCCAAGGACTTCAACGCCAGCCAGAAGGACTACAAGATCGTCCCGACCTTCAAGGGCGGCTACGACGAGTCGATGACGGCGGCGATCGCGGCCTTCCGCGCCGGCAACGCGCCGCACATCCTGCAGGTGTTCGAGGTCGGCACGGCGACCATGATGGCCAGCAAGGGTGCGATCGTGCCGGTGGCCAAGGTGATGGCCCAGGGCGGCCAGAAGTGGGACCCGAAGATCTACGTGCCCGCCGTGGCCGGCTACTACACCGCGCCCAACGGCGAGATGCTGAGCTTCCCGTTCAACAGCTCGACCACCGTCTTCCACTACAACAAGGACGCCTTCAAGGCCGCGGGGCTCGACACCGAGAATCCGCCCAAGACCTGGCCCGAAGTGGCGCTGGCGGCGGCCAAGCTCAAGGCCAGCGGCCACAAGTGCCCGTTCACGACGAGCTGGCAGAGCTGGACGCAGCTCGAGAGCTTCAGCGCCTGGCACAACGTCGAGTTCGCGACGCTGCGCAACGGCTTCAACGGCCTGGGCACGCGCCTGGCGTTCACGACGCCGCTGCACGTGCGCCACATCGAGAACCTCGCGAACATGGCCAAGCAGGGCCTGTTCGTCTACAAGGGCCGCGGCAACGCGGCGGACTCGACCTTCGTCTCGGGCGAGTGCGCGATGGTCACCGGCAGCTCGGCGCTCTACGGCAACATCAAGCGCAACGCCAAGTTCGCCAGCGGCATCTCGACGCTGCCCTACTACCCCGACGTGCCCGGCGCGCCGCAGAACTCGGTCATCGGCGGCGCCAGCCTGTGGGTGATGTCCGGCAAGAAACCTGCGCTCTACAAGGGCGTGGGCCAGTTCCTCAGCTACCTGGCCAGGCCTGAAGTGGCCGCCGCCAGCCACCAGCGCACCGGCTACCTGCCCGTGACCATCGCCGCCTTCAAATTGACCGAGGAATCGGGCTTCTACAAGAAGAACCCGGGTGCCGACGTCGCCGTGCAGCAGATGATCCGCAAGACCACCGACAAATCGCGCGGCATCCGCATCGGCAACTTCGTGCAGATCCGCACCATCATTGACGAGGAAACCGAGAACATCTGGTCGGGCAAGAAAACCGTCAAGGAGGGGCTGGACGCGGCGGTCAAGCGCGGCAACGAGCAACTGGCGCGTTTCCAGAAAGCCAACAAGGGCTGAGAAACCCCGTTCAGAGTCTGTCAAGACGGGTGCGTCGGTTCGCGTTCCCCTCTCGGAAACCGGGCCGTGCGCCCTGCTTCTTGCCACGCCCGCTGACCCCGTCCTGCGCTACCATCGCCGGCCATGGAAAAACGCGTGCGCTTCAAGTCGTCCTGGCTGCCCTGGCTGCTGGTGGCGCCGCAGATGGCGATCGTGCTGGTGTTCTTCTTCTGGCCGGCGGGGCAAACGCTGTACCAGAG
>JAIXKR010000090.1 GCA_026932235.1 Burkholderiales bacterium
CTGTGGCACTGCTGGCAGAGCTGCGGCCGCGCCGAGACGAGCAGCTTCTCGTGGTTGGAGCCGTGCGGCTGATGGCAATTCATGCAGCTCTCGCGCACCGGCGCGTGCTCCCACAGCATCGGGCCGCGCTTCTCGGCGTGGCAGCTGGTGCACAGCATGTTCACGCTCTCGGCCTTGAGCAGCGGCTTGGTCGTGCTCCCGTGCGGGTTGTGGCAGTCGACGCAGCTCATCTTGCCCTCGGGCAGCGGCATGTGCGAGCGCTTGTTGAACTCGACCCGCTGCTGACGATGGCAGTTCTGGCAGGTCTCGTTGATCGTCGGCTTGACCAGGGAGCTGGTCAGCGAGACGCGCTCCATCGGGTTGTGGCAGTCGGCACACGCGAGCTGGTTGCCCGCGTGCGTGGACCCCGGCCAATGCAGCCGGTTGCCGCCCTGGTGGCAGCTCATGCAGGTGTCGTTCTGCGTCTGCACCGGCGTGCCCCAGCCGCGGGTGAAGCCGACGATCAGCGACTTGTTCTCGTTGTCCTTGGCGTGCAGCGAGCCCGGACCGTGGCAGGCCTCGCAGACGCGCTCCTCGCGCGCGTTGCGCGGATTGAGCCGGAAGAGCTTGGCGTGCAGCGAATCGCTGAAATGCCGATCTTCCTGGGAGTGGCACCCCAGGCACGCCTTCTCGCCGATGTAGCTGGCCTGCTGCGGCTGCTGTGCCGCAGCCGGGCTTGTCGCGCCTGCGAGCAGGGCGCCGAGCGCCCACAGCGCGGTGGCTGCCAGTGCACGCATCCGTCCGAGTGCTTTGCCGCTCATAGTGTTCGTGCTCCTCGATTCCGGTAAATCCCGGTTTCTCCTGCGGTTTCGAGCCTATCGACCCGCCGGCGTGCGGCTGGCCTCCAGGTGCACCTTCACTGGCCTCGTCGTGCACCGCTTCGGGCCGGGATATCCCGGGGCCGCGGCGGCTCTGGGCCGCGCGCCGGCGCGAATTCAGACCTGGCTCGGACTGACGCCGAAGCGGCGGCGGAACGCGCGGCTGAAGTGCGAGGGACTGGCAAAGCCCCAGCCGTAGGCGATCGACGATACGGGGCGCGTGCCGCGCCGGGTGAGCTCGTCATGGCACGCCAGCAGCCGTTGTTCCTGCACCCACTGCATCACGCCGGGGCCGCAGGCAAAGAGCTTGTGCACGTAGCGCACCGAGAGCCCGAGCTCGCGGGCGATCCTCGCGACGTCGAGTGCGGCATCGGCGAGGTGCTCGCGGATGAAGGCCTCGACGCGCTGGCGCTGCGCGCGTGCGATCGGAGCGAGTGTGCTGGCCGGAGCATCCACGGGGGCGCTCGCCTGGGAGAGCCTGGGCACCAGTGCCAGCAGCGTCGTCGCCAGCGCCCGCTGGGCGTCGTCGGGCAGGCTCTCGCGGTAGGTCAGCATCCAGCGAGCCAGATCCACCAAGGCCGCCGCCGCGGGGTGATCGGCTGCAAAAGTGCCGCCGATCAGCGTCTTCCACTGCGGCAGCAGCTCCCCTGCAAGGTCCAGCCCGAGGTCGACGAGCACATGGCGGTAACTGCCTCGTGGCGCGTGCACACACTCGAAGTCCGGCGGCATGATCGCGATGTCACCCGGACCGAGGGAGGCGCGGCGGCGCCGGTCGCCGATCTCGCAGACACCGTCCAACTGCAGGACCAGGGCCAGTTCGTCGGATCGCCCGGGCCCCCGGCGGGTCGCGCGGTGGGCGCTGCCCTGCACGTACATGAAGCGCAGGTCGCCCCACTCCTGCAGCGCCATGCGGATGTCGAAGGGCTCGTCGCTGAGCGGCTCGACCCGGATGTCGACGTTCAGCGCGTGCGCGATCGCCTGGCGCCAGTATTCGGGCCGTTCCTCGACGCGGATCGCATCGGTGTCGAAGAGCCATCGGCTCGAATCGGGCCGGGCGGTCCCGCGTTGCGGCATGTCCGGCGGCTGGCACGCCAGGATGCTGTGTGGGACGCGGAACACCAGCCCTCCTTCTTCCGGATGCCGCCTGCGGGTCTGCAGGATGTTGCTTGCATTGAACAATCGATGCTGACAGCATGACTTGCATCAGATCAAGCGGGTGAGCCCGACCTCCGATCGGCGCTGTGACGCGCCTGCAACAGGGCTGTCGCGCGAAGGCGCCCGCAGCGAACCGGGGGAGCGCGTTAGAGTCCGCGCCGTGCTCGCCGCCCACGACCTCGAGGCCCGCCGCGGACGCCGCGTGCTGTTCAGCCACCTCAGCTTGAGCGCCGCGCCGGGCCAGCTGCTGCGCGTGCTCGGTGCCAACGGCTCGGGCAAGACGACGCTGCTGCGCATGCTGGTTGGCCTGACGCTGCCCGCCGCCGGTGCGGTGCACTGGAACGGCCGGCCGATTGCCGCCGACCGCGACGCCTTCCACCGCGATCTCGTCTACCTGGGCCACGCCGCGGCGCTCAAGGATGACCTGAGTGCGCGCGAGAACCTGCAGTCGCTGATGGCGATCGGCGGCACGGCCTGCGATGCGGCGCAGGCCGACGGGGCGCTTGCCGCCGCGGGTCTGGCCGGGCGCGAGCGCCTGCCCGCGCGCGTGCTCTCGGCCGGGCAGCGCCGCCGGGTGGCGCTGGCGCGGCTGGCGCTTGCCGGCCAGCAGCGCCTGTGGGTCCTCGACGAACCGTTCAACGCACTGGACGTCAGCGCGGTCGAGTGGCTCGCGGGGCTGCTGGGCGCGCATCTCGGACGAGGCGGCATCGTCGCGCTCACCAGCCACCAGCCTTTGCCGCTGGACGAGGATGACGCGGTGGTGGTGCGGCTGTGACGGCGCTCGCGGTCTTCCTGCGCGACCTGCGCCTGGCGCAGCGGCGGCGCGCCGACACGCTGGCCGCGGCGATCTTCTTCGTCATCGTCGCCAGTCTCTTCCCGCTGGCGCTCGGCGCCGATCCGGCCTGGCTGCGCCGGCTCGGTCCCGGCGTGGTCTGGGTCGCGGCGCTGCTGGCCTCGATGCTGTCGATGCCGCGCCTCTTCGCCGACGACGCCGCCGACGGCACGCTCGAGCAGATGCTGCTGTCGCCGACGCCGCTGCCGCTGATCGTGCTTGCCAAGGTTGGCGCGCATTGGCTGGCCAGCGGCCTGCTGCTGACGCTGGTTGCCCCGGTGCTGGCGCTGCAGTACGGGCTGGACGGGCCGGCGATCGGCATGCTCGTGCTGACGCTGCTGCTGGGCACCCCGGTGCTGAGCCTTCTTGGCGCGATCGGCGCGGCGCTGACCGTCGGGGTCCGGGGGGCCGCGGTGCTGCTGTCGCTGCTGGTGCTGCCGCTGGTCACGCCGGTGCTGATCTTCGGGGCGGGCGCGGTCGAGGCCGCCGCCGGCGGCATGGACAGTGGCGGACATTTCTCGCTGCTCGGAGCGATCCTCGTTGCAGCGGCCTTTCTCGCCCCCTGGGCGGCGGCCGCGGCGCTGCGCATCAGCATGGACTGACGGCCCGAGGTGGGAATCGGGATCGGGCAGAATTGCCAGCCATCCATGACGCGCATCAATTGGTTCTATTACGCGGCTCCGGCCCGCTT
>JAIXKR010000145.1 GCA_026932235.1 Burkholderiales bacterium
ACTCGATCAGCGCGTAGACGGCCGCCAGCAGCACGAGCGTGGCCCAGTGCGTGGCTATCGAGAGCGGGTCGAAGACGGTTCGGCGGTCCTGTGGGAAGGTATTCATCGTGCGTTCCGGTCTGTGCTAGGTGCCCCGGCTCCCCGACGCGGTGAGACCTTGCGGCTGCCGTGTACTGTGGCCTTGCGTACTTGAACCAGGCCTGAACGCGCCGTTCAGCTGCCGTTCAGCCTGGGCGCGGTAGAACCTCGGCATGAAAACAGGACCGCTTCTTCGTGGGCGCCGCGCCGTGCTGGGTCTGGCCGCCTTGGCGCTGGGTGTGGGCGGCGTGACGCTGGCCGATGGGCATGATCACGAACACGATCACGACCTGGCGCGACGCGCGCTCGAGCAAGGGCAGGTGCTGCCGCTGCGCAGCGTGCTCGACAAGCTCGAGCGTGAGCTGCCGGGGCAGGTGCTGAAGGTCGAATTCGAGCGCGAGGACGGCCGCTTCGTGTACAAGATCCGCCTCTTGCAGCCCGACGGGCGCCTGGCCAAGCTCGAGGTCGACGCGGTCGACGGGCGCGTGCTCCGCGTCAAGCGCAGGGAACGCGGGAAGGAGGGCGATGCGCATCCTCGTCGTTGAAGACGATGCCACGCTGCGCGGCCAGCTGCAGCAGGCCATCGCCGCCGCCGGCCATACCGTGGAGGCGGTGGCCGACGGCCGCGAGGCGCAGTACCAGGGCGAGGTCGAGGACTTCGACCTCGTCGTGCTCGACCTGGGCCTGCCACTTCTGGACGGCCTCACCGTGCTGCGCCGCTGGCGCGCCGCCGGGCGCAACATGCCGGTGCTCATCCTCACCGCGCGCAGCGCCTGGCAGGAGAAGGTGGCGGGAATCGACTCCGGTGCCGACGACTACCTCGCCAAGCCCTTCCAGATGGAGGAGTTGCTGGCGCGCCTGCGTGCTTTGCTGCGCCGCCGCGGCGAGCATGCCAGTGCCATCTGGCAGTGCGGCGCCATCGAGCTCGACACGCGGGCCGCGCGCGCGCTGGTCGCGGGGCTGCCGCTGCCGCTGACGAGCCACGAATTCAAGCTGCTGTCGCTGCTGATGCAGCGCAAGGGGGAGGTGCTCTCGCGCACCGAGCTTGCCGAACACCTCTACGCCTACGACGCCGAGCGCGATTCGAACACGATCGAGGTCTTCGTCGGCCGGCTGCGCCGCAAACTGCCGGCCGGCAGCATCGAGACCGTGCGCGGCCTGGGCTATCGGCTGGTCGACATCGCGGCCGGTGACGCAGGCGCATGAAGCCCGAGGCGCCGGGCCGCTCGTTGCGGTTGCAGTTGCTGCTCGGTACGCTCGCCTGGGTGCTGCTGGCGATCGGCCTTGCCGGCTGGGGCTTGCGCGCGCTCTTCGGCGATCACGTGCGCGAGCAGTTGGGGGTGCAGCTCGTGCAGCAGCTCGACCAGCTCAGCGCCGCACTCGACTGGGTGCCCGGCAAGGGCGTTGCGCTCGGGGCCGCGGCAGCCTTGGACCCGCGCCTGTCGCAGCCGCTGTCGGGCCTGTACTGGCAGGTCGACCGCCTGGGCGAGGCTCCGCAGGCCGGCCTGCTGCGCTCGCGCTCGCTGTGGGACCAGGCGCTGGCGCTGCCGCCGCTGCCCGAGGACTATCCGGCGCAGGGGCACCGCATGTTCTCGCTGCCCGCTGCGCAAGGCCATGTGCTGCTGGCCGTCGCCCGCACGCTGGAACTCCCGGAGGGCGATGCGCCGCCGCTGCGCCTGGTGGTCGCCGCGGATCGGAAGCTGATCGCCGAGCCGATCGGCCGATTCACGAGGCTGCTGCTGATCGCGCTGGCGGTGCTCGGCGCCGGCCTGTTGGGCGCGGTGGCGCTGCAGCTGCAGCTCGCATCGCGGCCGCTCGAACGCATGCGACGCGGCCTGGCGGCCGTGCGCAGCGGGCAGGCCGCACGTATCGAGGGCGGCTATCCGCAGGAGCTGCAGCCACTGGTCCAGGAGTTCAACCACGTGCTCGCCGAGAACGCCGAAATGGTGCAGCGCGCGCGTACGCAGGCGGGCAACCTCGCGCACGCGGTGCACACGCCACTCACCATCCTTGCCAACGCCGCGGGCAGCGACGACGGCGCCCTGGCCACGCTGGTGCGCGAGCAGGTGCAGACGGCGCGCCGTCAGGTCGACTACCACCTCGCGCGCGCCCGCGCCGCCGCCGCCGTGCGCGCCACCGGGCTGCACACGCCGGTGCTGCCGCCGGTGCGCGCGCTGCTGCGCACGATGGCGCGCCTGCACGCCGAGCGGGATCTGATCTTCGAGCTCGCCTCCGGCGCCGAGGAGCTGGCGTTCCGCGGCGAGGAGCAGGACCTCTACGAGCTGCTGGGCAATCTGCTCGACAACGCGGGCAAGTGGGCGCGCACGCGCGTCGTCGTCGACGTGCGCGGTGAGGGTGAGCAGCTCCGGCTGGACGTCGACGACGACGGCCCGGGCATCGTGCCGGCCGAGCGCGAGCGCATGTTCGAGCGCGGCGTGCAACTCGACGAGCGGCGTGCCGGCTCGGGCCTGGGTCTGGACATCGTGTGCACCCTGGCCGAAACCTACGGCGGCAGCGTGCAGGTTCTGGACTCGCCCCTTGGCGGTGCGCGGCTGCGCCTGCAACTCCCACGGGCGGGCTGAAGCGGCGCCTGCGCGGCGTGCTCGAGATGCGCGTGCCGACGCCCTCCAGCGTCGATGGCAAGGGCATTGGCAGGGGCGCACAATGCCCCGCGTCGCGCCTGCCGTATTCGCAACGGTATCCGGAGGAATCCCCGATGACCATCACCGCCCACCCGTTCGCCTCCACCCTGCAGAGCTTCAGCACCCCCGCGGGCGGCAGCGCGCGCTACTTCTCGCTGCCCGAACTCGCCAGGACCTACCCGAACATCAAGCGCCTGCCGGTGTCGCTGCGCATCGTGCTCGAATCGGTGCTGCGCAACTGCGACGGTCACAAGATCACCGCCGAGCACGTCAGGCAGATCGCCAACTGGGGCGCGCAGGACGCGCGCACCGAGGAGATCCCCTTCGTCGTCGCGCGCGTGCTGCTGCAGGACTTCACGGGCGTGCCGCTGCTCGTCGACCTGGCGGCGATGCGCGCGGCCGCCGCACGCCTGTCCTGCGATCCCAAGCGCATCGAGCCGCTGGTGCCGGTGGACCTGGTCGTCGATCACTCGATCATGGTCGACGTCTACGGCACGAAGGACGCGCTCGAGCGCAACATGCAGCTCGAGTTCAAGCGCAACCACGAGCGCTACCAGTTCATGAAGTGGGGCATGCAGGCCTTCGACACCTTCCGCGTCGTGCCGCCGGGCTTCGGCATCTGCCACCAGGTCAACCTCGAGTACCTGGCGCGCGGCGTGCACCGCAGCCCCGAGGGCATCTGCTACCCGGACACGCTGGTCGGCACCGACAGCCACACGACGATGATCAACGGCATCGGCGTCGTCGGCTGGGGCGTGGGCGGCATCGAGGCCGAGGCGGCGATGCTCGGCCAGCCGGTCTACTTCCTCGCCCCCGACGTCGTCGGACTCGAGCTCAGCGGCCGGCTGCGCGAAGGGGTGACGGCCACCGATCTCGTGCTCACCGTCACCGAGCTGCTGCGCCGCCACAAGGTGGTGGGCAAGTTCGTCGAGCTCATCGGCGAGGGCACGCGCACGCTCTCGGTGCCCGACCGCGCGACGCTGGGCAACATGTCGCCCGAGAACGGCGCCACCATCACCTTCTTCCCGGTCGACGAGAAGACGCTCGAGTACTTCCGCGACACCGGCCGGACCGAGGCCGAGATCGAGACCTTCGCCGCCTACTACAAGGCGCAAGAGCTGTTCGGCGTGCCCGAGGCGGGAGCAATCGATTACACGACGCTGCTGCGCCTGGACCTGGGCAGCGTCACGCCCAGCGTCGCCGGCCCCCGCCGGCCGCAGGACCGCATCGAACTCGGCGACCTGAAGGCGCGTTTCACGGGCCTGTTCTCCAAGCCCAATGCCGAGGGCGGCTTCAACCTGCCCGCGGCCAGGCTCGCGCCGCGCTTCGCGCTCGCGCACGATCCGCATGGCCATGGCGCGCCGACGCCGGCCAACGACGTTTCGGTCGGCAACGGCGACGTGCTCATCGCCGCGATCACGAGTTGCACCAACACCTCGAACCCGAGCGTGATGCTGGCGGCCGGTCTGCTGGCACGCAAGGCGGTGCAGGCGGGCCTGCGCGTGGCGCCGCACATCAAGACCTCGCTCGCCCCGGGTTCGCGCGTGGTCACCGAGTACCTGCGGCGTGCCGGGCTGCTGCCGGACCTCGAGCAGCTCGGCTTCGCGCTCGCCGGCTATGGCTGCACGACCTGCATCGGCAACTCGGGCGACCTCGGCCCGCAACTCAACGACGCCATCGCCGAGCATGAGCTGGTGTGCGCCGCGGTGCTTTCGGGCAACCGCAACTTCGAGGCGCGCATCCACCCGAACCTGAAGGCGAACTTCCTCATGAGCCCGCCGCTGGTCGTGGCCTACGCGCTCGCCGGCAGCGTGCTCTGCGACCTGACGACCGAGCCCCTCGGCCAGGGCAAGGACGGCAGGAACGTCTTCCTGCGCGACATCTGGCCGGGCAACGAGGAGGTGGCCGAGCTCGTGCGCAACGCGATGGACGGCAAGACCTTCCGCGACAACTACGCCCGCATCGCCAGCGACCCGGGCGAGCTGTGGCAGGCGATCGAGGGCGGATCGGGCCAGACCTACGCCTGGCCGCAGAGCACCTACATCGCCGAGCCGCCCTTCTTCGCCGGCTTCGCGCTCGCGGCGCCGGACGCCGAGGCCGGCGCCGCGCCGATCCGCGGTGCGCGCATCATGGCGACCTTCGGCGACTCGATCACCACCGACCATATCTCGCCGGCGGGATCGATCGCCGAGAAGGGGCCCGCGGGCCAGTGGCTGAAGGCGCACGGCGTCGCGCGCATCGACTTCAACAGCTACGGCTCGCGCCGCGGCCACCACGACGTGATGATGCGCGGCACCTTCGCCAACGTGCGCATCAAGAACCTGATGCTGCCGGCGAAGGGCGACGGCTCGCGCGAGGAGGGCGGCCTGACGCTGTTCCAGCCCGAAGGCGAGAAGATGCCGATCTTCGACGCCGCGATGCGCTACCAGGCCGCTGGCGTGCCCACCGTCGTCTTCGCGGGCGAGGAGTACGGCAACGGCTCGAGCCGCGACTGGGCCGCCAAGGGCACGCAGCTGCTGGGCATCAAGGCGGTGGTGGCGAGGAGCTTCGAGCGCATCCACCGCAGCAACCTGGTCGGCATGGGCGTGCTGCCGCTGCAGTTCCAGGGCGGCGACTCGTGGCAGTCGCTGGGCATCGGCGGCAGCGAGACGATCGACATCGTCCCCGACCCGGCGCTGCGGCCGCGCAGCGACGCGCGGCTGCTCATCCGCCGCGCCGACGGCAGCACGCGCGAGGCCACGCTGACGCTGCGCATCGACACGCCGGTGGAGGCCGACTACTACCGCCACGGCGGCATCCTGCCCTACGTGCTGCGGCAGCTGCTGGCGGCCTGAGGGGCCGCGCAGCCTCAGCCGTGCAGGCGGCTGCTGCGCGGCACGCTGGCGAGCAGGTACTCCATCTGGTCGGCGAGGATGCGCCGGCCGCGCAGGATCATGTCCTCGTGCAGGCTGGGCACGTAGGGCAGGTAGAGCAGGCTCATGCGCGCCTCCTCGGGCATGCGGTTGCCTTTGCGGCCGTTGCAGGCACGGCAGGCGGTGATGCAGTTCATCCAGCTGTCCTGCCCGCCGCGGGAAACCGGGGCGATGTGTTCGCGGGTGAGTTCATCGTCCGCGCAGAGCGAGCCGCAATAGGCGCAGAGGTGGCGGTCGCGCGCAAAGAGCTTGGCGTTGGTGAGCGCCGGGCTCTGCCGCCACGCGCGTGCCGGAACGGTGCCACGCACCGCGACGATCGGGTGCAGTTCGATGATCGACTGCCGTCCGGTGGCGCGCTGGATGCCGCCGCGCAGCACCTGGCAGGCGCGGCCCAGCGTCCACGCCACCTCGTCGCTGGCGTAGAGGACGGCCGCTTCCTTCGCGGAGATCCACGCCTGCGGCCGCCCGGAAACATCGAGCTGCAGCACGTCCATCGACCAAGCGTACCGCAAGCGCCGGGCGCGTGTCGACGCGCGCCGCAAGGCCACGTCCGGGCCGCGAGCGCCGGGATTAGGTGGGCCGCTCTAGGCTTTTCGATTCGCCTTTCCCCCGCGACGGTCAAGAGCATGCAAAATAGAACGATCGTTCGTCTTTTTTGACTTGTCGTGAACCTGGAGCGCTCGTCCCCTGCCGCCCCAAGCGCGTCGCCGCCGCGCAGCCTGCACAAGGGCCAGCAGACGCGCGCGGCCATCCTGGACGCCGCGCTGACGCTGGCTTCGCACATGGGGCTCGAAGGTTTGTCGATCGGCGCGCTGGCCGAAGTCACGGGCATGAGCAAGTCCGGCGTCTTCGCGCACTTCGGTTCGCGCGAGGAACTGCAGATCTCGGTGATCCGCGAGTACCACGCGCGCTTCGAGGAAGAGGTCTTCTTCCCGGCGATCCGCGAGCCGCGCGGGCTGCCGCGCCTCTTCGCGCTCTTCGAGCGCTGGGTGCGCCGCGTCTCGGTCGAGATCGATTCGGGCTGCATCTACATCAGCGGCGCGGTCGAGTTCGACGACCGCCCGGGGCCCGTGCGCGACGCGCTGGCCGAGATGGTCCGCGCCTGGCACGCGGCACTCGAGCGCGCGATCCGCGCCGCGATCGACGCCGGTCACCTGCGCGCCGACACCGATTCCGCGCAGATGCTGTTCGAGATCCACGGCCTCATCCTCGCCCTGCACCACGACGCGCGCTTCCTGCGCCAGCCCGGCACGCTGGCGCGCGCGCACACCGCGTTCGCGCGCCTGGTGCGCGAGTACCAGACTCCCGTCGCCACCACGGCCGTCGCACCGGCAGCCCCGGCGCGCGCGCGCCGCTGAAGGCCCTGCCCGCCCTTTCCCGTTCCTGCATCAACCCCCCAGCCCGGAGCCCACGCCATGCCTACCTACACCCCGCCCCTGCGCGACCTGCAGTTCGTCATGCACGAGCTGCTGGGCGCCGTCGACGAGCTGAAGCTGATGCCGCGGCACGCCGAGCTCGACGCCGAGACCGTCGATGCCGTCCTCGCCGAGGCCGGAAAGTTCGCTGCCGAAGTGATCGCGCCGCTCAACCTCAGCGGCGACGCCGAGGGCTGCACGCTCGACAAGGCCACGCACGCGGTGGGTACGCCCAAGGGCTTCAAGGAGGCCTACGCGAAGTACGTCGAGGGCGGCTGGCCGGCGCTGAGTTGCGACTCCGCCTACGGCGGCCAGGGTCTGCCGGTGCTGCTCAACCAGTGCCTCTACGAGATGCTGAACTCGGCCAACCAGGCCTGGACCATGTACCCCGGTCTTTCGCACGGCGCCTACGAGGCGCTGCATGCCCACGGCACGGAGGAGCAGAAGCAGACCTACCTCGCCAAGCTGACCAGCGGCGAGTGGACGGCCACGATGTGCCTGACCGAACCGCATTGCGGCACCGACCTCGGGCTGCTGCGCACCAAGGCCGAGCCGCTGGGCGACGGCCGCTACAAGCTGAGCGGGCAGAAGATCTTCATCAGCGCCGGCGACCACGACATGGTGCCCAACATCGTGCACCTGGTGCTGGCGCGCCTGCCCGATGCGCCCGCGGGCAGCAAGGGCATCAGCCTGTTCGTCGCGCCCAAGTTCCTCGTCAACGCCGACGGCTCGATCGGCGCGCACAACGGCATCAGCTGCGGCGCGCTCGAGCACAAGATGGGCATCCACGCCAGCCCCACCTGCCAGCTCAATCTCGACGGCGCCGTGGCCACGCTGGTCGGCGAACCGAACAAGGGCCTGCAGGCGATGTTCGTGATGATGAACGCCGCGCGCCTGGGCGTGGGCAACCAGAGCCTGGGGCTCTCCGAGGTCGCCTACCAGAACGCGGTCGCCTACGCCCGGGAGCGCCTGCAGATGCGCGCGCTCTCGGGACCGAAGGCGCCGGAGAAACCCGCGGACCCGATCATCGTGCACCCCGACGTGCGCAAGATGCTGCTCACCGCGCGCGCCTACGCCGAGGGCGGGCGCGCGCTGGCGATGTACTGCGCGCTGCTGATCGACAAGGAGCTTTCCACCGACGACGAGGACGAGCGCCGTGACGCCGCCGACCTCGTGGCGCTGCTGACGCCCATCGTCAAGGCCTTCCTGACCGACAACGGCTTCATCGCCACCTCGCACTGCATGCAGGTCTTCGGCGGCCACGGCTACATCCACGAGTGGGGCATGGAGCAGTTCGTGCGCGACAGCCGCATCAACATGATCTACGAGGGCACGAACACCGTGCAGTCGCTGGACCTGCTGGGGCGCAAGGTGCTCGCCGACAACGGCGCCAAGCTCAAGAAGTTCGGCAAGCTGGTGCAGGAGTTCATCGAGGACGCCGGCACCGACGAGGCGATGCAGGAGTTCGTCAACCCGCTGGCCGACCTCGGCGAGAAGGTCACCAAGCTGACGATGGAACTCGGCATGAAGGCGATGGGCAATGCGGACGAGGTCGGCGCCGCCGCGGTCGACTACCTGCGCATCTGCGGGCACCTGAGCTTCGCCTACTTCTTCGCGCGCATGGCGCGCATCGCGCTGGCGAAGAAGGACTCGGGCGACCCCTTCTACACCGCCAAGCTGGCCACCGCGCGCTTCTACTTCGCCAAGCTGCTGCCCGAGACGGCAGGCCTCATCCGCAGCTGCCGCGCCGGCCTGGCGCCGCTGATGGCGATGGACGAGTCGCTGTTCTGAAGCCAAGATCGCTCCTTTCGCTCCTTTCGCTCCATCCGCAGATGCCTCCCGAGGAGAACCCACCATGCAGAAGATCCTGATCGCGCTCGCCTTAGCGGCAGCGGCCGGCACCGCGCTCGCCCAGGCCACACCCGCCGGCCTGTGGCGCACCATCGACGACGAGACCAAGCAGGAGAAGTCGCTCGTGCGCATCGCGGACGAGGGCGGCACGCTGACCGGTCGCATCGAGAAGCTGACCGACCCGGCCAAGGCCGAATCGAAGTGCGAGAAGTGCGAGGGCGCGAAGAAGGACCAGCCGATCGTCGGCATGACGATCATCGAGGGGGTGAAGAAGAACCCCGACGAGCCCTACTGGGACGGCGGCACCATCCTCGACCCCAACAACGGCAAGAGCTACAAGGTGCGCCTGACCCCCAAGGACGAGGGCAAGATCCTCGAAGTGCGCGGCTTCATCGGCCCGTTCTACCGCAACCAGACCTGGCTGCGCGTGCAGTGAGGCAGCAGCTCTCCCGAACATCGACAACCCTGAAACCCGGAAGACCCTCATGAACCGATTCCCCGTCCGCAAGGTCGCCGTGCTCGGCGCCGGCGTCATGGGCGCGCAGATCGCCGCCCACATGCTCAACTGCAAGGTGCCCGTGATCCTCTTCGACCTGGCCGCCAAGGAAGGGCCGAAGAACGGCATCGTCGACAAGGCGATCGCCAACCTGAAGAAGCTAAAGCCCTCGCCGCTGGGCGTGGCCGACGACGCCGCGCTGATCCAGGCCGCGAACTACGACGAGCATCTGGCGCTGCTTGGCGAGTGCGACCTCGTGATCGAGGCCATCGCCGAGCGCATGGACTGGAAGCTCGACCTCTACACGAAGATCGCGCCGGCGCTCGCCGCCCATGCGATCGTCGCCAGCAACACCTCGGGCCTGTCGATCACCAGGCTCTCGCAGGCGCTGCCCGAGTCGGTGCGCCCGCGCTTCTGCGGCATCCACTTCTTCAATCCGCCGCGCTACATGGCGCTGGTGGAGCTCATCAACACGCCGACGACGCAGCCCGAGGTCCTGGACCAGCTCGAGGCCTTCGTCACCACCGCGCTCGGCAAGAGCGTCGTGCACGCCAAGGACACGCCGAACTTCGTCGCCAACCGCGTCGGCGTGGCCAGCATCCTCGCGGTGATGAAGGAGGCCGAGAACTTCGGCCTCACCTATGACGTCGTCGACGACCTCACCGGCAAGAAGCTCGGCCGCGCGAGCTCGGCGACCTTCCGCACCGCGGACGTGGTCGGCCTGGACACGATGGCGCATGTCATCAAGACGATGCAGGACAACCTCGCGAGCGACCCCTTCCACGCGAGCTACGCGACCCCGGCGGCGCTGCAGGCGCTGATCGACAAGGGCGCGCTCGGCCAGAAGAGCGGCGCGGGCTTCTTCAAGAAGGTCGGCAAGGACATCCTGCGCCTCGACCCGGCCAAGGGCGAATACGTCCCCGGCGGCGGCAAGGCCGAGCCGATCGTCGACCGCATCCTCAAGAAGCCGGCGGCCGAGCGGCTGAAGCTGCTGCGCGAGAGCTCCAACCCGCAGGCGCAGTTCCTCTGGGCGATCCTGCGCGACGGCTTCCACTACGCGGCGGTGCACCTCGAGGAGATCGCCGACACCGCGCGCGACGTCGACTTCGCGATGCGCTGGGGCTTCGGCAACAAGCAGGGCCCCTTCGAGCTGTGGCAGGACGCCGGCTGGCAGCAGGTGGCCGCCTGGGTCAAGGAGGACATCGACGCGGGCAAGGCGCTGTGCAAGGCGCCGCTGCCCGACTGGGTGTTCGACGGCCGCACCGGCGTGCACACGCCCGAAGGCTCGTGGAGCCCGGCGAAGAAGGCCTACGTGCCGCGTAGCCAGCTGCCGGTCTACGCCCGCCAGCACTTCCCCGAGAACGTGCTCGGCAGCGGCGCGGTCGAGCCGCTGAAGGCCGGCACCGAGGTCTGGAAGAACGAGGAGGCGCGCATCTGGACGCTGGACGGGCAGGTGCTGATCCTCAGCATCACCGCCAAGCTGCACCTCATCAGCCAGGCGGTGATGGACGCGATCGCGAAGGCGCTCGAGCTCGCCGAGTCGAGCTACCAGGGCCTCGTGATCTGGTCGCCCGACGACGTCTTCTCGGCCGGCGCCAACCTCGAGTCGCTGATGCCGGTGTTCATGAAGAGCGGTTCCAAGGGCATCGCGCCGGTCGTCAAGACGCTGCAGGACCTGATGCTGCGCATGCGCTACGCGCAGGTGCCGGTGGTCGCCGCGATGCGCGGCATCGCGCTCGGCGGCGGCTGCGAGCTCTCGGTCTACGCCCACCGCCGCGTGGCGGCGATGGAGACCTACGTCGGCCTGGTCGAGGTCGGCGTCGGCCTGGTGCCCGCGGGCGGCGGCCTGACCTACATCGCGCGCCGCGCCGCCGAGATGGCCAACGCCGGCAACGCGGGCGCCGACCTGCTGAAGTTCCTCACGGACGGCTTCACCAACGCCGCGATGGCCAAGGTCGGAACGAGCGCGCTCGAATCGCGCAAGTACGGCTACCTGCTCCACAGCGACGTCGTCGTGCCGCACAAGGACGAACTGCTGTTCGTCGCGCTCGCGCAGGCCAAGGCGATGGCGGCCGAGGGTTTCCGCCCGCCGCTGCGCCGCGCCATCCCGGTGGCCGGGCGCAACGCGGTGGCGACGATCCGCGGCCAGCTCGTCAACATGCGCGAGGGCGGCTTCATCAGCGCGCACGACCAGCACATCGCCACGCTGATCGCCGAGGTCGTCTGCGGCGGCGACGTCGACGCCGGCGCGCTCGTCACCGAGGAGTACCTGATGACGATGGAGCGCGAGCGCTTCTGCGCGCTGCTCGACCACCCCAAGACCCAGGAACGCATCATGGGCATGCTGCAGACCGGCAAGCCCGTGCGCAATTGACAGCAGGACGATGACCATGACCAAGCAAGTTCAAGACGCCTACATCGTCGCCGCCACGCGCACGCCCATCGGGCGCTCGGGGCGCGGCTACTTCCGCCACACGCGGCCCGACGACCTGCTCGTCGGGGCGGTGAAGAGCGCGCTGGCGCAGGTGCCCAGCCTCGACCCGAAGGCGATCGAGGATGCCGTGATCGGTTGCAGCTTCCCCGAAGCCGAGCAGGGCATGAACATGGCGCGCGTGGCCATGGTGCTGGCCGGCCTGCCGCACAGCGTGGCCGGCGTCACCGTCAACCGCTTCTGCGCCAGCGGCCTGACCGCGCTGCAGATGGCCGCCGACCGCATCCGCGTCGGCGAGGCCGAGGTGATGATCGCCGGCGGCGCCGAGAGCATGAGCCTCGTGCCCATGACCGGCAACAAGCCCTCCTTCAACCCGGAGATGTTCGTGCACGACGAGAACGTCGGCATCGCCTACGGCATGGGCATGACGGCGGAGAAGGTCGCCGCGCAGTGGAAGGTCAGCCGCGAGGCGCAGGACGCCTTCGCGCTGCAAAGCCACCAGCGCGCGCTGGCGGCGATCGCCGCGGGCGAGTTCAAGGACGAGATCACGCCCGTCACCGTGACTGAGCGCAGCCCCGACCTGGCCAGCGGCGGCGTGAAGGTGAAGACGCGCACGGTCGACATCGACGAAGGTCCGCGCCCGGACACCAGCCTCGAGGGCCTGGCCAAGCTGAAGCCCGCGTTCGCCGCCAAGGGAAGCGTGACCGCCGGCAACAGCAGCCAGACCAGCGACGGCGCCGGTGCGTTGATCGTCTGCAGCGAGAAGGCGCTCAGGACCTTCAACCTGGCGCCGCTGGCGCGCTTCGTCGGCTTCGCTGCGCGTGGCGTGGCACCGGAGGTCATGGGCATCGGTCCGATCGAGGCGATTCCCGCGGCCCTGAAGCTCGCCGGCATCGCGCAGGACGATCTCGGCTGGATCGAGCTCAACGAGGCCTTCGCCGCACAGAGCCTGGCGGTGATCGACACCTGCAAGCTCGACCCCGCGAAGGTCAACCCGATGGGCGGCGCGATCGCGCTGGGGCATCCGCTGGGCGCCACCGGCGCGATCCGCTCGGCCACCGTCGTGCATGCGCTGCGCCGCCACAATCTGAAGTACGGCATGGTGACCATGTGCGTGGGCATGGGCCAGGGCGCTGCCGGTATCCTCGAACGTTGCTGAACCGAAAGCCCTGGAGCCCTGCATGAGCATTCGCACCGCCACCCTGGATGGGGTGGCCACGATCGAGATCGCACGACCCGAGAAGAAGAACGCGCTCACGGTCGCGATGTACCAGGGGCTGGCCGATGCCCTGCGCGCGGCCAATGCCGATGCCGCGGTGCGCGCGGTGCTGGTCACCGGCCAGCCGGGGATCTTCACCTCGGGCAACGACCTCGAGGACTTCCTGAAGAACCCGCCCGGCGCCGGCGGCGCGAGCTTCGAGCGCTCGGCGGTGGCGCAGTTCATGTTCGCGTTGCTCGATTGCGAGAAGCCGGTCATCGCCGCCGTCACCGGCGCGGCGATCGGCATCGGCACGACCATGCTGCTGCACTGCGATTTCGTGTTCGTGGCCGACGACGCGAAGCTGGCGATGCCTTTCACCGGCCTCGGGCTCGTGCCCGAGTTCGGCTCCAGTCTGCTCGTGCCGCAACTGATGGGCCAGCGCCGCGCTGCCGAGAAGCTGCTGCTGGGCGAGCCCTTCGGCGCCGAGGCCGCCGTGGAGTGCGGCATCGCCAACGCGGTGCTGCCTGCGCCCGAAGTCGTCAACCACGCACGCCGCGTCGCCGCCCGCTTCAATTCGCTGCCGCCGAGCGCGGTGCGGGAATCCAAGCGCCTGCTGCTCGCGCCGCAGCGCGAGCAGCTGCTGCGCATCATCCACACCGAGGGCGAGCTCTTCATCGAGCGGCTGCACAGCCCCGAGGCCAAGGAAGCCTTCCAGGCCTTCTTCGAGAAGCGAAAGCCCGACTTCTCGAAGTTCTGAGGTCGGCTGCGCTGCAATGAACGCGTCGCCGCCGCGCGTGCGCGCCGTGCTCTTCGGACCCACCGGGCCGCTCGGTCACGTGCAGAGCGGCATCGACAAGAAGCCGGTTGCGGGCCCTCATCCGGTGGGCGCGCTCGGCCTGCGTGGCGACGAGCAGGGCGACACGCGCGCGCACGGTGGCGTCGACAAGGCGGTGCACGTCTATCCCTGGGCGCACTACGCCTGGTGGCGCGCGCGCTACCCGCAGCAGCCGCTGTTCGATCGCCCCGGCGCCTTCGGCGAGAACCTGTGCGTCGACGGCATGGACGAAGCCTCGGTCTGCCTGGGCGACGAATGGCGCATCGGCAGCGTGCGCCTGCAGCTGACGCAGGGGCGGCAGCCCTGCTTCCGGCTCAACCTGCGCTTCGGCGTGCGCGAGATGGCCGCGCAGGTGCAGGACTCGCTGCGCACCGGCTGGTATTTCCGCGTTCTCGAGCCGGGCCTGCTGGCCACGGGCGATGTTCCCGTGCTCTTGCGGCGCCCGCATCCGGACTGGAGCGTGGCCGAGCTGATGGCCCTCATCCGCGACCGCGTCGTCGATCCTTCGCGGCTTGCGCCCGTGCTCGAACTCCCGCTCACGCCGAGCTGGCGCAAGCTCTTCACGCAGCGCCTGCAGGGCGCCGGGGTCGAGGACTGGTCGCGCCGCCTGCACGGCGCGTAAGCGGCGCGCGCGCTGGCGTGATCCGGCGTGCTTCGGGTGGCGCGGGATCAGGCCAGCGCGCGCGGCCGGCCCTGCTCGTCGATCGCCACATAGGTGAGGTTGGCCTCGGTCACGCGGACCAGCTCGGGCGCGGCCGGATTGCGCTCGGCCCAGACCTCGACGTTCACGCTGATCGAGCTGCGGCCCACACGCGTGACGCGCGCGTAGAAGCTGAGCAGGTCGCCGATCGACACCGGTTGCTTGAAGACGAACTGGTTTACGGCCACCGTCGTGATGCGGCCCCTGGCCACGCGCGCGGGCAGCACCGAGCCGGCGATGTCGACCTGCGCCATGATCCAGCCGCCGAAGACGTCGCCGTTGGCGTTGGAGTCGGCCGGCAAGGGCGCCACGCGCATCACCAGTTCGCTATCGTCGGCGAGCCCCGGCGGCACCGAAAGCCTCGGATGCACCTGGGCGGTCGCGTTGGGTTCAGCGGACATCGGCCTTCACTCCCGGGCTTCGTGGATCAGCCCGCATTCTTTCATGAGAGCTTCATCCTCGTCGCTGCCTCCCGCACCGCCGCCAAGGCCAGGCGAGCGCACGCGCTCCGACTGGGTCACGCTCGGCCTGCTGCTGCCCTATCTCTGGCGCCACCGTGCGCGCGTGGCGGTGGCGCTGGTCTTCCTCGTCGCGGCCAAGCTGGCCAACGTGGGCGTGCCGCTGCTGCTGAAGGAACTCGTCGACAGCCTGGACATCCGCGCCGGCAGCGCTGCGGGGCTGCTCGTCGTCCCGGGCGGGCTGCTCGTGGCCTACGGCCTGCTGCGGCTGTCGACGACGCTCTTCACCGAGCTGCGCGAGATCGTCTTCGCCACGGTCACCGAGAACACGACGCGCGCCGTCTCGCTGCAGGTCTTCCGCCACCTGCACGAACTGAGCCTGCGCTACCACCTCGAGCGCCAGACCGGCGGCATGACGCGCGACATCGAGCGCGGCACGCGCGCCGTGCAGTCGCTGGTCAGCTACTCCATCTACAGCATCCTGCCCACGCTGTTCGAGGTCGTGCTCGTCCTCGTCGTGCTGGGAACGAAGTTCGACGTCTGGTTCGCCGGCATCACGCTCGCGGCCCTGGCCGCCTACATCGGCTTTACCATCTCGGTGACGGAGTGGCGCACGCAATTCCGCCGTGCGGTCAACGAGCTGGAGTCGAGCGCGCACACGCGCGCGGTCGATTCGCTGCTCAACTACGAGACGGTGAAGTACTTCGGCAACGAGGACTTCGAGGCGCGCCGCTACGACGAGCAACTGCAGGCGCTGCGGCGCGTGCGCCTGAAGAGCCAGAGCACGCTGTCGATGCTCAACAGCGGCCAGCAGTTCCTCATCGCCGGCGCGCTGGTGGCCATCCTCTGGCGCGCCACGCAGGGCGTCGTCGACGGCCGCATGACGCTGGGCGACCTGGTCATGGTCAACGCCTTCATGATCCAGCTCTACGTGCCGCTGAACTTCCTGGGCGTGATCTACCGCGAGATCAAGCAGAACCTGACCGATCTCTCGAAGATGTTCGCGCTCCTCGAGCGCGAACGCGAGGTCGCCGACGCGCCTGCGGCGCCGCCGCTGCAGGTCACGCAGGGGCAGGTGAGATTCGAGCGCGTGAGCTTCGGCTACGAGCGCGAGCGCCCCATCCTGCACGAGCTCGACTTCGAGATCCCCGCGGGCCGCACGGTGGCGGTGGTCGGCGCCTCGGGGGCGGGCAAGAGCACGCTGGCGCGGCTGCTCTACCGCTTCTACGACGTCGACGCCGACGGCGGACGCATCACCATCGACGGCCAGGATCTGCGCGAGGTCACGCAGGCCAGCCTGCGCCGCGCCATCGGCATCGTGCCGCAGGACACCGTGCTCTTCAACGACAGCATCGAATACAACATCGCCTACGGCCGCCCCGGCGCCACGCGCGCCGAGGTCGAGGCCGCCGCCCGCGCCGCCCACATCCACGACTTCATCGTCGCCACGCCGCGCGGCTACGACACCATCGTCGGCGAGCGCGGCCTGAAGCTCAGCGGCGGCGAGAAGCAGCGCGTGGCGATCGCACGCACCCTGCTCAAGAACCCGCCCATCCTGATCTTCGACGAGGCCACCTCGGCGCTGGACTCCGCCAACGAACGCGCCATCCAGGCCGAACTCGCCGGCGCCGCGCAAGGCAAGACGACGCTGGTCATCGCGCACCGTCTCTCCAGCGTCGTCGACGCGCACCAGATCCTCGTCCTCGACCACGGCCGCATCGTCGAACGCGGCACGCACGCGCAACTGCTGGCGCAAGCCGGCCGCTACGCGAGGATGTGGGGCATGCAGCAGAGCCAGGCGGGGGAGGGGGCGACGACGCGTGCCTGAGCACGCTGTCGCACGCACATCGTTGAGCAGCGGCTGTGTCGCCTGGCGCAGCCCAGCAACCCTACGCCGCCGTCGACAATTCCTCCTCCAGATGCATCGCCACGCGCGTGGCCAGGGCCATGATGGTCAGCGAGGGGTTGACCGAGAGCGTGCGCGGCAGCAGCGAGCCGTCGCCGACGTAGAGGCCCTGGACCTCGTGCGACTGGCCGTTGCGGTCGACGACGGAGCGCCCGGGGTCGTCGCCCATGCGGCAGCCGCCCTGCGTGTGCGTGGAGATGATGCCGGTCCAGCAGACCTGACTGGCCCCTGCCGCCTCGAGCACGCGGCGGCTGAAGTCCAGCGCCGCGTCCAGGCGTGCGTGTTCGCTCGGCTGGAAGTCGACCGCGATCCGCTCCTGGCCGTCGGCGTCCAGCGTCACCGAGCCGTTGTTCTCGTCGTTGACCATCGCGAGCACGCCGACCCAGCGCCGGTAGGCGCGCAGCGCCTCGATCAGCGGCCGGCCCCACAGCGGGCCGTTCTCGTCGCGGATCGTGGTGCCGAAGGCCACCGGATCCATGATCGTCGAGGTCTCGAGCACGAAGCCGCCGTCCTCGTCGACCTGATGCTGCATGCAGTGCGCGCTGATCGGGTAGACGCGGTGCGAGTCCTGGATCTCGTCGAAGAGGCCGTAGACCAGGCGCAAGGGGTGCAGCCCGACGTGGCGCCCGATCGCCGCGTTCGCGAGCCCCGAGCGCAGCAGCAGCAAGGAGGTGTTGAACGCGCCCGCCGCGGCGACGACGAGGCGCGCGCGCGCCTGCTGCACGCAGCCGTCGGCGGCGAGGTATTCGACGCCCGCGGCGCGGGGGCCGCTTCCGGTGTCCTCGACCAGCACGCGCCGCGCCTGCACGCCCGTGGCGAGCGTGAGTGTTCCTGCGCTCAGCGCGCGCGCGATGTAGGTGTTCATCGTCGACTTGCCGCCGTCGGTGGGGCAGCCCTGCAGGCAGGAGCCGTAGCTCATGCAGTTGGCGTCGGTGTAGGACATCACCGGTTCGACGTCGGTCCCCAATGCGCGGAAGCCCGCCTGTGCGGTGTGGATGCACTTGCCCCAGTCGCCGCGCTCGCGCACCGTCAGCACCTTCTCGACGCGGTCGTAGAAGGGCTCGAGGTCGGCCAGCGAGAAGGGCTCCCCGTCGTCGTTCGTCAGGCCGCTGGCCGCGTGCCACTTGGCGATGTCGCGCTCGTGCGCGCGCAGCGCGACCTTGGTGTTGATCGTCGTCGAGCCGCCGACGGCCTTGCCCGAGAGGAAGGCGACGACGTCGCCGCCAGGCAGCGGCGCGAAGCGCATCGGCCAGTAGAGGTCGTGGTTGGCCTTGACCTCCCAGCGCTTGAAGTCCTGCGAGGTGAGGTGCCTCCCGGCCTCCAGCAGCAGCACCCTGCGCCCGGCCAGTGCCAGCTCGGAGGCGATGACGCCGCCGCCGGCCCCGGAGCCGACGACGATGACGTCGAATCGTTCGTGCATGGCGCACTCCTTCAGCGGATGCCGAGCCAGGACCAGTCGCGCTCGAGGTCGACGGGCCGCGGCACCTCGAAGCCCATCTCCGTCCACGCGCCCGGGCCCGGCGCACCGGGGGCGACGAAGTCGCTGCAGAAGGCCTCGACGGCGAGCGCGCGCACGAGCGCGAACTCGGCGCTGCGCTCGTGCGCGGCCAGGGCCTCGTGCGTGCGGGCGTCGGCGAGCGCGTCGATGGCCTGCAGCGCCGTGTCCTGCAACGGGGCCGGCGCCTTGGCCAGCGCGGCGTCGGTATAGGTCGCCGGTCCGATCCGCGAGGATCCGGGAACGATCAGATCGCACAGCGCCTCGTAGTCCGCGGCGCGCCGCGCATTCAGCACCTTGAAGGCCATCGTCTCTTCTCCAGGCGTGTGGGCGGATCCATTCTAGGGATGAGCGGCGCCTCACTACACTCGCCGTCCGTGGACATCAAGTGGCTCGAGGACTTCATCGCGCTGGCGGAGACGCGCAGCTTCTCGCGCGCGGCGCAGCTGCGGCACATCACGCAGCCCGCCTTCAGTCGGCGCATCCAGTCGCTCGAGGCCTGGGCCGGCGCCGACCTGGTCGACCGCTCGTCCTACCCGACACGGCTCACTGCGGCGGGCCAGACCTTTCACGGCCAGGCGCTCGAGATCGCCGCGGCGCTGCAGGCCACGCGCAAGCTCATGCGCAGCCACCAGGCCGTGGGGCAGGACGTGATCGAGTTCGCGGTCCCGCACACGCTGGCCTTCACCTTCTTCCCGCACTGGCTCACGGGGCTGCGCCCGCAACTGGGCGTGCTGAAGACGCGGCTGAACGCGCTCAACGTGCTCGACGCGGTGCTGCGCCTCACGGATGGCGGTTGCGACCTGCTGATCGCCTATCACCACCCGAGCGAGCCGCTGCAACTGGCGGCCGAGCGCTACGAGATGCTCAGCCTGGGCACCGAGACGCTGGCGCCGTACGCGCGCGCGGGCCCGGACGGCCTGCCGCTGTTGCGCCTGCCGGCACTGCCCGGCGCGCAGGTGCCTTTCCTCGGCTTTGCACCGGGTGCCTACATGGCGCGCATGGTCGAGGTCATCCTCAAGGACGTGCAACCGCGGCCGCAACTCGCCACGGTCTACGAGACCGACATGGCCGAGGGCCTGAAGGCGATGGCGCTCGAAGGCCACGGCCTGGCCTTCCTGCCGGCAAGCTCGGTGCGCAAGGAACTGCAGGAGGGCCGGCTCGTCGCCGCGGCTGCGCCCGGCAGCTTCGAGCTCACGATGCAGGTGCGCATCTACCGTGCGCGGCCGGGGGGCGCGCGGCACGTCAAGCCGCAGGCGGCGGCGCTGTGGGATTTCCTCGCCGGGCGCTGAGGGCGTCGGCGCCGTGCCCTGGCGGTGGAGAATGCGCCGCATGCCTTCGAACCCGCCCACGCTGACCCTCACCCGCCCCGACGACTGGCATCTGCATCTGCGTGACGGCGCCGCGCTGGCCGCGGTGCTGCCCTGCACCGCGGCGCAGTTCGCGCGCGCCATCGTCATGCCCAACCTGAAGCCGCCGGTGACGCGCACCGAGCAGGCGCTGTCCTACCGCGAGCGCATCCTCGCCGCGCGCCCGCCCGGCAGCGACTTCACGCCGCTGATGACGCTCTACCTGACGGACGCCACGACGGCCGCGGAGATCGCCCGTGCCAAGGCCGCGGGGGTGGTCGCCTGCAAGCTCTATCCGGCCGGCGCGACGACGAACAGCGACGAGGGTGTCACCGACATCCGCAGGATCCACTCGACGCTCGAGGCGATGCAGCGCGAGGGCCTGCTGCTGCTGGTGCACGGTGAGGTCACCGACCCGCAGGTCGATGTGTTCGACCGCGAGGCGGTGTTCATCGAACGCGTGATGCAGCCGCTGCGGCGCGACTTCCCCGGGCTGAAGATCGTCTTCGAGCACATCACCACGCGCGAGGCGGCGCAATACGTCTCGCAGGCCGACGACCTCACTGCGGCGACGATCACCGCGCACCACCTGCGCTTCAACCGCAATGCGCTCTTCGTCGGCGGCCTGCGCCCGCACTTCTACTGCCTGCCGGTGCTCAAGCGCGAGGAGCACCGCCGGGCGCTGGTCGCCGCCGCGACCTCGGGCAGCGCGAAGTTCTTCCTCGGCACCGACAGTGCGCCGCACGCCGCGGTGCTGAAGGAAGCCAGCGTCTGCGGCGCCGGCTGCTTCACCGCGCCGGCCGCGCTCGAGCTGTACGCCGAGGCCTTCGAGGCCGCGGGCGCGCTCGACCGCCTCGAGGCCTTCGCCAGCCACCACGGTGCCGACTTCTACGGCCTGCCGCGCAACGCCGGCACCGTGACGCTGCGGCGCGAGCCGCGCACGCTGCCCGAATCGATGCCCTTCGGCGACGCGACGATCAAGCCGCTGTGCGCTGGCGAGGTGCTGAACTGGTGCCTGCAGCGTGGCTGAACGCCGCAGCGAGTGCTCACTGGCTCGTATGGCGCCGGGAACGGATTGCGTCCGGGGAACTTGAAAGCGAGGCGATCACCCTAAGATCGCTGCTGTCCGGAACCAACCACGCCCCGCGTCAGGGCGCGCGTCGATGAAGCGAATCCTCCTTTTCGTGGCCACCAATCTGGCCGTGATGGTCGTGCTGGGCGTCGTCGCCTCGCTGCTGGGCGTCAACCGCTATCTCACGGCCAACGGGCTGCAGCTCGGCCAGTTGCTGGGCTTTGCCCTCGTCTTCGGTTTCGGCGGCGCGATCATTTCGCTCCTCATGAGCAAGCCGATCGCCAAGTGGAGCACCGGCGCGCGGATCATCAACGATTCCGCGGACCCGACGCACCGCTGGATCGTCGGCACGGTGCAGGGCTTCGCGCAGAAGGCCGGCATCGGCATGCCCGAGGTGGCGATCTACGACGGCGAGCCCAACGCCTTCGCCACCGGCGCCTTCAAGAACTCGGCGCTGGTGGCCGTCTCCACCGGGCTGCTGCAGGGCATGAACCGCGAGGAGGTCGAGGCGGTGATCGGCCACGAGGTCGCGCACGTGGCCAACGGCGACATGGTGACGATGACGCTCATCCAGGGCGTGATGAACACCTTCGTCGTCTTCCTCTCGCGCGTCATCGGCTACTTCGTCGATCGCGTGATCCTGCGCAACGACCGCGACGGCGTCGGCATCGGCTACGTCGTCACGACCATCGTGCTCGACATTGCGCTGGGCGTGCTGGCGGCGATCATCGTCGCCTGGTTCTCGCGCCAGCGCGAGTACCGCGCCGACCGCGGTGCGGCCGAGCTCATGGGACGCAAGCAGCCCATGATCAACGCGCTCGCGCGCCTGGGCGGCATGGATCCGGGCGAACTGCCCCAGAGCGTGGCGACGATGGGCATCAGCGCCCGCCCGAGCGGCATGATGGCGCTGCTCTCCAGCCACCCGCCGATCGAGGACCGCATCCGCGCGCTGCAGCAATCCTGAGCGCGGCGTCGTTCAGGCGTTCACGCGCTTCGGGCTTCGGTCCAGAGGCTGGGTTCTTCGCCCCCGGTCTGCTCCTGGATCGAGGTAACCCCGCGTGCCGAGGGCTGGAAAGGTCCATCAGGCAGGTTCCATCGCCAGCGCGGCCCGGGCTGCGGCCAGCAGGGCCGCGGGTTCGTTGTCGGGCAAGGTGGCGGCCAGGTGGCTGTCGGGGCGGATCAGCGCGACGCCGCCTTCGGTGGCGCCCGTCGCGTGGCGCAGCAGGGTGCTTTGCGTGGGCTGCAGCCGCAGCGGCAGGCCGGCGGCTTCCACCGCCCGGGCCAGCGCGGCGGGCACCGGCCCGAAGACGAAGGCCACCGGCTCGCTGCCGGCGGCGCGCAGAACGTCCAGCAGCGCGGGGGCGCCGGCATCGTCTCCCAGCGGCACGTTGGGCACGGCACGGCCGGCCTCCGCGCCGGGGCCGAAGCCGGGCAGGCCGCCGTAGTGGTGCGGGGTGCACATGCGTCCGGCGTCGAGCAGGGTGCGCGCGAACGCGTGGCGCCGCGCAAGCTGCAGCACCGCCTTGCGCAGCGTGAACTCCATCGGGCTGCGCGGCTGCATGAAGCGCCCCGAGCGCGCGGTGATGCGGATGTTCTCCTCGGCGGCGCGATGGCGCTCGGCGTCGTAGCGGTCAAGCAGCGCCGGGGAGGCGCGGCCCTGCAGCAGCAGGCCCAGGCGCCAGCCCAGGTTGTCGGCGTCCATGATGCCGGAGTTGCCGCCGCGGGCGCCGAACGGGCTCTTGGCGTGCGCCGCGTCGCCGATGAACAGCAGTCGACCGTGGCGGAAGCGCTCCATCAGCATCGTGCGGTAGCTGTAGGGGCCCACCCACACCAGCTCGAACTCGACGCCGGGGCCCAGCATCTGCGCCACCCGCTCGCGCGCGACCTCCGGCTTGCCGACCTCGGCCGGGTCGCTGTCGGGCGCCATCTGGAAGTCCAGCCGCCAGACCTCGTCGGCCATCGGGTGCTGCCAGACGCCGCGGTTGGCGTTGAAGGGCGCTTCGATCCAGGTCCAGCGCTCCTGCGGCCGCTGCTGCCGGAAACGCACGTCGGTGATGCACCAGCGGTCCTGGCCGCGCTCGGTGTGTTCGGGCAGCTGCAGCGCCTGGCGCACGAAGCTGTTGACGCCTTCGGCGTCGACCACCCAGTCGGCCTGCAGCGTGTAGCGGCCGTCGGGGGCCTGGACGTCGAGCTCGACGTGCTCGGCGTGGCTGCGCACGCCCACCACGCGCTGTTTCCAGCGCAGATCCGTCAGGCCCAGCTCGACGATGCGATCGACCAGGAACCACTCCAGGTAGAACTGCTGCAGATTGACGAACGGCGGCTGACGCGAGACGTTGCCGGCCTGGCGATCGAAGCTGTAGAGCGCTTCGTCACCGGCCAGCACGCGCCCGATCGACCAGGTGGCGCCCTTGGCCGCGATGCGCTCGAAGATTCCGATGCGCGCCATCACCTCCAGCGAGCGCTGCACGTAGACGATGCCGCGGCTGGAGGCGCCGCGCACACCCACCGTGTCGTCCTCGTCGATCAGCGTGCAGCGCACGCCGCGCGAGGCGAGATCGGCGGCCAGCGTCAGCCCCGCGAGGCCGCCGCCGACGATGACCAGCGGATGGCGCGCCGGCGCCGGCGCATCGGCGCGCAGCTCGGGGGGCGTCGTGTAGGGGAAGGTGGGCAGCTGGTACGACATGGGCGCGACGGTAGGGCGCCGCGTCCGGCCTGTCTGTCCTGCCGGCGGACGACAGCGGGAACCCTGGTCAGCGCCGCGCCAGCTGGAACAGCTGCACCTGACGCTGGATGCCCAGCTTGTCGAAGGCGCGCTGGCGGTAGGTGGCGATCGAGGTCGGCGACAGGCCCAGCGCGCGTGCCGACTCCTTGGCGCTGGCGCCGGCGAGGATGGCGTCGACCACCTGCCGCTCGCGCACCGAAAGCCCCTCGAACGGCGAGGCCGGTCGCAGCGCGAGGTGGCGCCGCACCACGGCGGCCAGCGTCGTGCCGCGCCGGCGCAGCGCCGCGCAGGCCGCCTCCAGCGGCAGCGTGCAGCCCTGCGGCCGGTAGGCGTTGAAGAAGACCCAGCCGGGCACCCCGGCATCGGGCAGCGGCACCAGCAGCGACAGCCGTTCGGCGAGCCGCGTGCGTGCGTACTGCTCGCGCCAGCGCGGGTCGGGGAGCTCGTCCTGCGTCAGCAGGCTCATCTGCAGCGTCGCCGGTGCGGCGCGCGCCAGGGCCAGGTTGGGCTCCTGCAGGTACCAGGCGCCGCGCATGTACCACTCGCCCACCTCCTGCGCCGTGCGGCCCTGCACGCTGGCGGCGGCGGCCAGTTCGGCGTCGCGGCCGCCGTGGCGGATCAGCGCGCCGTCGCTGGCGCCCAGCGCCACCTGGGCCCATCGCAGCAGCGCCGGCAGGAAACCTTCCTCGCCCAGGTGGTCGACGGCGGCGGCGAAGGCCTGCTCCTCGGCACCGGGGCTCAGGGTGATCACGGAGCTTGTCATGATTCGAGAGGACAGACGCCGGCGCGGCAGCCGTCCAGCATCGCGGCATCATGGCCCACCCTGACGCACGCCCCATCCTCGGTCTTCACCACTTCGCATGGCGCTGCCGCGATGCCGAGCAGACGCGCATCTTCTACGAAGACCTGCTGGGTCTGCCGCTGGTGCACCTCATCCGCCAGGACCGCGTGCCCAGTACCGGCGAGTACTGCCCCTACGTACACCTGTTCTTCCGCATGCACGACGGATCCTGCATCGCCTTTTTCGACCTCGGCGACGATACCGCGGCCGAGCCCAGCCCCAACACCCCGGCCTGGGTCAACCACATCGCGCTGAAGGTGGGCAGCGACGAGGACCTGCAGGCGATGATCGCGCGCTTGCGCGGCCACGGCGTGGAGGTCATCGGCCCGGTGGACCACGACGGCTACATCCACTCGCTGTACTGCTTCGACCCCAACGGCCTGCGTGTGGAACTGACCACCGAGGTGGCGTCGGCCGAGACGGTGCAGGGTTTCGCGCAACGGGCGCATGCCGAACTGGCGGCCTGGGTGCAGGAGAAGGCCGTGCGGCGGGCCGGCGCATGACGGCAGGCTGGGTCTTCCGCGTCGCCACGTGCGCCGACGGCACGCGCGACGGGCAGCTGGTGCTGGTGAATGCCGCGCTCACGCACTGCCGGCCGGTGCCGGAGGTGGCGCGCACGCTGCAGGCAGCGCTGGACGACTGGGCCGCGGCGGCGCCCCGGCTGCATGCCCTCTCGGCCTTGCTGGACGCCGCCGCCTGGGCCGGTGCCGAGCCCTTCGACCCGGCGGCCGCGCGCGCCCCGCTGCCGCGCGCCTACCAGTGGGCCGATGCCTCCTGCTACCGCCACCATGCCGAGCTGATGTACCGCTGGCGGCGTGAGCCCATTCCGCCGCGCTACGAGGAGGAGCCGCTGGTCTACCAGGGCGGCTCCGACGTGATGCTGGGGCCTTGCGAGCCCATCGTCGCGGTGGACGAGGCGCATGGCATCGACTTCGAGGCCGAGATCGGCGTCATCACCACCGATCTGCCGCTGGGCACGCCGGCGTCCGAGGCGCACCGCGGCATCGCGCTGGTGACGCTGATCAACGACGTCTCGCTGCGCGGCCTCATCCCGTCGGAGCTGGCGCGCGGCTTCGGCTTCTACCAGAGCAAGCCGGCGTCCAGCTTCGCGCCGGTGGCGGCGACCCCGGCGGCCCTGGGCGGTGCCTGGCGCGGCCACATGCTGCACCGGCCGGTGCAGGTGTCGCTCAACGGCAGGCCCTTCGGCCGACCCGATGCCGGTGAGGGTACGGTGTTCCACTTCGGCCAGGTGCTCGGCCACCTGGCGCGCACGCGTGCCGTGGGGGCCGGCAGCATCGTCGGCGCGGGAACCATCAGCAACCGCGATCCGGCCACCGGCAGCGCCTGCATCACCGAGGCGCGCGTGCGCGCCGGCCTGGCGGGCGTGGAAGAGAGCGCATGGACACCCTACCTGCGTCACGGCGACCGGGTGCGCATCGAAGTGCTGGACGAGGCCGGCGGCTCGCTGTTCGGCGCCATCGACCAGGCCGTGCAGGTGGCGGGTCAGGCGCCGTTCACGCGCGCTTGAACGCGGCCAGCAGCGCCGCGGCGGCGACGAAGAGCGAGCCGAAGAGCCGGTTCATCGCGCGCACCTGGCGCGGCGACTTCAGCACCGCGAGCACGCGCGACGCCAGCGCCGTGTAGCCCGCCATCACGACGAGGTCGGTGAAGACCAGCGTCGCCCCGATGACCGCATACTGCAGCGCCAGCGGGCGCGAGGGGTCGATGAACTGCGGCACGACGGCGAGCATGAAGGCCGTGCCCTTGGGGTTCACGGCGTTGAGTCCCCAGCCGCGCAGCACGAGCGTTCGCCGCGCCGCCTCCGCACGCGGCGCGCCGTTCTCCACTGCCTGCAGCGCGCGCAGCGGCGCACGCCATTGCTGCAGTCCAAGCCACAGCAGGTAGGCCACGCCCAGCCACTTGACGACGGCAAAGGCGGTTGCCGAGGCCGCCATCAGCGCACCGACGCCGATGCCGACGATGGCCAACTGCGTGAGGACGCCCAGCGCCAGCCCGAGCGTGAGCCAGTAGCCGCGCGCAAAGCCGTGGTTGACGCCTGCTCCCATCGCCGCGACCGCGCCCGGCCCGGGCGAAAGGCTGATGGCCCATGAGGCGGCGAAGAAGGTGAGCCACAGCGGGAACTGCATGGCGGCGGATTATCCGCGGGCGCGCTCGCGCCGTCATCGGCGATGCCGCAACGCCTGGCGCAGGCGCCGCGCAAACGGCAGCACGATCTCGCTCAACCAGCGCAGCAGGCCGTAGGAGAGCTGCACCTTCTCGTGCCCCACGGGCCGGTCGGCCGGGGCGGTGAACCAGGCGGCCTTGGGATAGGCCAGATGCTGGGCCGGGTAGACGCTGCGATGACCGATCATCAGGTACGCCGACACGCAGGCCCCGGCCACGTAGAGCGTGGAGGCGCCCCCGAACAGCTCCACCCCCATGAACACCGCGGCCACGGGCGTGTTGGAGGCAGACGCGACCACCGCGACCATGCCCACCGCGGCGCCTTGCGCCGGATGCATGCCCAGCAGCGGCGCCAGCGCGCCGCCCAGCGTCGCGCCGATGACGAACTGCGGCGTGACGAGGCCGCCGTAGAAACCCGATCCCAGCGTCAGCGCCACGAGGACGATCTTCACCAGGAAGGCCAGCCAGAGCATGGGTTCGCCACGCAAGGCCCGTTCCATGAGGGGCAGCGACAGGCCCATCTCGTCCCGCGGCAGCACGGCCAGCAACAGCGCCAGCAGAATGCCGCCGATCAGCGGCCGCAGCGGCGGCCACAGCGCGCACTTCCGGCCCAGATGCGCAAAGCCCCGGCGCGTGAACTCCAGCGTCTCGACGAACCAGGACGCGGCAACGCCGCACAGCACGCCGACGAGCACGGTCTTGAGGAACAGCCACAGCGTGAAGCGCGGGTCGAAGGCGATGGCGTACTCGGGGTAAGGAATGCCCCAGAAGCGGCCGACGACGTAGGATGTCACGCCGGCGACGATGCCCGGAAACAGGAAGTCGTGCCGGATGCGGCCGATGGCCAGCATCTCGACGCCGTAGATCGCGCCGGCGACCGGGGTGCCGAACACGCAGGCGAAGCCCGCGCTCACGCCGCAGGCCACGAGGCGCTTGCACAACTCGGGGTTCAGGCGCAGGGCCTGCCCGAGGCCCGCGGCCACGCCCGCGCCGATGTGCGAGCACGGCCCCTCCTTGCCGGCGGAGCCGCCGCAGCCCAGCGTGATCAGCGCCGCCAGCGGCTTGATCCACAGCGTCGCCAGCGGCATGCGGCCGTGCTGCTCGTTGACGGCCGCAATCGGCTCGTCCTCGAGACCGGTTCCGTCGAGGCGATATCCGTAGTGCAGCAGCAAGCCGTTCAACAGCCCCGCCAGCGGCAGCAGGGCCGCCAACAGCAGCCAGGGCGCATCGTAGAGGCGCCCCTCGCTCACGAAGAGCAGCTGCAGGAAAGCGCTGCACACCGTTCCCACGAGCGCGCCGGTGATCATCGCCAGCACCAGCCACAGGGCGATGGTGGCCAGCATCAGCAGCGGTTCGGCGGGCGAGAGTCGTCGCATGACGGGCAGCGGGCCCGGTGGGATGCGGGGGCGCGCGATTCATTCTAAGAACGCGATCGAAGCCGTCGCGCACCGTACCGCCGCGTCCGGCCGCCCGGGGCCGATCGGACGCCGATCGGACGCCGATCGCCCATCGATGGGACAATCGCCGCGTGAAGTCGGCCAGACCGCCGCTGGCACAAGTCCCGAAAGGGCGTGCTGGAGGAAGGTCCGGACTGCACAGGGCAGCGCAGGAGC
>JAIXKR010000159.1 GCA_026932235.1 Burkholderiales bacterium
CGGCGCGCACGAAATCGAGGTGGACGCGCTCGAGCAGCCGCAGCGCCTCGGGCGCAAGCCCGAGCTGTTCACGGCGGCGATGCAGCACCTCGATGCGTGCGAAGAGCGCCGCATCGAGGTAGACGGCGTTGCGGTGTGCGGCCAGCGGCGCAGCCATGCGGCGCTGCACCGCCTGCAACTCGGGGCTGGTCGCCGACGCCGCGAGGTTCTCGTAGACAGCGACGATGCGGCCCAGCAGCCGCCCGCTGCGATCGAAGGCCGCCAGCGTGTTCTCGAAGTCGGGCGCCCGCGCGTCCTTCGCGATGCGTTGCAGTTCCTCGCGATGCGAAGCCATCGCAGCCCGCAGTGCAGGTTCGAAGTGCTCGGGATGAATGCGCTCGAACGGCGGCAGGCCGAAGGCTGCGGACCATTGTTCCAGCAGCGGATTGAGCTCAGACATCGTGGGCAGCTCCATCGGGCTTGCGGTCGAGCGCAGTCCACTCATGCGGGTGCGGCTGAGGCCCTCGGGTGCGAGCATCGCGAGGCCGCCACCCAGCACCAGGGGTTGCCGCTCCCGATGCAAGCAGCGCAGCGAGCACGGCCGCCAGCACGATCAGCCAGGTCGGCTCGAGCGCGCCCCCGCCGCCGCCGCCCGTGTCCGGATCCGTGCTGTCCTGCCCGCCCACGGCCGCCGCAGCCAAACGCACCGCCCCTTCGGCGTCGAGCATTCCCGCGCCGCAGGTCGAGGTCGTGCACGCACATTCGTCCTGGGTCAGCTCGTCCGGTAAGCGGCACAGCGGCACTTCCGGGCTTGCCGCAGCGACGAAGGGGCGCGCGCTCGCCTGCAGATGTTCGCGCACCTGGGACGGGCCGAGCGTCGGATTGGCCGAGAGCATCAGCGCCACCGCGCCGCTCACCAGCGCCGTCGCGTAGCTCGTGCCCACCGAGTAGTCGCGCGAGTCGGTGTAGACATTTTCCGCAGGCCCGCGCCTGCCGGTGTTCGTCGTCGTCAGGATCGGGTAGAGGCAGTCACCGATCAGGTTGACGCAGTTGCCTCCCGGTGCGGCGATCGTCACCTGCGGCCCGAGGCTCGAGAAACCCACCTTGGTTCCGATGTGCCGCAGACCCGTCACGGCGATCACGCCCGGACAGTTGCCCGGTGTCCCCACCGCGAGTCCCTCCTCGTTGCCTGCCGCGGCGACGATCACCACACCCGCAGCCGTTAGCCTGCCGATCGTGTCGCGATACGCCGATGAGCAGACACCGGCCGATCCCAGGCTCAGGTTGATCACGCGCGCCGGCGTCGCGTTTCGGACCGGATTGCTGCCGAGCCCACCGGCCCAGAGCATCGCGGCGAGGATGTCGGAATCGTAGCCGCCGCAAGGCCCGAGCACGCGCACCGGCTGCACCCGGGCCCCGTAGCCGACCGAGGCCATGCCGAGGCGGTTGCCGGTCTGCGCGCCGATCAGGCCGGCCATCTTCGTGCCGTGCCAGCTGCTGTCGGCCGCCGGCTCGCCCGCATCGCACTGGCCCGCAGCCGACCAGTCGCCCGGGTCCGACGGGTCGGGGTCGCGGCCGTCGCCGTCGCGCGCCTCGTCGGCGTCGGCGATGAAGTCGTAGCCGGCAACCAGCTGGCGGGCGAGGTCCGGATGGTCCGGGCGAATGCCCGTGTCGAGCACGGCAACCACCAGATCCGGGGCGCCGGTGCTGATCGCCCAGGCGCCGACCGCATTGATCGCCGAAACCTGCGTGGCGTCGGGTGTGCGCAGGTACCACTGGCCGGCCGCGGGCGAGACGCGTGGGCCGCCCGCGAAGAGCGGATCGCTCGGCACCGCGAGCGCGCGCCGGCGCTCGTCGGGGACCGCGTACTCGACCTCGGCGTCCGCTGCCAGGCGCTGCGCAAGCTGCTGCGAAGACACCCCCCGCGCATGGAGCACCTGCATGCGCTCGTCGAGCGCGCGCCCGTCGCTCAATGCCAGGCCAAGGCGCCGCCCCAGGGCGGCGGCATGCCTTGGTTCCTGAGTCCCGTTGCGCGCTTGCAGCGCCTGTCGCATCAGGCTGCCGCCGGCCCTGTACTTGACGATCACACGCGCGAAATCCGGTCTCTGGCCCGCGGGCGGCGATTGCGCCAGCGAAGCCGTCGCGCTCAGGCTCAGCGCGCAGGGGATCAGGAGTCGCAGCAGCCGCGGGAGCAGGCAACGAAGGTCGGATCGGATGCGCCAGATGGCGGGGAGGTGCAGCATGTTCGGTCTGTTCCAGGGCCAGGGCGGGCCGACGCGGCCCCTCTGGACCATTCGGGCGGGAGGGGTTCCACGACCTCGGGAAGCGGCGTAGTGTGCCCTTGCCCGGGGTGCCGCCCGCGTCAGGCTTTCACGACCTTCTCGCGCGCGTGGGGGTCGGCGTGGCGTCCGCTCGACACTGACGCCATCCGGCACGGACATGAATGAGCGTCGCGGCGGCAAGGCCGGCGACCGCACCGCAGAAGTGCGACCAGGGCGCAACGGCAACGCCAAGCGCCGGCGAGGGGCGCAGCACCGGCCCGAACGGATGCTCGAGCGCGAGCTTGAGCGCAAGGCCCAGGAGCAAGCCGCAGCCGATCCATCGCTGCAGCCCCTTCGCGTCGAAGACCAGGTGCACGGCCAGGACCGCGATCCCGGCGTGCAACACACCCGAGAGCCCGAAGAAGTGCGCAAGCGGCGGCCCGAGCAACCAGCCCAGCTGCGTGAGCGGCCAGGCCAGAGCCCAGGCCAGCGCCGCGGACGACGGCAGCTGCGCCGCCCAGCCGACTGCGCCGACGAGCACCGCGCCGCCGACGTTGAGCATCAGGTGCGCACGGCTGCCGTGCACCCAGGCTGCCGTCCACCAGCGCCAGGGTTCGGCCAGCGCAAGCGCCGGTTGCCAGTCGAGCGCCGCGGCCGGCCAGGCGCGCGCGAGCACGCTCGCGAGCGCAAGCAGCCCCGCGAATGCAAGCCAAGCCCTGCCGGGCCGGTCGAACACATGGAGCGAGGCGTCGGACATCGCGTCGATGATGCCAGCGCGGTCGCCCATCGCCGTGTGGCACAGTCGCGGCCGTCGATGACCCGCGGCGCGGCCTGCAATCGATGCTCGAAGATCCCGCGACCCCTTGCAGCGGCGCCCGACCCGGCCGACGAGGGCAAGGACAGATCGTTCGCACGCCTGCGGCGTGCGGCACCCGCCCGACGCGCCGCGGCGTCCTGTCGATCCTGTGTTCCAGCCTCTGCTCCAGTCTCTCGTCCATGTTCCCCGGCCAGCCCGCACGGGCGGCCACCCTCGCGATGAACCCAAGTTCCGAACCCGCACTCGATGCGCCGCGCGCAGCGCCGACGACGCCGGAGGGCGAAGACCCCTATCTCTGGCTCGAGGAGGTGCAGGGCGAGCGGGCGCTCGCCTGGGTGCGCGAGCGCAACGCGATCAGCGAACGCGAGCTGCAGGCGGTTCCAGGCCACGCCGAGCGCGAGCGCGCGATCCTCGAGGTGCTGGACTCGCAGGCGCGCATCCCGGTCGTGCAGCGCGTCGGCCCC
>JAIXKR010000083.1 GCA_026932235.1 Burkholderiales bacterium
TGGGCAACGATAACGCTGTTGGCAGGTGGCTATTTTGAGTGATCAGGCCTGCCCCGATGATCGCCAGACGAAACGGTGGGATCTGAGTACTAGCTAAGATGCTTGCCATTTGTAATGAGATATTAAGTCAATCGGTAAGTCATAGCTGGCTTGCCTTGACGTCGAGTTATGTTCGTCTTGTTGAAATTTGAGATTGAGTCATGTGTTGATTGCTTGGAGTGGTCATTTCGAGAAATCTGAAAATGTGCTATTGTGTGTGCAATATTCAAATTTTGACGTATCAGGCAAACTGAGACTATGACCAGCATTATTGTCGTCCCCGCTGTTGTTCGCAGGAATCTGTCGCAATAGATAGTACGCGACGATGATTATTGATCTAGCGAGCAAGTCTCGTTGATCGAATCGGTGATTGAGGCGTTAGGCGAGCGCGCTGAAATGATAGTGGTCACATGAATTTATATCTGCCAAGAGGTCGCGATCCTTGGATGGATTGGTTGACCTGAATGTCGTCAACATCTGGACAGGCAGGCCACGCTCACACTAACTTCGAAGTGGAGTGAGTGAACAGCGCTTCAAAAAAAAATGCAAAGACTGTGTGACTGATTTGCCGTTGTCGCCCCACTCAAGCGAGGGGGTGCAGAAGGCCTAGAGCCACGCCAAGCCGTAGGATCATCCGCGCATGATGTACGAAGCGCTTCGAGTTCGCGTCGCGGCCTGCGTTGCTGCGGCACTCCTGACCTCCTGCGGTGGAGGGAATCAGACTGAGCCAGGTACGCTGTTGTCGGAGAGGCGAGTGCCCTTGGCGGGCGCGACGCTGTTGAGCGCGGCCCCGCAACTGGCGGCCGCATGGACTGAGCAGCCCAGCGGCAGCGTCGCTTGGCCTGCAGGCCCAGGCCCAAGGGTGTGGACCGAGATGACTTGGGACTCCCAGCGCGGGGAGATCGTCCTGTTCGGCGGCAATGGGCCGAATCTGTACGACAACGACATCTGGTCCTACAAGACCGAAACTGGGGAATGGACTCTGATCGATCCCTTTACGCTGTGCCCGGGAAACGATGGCTTCAGCAAGATCAACGGGACCGACGACACCAACTTCAAGTACGACCCGTTCAACAACCTCTACTGGGCGTTTGGTGGCGCCAGTGGATACCGTTGTATCAGTATGAGTCAGGCCCGTACCGCGGCGGCGGGCAGCGGACCAACGGTCATCGTCGACCCGACGTTGAGTTCCGGCGTCGATGGTGAATACGTCGGGTGGTCGGTCAATACCGCCAGCGGGACCGCACGCGTCGTCGGCTACTCGGCGAACACCCGTACCCTGACGCTGGCCGCGGCACTGCCCGCCCTGACCGCTGGCACCACGTACCGTCTGTATGCCACCAGTGGGGCCGGAATCTGGTACTTCAACCCCACGACCGGTACATGGACCGGGCAGGGCTTGGCGCCGGGCGATACCACGACGATTCCGACGCAAGGACGCATTGCCGCCGCGGTTGACTATTCGGTGCTCGACCATGCGTTCGTGCTGTGGGGTGGCTTGAGCATGGGGACGGACCGCCGCGTGTGGAAACTGGACGTGACCACCAAGCAGTGGACAGCGCTGCCCGTTCCAGCGACTGGCGCCCCTGCACACCGTCGGGAGATGCTCAACTCCTTCGTCTACGACAAGGCCAACGACGTCTTCATCCTGTTCGGCGGTGTGTGTTCGTACACCTACGATGCCACCTGCCCCGAGGCCTCGGTGATGGGCGAGACATGGGCTTACCGGCTTTCGACGAACACCTGGACCAACATGAATCCGGCCGTGGCGCCAACCGCGCGCGCCCAGCAGGTGATGGCGTACGACGAAGAGCATGGGGTCGTCGTGCTCTTTGGCGGCAGCACCGGGGGTGCCGACCTCAACGACACCTGGGTGTACCACTACCCCAGCAACACCTGGACGCAGTTGTCGACGGCGAGCGCACCTGCTCCCCGGCGCTTGGCGCAGATTGCCTACAACCCGATCTCACGGCAGACCATCGTGTTCGGCGGGGCGACGCAGGGCACTGGAGTCCGTGGCGATATCTGGGCACTCAGGCTGACGAGCACGGGTTCGGGCAATACCCCTCCCACCGTGAGCTTGAGTGCTCCGGCCGCAGGCGCCACCTACACCGCCCCGGCCAGCATCGCGCTGGCGGCCAACGCCAGCGACAGCGACGGCAGCATCGCCAAGGTCGAGTTCTATGCCGGCGCCACCAAGATCGGCGAGGACACGACCGCACCCTACACGCTGAACTGGAGCAACGTGGCTGCGGGCAGCTACAGCCTCACCGCGGTGGCCACCGACAACGCCGGGGCCAGCACCACGTCCGCGGCGGTGGCCGTCACCGTGACGCCAGCGGCCAACGCGGCGCCCAGCGTGAGCTTGAGTGCTCCGGCCGCAGGCGCCACCTACACCGCCCCGGCCAGCATCGCGCTGGCGGCCAACGCCAGCGACAGCGACGGCAGCATCGCCAAGGTCGAGTTCTATGCCGGCGCCACCAAGATCGGCGAGGACACGACCGCACCCTACACGCTGAACTGGAGCAACGTGGCTGCGGGCAGCTACAGCCTCACCGCGGTGGCCACCGACAACGCCGGGGCCAGCACCACGTCCGCGGCGGTGGCCGTCACCGTGACGCCAGCGGCCAACGCGGCGCCCAGCGTGAGCTTGAGTGCTCCGGCCGCAGGCGCCACCTACACCGCCCCGGCCAGCATCGCGCTGGCGGCCAACGCCAGCGACAGCGACGGCAGCATCGCCAAGGTCGAGTTCTATGCCGGCGCCACCAAGATCGGCGAGGACACGACCGCACCCTACACGCTGAACTGGAGCAACGTGGCTGCGGGCAGCTACAGCCTCACCGCGGTGGCCACCGACAACGCCGGCGCCAGCACGGTTTCGGCCGTGGTGGGCATCACTGTCGATCCACCCACCGGAGGCGGCGGCAGCATCAACGTCGCGGCGCAGGTCAACGGCGGTGTGGCCAGCGCCTCCTCCACCTATTCCAGCGCCTACCCGGTGACGGCTGTCAACGACGGCAACCGCCTGGGCAACCGCTGGGCGCAGGGTGGTGGCTGGAACGACGCCAGTTCCAGCAGCTTCCCGGATTGGGTGCAGATCAACTTCGCAGGCACGCGCACGATCAACCGCATCGACGTCTTCACGCTGCCGGACAACTATGCCGCGGGAGTGGCCCCCACGACGGAGACCACCTTCAGCCTCTACGGCATCACGGCCTTCAGCGTTCAGTACTGGAACGGTGCGGCCTGGGTGACGGTTCCCGGGGGCAGTGTCAGCGGCAACAACCGGGTCTGGCGCAGCTTTGCATTTCCTGCGGTCAGCACCGACCGCATCCGCATCACCGTCAACGGCGCGCTCTATTGGTACAGCCGCATCCTCGAGGTCGAGGCCTGGTCGGAGTGATCGCGCGGGCACCGGTGAGCCGCTTGGTCTCCCCGAGCGCGGTGCCCCACACCGTCAACGGCGCCTGATGCGCTGCTTCAACGCATGCCACTCGGTGGTGAGCGGATGTCGCATCAGGATGCTCGAGAGTACGAAGACCGCGCATCCCAGAGCCGCCGCGACCGGAGGGGTCCAGCGTGGCAGCTGCCCCGCATGGCCGGTCAGGAGCAGCAGGCATGGCACGACTGCGGTGACACCGGCCAGTGCTGCGCTGTGACCAAGCGCAGCCGCCAGACCCCTGGCCCCAAGGCAGGGTTGCCGCAGCGTGTGGCGCAGCCACAGGACCGTATTGATCGCTTGCGCGCCCAGGATCGCGAGCGCCGTGCCCAGGAGCCCGAACCAGGCGCCGACGGCGACCCCCGCAACGGTGATGACGGCTGAGGCCGCTGTCAATCGCAGGTGGAGCCGCACTTGCCCCATGGCCACCAGCACCACCGGACATAGCGCGGCCGGCAGCGCCAGCATGGCGGCACCGCAGAGCACGCGCGCCACGTCGACCGAGGCTGCCCACTGGTCGCCGTAGAGCAGGCGAACGGTCGGCTCGGCCAGCAACGCCAGGCCAAGGAAGAAGGCCCAGCCGATGGCGCACAGGTAGGACTGGGCGCGCAGGAACAGCGGCTGCAGGCTGCCGCCCTCGCGCAGGGTGCGCGCGAACAGGGGCTGGGCAACCACCATCGCCGCGTCGAGCATCAGGCGGTTGAACATTTGCGCGAGGCCGTTGGCGCGCGAGAAGAAACCCGCTGCGGTGAGGCTCTGCAGCTTGCCCAGCAGCAACTCCGGGGCGCCCTCGGCGGCGGTGCGCACGATGCTCGAGGCAGACAGGCGGCTGCCAAAGGCGAGCACGCGGCGAACATCCTGCAACCCCGGCCAGCGGGGCATTTCGGGGCTGCGAAAGAGGCGTGCCGCCGCAGCGTTGGCTAGCGTTCCAGCGAGGCTGCCTAGCGCGAGGCTGATCGGTCCCCAACCGCCGAAGGCCAGTCCCACTGAGACAGCAGCGTTGGTAGCAGCGCCGGTCACGCGCATTACCGCAAGTGACTCGAAGCGCATGTGCCTCATCAGCCATGCATAGGTCATTGAACCGAATGGGTTGACGGCGAAGTTCAATGCGACCACGCCCATGATGGTCAGCATTTGCGGCTCGGCATAGAACTGCGCTACTGGCCATGCCGCTACAGCGACAAGTACGGCCAGCGCAAGTCCTGTGAACAACTGTACGGTCCATGTGGCTCGCAAGCGGTTATGAGTCAAGTTCGGCTCCTGCACGAGATACATGCCGGAGCCGAGGTCGCGCAACGCCGATGTGAACGAGATCAGCACCATCGTGACCGAAAAGATGCCGATTTCAGTCGGTGTGAGCAGGCGTGCGATAACCATAGACATGCCGATGTTGATGAACAACGCGGCATAGCGATCCACGTAAGAGAAGAACAGCGCCCGCCGAGTCGACATCGGCTAGTAGCCCTGCAAGTGCCCTTGGGGTTTAGTACGGCTGAAGTCCGACGGTTGATCCGAGATCACCTGACGAACCACGTCGACGAACCGTGCGGTCTGCCGTTCGAGCGAGAAGCGATCCAAGACCGACGCACGCGCGGCGTTCCCGATGTCGCGCCGACAGTCTGGATCGCGGAGTTTCCGAAGTGCGTCCAGCCACTGCGCCCGACCTTGGGCAAGAAAGCCGTTGCGACCGTGCTCGATCACCGCGGCGTAGGCCGGAATCGGCGTTGCGACGACTGGTAGCGCCGCTGACATCGCCAGGGTGAGGCGGTTCTCTGATCTCACGAGCCATGTGGGCACAGGGCGCCGAGGTGGCTGGAGCCGGTTGTCCACTTCACTGGGAACCAGCGCCAGATCGGCCCTTTGGAGTTCTTCGCGGACATCCTGTGCGGTCCACGGTATTCGCCGAATTCGACCCGAGAGTGCAAACGCCAGGCGCTCGGTCAGCGGTGGTCCGGCGGCTTCCGGCCCAGCAAGCAATCGAACTGCACCAAGGAGTGCGCCGAATGTGCCGTTGGTGCTTGGCGATCTGTACCGGCCCACAATGCTGAGGCGCAGCCAGTGTGGCGGCAAGCCCAGCTCCGGCACGTGAGTCAATGATGATGCGGTGACCAATACCCCGCGCAAGGGGTGCGCAAAGTCGCCCCGGCTTCGCCTGAGTTGTGCGCGCTGAACGTTGCCATCTTCAATCCCATCGTGCACGACGTGTACCTTGTGACGCAATGGGGTCGGATACAACGCACGGAGGAACTCCGACACCACAACGGTTGCGTCCGTTGCGGCGCACATCTCTTCGTCCACGACGTCGCAGACTTGGAAGATTGTGGCGATCTCAAGCTCAGCCAACCGCCGCGCCAAGGCAACGGCGTGGGCGCCATAGCACTTCTGGAATACCACACAGCGAATTCCCTGCGAACGCAGTGCAGTCGCACTCAGTTTCAGCTCTGGCGTCTCGCAAGGTGTCTCTGGTTCGAAACAGACATGAGGATCGAAGCCGGATTGCCGCAAGCCTTCGAACATGTTTAGGGCGGCGATCCGGGTGCTGGGCAGGGGCCGGTTCCTGGACGAGGCCAGCACAAAGCCCAAGCGAACGAGTGGCTCTCCCGGTGTTGCTGCCTCGGTCATCACAACGGTTCGGGTTGACGGTTCATAGCATTCCGTAAGACCAGCGTGCGGCTTATCGCAGAGTCAGATTCGTGCACGCAGCGTGACCTGATAAGTAAGCAATTCGCGAATTGGTGCCAATTCCTGGAGCGGCACCGGCAGGCGGTTGAGCAGACGATTGGCGCGCCCGCCACCTTGATCGCCCCAGCGCAGCGACAGCACTCGCCGCTCCAGCGTTAAACCCTGATCGGACAAAAGTCGAGTGATGTCTTTGAGCGTGAACCAGCGCAGGTGCGTTCGATCGAACAGGCCGCGCGGGCGTTGCGGAAAACTCCCGCGGACGAAGATCGACCACAGCGCCGATACGTGACGGATGTTGGGCAGCGACATCACGATGCACCCGTGGGGCACAACCCGTTCGCGCGCAGCGCTGAGCGTGCGCGCCGGGTCGGCGAGGTGCTCCAAAACATCAGCAAAGATGATGCAGTCGTAGGAGCGGCCTCCAAATCCGGTGCTCCAGTCGAAGTGCTCCACATTTAAACACTTCACCTCACGCAGGCGGCCCCGGGCCTCCTTGGCTAGGCCTTCGTCGAGTTCGATGCCATCTACGTAACAGCCGAGTTGCCTGTGCATCAGGGTCACTCCTACTTCGCCGTTGCTGCACCCGACGTCGAGGATCTCGCGTGCATTCAGGGGAACCAGCTCGCAGATGTCTGGGCGCGAGGTGGTGTAGGCCGCTCGCTGCTGAGCGCGTTGGGCAGCACGCGTTGATGTTGTGCCACTTGGGGGCTCCTCGTCATTCGGAGTAGCGGTTGGCATAGTTCCCCTTCAAACGTTCCAAGCACCGCGGCCGATCTGGAGCGCGACTTCGAGTGCTGAGGCCAACTGTGCGCTTCGCTGCGCCCGCGAGAACTGTGCCGCCCCTTCTGGTCGGACGCGCAGGTCTTCCGTGCTGCCCTGCAACAGCGCACGCAGCGATTCGGCGATCTGCGCCGCATCATCCAAGGCCGCCATCCGCTGCACGCCGAACTCCCGCAGGCACGCGGCCGTGTCGCCGGCGGCGTCGGTGAGGGCGAGGATGGGGCGGCCGGCGCGGGCGTATTCGTAGACCTTGGCCGGCACTTGGTCGTTGCAGTTGCTGGCCTGCATGACGAGCAGGGCATCGGCGCGCAGCATCTCGGCCAAGGCCTCCTGGTAGCCGACGGCGGGCAGGAGTTCGATGAAGGCTTCGATGCCGCGCTGCGCGGCCAGGCGGCGCAGGAGATCGTCGTGGGCCGAGGCGCGAAAGCGAAAACGCAGCCTCGTGGGCGCCACGTCATCCGTGCGCGCCAGCATCTGGATGGCATCCATCAGCGCCGTCGGGTCGCGTTCCGACGGGTAGACGATGCCGCTGTGCAACAGCGTCAGTGCACCGGGCGTCAAGGGTTCGTCGAGGCCACCGCGCCGCTCGGCGGCGGCAAAGCTGCTTTCGTCGTAGCCGTTCTCGATGACGCCGATGCGCTCGGCGTGGGCCGGGTAGCGCCGACGGTACTCGCGAGCGGCACCGCGCGCGGCGAAGACGCTGCGGGCGGCGCTGGCGATCACCTGGCGCTCGATCGCGTCGAAGGCCTGCCAGGTGCGGGGATCCGCGGGGTAGCCGTCCTGCGCCATGGGATCGCGAAAATCGGCCACCCAGGGCAGGCCGGTCGCGGCCTGCACGCGGGCGCCGATGACGTGCGCCGTGGCGATCGGGTAGGTGCTCCAGATGACCTGCGGCCGGTAGCGCCTGACGAGCGCACGCGCGCGCCGCACGGCGTCGAAGCGCCAGCTGATCCAGCGGTCGGGCCGCGCCAGGAAGCCGGGATAGCGCCCGCCCAGCGAGAGTTGGCGCGCGGCATCGAAGGCCAGCGCGCGTTCGACGACGAGGCCCTGAGGAACGTCGGCCAGCAGGTCCGGGCTCGTCGACTCGTAGGCCGAGGGTGTGGCCGTGAGCACCAGCGGCTCCCAGCCATGCTCGGGCAGATGCTGCGCAAAGCGCAGCGTGCGCTGGATGCCGCTGCTTCCCGCCAGGGGCGGGAAGTGGAAGGCGATCATGAGGACGCGCCGCACGTCTCAGCCGTCACTGGTGGTCGGCGTCTGCTCCGTCTCGGCAGCAGCGACCCGGCGCCGCCGGGCCTGTGCCAGCCGCTGCAGCCATGCCCAGCGGTAGGCGGTGAGGTGATAGAGCGTGCGGTGCGTGTCGGTGAGCCGCGTATGCCACTCCAAGCGGCGCCCGAAGTACTCGATACGGCGCACCTCCCCGTCGGCAAAGAAGCTCTTCAGTTCGTCTTCGCGCAGGAGAGAGGCCGGTGACAACGCCTTGTGCGACTCGTCATACGTGGTCTTGAGGACGATCAGCGTCCCAGCACGCAGCAGGCCCAGGTTCATCGCCACCGTGCGATCACCGAAGGTGTATTCGGTGACGAAGGCCTCGCCTCGGTGTGCGGCGTCTTGCAGCCATTGCGTGTAGAAGCGCCCCTGATCGTTGTCGGGGTGGATGGCGGTGCCCTGGGCCGCCTTCCATCCGCTGGCTTCCAGCACGCCGTAGCGGGCCACGGCCTGCGCCATGTCGGACGCCGAGCGCAGGATGTGCATCGTCGCCTGCACGCCATCGTCGGCGATCTTCTTGCGCTGCTTCCGCAGGTTCTGGCGCAGGTTCTTGCCGCGGGCTGCCCAGTAGTCGTCGAAGCTGCCACGAAGGTCAAGCCAAGCCGTCTCGATGTAGTCCGCGGTCTGCACCCGGTCGGTGTCTGCGGGGCGTTCGTGCAGGAGAGGGTCGATCTGTGTGAGCGACATCACCCAACACGTCGTGGGCATGCCGCTCAACGCGCGAGTGGCGACCCCCAGTGGCGTCAGGCCCGCACGCGCCACCCAGCATCCCAGAGGCAGTTGCGACGGCTGGTAGCACTGCCACTGCATGGGGCCGCTGCGACTGGCCACGATCATCGCCGCCAGGCCGTCGCGATCGTGCGCAATGGCCAGCCATTGTCTGCCGCCATCGAAGGTCTGCAGGGCCGCCCGAACCGCTGCGGCATCGAGGATCGGGAGATTGCCGTGCTGGCCGTTGAGCTGGTCCCAACTACGGCGGATCTCTTCGTCGGCAAAGGCCTGCTGGGCAGGCTGATGACTCCAGCGGATCGGAGGCTGCATGGCGTATCGAGATCTAGGGCGAACCGCTGGCCGCGGAGGATGGCGCGGCCGCAGCTTCGGCAGTCGCCGCATTCGCGGAGGCAGCCGGATCCGCCTTGTCGGGCGCCGGTTCGGCCCACCTGCCAGCGGCCTGGAGCGCCTGCTTAAGCTCTTGCCGGGGCATGCCCAATGCAGCAGCCTTGTGCGCCTGACTCAGTGCGTCGTCGAACTTGCCAAGTTTGACGTAGACCAGTCCCAGGTTGTAGTGAGTGAACGGGTTGTCCCCAGCCTTGACCTTGACGAAATCCAGCTGCCTGAGCGCGTCGTCCTCACGCTTGTGCTTGCTGAGCCACTCCGCAAACAGCATGCGTACGGTGAGGTCATCCGGCTTGAAACGGATCGCTCGCTCGTACCAGCAGTCGATCGGGTAGCGCAGGCCAGGTGGCTGCATCGACTTGGCCCGGTCGGCCAGGCGCCCGGCTGCGATCAGCGCTCGGTGATGGTTCGGGAAAGCACGCAGGGTGTAGTCGAGATCCTGGGCCACGGTGCTGGACTGGCCACGAATCAGACCCTCGACGACGGGCGTGAAGTGCGCGCTCTCCACCAACTGCAGGGGTTCACCGCGATCGACCCGGTAATCCCAGGGTCCGAAGGCGTTGGAGAGGTTGCCGCAGCCCGGCACCTCCACGTTGAGCGCATAGGCGCCGGCGCTGCTGCCGAGCAGCGCGCAGACCAGGCTCAAGCGGACGACGTGCCGAAGCCGCTGATCCTTGCGTCGGCGCCGCGATGCGGCGCCGTGGCGCCCGAACGGGATGCTCGGTTGTGGTTCTCTCATGCACGGCGCTCCGTTGATCGATCGAGCCACTTCCTGGTGAGGATCGCGACTTCCTGCCTGGCCGCGGCCGATGAGAAGGTATGGTCGGTTTCGGGCAGGCTGTCCCAGCTCTGATCTTGTCTACCAAGCGCGCTCTGCCAGAGCGGATCAGCACGAACATGCTCTTCGAACTCGCGGGCGGTGTAGTCGCGGCCGCTGAGGATGATCTGCAGTCCGGGTCCGAGGGCACGCGCCGCATGCGCCATGCGCACGGTGTAGTGGACCGGCGCATCCGCGGTCGTTGGCGCCGGCGTCGGCCCGGCCATTGCGCGCATGGCCCGGCCAAGGTCACGTGCTGCCGCCAGTCCGATGCCACCCCGCAGGAGCTTGCGCCAGAAATCGGCCGAGCGAAGGCGGTCCCGGTAGTAGTGCTTGACGCGCGTCTGCGCCTGCAGACGTTCGCTGCGCACCCAGGGGTTGGCGATCGACACGCCAACCACGCGAGGGTCCGCGCGTTCGTGCACATAGAGCAGCGCCGCCGACGCGCCGTCGCAAAGGCCCCAGAGGGCGACGTTTCGCACGCCGGGCACGCGTTCGACCAGCGCGTCGATGGCAGCGCCGATGTCGGGCGTGATCTGCTCGAAGTCGTGCAGCGCCCCGCTGCTGTCGCCCATGCCGCGCACGTCGAAGCGCAGCACCGGGTGGCCGGCGGCGGCCAGGGCGCGCGCCAGGTGCACGAACTGGCGGTGGCTGCCGGCGCGGTACTGCGGGCCGCCGACGATGACGACCACGCCGGTGCGCGCGGCCTGCGCCGCACCGCCTGCGGCGGCGGGATGGTGCAGGATGCCCAGCAGCGTCTGGCCCTCGCAGCCGAAGGCGAAGGCTTCCTCGCGCACCATGGCTGCGGCGGCCGTCATGCGGCGGCGGGCTCGGTGGCCGCGGGCTGGGCGCTGGGGGGCGCGAGCAGCGCGCGTGCGGTGGCGTCGAGCAGCGCCGGCGCGTCCTCGATCTCGGTCGTCTGCCAGAAGGGCGGGCCCTGCAGTGCCTGCGCCTGCACCTGCCAGCCCGCCTGCTGCCAGGCGGCGAGCGTGGCCGCACCCGCGGGGGCCAGGCGCGGGTTCTCCACGGCGCTGAGCTCGAACCACAGCAACCGCCCCGGCGGCTGCGCGGGCGGCGGCTGCAGCTCGGCCTGCTCCAGCCCCTTGCACAGGGCCGGGCTCAGCGTGTAGCCGGCGATCTCGACCGCGCGGCCGGCGGCGAGCTCGGCGCGCAGCTGCTCCATCGCCGCCTTGGCCTGGCCGGCGGCGAGTTCGCCGGCCGCGCGCAGGCGCAGGAACTGCTGCAGCAGCAGCTTGCCCAGCGGCGCGGGCTGCCAGAAGAGGTAGTGGCAGGCGCTGCCGGCCTCGGCCAGCCGCGCGCCCGCGGCGACCGCCAGCAGCGTTCCCGCGCGCAGACCCCAGAGCCAGAGCGGCGGCGCGCTCTCGCCGGCGCGGGCGGGGTGGCGCTGCTGCAGCCAGCGCGCGGCGTGGACGACGTCGTCGACCCAGCGCGCCCAGCTGGCGTCGCCGAAGTCGCCGGCGCTGTCGCCGCAGCCGAGCAGGTCGAGCTGCGCCACCGCCAGGCCGGCGGCGGCCAGGGCGCGCGCCTGCAGCGCGGCCATGCGGCGGGCCTTGTTCATCTCCTCGGCGAAGGGGTGCACGTAGAGCACGAGGCCGCGCGCGCGCGCCTGTGCCGGCGCATGGTGCAGGAGCAGGCGCGCCCCGAGCGGCGTGTCGTCGACGGTGATGAACCGGGGCTCGAAGGAGCCGGCCATCGGCGGTGGGCGCAGCGGCATCGGACCCGCGCGCGGGTTCACTGCGCGATCTGGGCGCTGACGAAATCGGCCAGCGCGCCGACGGTGGCGAAGGCCTCGCCGTCGAGGTCGTCGTCGGCGACGAAGCCCAGGCGCTCCTCGAGCGTGGTGATGAGCGTGGCCACGGCCATCGAGTCGAGTTCGGGGATGGCGCCCAGCAGATGCGTTTCACGCGTGAAGCTCGCGGCGCGGCCGCCCAGGCTGAGCACTTCGTCCAGCACGTTGATGACTTCGCGGGTCACGTCCATCGGGGTCGGGTCGGAACGGGTCGGCACGGATCCCGTCGGGCAGGCGGGGTTCGCCGCATTCTAGGTGGGCTGCCGTCGGCGGGTGCCGCTTGGGCGCCTTCGCCGTGGGCGATTCGGTGACGGGCTTCTCGCTGCGCCGCCGCGGGGCTCAGCCGCGGCGCGCCACCGCCTGCAGCAGCGCCGTCATCCAGGCCATCTGCGCATCGCTCAGCGCCTGGTGGCAGGGCAGGTGGAAGACGCCCTGGCGGTAGTCGCGCGCGACCGGGCACTCCGAGGCGGCCATGTCGTCCCAGCGCCAGATCGGCAGCCCCATGCGCTTGAGCGGGTCGAACAGCCGCGCCGGCTCGAACACCCGCAGGGGGAACATGTAGGGCGCGACGCCCTCGGGCAGATGCGGCAGCAGGGCGCTGACGCCGGGCAGGCCCGCCACCGCCTGCTGCCATTGCCGGTAGCGGGCGCGCCGCTGCGCGACCAGCGGCTCGAGGCGGCTGTGCTGCTCGATCCAGCGCGAGACGGCCAGACCGGCGCGGCCCGCGTCCGCGGCGCGGTAGTCGGCCGAGGGCTGGTCGCTGCATTCCTCCCAGTCCCGGCCGCTTGGGGCGCTGCGCGCGGCCAGTGCGGCGCGCTCGGCCTCGATCGCGGCGGGATCGGGGGCCGGGACCGGGCTGCGCCACTGCGACCAGGCGGCGCGCAGGCCCCGCAGTTCGGCGCCTGCCGTGGCGCGGCGCGGCAGGCGCGCGGGCAGTGCCGCGCCTTCGTTGGCCCAGAGCCAGCCGCCGTCGGGGCAGGGGAAGAACTTGTAGGGGCTGCTGACGGCCCAGTGCCCGCGCGTGCCCAGCGCGGCGCGGCCGCAGGCGGCATCGGCGCCGGTGCCCGGCAAGGCGTGCGAGCAGTCCTCGATCAGGCGGATGCCGTGCGCATGGCACCAGCGGGCCACCGCGTCGATCTCGCGCGGCAGGCCGAAGTAGTGCGTCAGCAGCAGCGCGGCGGGCCGGCCGCTGCAGGCGGCGGCGGTGCGTTGCAGGCCGTCCAGGTCGGCATGCAGGTCGGGCGTGAGCGGGTAGAGCGCGATCTCGGCGCCCAGGGCGATCGCCGGGTCGAGCATGGTGCGGCAGTGGTAGGCCGGCGCCAGCAGCGCGCCGCGCGGGCCGACGCCGGCCAGCGCGTAGGCCGCCGCCAGGGCGTAGCGGCCGCGGGCATAGTGCTGGCGCGGCGTGGCCGGCTGCGGCCGGCGCCGGCCCAGCTGCGCGGGCGTCAGCGGCGGCAGCACCGGCACGCGCGGGCGCGGGTAGGCGCAGGCGCTCGGGTCGAAGCGGTGGTAGTGCAGCGGCTTCATGCCCTTGGGGGCTGCGGTGCGCAGGGGGACGTGCCGCCGTGCCCGGTCTCGCGGGTGCTTCCGCTGCGGGGATCTTCACCGCGCGCCAGGGCCGCCAGCAAGCGCTGCAGCGTGGCACGCAGGGCCAGCGCGTCCGCGTCGCCCAGGCGCTGGCGGTCGTGCACCAGCCGCAACTGCAGCGCGGGCCCGGGCACGGCGACCAGCGACAGCGGGTAGGCCGGTACCGTGCGGTAGTGCGTGGGACGGATCGACAGCGGCGCGGGCGCCGCGCCGCCCTCGTCCTGGCGCAGCGTCGGGAAGTTCCAGAGCACGAACAGGGTCTCGAACAGCGGCCTGCCCGGCGGCAGGGCGGCAGCGCGCACGGCCGCGGCCAGCGGCAGCGCCTCATGGGCGCGGCCCGCGGCAGCCTGCGCCTGCAGCGCGGCGAGCCAGGCCGCCAGCGGCGGGCCGCTGGCCGTCTCCACGCGCAGCGGCTGGGTGACGACGAACAGGCCCAGCATGCGCTCGATCCCGGGCACGGGCAGCTCGCGTCCGGAGCTGACGACGCCCAGCACGACCTCGTCGCAGCCCGTGTGCCGCGCCACCAGCAGGGCCCAGGCGGCCTGCAGCAGCGTGCCCAGGGTGACGCCGCAGCGGGCGGCGGTGGCGGCGAGCGCCGCCGTGCTCGCCGGCGCCAGCTCGAGATCGAGTTCGCCGAAACCCGGCGCGGCGGCCACCGTTCCCGCGCCCGGCAAGGGCGCTGCGCCCGCCACCCCGGCCAGCGTCTGCTGCCAGTGCCGCAGACCCGCACGCAGGTCGACCGCGGCCAGGTGCTCGCGGTAGAGGGTGTCGTCGATGACGGCGGGCAGGCAGGCTCGCACGGCGTCGCCGCCCGCGGCGTGCAGCGCCAGCACCTCGCGCAGCACCCCGGCGATGGACCAGCCGTCCAGCAGCAGGTGGTGGTGCGTCCAGGCCAGCGCGTGGCGCCTCGGGCCCAGGCGCGCCAGGGTCAGGCGCATCAGCGGCGGCGCCGCGAGGTCGAAGCCGTCATCGACTGCGCGCGCGCAGTGCGCCCGCCAGGCGTCGGCCTGGGCGCCGTCCTCGAGCGCCGAGAGGTCCAGTACGGTCCAGGGCAGCGGCGCGCTGCGCGCGGTGACCTGCACCGGCTGCGAGAGCGCGCTGCGCAGGAAGCCCGCGCGCAGCGCGGGGTGGCGGTCGACGACGGCCTGCCAGGCGGCGATGAAGGCGCGGGCGTCCAGCTCGCCGTCGAGTTCGTAGCCGAGCTGGTCGACGTAGACGCGCTTGTCGCGGGCGAGCAGCCAGTGCACGAACAGGCCCTGCTGCGACGGCGTGAGCGGCTGCACGTCGGACCACTGCGGGTGGGCGCCCAGGAAGCGCGCACGCAGCGCCGGGTCCAGCGGACGCAACGCGCGGAAGGTATCGGCGACCGCTTCCGCCGGGGCCGGCGGCGCCGGCGGCATCACCGGCTGCGCCACGGCCGCGAGCGCGGCGATCGTCGGGTGCGCCAGCAGGTCGGCGCTGCGCAGCAGCCAGCCCGCCGCGCGTGCGCCGACGGCGATGGCCAGCGCCGACATCGAGTCGCCGCCCAGGGCGAAAAAGTCGTCGTCGATGCCGACCTCGGCCACCCCCAGCTCCTGGGCCCACAGGCGCGCAAGCGCTTGCTCGGCGGCGCTGCGCGGGCTGCGGCGCGCGGCAGCGTCGCTGCCGCTGCCGGGCCGCCCGCGGTCTGCATGCCCGGGCATCGACGCGGGCAGGCGCAGCGCGTTGCGGTCGACCTTTCCCGCCGGGTTCAGGGGCAGCGCGGCCAGGGGCACGAAGAGCGACGGCAGCATCGCCGCGGGCAGGCGGACGGCCAGGTGCGCCGACAGTTGCGCGCACCAGGCCGCCTCGTCGGCGGCGGCGCCCGCGGCGGGCACGACGAAGGCGACGAGGCGGCCAGGGTCGTGGGCGCGGCGGCTGCCGGGCCGTCCGTCGCCCCCGCCATCGCCCCCGCCATCGCCATCACGGAAGACCCGAGCGACGGCGTCGGCCACGCCCGGGTGCTGGCGCAGCACGGCCTCGATCTCCGGCAGCTCGATGCGCTGGCCGCGCAGCTGCACCTGATGATCGACGCGGCCGGCGCATTCCAGGCTGCCGTCGTCGCGCCAGCGACCGATGTCGCCGCTGCGGTAGAGCACCGGGCCGGCGGCGTCGGGGTGGTCGGCGAAGGGGTTGCCGACGAAGGCCTCTGCCGTGCGCTCGGGCTGCTGCCAGTAGCCAGCGCCGACGCCGACGCCGGCGATGCAGATCTCGCCCCAGGCGCCCACGGGCAGCGGGCGCAGCGCGGCGTCGAGCACGTGCAGGTCCAGGTTGGCCAGCGGCTGCCCGATCGGGACGCTCAGCTGGCGCGGCGGCAGCGGCGCGCGGATCACCGCCTGGCAAACGTCGTCGGCGGCTTCGGTGGGGCCGTAGGCGTTGACCACGGGGATCTGCGGGTACAGCGCGAGCCAGGCGTTGACCAGCTCGACCGAGGCGGCCTCGCCGGTGACCATGGCGTAGCGCAGGCTGGGCAGCGCGCGCTCCTCGGGCGGGAGTGCCGCGGCGTAGTCGATGAGGTACCTGAAGACCGTGGGCACGAGCTCGATGAGGTGCAGCCCGTGCTGCCGGACTTCGGCGAGCACGCGCGCGACGTCGGTGGCGTCGTCCACGATCACCGTCGTGCCGCCCAGCGCCAGCGGTGCGGCGAACTGCCACACCGAGATGTCCGAGGAGGCCGGTGCGCTCTGCAGGAAGCGGCCCACCGTCTCCCGGCCCAGCGCCTGCGCCTGGGCCAGCAGGTGGTTGACGGCGCCGTCGTGGCGCACGATCGCGCCCTTGGGCCGGCCGGTCGAGCCCGAGGTGTAGAGCATGTAGGCCGGGTCGCGCGGGCCCGCGGGCGAGGCCGCGCGCACGCCCGCCTGGACCGCCCGCGCGTCGGGGCCGCGCACCGTCCAGGGGCCCGGCTGCGGGCTGTGCCCCAGCGGCTGCTGGCAGATCACGTGGCGCAAGGCCGGGCAGTCGCGCAGCGCTGGCGCAAAGCGCTCCAGCGCCTGGGCTCCAACCACCGCCACCGCGGCCTCGCTGTCGGCGAGCATGTACTTCACGCGCTCGGCCGGGTAGCCGGGGTCGACGGGCACGTAGGCGCCGCCGGCACGCCAGACCGCGACCATCGCGACGACGAAGTCCAGCCCGCGGCGGTCGAGCACGGCCACGAAGGCTCCCGGGCCGACGCCGCAGGCGATCAGCTCTTGCGCCAGCGCGCGGCTGCGCAGGTCGAGCTCGGCCCAGCTCAGGCGGGCCGAGCCATGCGCGGCGCAGATCGCCCGCGGCGCGCAGCGCGCGACCTGGGCATCGATCAGTGTGGCGAAGGTCGCCTGCGCCGGCAGGGGCAGGCGCAGGCGGTTGAAGCCGCGCAGCACGCGCGTGCGCTCGGCGGCGTCGCACAGGGGCAGGTCGCCGATGGCGGCGGGCGTGGCGGCATCCGCGGTGGCCAGCACGTGGGCGAGCTGGCGCGCCAGCGGCGGCAGGCTTTCGGCGCGGTAGAGGTCGGCGTCGGCGTCGAGGGTGGCATCGGCGCAGCGCAGCACCAGATCGGCCGCCAGGGGCGGGCTGCCGGGCGCGGCGAAGTCGACGAGCACGCCCGGCGGCGCGGCCGCCCCGGGGCAGGCTTCGTGCCGGGTCTCGGCCGAGGTCGGCGGCCGCTCGCCGGCGTCGATTGCCTGCAGGGCCCGTTCGGCCTGCCCCACCAGGTGGGTGAAGGGGAGTGCGGCCGCGACGTCGAGTGCCAGGGCCTGCAGCCGGCCGCCGCGGCGCAGCGTCAGCGCCACCGCTTCGGTGCGCGCATGCGCCCGCAGCAGCACCGCGAGCGCGGCGATCCAGAGCGCAGGAGCTGGCGGCGGCGCGTCGGGCAGCGGCAGCGTGTGGCGCTGCCCGCTGCTTCGGGCCGGGCGCAGGAAGTCGCGCGTGGGGGCGCTGGCGGCGAACAGGTCCGGTGGCGGTGCGGCGGATTCAGGCACGCAGGCAGTCCCGAACGGCCTGCTCGATCGTCGACAGCCCCTGCAGCAGCTCCGCCTCCTCGATGTTCAGCGGTGGCAACAGCTTGAGCACGGTGTCGCGGCGGCCCGCGGTCTCGATGATCATCCCGAGCTCGAAACAGCGCCGGCTGACGCGGCTGGCGAAGCCATCGTCGATGGCAGCGCCATCCAGCCCCTGGATCAGGCCCAGGCCGCGCCGCTTCAGCCGCGGGTCCAGCGCGGCGACGCGCTCGTGAAGCACGCGCTCGCAGAGGGCGCCCTTGCGCTGCACCTGGGCTCCGAGGTCGATCCGCGCCGCCTGCTCCAGCGCCGCGGTGCCGGCGACGAAGGCGAGCTGGTTGCCGCGGAAGGTGCCGGTGTGCTCGCCGGGCCGCCAGGCGTCGATGGACGGGCGCAGCAGCACCAGCGACAAGGGCAGGCCATAGCCGCCGATGGCCTTGCTGAGCACCACGATGTCGGGCGTGATGCCGGCGCGCTCGAAGCTGAAGAACGGCCCCGTGCGATGGCAGCCGACCTGGATGTCGTCGACGATCAGCAGCACGCCGTGGCGCTGCAGCAGCGCCTGCAGATCGTGCAGCCACGGGCTGGGCGCGACGTTGATGCCGCCTTCGGCCTGCAGCGTCTCGAGGATCACGGCCGCGGGCTTGTCGACGCCGGAGTGGCTGTCGGTCATCAGGCGCTCGATCCACGCCAGGATCGCGGCGTCGTCCAACTGCCCGTCGGGATAGGGGACGAAGGTGACGTCGTGCAGGCCCGTGCCCGCGGCGGCGCGCTTGCCGTGGTTGGCGGTCACGGCCAGGCTGCCCAGCGACAGCCCGTGATACGCGCCGCTGAAGGCGAAGACGCCCTGCCGCCCCGTGACCCGGCGCGCCAGCTTGAGCGCCGCCTCGACGGCGTTGGCGCCGGTGGGGCCGGTGAACTGCAGCCGGTAGTCCAGCCCGCGCGGGGCGAGCACGTGTCGCACGAAGGCTTCGATGAAGGCGGCCTTGGCCTCGGTGTAGAGGTCCAGTCCGTGCGTGATGCCGTCGGATTCGATGTAGGCCAGCAGCCGGCGCTTGATGAAGTCGGGGTTGTGGCCGAAGGCGAGCGTCCCGGCGCCGGCGAAGAAGTCCAGGTACGCCCGGCCGGCACTGTCGAAGACGAACGCGCCCTTGGCGCGGCCGAAGACGGCGGGAAAGGCGCGGCAATAGCTGCGCACCGCGGATTCGTGCGCCTCGAAGGGCGCATGGCCCACGCTTTCGGGCAGGTCGGGAATCCGCATGGCGCAATGCCTGGCAGGGGATTCGTTCAGCGCAGCTTGGCGGCGACGAGATCGGCCAGCGAACCGACGCTGGCGAAGCTTTCGCTGTCGATCTCGTCGTCGGCGATGGCGATGTCGAAGCGCTCCTCGAAGGTGGTGATCAGCGTCACCACGGCCATCGAGTCCAGCTGCGGCACGGCGCCGAGCAGCGGCGTCTCGCGCGTGTACGTGGACGATCGGCCGCCGAGGCTGAGCACTTCGTCGAGCACGCGCGTCACCTCCAGGAAGATGTCCATGGCGGGTTTGCGGTCGGCTGCGGCTGGCATCACCGGCAAATTCTAGGTGGGCCGGCACGGTGGCGGGGCCGGCGCCGGACCGGCGGACGCGCTCGCGCGGCAAGTCGTCACGCTTTGCGCGTCCGGCGACCGCGCCGGTGGCTTGGCCCCCTGCGCCGCCGGGGAAAATCGCATCGACCATGCCACAACGGGTTCCGATCGCGATGACTGCCATGCCGCCCGACGCCGCCCTGCTGCACGACCTGGTGAGCCGCGCAGCCGCACTCTGGCCCGAGCGCCCGGCGCTCACCACGGGAGGGCGTTCACTCCCCTATGCGGCCCTGCAGGACGCGCTGCAGGCCTTCGCCGCCGGCCTCATGCAGCTGAACCTGCAGCGCGGCGAGCGCGTGGGCATCTACCTCGAGAAGCGCCTCGAGACCGTGGTCGCGAGCTTCGGCGCGCCTGCCGCCGGGGCCGTGATGGTGCCCATGAACCCGCTGCTGAAGGCCGAGCAGGTGGCCTACATCGCGCGCGACTGCAATGTGCGCGTGCTCGTCACCTCGCCCGAGCGGCTGGCGCTGCTGGCGCCGGTGCTGGCCGAGTGTCCGGACCTGCGCCACGTGGTGTTGACCGAGCAGCCGGCGCAGCCGCCGGCGCTGCCCGCGGGCGTGGCGCTGCACGAATGGGCGGCGCTGCAGGCGGCGCCGGCGCGCGCGGGGCACCGCGTCATCGACACCGACCTCGTCGCCATCCTCTACACCAGCGGCTCCACCGGTCGCCCCAAGGGCGTGGTGCTGAGCCACCGCAACATGGTCGCCGGCGCCAAGAGCGTGGCCAGCTACCTCGGGAACGGCCCCGAGGACACGCTGCTGGCGGCGCTGCCGCTGTCCTTCGACGCCGGCTTCAGCCAGTTGACGACCGCCTTTCACAGCGGCGCGCGCGTGGTGCTGCTGAACTACCTGCTGCCGCGCGACGTGCTGCGCGCGCTGGAGCGCGAGCGCGTCACCGGCCTCACCGCCGTGCCGCCGCTCTACATCCAGCTCACGCAGCTCGACTGGCCGGCGGCCATCGGCGAGCACCTGCGCTACTTCGCCAACACCGGCGGGCGCATGCCGCGGCAGACGCTGGACGCGCTGCGCGCGCGCGTGCCGCGCGCCAGGCCTTATCTGATGTACGGGCTCACCGAGGCCTTTCGCAGCACCTACCTGCCGCCCGAGGAGGTCGACCGCCGCCCGGACTCGATCGGCAAGGCCATCCCCAACGCCGAGATCCTGGTGCTGCGCGAGGACGGCAGCGAGTGCGGCGTCGACGAGCCCGGCGAGCTGGTGCACCGCGGCGCCCTCGTCGGCCAGGGCTACTGGGGCGACGCGGAGAAGACCGCCGAGCGCTACAAGCTGCTGCCGGTGGGCATCGGCGGGCGCCAGACCGGGCAGATGCTGCCCGAGTTCGCGGTGTTCTCGGGCGACACCGTGCGCCGCGACGCCGAGGGCTTTCTCTACTTCGTCGGCCGGCGCGACGAGATGATGAAGACCTCGGGCTACCGCGTCAGCCCGACCGAGGTCGAGGAGGTGCTCTACGCCACCGGCCTGGTGGGCGAGTGCGTGGCCTTCGGCGTCGAGCACGAGAGCCTCGGGCAGGCGATCCAGGTCATCGCCACCGCGCCCGAGGGCGCGAGCGCGCTCGACCTCGAGGCGCTGCTGGCGCAATGCCGCCAGCGCATGCCGGCCTACATGGTGCCGCACGGCATCGAGCCCGCCGCCGGCCCGCTGCCGCGCAACCCCAACGGCAAGATCGACCGCAAGCTGCTCGCCACGCAGTGGGGGCAGCGGCAGGCAGGGTAGGCGCAGCCGCTCGCGCGCGACCGCGGCGCTCAGCGCAGCGCTTCGCGCACGAGTTCGGGATGCCTGGCGGCGATGCGAAGCAGAGCCTGTGCGGCGCCGGAGGGCGAACGCCGCCCTTGCTCCCATTCCTGCAGCGTGCGCCTGGAGATGCCGAGCGCCGCCGCGAACTCGGCCTGCGACATGCCGGTACGCTGGCGCGCCGCCGCGATGTCGTTGAGCGGGACTTCGGTCGCGCGGGCAAAGTCCCGGGCTTTCATCTGCCGCACCGACGCCAGCAGTTTGCGCCCGAGGTCTTCGGCGTCCAGACGCGAAGTGTCTTGCTTAGAAAAAGCCATCTTCCAACTCCTCGCGAACTTCCTTCAGGAACCGAGCCGGGATGGTGTCTCGCCCCGCCTTGGCGTAGACGAGCAGCATGCAGAGCTCGCCAGCCTCGGCAACAAGGATCGGCGTCTGGCAGATCGTCAGCACGGTCGAACCGTACGGCAGCGACGTATGTTGAGCAAGCGCTGTCGTGCGGCGTCGAGGCGCGTGCCCATGACCGCGATCACGGCCGGGGTGCAGGCGAGCGCCTGTGCCCCCTACCCAACTCGATACCCGGGCGCGTGCTGGCGCAGCCAGTGCTCGAGGATCATCGACACCCACACCATCTCGCCGTAATAGCCCGGGTGCGCGGGCAGGTGCTCGGCGAGCAGGGTGCGGATGAAGTCGGCGCGCACGATGCCGCGCGTGGCCAGCGACTGCAGCGCGTCGGTGGCGAAGCGCTTGAGCGCTTCGTGGCGGTTGGCCCAGACGCCGAAGGGCAGGCCGAAGCCCTGCTTCTTCTTGGCGAGGATCTCGTCGGGCAGGAAGCCGCGCAGCGCCTCCTTGAAGAACCAGCGCAGCCGGTTGCCCTTGAGCTTGTAGGACAGCGGCAGGTCGAGCGAGAAGTCGACGAGGCGGTGGTCGAGGAAGGGGAAGCGCGTCTGCACGCCGGCGAGCGCGGTGCTGCCGCGCACCTTGCGCAGGTCGGCCTCGGTGAGGGTGTAGCGCCAGTCCCAGGCGAGCATCAGGTTCAGCGGCGCCGCCTCTCCCGCCTGCTGCCATACCGCGCGCTGCTGGCGCAGCGGATCGGCGCTGTCGACCTGCGCCAGAAAGCCGCGTTCGAAGATGTTGTCGGTTCCCAGGCGCAGCAGCAGGTTGTACATCTGCATGCGATCGGGCAGCGGCACGCGCGCCTGCTCGATGTAGCTGCGGCCCTTGCGTGCCAGCGGCAGCGCGCCCACGGGCGTGCCTTGCAGGACGGGCTCGAGCAGGCCCTTGCGCAGCACGCCCGGCACCTGGTCGTAGAAGCCGAAGACGCGCTGCTTGGCGTAGCGCGTGTTGCCGCCGAAGAACTCGTCGCCGCCGTCGCCCGCCAGCAGTCGCGAGACGCCGTCCTCGCGTGCCATCTTCGCGCAGTAGTAGGCGGGCACGACCGAGCTGTTGCCGAAGGGCTGGTCGTAGGAGGCGGCGACGTGCGGGATGCCGGCCACCAGGTCCTCGGGGGTGACGTAGTACTCGTGGTGCTCGGTGCCGAAGCGCCTGGCGGCGATGCGCGCGTACTGCATCTCGTCGTAGCCCTCGGCCTCGAAGCCGATCGAGTACGTCGCGCCGGCGCGGCCGAGCGCCTCGCCGATCATGCCGGCCACCGTCGAGCTGTCGGTTCCGCCGCTGAGGAAGCAGGCCGGCTTGCTGCCGTCCAGGCGGCTGCCGACCGCGTCCTTCAGCAGCGCGCGGAACTTCGCCGCGAGCTTGTCGAAGTCGGCCGAGGCGGGCTCGCGGAAGCGCGGGTTCCAGTAGCGGCGCTGCTCGAGGCGGTCGCCGTCGAAGCGCGCGAGCGTCCCGGGTTCCAGGCGGTGGACGCCGCGGAAGATGGTGCGCGGCGAGGGGATGACGTGGAAGTAGAAGTAGTCGAAGAGCGCCTGCGGATCGATCTCGGCGCGCGGCGCCAGCGCCGCGAGCTCGTCGGCACGCGCGGCGAAGTGCACGCGCCCGTCGATGACGCGCCAGCACAGGCTGTGCGTGGCGAAGCGGTCGGTGAGCATCAGGCCCTGCCCGCCGTCGGCGCTGGCCTGCGCGGCCGCGAACTCGCCGTGCAGGCGATCGGCCGCGGCCCAGGGGTCAGCCTGGCCAAGCAGGTCCTGCAGTCGCTGCGCGCCTTCGGCCGTCGACAAGCCCTGCAGGCTCCCGGTGAAGAGCGCGCCCGCAGGCCTGGGCGAAATGGGGGCCGCCGCAGCGGCGAAGCTGGAGTCGTTCATGCACGCACGCCCCGGGACACGGAGCTTGGGCTCGCAAAGCGGTCGATGCTATGTCGGAGCGCCGCCTTCGTGCGCGCTCCGCCGCGGGCATCCGTGGTCGAGTTCACTGCCGGCAGCCTTGAGGCCTGGCCGCGGTGTGGCCATGGAACGCGTTGAGCCTAGACTCATGCTCCGCTGGATCTTCCGCGAGCCTATTGTTTCCAGGGCCGGCAACTGACCCCGGTCGGATCCCCATGTGACTTGGACGCGGTTTGACGCGAACCCGAATGACCTGCACCATGAAGCCATCGAAACGATGGATAGGGCGATGAAGGCCACCGTCACACTCGACGACGACGTTGCGTTGCTGATCCAACAGATCATGCGCGAACGCGATGCCTCGTTCGGGCAGGTTCTCAATGAGGGTCTGCGCAAGGGCCTGTCGCCTCGGGCGAGAGGGCCGCGGACGCGCTTCGTGCCGATGTGCTCCGACATGGGGCCGCTGCTGGTGCGGACGGGCAGCCTGAATGCCCTTGCCGACGAGCTGGAAGACCAGCACGTGCTGGCCAAGCTCACGCTCCCGCGTTGAGCCGCGGGAGCACACCTTGCGTCTGCCGGATGTGAACGTGCTGCTGCACGCGGTCAACAGCGCGTCACCGGAGCACGATCGCGCGGCGCGCTGGCTAGCCGACGCGATCGACGGGGAAGAGGGGCTGGCCCTCGCCTGGGTCGCACTGCTGGGCTTCATACGCATCAGCACGCGGCCAGGCATCTTTGCCAGACCGCTGTCGATCGACCATGCGCTGGCGATCGTGGAGCATTGGTTGCGTGCCGACGGGGTGCGGGTCGTGAATCCCGGCGAACGCCACGCTGCCATTCTTTCAAGCTTGTTGCGGCATGCGGGCTCGGCCGGCAACCTCACCACCGATGCGCACTTGGCAGCCCTGGCCATCGAGACGGATGCGCTGCTCGGCACCTTCGATCGCGATTTCGACCGCTTCCCGAACTTGCGCGTTGAGCATCTTGCGCACGCCTCCGGGCCATGAATGAACGAATCATGAGCGACCCGCAACTCAAGACAAGCCCCATCCACGCCCCCATGTCCCAGTTCGCGGCGCGCGACGGCGAGCTCGTCGTCGGCGGCAAGCGGCTTTCGGTGCTGGCGGCGCAGGTCGGGCGCACGCCGTTCTATGCCTACGACCGCGGCCTGCTGCGCGCGCGCGTGGCCGAACTGCGGGCGGCGCTGCCGGCGGCGGTGAAGCTGCACTATGCGATGAAGGCCAACCCGATGCCGGCGCTCGTGGGCTTCATGGCCGGACTGGTGGATGGCATCGATGTCGCTTCGGCGGGCGAGCTCAAGGTGGCGCTGGACGCCGGCGCCGATCCGGTGGAGATCAGCTTCGCCGGCCCGGGCAAGCGCGACGCCGAGCTGCACCAGGCGGTGGCTGCCGGGGTGCTCGTCAACGTCGAGTCGCTGCGCGAGCTGCCGGTGCTGGCCGCGGCCTCGCAGGCGCTGGGCCTGCCTGCGCGCGTGGCGCTGCGCGTGAATCCGGACTTCGAGCTCAAGGGCGCGGGCATGAAGATGGGCGGCGGGCCCAAGCAGTTCGGCATCGACGTCGAGCAGATCCCGCAGGCGCTGGCGCAGATCGGTGCGCTGGGCCTGGCCTTCGAGGGCTTTCACCTCTTCTCGGGCTCGCAGAACCTGCGTGCCGAATCCATCTGCGAGGCGCAGCGCCTGAGCTACGAGCTGGCGCTGCGGCTGGCGCAGCAGGCGCCGGCGCCGGTCTCCTTCCTCAACCTGGGCGGGGGCTTCGGCATCCCCTACTTTCCCGGCGAGCAGCGGCTCGACCTGGCGCCCATCGGGACCAACCTGGCGGCGCTGGTCGAGCGCGCCGCGCGCGAGCTGCCGCAGGCGCGGCTGGTCATCGAGCTCGGCCGCTACCTGGTCGGCGAGGCGGGCCTCTACGTCACGCGCGTGGTCGACCGCAAGCTCTCGCGCGGGCAGGTGTTCCTGGTCTGCGACGGCGGGCTCAACCATCACCTCTCGGCCTCGGGCAACTTCGGCCAGGTGCTGCGCAAGAACTACCCGGCGACGATCGGCAACCGCGTCGACGCCGCGCGCGAGACCGCCTCCGCGGTGGGGCCGCTGTGCACGCCGCTGGACCTGCTGGCCGATCGCATGGCGCTGCCGCAGGCCGAAGTGGGCGACCTGGTGGTGATCTTCCAGTCCGGCGCCTATGGCGCCAGCGCCAGCCCGCAGCCCTTCCTCGGACATCCGGCGGTGGTCGAGGTGCTGGTCTGAGGGCGGGGCGGATGCGGTGAGCACGACGCGCGCGCTCGGCGCGGTGCTGGCGCTGGCGTGCGCGGCGCTGGCCGCGGCTGGCGCGCACGGTCACCCGCTCTCGCCGCTGGCGATGGCCGCGGCCTGCGCGATCGTGGCCCTGCTTTGCGCGTGGAAGTTCCGGTACTGGCCCTTGTGGCTGCTGCCCTGCCTGCCGCTCGCAGGATTGGCGCCCTGGACCGGCTGGCTGATGCTCGAGGAATGGGATCTGCTGCTGCTGGCCGCCGCAGCAGGGCTGCACGCACGCATGGCGGCGCAGCCGCTGATGCCGATCCCGCGCGCGGGGTCGGTGGCCGCGCTTCCCTGGCTCTTCCTGCTGCCCTGGCTGGGGCTGACGGCCTGCGCCGCGTGGCGAGGAGTCGTCGATGCCGGCGGCTGGTCGCTCGCGCACGCGTGGTGGCAGGGATATCGCGAGCCGCTGAACGCACTGCGTCTGGCCAAGCCCACCCTCTGGGTGGCACTGCTGTGGCCGGCTTGGCGGCGTCTGATGGTGGCCGACCCCGAGCACGCGCGGCGCGTCTGGCTGTGGGCGATGGTTGCGATGGCGCTGGCGGTGGCGGTTCCGGTGGTCGCCGAGCGTGCAGCCTTCACCGACTTGCTGAACTTTTCTACGGACTACCGCGCCACCGGTTCGTTCTGGGAGATGCATGTCGGTGGGGCCGGACTCGACGCCGCACTCGCGCTGACGCTGCCGGCGGTGCTGCTGGCGCTGATGACGGCGAGCTCGGCCCGCGGCGGGCTCGCCGGCGGCTCGGTGCTGGCGCTGCAGTTCTACGCGGCGGTGGTGACCTTTTCTCGCATCGTCTTCGCGGTGCTGCCCCTGACCGCGGCGGTGACGCTGGGCTTGCGGCACCGTCAGGCGCCGGCCGCGGCCGCGCGCGGCGGCTGGGGGGGCACGCTGGCGGCCGCTGCCGTGGCGGCGGCCGCTGCCGGCTGGCTGTTCCCGGTTGCGGGATACCGGGGGGCCTTGGCGTGGCTGGCCTGCGTGACGCTGGCGCTTGCCGGCGGAGGCAGCGCGACGCGGCTGCCGTGGCGGCTGCGGGTCCCCGCCTTGGTGCTGGGTGTGCTCGTCGTTGCCGCGGTGGCGGCGATCACGCTGCTCGTTCCCAAGGGCGCCTACGTGGCCTGCGCGCTGGCGGCGATCGTCGGCCTGGCGGCAAGCTGGTTCGCACCGCGGCGCAGCAGCCCCGCGCTTTCGGTGCTGGCCTTGGCCATGCTGCCGGCGGCCGCCGCCGCCTTGGTCGCCGTGGCCTGGCACTGGGGGGGCAACGCGGCGCAGGCGCGAGCCGCGCCGCTGGCGCTTGCCGCGGGCTTGTGGCCGTGGTTCTGGCCGCCGGGGCGGCTGCCCTGGCCGCAGGATCTGCGCTGGCAGGCGCGCTCGATCGGCCTGGCGACGGCGGCCGTGGCGCTGGTGGCCGTCTTCAGTGCCGGCAACTACATGGGCGAGCGGCTGCACAGTTCGGAACAGGATGTCTCGACGCGCCGCGAGCACTGGCGGTTGCTCCTCGACCTGCAGCGCGACGCGACACCGCTGCTGCTGGGGATCGGCCTCGGGCGCACACCGGCACGCCTGGCGATGGCCGGGGAGCCCTCCTTGCAGGCGGGCGACTATCGCCTGCAGGACGGAGACGGCGCTCGCCGGCTGTTGCTGACCAGCGGCGCGCACGTGCAGGGTTGGGGCGAGTTCCTGCGCATCAGCCAGCGCCTGTCCGGTGTGCCCGGAGCGGACGCCGTCGTGCGCCTGCGCGTGCGGCCATTGACGCCGCTGACGCTGCACGCGGAAGTCTGCGCCAAGCACCTGCTCTACGACAGCGGCTGCCGCCTCGCCAGCCTGAAGGTCGTCAAGGGGGTCGGGCAGTGGCAGGAGGTGGCGCTGCCCTTGTCGGCCGGGAAGGTCAGCGCGGGGAACTGGTATGCGCCGCGTGCGGTCGTGTTCTCGGTGGCGCTGGACACCCGCCTCGGGCGCGCCGAGCTGGCCGGGCTGTCGCTGCGCGACGGCAGCGGTCGCGAATGGCTCGCGAACGGCGATTTCGGGCAGGGACTGTCGCGCTGGTTCTTCAGCAGCGACCGTCACCACATGCCCTGGCACGCCAAGAACCTGGCGGTGCACGTGCTCTTCGAGCAGGGGCTGCTGGCGCTGCTGTGGCTGGGTGGCTTCGGCGCCTGGGCACTGGTGCGCACCAGCATCGGCGCGGGCGCGCGCGATCCGATGGCGCCGGCGCTTTGCGCCGGCCTGCTCGGGCTGGCGGGCGTGGGCATGGTGGACAGCGTCATGGACATGCCCCGGATCGCCTTCCTGGGCCTGTGGACACTGATGCTGGCGCTGGCGGCGGCGCCGCCTGCGCGGGCGGGAACGATGGCCGCGGCGTCCGCCTAAAATAGCGGGTTCGCCCGCCGCCGCAGGCCGGCGTGGAATCCGTCCGTACAAGCCAGCAGGAGCGCACCCGTGTTCATCTCCAACGCCTACGCCCAATCCGGGGCCGACGCCGCCAGTGCCGCCCTCGGCGCGCAGTCCTCGCTCATGAGCATGCTGCCGCTGGTGCTGATGTTCGTGGTGCTGTACTTCATCATGATCCGCC
>JAIXKR010000157.1 GCA_026932235.1 Burkholderiales bacterium
CTGCTGGCCGGCGTGGTCAGCGGCATCGGCCAGGGCCTGGCCACCTCGTCCACCAACGTCAGCACCTCGCCGCTGGGAACGATCACCAGCGCCTCGGGCGCCGACGCCTACCGGGCCGGGCTCGGCACGGGTGTCGGCCGCGCCCTCGACCGGCTCGCCCAGTACTACATCAAGCTGGCCGAGAACACCTTCCCCGTGATCGAGGTCGACGCCGGCCGCGAGATCGATGTCGTCATCACCAAGGGCGTCCGCATCGACGTGCCGATGAGCGCCGCTGCCGCCGCGCCCCTTGCAGTCCGACCGAGCAACCCGGAGGTCCCCGACGATGCCAACGACTGACAAGCCCTCGCCAGGCTTCGCCTTTACCTCCCCCGCCCTGCGTGCTCCCGGCCGGCATCTCCGGCCCGCGGCCTGGTTCATGGCCGGTCTGGCGGCCCTTGCCGCAGGCCACGCCTGCGCCGCCGCCGCAGATGAGGCGCGGCTGCTGGCAGCGCTGCGCAAGGCGCACCCCGGCACCCAGTTCACGCAGGTGCAGCGCTCGCCCGTGGCCGGCCTGTACGAGGTCTGGATGAACAGCAACGTGGCCTACGTGTCGCCGCGGAATCCGCGCTACTTCATCTTCGGCCGGGTCTTCGACACCCAGACCATGCAGGACCTCACCGGCCCCAGACTGGCTCGCGCGGCCACCATCGCTGCGCAGGCCGGCCAGGCGCCCGGCGCGGGCGTTCCCTCGGCGCAGGCCGACAGGATGCCGGCTCCCGACACGCACATCGCCTTCGACCAGTTGCCACTGGCGGACGCAATCAAGACCGTGCGAGGCAGCGGCGGCAACGAGCACCGTCGCATCGCCGTCTTCAGCGACCCGGGTTGCTCGTTCTGCCGCCGGCTCGAGCCCGAGCTCGCCGGCCTGGACGACGTGACGATCTACACCTTCCTCGTGCCCTTCCAGGGCCGCGCGCGCCCGGTCTCGATCTGGTGCGCGGCGGACCGCGAGAAGGCCTGGCACCAGTTCATGCTGCAGGGCGACACCTCGCTGCTCAGGCCGGCGGGCGACCCGGCAGCCCCGCGTGCCCCGGAGTGCGACAACCCGCTCGACCGCAACCTCGCGCTCGCGCAACGCCTCGCCGTCCAGGGCACGCCGACCCTGGTCTGGGCGGATGGCACCCGCACCGACGGCTACGTCGACCGGACTGTGCTGCTCGCGCGCCTCCAGCAGGTGTCGCAGGTGGCGGGGGGCAAGCCATGAAGCAGTCCGCCGTCGAGTTCCCCGCGGCTCCGACATCGCGTGCTGCCCCAGCCACCGGACTGGCCGCGGCGTCGGTGCTGCTGGCCTGGATGCTGAGCGGCTGCATGAGCATGAGCGGTCTCAGCGGCAGCTCCAGCTATGCCTGCAAGGCTCCGGACGGCGTCACCTGCGACTCCGTCTCCGGCACCTACGCCAATGCCGTGCAGAACAACCTGCCAAGTCAGCGGCGAACGGCCGGTGCCAACCCAGGCATGCCGCAAGCCCCGCGCGCGACGGAGGGCATCACCGGCGCAGCCGCGGCGGGTGCTGCAGGCGCGGCGGCCTCCCGCATCGCCGTCTCGCCGCCGCCCTCGCCCACGGCCATGCCGCTCCGGTCTTCAGCCCGCATCCTGCGGCTCTGGTTCAAGCCCTGGGAAGACGCCGACCGCGACCTCCACGACCAGGGCTACGTCTACGTCCGGGTCGACGACGGCCAGTGGCTCGTCGAGCACGCGCAACGGCAGATCCGCGATGCCTACGCACCGTTGCGGCCTCCGCCGCCCGCAGCCGCACGTCCTGCCGGCGGCGCTACCGAATCGCGCGACCCCAGGACATCGAACCAGTCCGGTCGGACAGATCAACCGAGTGGTTCGCTGTCCTTGCCCGGCCTGACACCTCCGGCGGGCCGGCCGCAGATGCCCGTCGATCCGCGTGGCAACGAACCCAACGACTGACCTGACACCTCTTCCGGCCATCCCTGCGAGGCACGCGCCATGCCCACCCCGTTCGCCCAGACCGCTTCGACCCGATCCGCCGCCTTTCCCGGCGCCAGCCGCCCCGGCCACGGCAGCCTGGGCTGGCTGGGCCTGGGCTCGCCTCCCGACACGCCGGCCGAGCAGTTCGCGTCCTGGCTGCCCTACTCGGCCTACCTCGCCGACGAGAAGCTCTTCGTCAACCGCGACAGCCTGGGCTTCATGCTCGAGCTGATGCCGCAGTCGGGTGCCGACGACCGCATGGCCGAGGTGCTGATCTCGCTGTACTCGACCTGCCCGCCGGCCACCGGGATCCAGTTCCACCTCTTTGCCTCGCCGCACATCCGCGAGCAGCTGCGCCGCTATGCCAACCTGCGCGTCGAGGATGCCGACCAGGCCGACAAGGCCAAGCACTGGGGTCGCCCGGCGCGCAACGACAACCTGTTCCACCGCCTTGCTCGGCAGCGTGTGGGGCACCTGCTGCACGGCGCGCAGCAGTCGCTGACCACCGGCTTCCACTACACGATCCGCGACTTCCGGCTGATGATGAGCGTGTCGGTGCCCGGCGGCGTGGAACAGGCCGGCGACCTGACCCGGCGCGACGAGCTGGTCGCGCTGCGCGAGTCCATGGCGTCCACGCTGCGCTCGGCGTCGCTGCCCAGCCGTGTCTGCGACGCCGCGGACCTGATCAACTGGTGTGCGCTGTTCACCAACCCGGACCGGGTTTCCCAGACCGACGCCCCCAACCTTCACTACGACGACGGCCGCGAGATCCGCGACCAGATCGTCGACTTCGACACCATCCAGGATCCGCAGCCCGGCGGCCTGACCCTGTGGAAGGAAGGCAGCGAACACCGGCTCGAAGCGCGCTTCTATTCGATCAAGTCCTTCCCCGAACGCTTTGCGCTCTGGCAGATGGGCTCTCTCATCGGCGACCTGATGCAGCCGGCGCTGCAGTACAGCGCGCCCTTTTTGCTGACGATGGGCGTGCACGTGCTCGACCCGAACGTCACCAAGTCGGTGGTCACGGCCAACCATGTGCGTGCGACGCAGAACGCACGCAGCAAGATGGCCGAGGTGATGCCCGACGTGGGCAAGAAGCTGCAGGACTGGACCGCGGCGGCCAACGCGATCGATGTCGGCAGCAGCCTGGTGAGCCTGTACCACCAGCTGGCGATCTTCTCCCCACCCGGCAAGTCGGTCGCTGCGCAGGAGACCGCGAACGCGATCTGGCGCGGCCGGGGCTTCCAGCTCAACGCCGATGTCTACATGCACCGGCAGGCGCTGCTGGCCAGCCTGCCGATGACGCTGTCCGAGCGCTTCCACCGCGACCTGGCCAAGATGCGCCGCGTCTCGCGCAAGACGATGGCCAATGCCATCCACCTGGCGCCGCTGATCGCCGAGTGGCGCGGCACGCGCACGCCGGCCCTGGTCTTCGGTGGCCGGCGCGGCCAGCTGATGACGCTGGACATCTTCGACAACGACCTGGGCAACTACAACTTCGCGATCATCGGCGCGCC
>JAIXKR010000063.1 GCA_026932235.1 Burkholderiales bacterium
TCGGCGGCGGCTACCGCTTCATCGGCAACGCCCGGCGGCTGACGCTGCTCAACGTCATCGTGCTCTTCGAGGATCCGGCGCAGGAACTGCAGGCCGCGCCCGAGGCCGCCAGCGCCACCCATGACGCCCTCGCGCGCGTGCTCGCCGAGATCGACCAGATCGCGCTCGCCACATTGGGGTCGGTGACGATCGCCACGCTGCTCAAGGACGTCGGGCGGGCTACGCGGCCCGAAGACGCGCTGGCGCATGCGGCGCAGCGTCCAGCAACGATGGCGCACGAGAGGGATGCCTCGGGTGCCGAGGATGCACCGGCCAGCATCGACTCCGCCTGATCCACGCTGCCTGCGCGCAGCGGTCATCCGTTCGCTTCACCGCCGACCCGACGCCAAGGACCCTCGACATGACACTCATCGACGCCGTGGCCATGCTGGCCCTGCTGCAGTACCTCTTCTTCACGGTGCTGGTCGGGCGCGCGCGCGTTCGCGGGCACGTCCAGGCGCCGGCCGTGAGCGGCGACGAGGGCTTCGAGCGCGCCTATCGCGTGCAGATGAACACGCTGGAGCTGCTGATCGCGCTGCTGCCCGCGCTCTACGTGGCCGCGCGCTACTGGCCTGCCGCGTACGTGGCCGGGGCGGGCGTGGTGTTCCTCGTCGGGCGCCTGATCTATTGGCGCGCCTACCTCAGCGACCCGAATCGCCGCAGCCTGGGCTTTGCGCTCAGCATCCTGCCGGTGCTCGTGCTCGTTCTCGCCAGCCTGGGCGGCGCGCTGGCCGCTTTGCGGCCGAACTGATCGTCAGCAGACGTTTCGGACGAAACATCTCCGGGTCCCGGACCCGGGACGATCCCGGGCCATGCTCTGACCCTGGTCAATGAAAGCCTTGTTCGGGCGATCCCTTGGCTTGCCCTGGGGGAGGGGGCGTCTTATGGTCCGGCCCCCTTCAACGATCCCAGCCCTGGACATGCCATGACCATGAGTTCGACCACCCTCGATCGCCAACCCCTCGCCATCGGAACCACCGCCAGCGCCACCCCGGTCGCGACGGCCGGCCCCGTCGGCGCCGGGGACCCGATCGTCGGCAACCGGGTCGAGCTCCAGCTGCTCACCACGCTCAAGTGCAACCTCAAGTGCAGCTACTGCTCGCTGGGCGTGGGCGACGTGCTCGGTTCGCAGACCGAGCTCAAGTACAGCATCGACCAGCTGGACGCCTTCGTGCGCAGCCATCTGGCCGACAAGGAGGTCTACGTCACCTTCTACGGCGGCGAACCGACGCTCAACCGTCCGCTGATGGAGACGGTGATGAAGCGTTGGCCGCATTGGCGCTTCCAGCTGCAGACCAACGGCACGCTGCTCGACGACGTCGAGCCCTGGATGCTGCAGCGGCTCTCCAACATCCTCGTCTCGGTCGACGGCGGCGAGGCGATCACCGACGGCTACCGCGGCCGCGGCATCTACCGCCAGGTGCTGAAGAACCTGCGCGCGGTGCGCCACCTCATCGGCGGCAGCGTCACCGCGCGCGTGACCTGGAGCAACCCGGCGACGAGCTTCGAGGAGATCGATGCGCTCGCCGCCGAGGACTCGCCCTTCGACTGGGTCTACTGGCAGTTCGTCGCCGACTACCAGTACGACGGCGACTCGCTCGAGAAGCGCCGCGCCGTGCTGCGCCAGCTCGTGGCGCGCTTCTTCGAGAGCAGCGATCGGCTCTACCCGCTCATCCCCATCATGGGCGTGGTGCGCAACAAGCTCATGCCCGGGCGCGCGCGCGAGCTCTACGCCGGCCGCACGCAGTGCCGCGTGTCCTCGCACCTGCTCAACGTCATGCCCGACGGCGGCATCTATCCCTGCCCGGACATGATGTACGTGCCGAAGATGAAGATGGGCGACGTGAAGGGCAATTGGCTCGAGCCCAGCCCGCTGCAGCAGACCGAGGACATGCCCTGCAGCAGCTGCGAGGCCTACAGCTGGTGCCGTGGCAACTGCATGAAGAACCTGTGGCTTGGCTACGTGAAGAAGGACCAGCGCTACCGCCTGGGCGTCACCGATCCGGTGTGCGAGCTGGTGCGCTTCCTCGGGCGCGAGATCGAGCGTCACGACCCGCAGGCCTGGTACGCGCGGCTGCCGCTGCCGCTGCGCCGCCGCCTCACCGACTGCGAGGTCTACGAGTACGTCGAGATCATGCCCTGAGCAGGGCCGGCCACGGCGCGAACAGCGGCGCCTTCGCCGCCGTGTTCGGGCCATCGGGGGAGGGGCGGCGCGGCCATAGTGCCCACTGCCGTGAAACGACCCGATCTCGACTTCCGCCACGCCTGGACGCTGGCCCTGCTCGGCGGCCTGCTCGCCTCGGCAGCCGGCGTCTTCCTGGGCGTGCAGGTGGGCGACGCGTTGCAGGAGCGCGCGCTGCTCGACGCACAGCGCCTGGCCGTCGAGCCGCCGCGCATGGTCTTCGACGCGGTGCGCCTGACGCAGGCGCATCGCCAGCTGGCGCACGAGGTGCTGAGTGGCCGCGCGTCGCACGAGCCCCTGCGACGCGAGCGCGCGCACGAGCTGGACGCGGCGATGCAGCGCCTGGCGCAGGAGCTGTCGCTCTCCCAGCGGGCGCAAACGGCGCGTGCCGACTGGAGCGAGGTGCAGCTGCGCTGGCGCGAGCTGGCGCACGCGGTCGAGCAGCGGCGCGTCGATGCCGCGGCCAGCCATCGCCGTCATGGCGAGCTGATCGAAGCCGAGCTCGACGTGCACGATCGCCTGCTCGAGCAGCTGCCGCTGCCGCTCAGCGACTGGGAGCGCGCGCTGTGGCAGCAGGCGCCGCAGCTGCTCTCCGCGCTCGAGCAGGCCGGCGGCGCGGACACGACGGCGGCGCCGCAGCGCGCGCAGGATTCACAGCGCGCGCAGCGGCGCCAGACGGTCTTCCTGGACACGCTGGCCGCGCAGTGGCGCTGGCAGGCACAGCAGTGGCAACAGCGTGAAGCGGCGGCCGGGCAGCGCGCCCTGGTGCTGGGCGCTTGGGCCTTGCTGCTGCTCGCCGCGGGCCTTGGCGGCCTGCGCCGGGCGTGGCGCGCGCGTGCCGCGCTCCGGCTTCGCGTGGCGCGGCACGAAGCCGCTGCGCAGGCGCCTGCCGCCAAGGCTCCGAGGCCCGCGGACCTGCAACGCGAGCTCACCGCCACGCTGAGCCGCCGTGCGCACGAGACCCCGCGCGCGGCGCCGGGCGTGCAGGTGCCGACGACGCCCGACGCGCATGAGGGCGCGCCGCGGGTGAACGCCGCGGCGCTCGCGCCGCCCAGCGCTAGCGTGGCGCTGCCGTCCGCCGCAAGCCCGACGGACGACGACGGCGCTTGAGGCGCCCGCGGTCCTGGAGACGCCCGGCGTACTCGACGCACTCGAGGCGCTCGAGGCGCTGCGCTCGGCACGCGCCGGCATTGGTGAAAGCCCCGAGGCGGCGGCCATGCCGTCCGCCCTTGGGTATGCCCGTGGTGTGAAAGCTAACGT
>JAIXKR010000105.1 GCA_026932235.1 Burkholderiales bacterium
CTTTCGCCACTACCCCCTCAAGATAGCGTGTCTACCAATTTCACCACGTCGGCACGACGTGAACCCGCTTCGCAACTCGCTCGACTGGCATGAGGATGGGCTCGTCGAACAGCGTTGAATTCTAGCTCGAAATCAAGGGACTTCCCGGGTATGAGCCCGCCGTTTGCGCCAGGTCTAGAGGAGCCGCCGGCACCGCCCTCACTTCGGGATCGTCGCCGCGGCGGACGCGGCCGCCGCGGGTGCCGTCGCCGCGGCTGCGGCCTCGTCGCCGGGCGCGGCGACCGCGGCCGCGCTCGCCGGCAAGGCGGCAGGAATCGCCGCCGGAATGGCACCCGTCGCGGCTGCGCTTGCCGCCTCGGCGGGCCGGTCGAGCACGCTGCCGCCGCTGCTCTCGCGCGTGCGGCTGCCGACGTCCGACATCAGCGCCAAGGCCAGCGTGCTGACGAAGAACACGGTGGCGCAGGCCGCGGTGGAGCGCGAGAGGAAGTTGGCGCTGCCGCTGGCGCCGAACAGGCTGCCCGACGCGCCGCTGCCGAAGGACGCGCCCATGTCGGCGCCCTTGCCGTGCTGGATCAGCACGAGGCCGATCATCGCCAGCGCCGACAGCATCTGCAGCGCGAGCGCGAGGGTCATCCAGATCTGCATGTGTGAAAGCTCTCCAGGAATTCGGGCGAGTCGGTTGCGCACCCCGTCGTCGTGTTTCAGCCCGCGGCGCGGCCGATGGCGACGAAGTCCGTCGCCTTCAGCGCGGCACCGCCGATCAGGCCGCCGTCGATGTCCGGCCGCGCGAACAGCGTCGCCGCGTTGTCGGCCTTGACGCTGCCGCCGTAGAGGATGCGCATGCGCGCGCCGCCTCCGGTGGCGGCCTGCAGCTGCGCGCGCAGCACCGCGTGCACCGCCTGCGCCTGATCGGGCGTGGCGGTCCGTCCGGTGCCGATGGCCCATACCGGCTCGTAGGCGACGACGATCTCGCCGGCACGCTCGCCCAGCAGCGCGAGCACCGCGGCCAGCTGGCGCTGCACGACGATCTCGGTCTGTGCGTGCTCGCGCTGCAGCAGCGTCTCGCCGACGCAGACGATGGGCACCAGGCCGTGCGCGAGCGCGGCCCTGGCCTTTTCGGCCACCAGCCGATCCGATTCGCCGTGCAGCGCGCGGCGTTCCGAGTGGCCCACGATGACGAAGCGGCAGCCGAGATCCGCCAGCATCGCTGCCGACACCTCGCCGGTGTAGGCGCCCTGCTCGTGCGCCGAGCAGTCCTGTGCGCCGTAGGCGAGCGCCGTCCCGGCGACGGCCGCGGCGACGTCGGCCAGGTAGGGGAAAGGCGCGCACACCGCCATCTCGGCGGCGAAAGGCTGCGCGGCGACGATGCCGCGCAGCAGCTCGGCGTTGGCCGCGCGGCTGCCGTGCATCTTCCAGTTGCCCACCACCAGCTTGCGCCTTGACGTCATCGCTTCCCTCTCCGGTTCACCATTGCAGGACGATCTTGCCCACGTGCGCGCCGGACTCCATCAGCGCGTGCGCCGCGCCCGCCTGTGCCGCGGGGAAGACGCGGTCGATCACCGGCTTCACGCGCCCGCTCTCCAGCAGCGGCCATACGCGCTCGCGCAGCCCGCGCGCCAGCATCGCCTTGTAGGCCGGCGTGCGCGGACGCAGCGTCGAGCCGGTGATCGTCAAGCGCTTGCGCAGCACGAGGCCGCTGTCGAGCGTGCTCTTCGTACCGCCTTGCACGGCGATGATCGCCAGCCGCCCGTCGTTTGCCAGGCACTGCAGTTCGCGCGCCACGTAGTCGCCCGCCACCATGTCGAGCACCACATCGACGCCCCGGCCGTCGGTGAGGCGCAGCGCCTCTGCGGCGAAATCCTGCGTGCGGTAGTTGATCGCGTGGTCGGCGCCGAGCGCCAGGCACGCGGCGCACTTCTCATCGCTGCCGGCCGTCGCGATCACGCGCGCGCCCAGCGCCTTGGCGAGCAGGGTCGCGGTGACGCCGATGCCGCTCGTGCCGCCCTGCACGAGAAGGGTCTCGCCGGCCCGAAGCCGGGCGATCTCGAACACGTTCTGCCAGACGGTGAAGAAGGTCTCGGGCAGCGCTGCGGCCTCGACCATCGTCAGGCTGGCGGGGACGGGCAGGCACTGCGCCGCGGGCGCGGTGCAGCGCTCGGCGTAGCCGCCGCCGGCGACCAGCGCGCACACCGCATCACCGACCGAAAGACCCGCAGCCGCCAGGTCCGCCGCGGCACCGCCGATGACCGTGCCCGCGACTTCGAGCCCCGGCAGGTCGGACGCCCCGGGCGGCGGCGGATACAAGCCCTTGCGCTGCAACACGTCCGGACGGTTGACGCCCGACGCCTGCACCGCCAGCAGCAGCTCGCCAGCCTGCGGCAGCGGCTCGGGCCGCTGCGCTTCGCGCAGGACCTCGGGCCCGCCGGCCTGGGCGATCTCGATCGCGCGCATCCTGGTAGCCGGCGCGTGCTCAAGCCGTCGGCGGCGTGCCGCCGTTGCCGGACGCCTCCGCGTCGCTCGGGGGCGCCTCGCCCGGCTCGGCCTCGCGGCGCGGACGCTCGCTGCGCTCGCCCCGGTCGCTGCGCTCGCGGCGCGGACGATCATCGCGGTCGCCGCGGTCGCCGCGGTCGCCGCGGTCGCCGCGTTCGCGGCGCGGACGCTCGTCGCGCTCGCGGCGCTCGGGTTCGACGTAACCCTCGGGCTTGTCCAGCAGCGCCTTCATCGAGAGCTTGATGCGGCCCTTGTCGTCGGTCTCCAGCACCTTCACCTGCACCACCTGGCCTTCCTGGAGGAAGTCCTCGACGCGCTCGACGCGCTGGTGTGCGATCTGGCTGATGTGCAGCAGCCCGTCCTTGCCGGGCAGGATGTTGACGAGGGCGCCGAAGTCCAGGATCTTGGTCACCGGCCCTTCGTAGACCTTGCCGACCTCGGCCTCGGCGGTGATCTCGGTGATGCGCTGCTTCGCGAACTCGGCGCGCTCGGCGTCGGTGCTCGCGATGGTGATGGTGCCGTCCTCGCCGATGTCGATGGTGCAGCCGGTCTCCTCGGTGAGCGCGCGGATGGTGGCGCCGCCCTTGCCGATCACGTCGCGGATCTTCTCCGGGTTGATCTTCATGGTGTAGAGGCGCGGCGCGAACTGGCTGACTTCGGCCTTGGCACCACCCACCGCCTCCACCATCTTGGAGAGGATGTGCAAGCGCGCTTCCTTGGCCTGCGCCAGCGCGACTTCCATGATCTCCTTGGTGATGCCCTGGATCTTGATGTCCATCTGCAGCGCGGTCACGCCGGTACCGGTGCCCGCGACCTTGAAGTCCATGTCGCCGAGGTGATCCTCGTCGCCGAGAATGTCGGTGAGCACGGCGAAGCGGTTGCCCTCCTTGATCAGGCCCATGGCGATGCCGGCGACGTGCGCCTTCAGCGGCACGCCGGCGTCCATCAGCGAGAGGC
>JAIXKR010000137.1 GCA_026932235.1 Burkholderiales bacterium
GTCGTCGTCGATGGCCTGCTTGCCCAGGATGACGAGGCCGGGCTGTTCCTTGTCCACCAGCGCCTTCAGCAGCTTGGCCACCGCCAGCGGCTGGAGCTCGTCGGCGCATTCGACCAGGATGGCGCGATCGGCGCCGATGGCCATCGCGGTGCGCAGCGTCTCCTGGCACTGCGCAACGCCGCAGGAGACGGCGATGACCTCGCTGGCCACGCCCTTTTCCTTCAACCGCACGGCCTCTTCGACCGCGATCTCGTCGAAGGGATTCATGCTCATCTTGACGTTGGCCAGATCGACCCCGGTGCCGTCGGACTTCACGCGGACTTTCACGTTGTAGTCGACGACACGCTTCACGGGGACCAGTACCTTCATGCGCGTGACTCCTGGTGGATGGACGTTGATGTGAATCGGCAATTTTAGAGTGCCCCGCCGCGCGGTCTGCGCCGGACCCTGACCGCCCCGGCGCCGACGATCGTCGACGCAAGAAAAAGCGAACGCCCGTTCTATTTTAGGCCAACTCCGCCGCGCGGCATCCGCGCTTCATGTCGATCGGTGCCAGCAGCAGCAACCCGCCGACGAAGAAGACGCCGGTGGCGAGGATCGCGAGGCGGTGGTTGCCGCCGCTGGCCCAGGTGACGAAGCCGTAGCTGACCGGACCGATCACCGCCGACAGTCGCACAGCGAAGGTCCAGAGCGCGAAGAACTCGGCACGCCGCGCCGGCGGCGCGAGCAGCCCGACCATCGCACGCGCAGCGGACTGCGTCGAGCCCATGCAGAGCCCGGCGATCACCGCAGCCGCCCAGAACAGGGGCGGCGTAGCCGCGGCATAGGCGAGCAGGACCATCACGATCCAGCCCAGAAGCGCGACCGCCAGCGCCCGCCGGTGACCGAGCTTGTCCTGCCCGTAGCCGAAGCCGAAGGCGCCGACGGCCGAGGCGATGTTGACGAGGAAGACGAGCAGCATCGTCTGGCTCTGGCGAAAGCCCAGCACCTGCTCGGCGTACACGGCCGCCAGCGCGATCACGACCGCGATGCCGGCCTGGTAGCTGGCGCAGCAGGCCAGCAGCCAGGCGAAGTCCTTCAGCTCGCGCGCCTGCCGCCAGGTGCGCACGAGACGCGCCAGCGGCGCCGTCCACCCCACCTCCGCAGTCCGCAGCGGCCGCGCGCGCTCGCGCAGCAGGGCGAAGGTCGGCAGCGCCGCCAGCAGGTAGACGCCGGCGGTGATCAGCATGGTCGCCGGGACGAACTCGGCCGCGCCCTGGCCGCGTGCCTGCGCCGACAGCACCCAGGCCAGGCTCAGGCCCAGCGTCAGCATGCCGCCGAAGTAGCCGTAGCTCCAGCCCCAGCCCGAGACCGTGCCGATCGCCTGCGGGCGCGCGAGTTCGGGCAGGAAAGCGGCGATGAGCGACTCGCCGACCGCGTAGCAGAAGTTGGAGACCACGATCGCCAGCGTCGCCAGCCAGAGGTCCCCCGGGCCGGCGAGCGCGAGCACGGCCGTGGCCGCGACGCAGCCGACCGTGGCCAAGGCGAGCAGGCGCTTCTTCGCGGCATGCAGGTCGGCGAAGGCGCCGAGCCCCGGCATCAAGAGCATCACGAGCGCGTTGGAAACGCCCAGCGCTGCCGTCCAGGCCAGGGTTGCCCAGTTCGCGTTGGCGGCCACGACGCCGACGAAGTAGGCGTTGAAGACCGCGGTCAGCACGACTGTCGTGTAGCCCGAGTTGGCGAAGTCGTACATCGCCCAGGCCCAGACCTCGCGCCGCTGCACGCCCTCGTTCAGCAGGGAGGACGTGACCGGAGGCTGAACGGCGGCTGCAGGCAAGATGGGTCCCGGGGTTCGACCGTGGTGCCCGAAGCGGGACTCGAACCCGCACACCCCGCGAGAGGTCGCGGATTTTAAGTCCGCTGCGTCTACCGATTCCGCCATCCGGGCCCGTGGCGCATTATGGCCAGCACCCGGCGCCGCGCTCGCCCCCGGTGGAGCGATCCAGGCCTGGCACAGATGCGCGAACGGCCCCGCGTGGGGGCCGTCCTCAGGACTCTGGAGGCGCGAGCCGGAGTCGAACCGGCCTAGACGGATTTGCAATCCGTTGCATAACCGCTTTGCTATCGCGCCGACGCGTTCATTGTCGTGAAAAAAGGGGAAGCCGTGGCTTCCCCATTCTTCCAAAGCATCTGGAGCGGGAAACGAGTCTCGAACTCGCGACCTCAACCTTGGCAAGGTTGCGCTCTACCAACTGAGCTATTCCCGCGTGGCCCGCCGCGGTCGTGCAACCGCGAACAAGGCACAAGCCTCTGCAATCGCACGACCAAGCGAAGACGATAAGTATAGGTCAAGTCATGCTTGGCTGACAAGCTTCGGCTCAGTGCGGCAGGACCTCGCTGCCAGCGGCGGACGTGGCCGCCTCGCCCGCCACCGCGGCCGGCGCTGCCACACCCTCCTCCTCGGGCACCGGCTGCGGCGCGCTCTCGAGCGCGATCTCGAGCACCCGGTCGATCCAGCGCACGGGAATGATTTCGAGCTGGTTCTTCGCGTTCTCCGGAATCTCCTGCAGGTCCTTGGCGTTCTCCTCGGGGATCAGCACCGTGCTCACGCCGCCGCGCAGCGCGGCCAGCAGCTTCTCCTTCAGCCCACCGATCGCGGTGACCTCGCCGCGCAGCGTGATCTCGCCGGTCATCGCCACGTCCGCACGCACCGGGATGCCGGTGAGCGCGGAGACGAAGGCGGTCGTCATCGCGATGCCCGCGCTGGGGCCGTCCTTGGGCGTCGCGCCGTCGGGAACGTGGATGTGGATGTCGCGCTTCTCGAAGAGGTCGTCCTTGATTCCCAGGCGCCGCGCGCGGCTGCGCACCACCGAGCGCGCGGCCTCGACCGACTCCTTCATCACGTCGCCGAGCTGACCGGTGCGGATGATGTTGCCCTTGCCCGGCATCACCGCCGCTTCGATCGTGAGCAGGTCGCCGCCGACCTCGGTCCACGCCAGGCCGATGACCTGCCCGACCTGGTTCTTCTTCTCGGTGCGTCCGAAGTCGTACTTGCGCACGCCGAGGAAGTCGTTGAGGTTGTCCTCGGTAACGACGACCGTGCCCTCGTACTTGCCGAGCTGCATGCCCTTGACGACCTTGCGGCAGATCTTGGAGATCTCGCGCTCGAGCGAGCGCACGCCGGCCTCGCGCGTGTAGTAGCGCACGATCCCGCGCAGCGCGTCGTCGGTGATCTCGAGCTCGCCGGCCTTGACGCCGTTGTTCTTCTCCTGCTTGGGCAGCAGGTAGCGCTTGGCGATGTTGAGCTTCTCGTCCTCGGTGTAGCCGGCTAGGCGAATCACTTCCATCCGGTCCAGCAGCGCCGGCGGGATGTTCATCGAGTTCGAGGTCGCCACGAACATCACGTCCGAGAGGTCGAAGTCGACCTCGACGTAGTGGTCGCTGAAGGTGTGGTTCTG
>JAIXKR010000133.1 GCA_026932235.1 Burkholderiales bacterium
CGCGCACCGGCGGCATCAAGGGCGCGCTCGGCGTGGCCGAGGATCGTGCCGAGGCTTCGATCTCCTGTCGCCAGGTCGGGCCGATCGCGATCGCGCGGCCGCTGCCGCGGCAGGAAGAGGTCTTCAGCGAGCGCATGTCGCTTCTGTTCAAGAAGCTGCGCATCGTGCGCATGGTCGACGCGGCGCGCAATGCGCTCGTCTATCTGACGTATTCGGAGCGCGTGATCGAGGGCTACCCGCAGAACAGCGTTAGCGTCGTGCCCGTTGACGCAGGCACGCCGATCCCGCTGCGCTGAGAGTGGCCGAACGCTTGCGGGAAGATCCGATGAAGAGCAACACGACTGCCGTGCACCCGCTGGACGCCGCGCTGGCGCTGGAGCCAAGGGGCGAACACCGCTGGCAAGGCCTGGCCGGACCCGACTGGGCCAACATGGTCGGTCCCTTCGGCGGCATCACCGCGGCTCAGCTGCTGCAGGCCTGTTGCCTGCACCCCGAGCGGCAGGGGCAGGCGCTGGCGCTGACGGTCAACTTCGCGGCCGGAGTCGCCGAAGGCGAGTTCGAGGTCGAGGCGCGGCCGATGCGCACGACGCGCAGCACGCAGCACTGGACGATGGTGCTGCGCCAGCAGGGCCAGGTCTGCACCACCGGCAGCGCCGTCTTCGCGACGCGCCGGCAGACCTGGTCGGCGCCCGAGCTGCGGATGCCGGCGGTGCCGCCGGCAGAGGCGGTCGCGCCCGAGCGGAGGATGCCGCCGGTGAATTGGCCGAGTCGCTACGAGTTCCGTTTCGTCGAGGGCGGCTGGCCCGACTATCGCGATGCGAGCGAACAGCCCGACTCGCGCACCGTGCTGTGGGTGCGCGACGAACCGCCGCGCGCGCTCGATGCGCCGGCGCTGGCTGCGATCGCCGACGTCTTCTACCCTCGCATCTTCCGCCGCCGCGGGCGCTTCACGCCGGCCGGAACGATCAGCCTGACGACCTATTTCCACGCCGACGAGGCGGCGCTCGCGAAGCAGGGGTCGCGGCCGCTGCTGGCGGTGGCCACGGGGCGGCGCTTCACGCTCGGCTTCTTCGACCAGAGCGCCGAGCTGTGGTCCGACGACGGGCATCTGCTGGCCAGCAGTCATCAGGTCGTCTACTTCAAGGATTGAGTGCAATGCCTGGAAACCCATTCACGCTGAGCAAGGCACTTGCGCCGACGCTGCCCATCGTCGTCGACTCGCCGCACAGCGGCACCGACTATCCCGCCGACTTCGGCAGCGTGCTCACCGGGCTCGCCTTGCGCCAGGGCGAGGACACCTGGGTCCACGAGCTCTGGGGCAGCGCCCCGGCGCACGGAGCGACGCTGCTCGCCGCGGACTTCCCGCGCGCCTACATCGACCCCAACCGCAGCCTCGTCGACATCGACGCCGAGCTGCTCGACGCCCCCTGGCCGGGCCCCGTCGAGCCCAGCCGCAAGACCGAGCTCGGCATCGGCCTCGTCTGGCGGCTGATGGACGGCAAGCCGATCTACGACCGGCGACTCGCGGTCGCCGAGATCCAGCGCCGCATCGATCGCTGCTGGCGGCCGTACCACGCCGCGCTGGCCGATGCGCTCGCCGCGGCGGGAGCACAGGGTCCGCGCTGGCACCTGAACGTGCACTCGATGCCCGACGACAGCTACCGGCGCCTCGGTCTGCCCGAGCAGCCGCTGGCTGATTTCGTCCTCGGCAATCTCGATGGCAGCACCTGCGACGAGGCGACGATCGCGATCATCGAGGACGCGCTGCAGAGCGCCGGCTATTCGGTCGCGCGCAACGAGCCGTTCAAGGGCGTCGAGATCATCCGCTCCTCGGGACAGCCGCAACGTGGCTGGCACTCGCTGCAGATCGAGGTCAAGCGTTCGCTTTACATGGACGAGTCGCGCAAGAAGAACGCCGGCTTCGACGGCGTGCAGCGTGCGGCCGACCAGGCGCTGGCCGCGCTGGCCGCGCACGCGCGGCGGTCGCGAGGTTGAAGGATCGAAGCCGCCCGATCGCTTGCTCAGTGACCGATCGAGCCCAGGTCGCGCCATCCGAGGACGTCGTGGTCGTCGCGCTCGAAGCTGTGGTCGCCGCCGTAGACCAGCAGCGACGGTGCCGCCTCTTCGCCGACCGCTTCGCGCCAGCGTCGGGCCGGCGTCATCCATTCGGGCTGGTAGGTCGTGCCCGATTTGCATTCGACGCCGTGCAGTCGGCCGCGGTGCTCGAATACCAGATCGACCTCCAGGCCGTGGTTGTCGCGCCAGAAGTACAGGTCGGGCGCCAGTCCCAGGTTGCAGCGGTGCTTGATCGTCTCGGCGACGATCCAGGTCTCGAAGACCGCGCCGCGCGCCGCGTGCACCTGCAGGTCGCGTGCATCGGCGATGCGCAGCAGGTAGCACAGCAGCCCGGTGTCCAGGAAGTAGAGCTTGGGCGTCTTCACCTGGCGCTTGCCGAAGTTGCGGTGGTAGGGCGGCAGCAGCGCGACCAGGTGGCTGGCCTGAAGCACCGTCAGCCACTGACGCGCTGTCGGCTGGCTGATGCCGCAATCGGCCGCGAGGCTGCTCAGGTTGAGCAACTGGGCGCTGCGCGCCGCGCACATCGCGACGAAGCGCTGGAAGGTCAGCAGGTTCGAGACGTTGAGGATCTGGCGCACGTCGCGCTCGATATACGTGGCCACGTAACCGGCAAACCAGTGCGGGGACTCGGCCCGCCGGTGCGCGGCATGCAGCGCGGGGTAGCCGCCGCGCCAGAGTCGCTCTTCCAGCGTGGCGTCGGGGGATGCGGCGGCGAGTTCGGGTTGCGCCAGCGGCAGCAGCGTCAGCAGTCCGGCGCGGCCGGCCAGGGATTGGCTGATGCCGTCGAGCAAGCCGAATTGTTGCGAGCCCGTGAGCACCCAGCGGCCCATGCGATCGCTGGCATCGGCGATGCCGAGCAGGTACGACAGAAGCTGTGGCGCGCGCTGCACCTCGTCGAGGATGGCGCCGTCTGCGTGGCGGGCGAAGAAGCGCCGCGGATCGCCGAGCGCCAGTGCGCGCGTATCGGGGTCTTCCAGGTTGACGTGCGGCAGGCCGGGGAAGGTCATGCGCGCCAGCGTGGTCTTGCCCGACTGACGGGGGCCGGTGATCGCCACCACCGGAAAGCCTTCACCCAGCCGGCGGAGCGTCGCGGCAGCGGAACGGGCGAGCATCGTGGGTCTCCCGGAATCTGTACAATTTCAAATCACGATTTTGAAATTGTACAAATCAAGCCGCAGGCAGGCGGTGCGATCCGGTGCCATTCTTCCTGCCGCCGGCACGGCGCCGTGCACCGGGCCGATGCACCGGGCCGATGCACCGGGCCTGCGCGTCTCAGCGCTTCTTGCCGCCGAGCAGCGAGCCCAGCACGCCGCGGATCAG
>JAIXKR010000043.1 GCA_026932235.1 Burkholderiales bacterium
TCGGGCTCGTGCTGCTGAAGCTGCCGGTCCCGGCGTCCAGCGCGCGCTGGATCTCCTGGCTGGCGCTGGCGGGCCTGCTGATGCCGCTCGGCGTAGTCCTGCACGTGTCGCTCGGCGTGCCGCCGGCGCTGGTGCTCGTGGGCGGCGTCTCGATGATCCTCGCCACGCTATGGCTTGCGCGCGAGGCTTTCGTGCTGCGCGCGGCAGGGCGCGACGGCGCAGGTTAGCGGCCCGGCAGGGAGCAGCTGTCGGAAGGGCGAGTCGGGAGGGCGGAGCAGCGGCGGCATCGCAGGGCCCCGCCGAGCCGGCGCCGTTCGCTGACCCGTCGACGGTCCGTCAACAGCCCGCAAACGCGATCGCCGGAACCGGGCAAGGAGGCCGCAGGACTGGCCAGAAACACAAGAGGGCTGGCCGCGATGCGCGCCAACCCTCGTCGATGCTGGTGGGCCCTGTAGGATTCGAACCTACGACCAACGGATTAAGAGTCCGCTGCTCTACCAGCTGAGCTAAGAGCCCTCTTGATCTTCGCCTTGCCCTGTGCCTGCACGCTTGGTGGGTCGTGCAGGATTCGAACCTGCGACCAACGGATTAAAAGTCCGCTGCTCTACCGACTGAGCTAACGACCCCATCCGCAGAGCCGCGCATTATAGCGGCGCTTTCGAGCGGGGGAAGCGCGTTGCCGCTTGGGGGCTGTGCGTCAGGCGCGCGATCGCTTCGCCCGCCGCGACCATGCCGAAGGTCGCGGTCACCGTGACCGACGACCCATAGCCGGCGCAGGCGAGCGCGGACCCGGGTGCGCTCGGCACGCAAGCCTCCTGCAGCGGGCGCTGCACCGGCTCGCGCGAGAAGACGCAGCGCAGCCCGATCGCGCCTTGCCGCGGCGCCGCGCCGCTCTTGCGCAGCCGCTGGCGCAGGCTGGCCAGCAGCGGGTCGTGCGTGACCGCGGCCAGATCGTCGACCGCGACGCGCTGCGCCTCGCGCTTGCCGCCGGCCGCGCCGACGGTGATGATCGGCACGCCCGCACCCCGCGCCCACTGCGCGAGCGCGAGTTTCGCCTTGACCTGGTCGCAGGCGTCGATCAGCAGATCCACCGGCACCGGCAGCAGTTCCGGCCAGTTGCCCGGTTCGACGAACTCCTCGACGGCATGCACGCGGCAGCCGGGATGGATGCCGGCGACGCGATCGGCCAGCGCCAGCGCCTTGGCCTGACCGAGGGTGGCCGTCAGCGCCTGGACCTGGCGATTGACATTGGATTCGGCGACATGGTCGAGGTCGAAGAGCACGAGCTCGGCCACCCCGCTGCGCGCCAGGGCCTCGACCGTCCAGGAGCCGACGCCGCCAAGGCCAACGACGGCCACGCGCGCGGCGCGCAAGCGCTCGTAGGCCACATCGCCGTACAAGCGGCGCAGGCCGCCGAAGCGGCGCTCGAGGTCCGCGGATTCGATCGGGTGCATGCGCACGATGCCGTCGACCTTCACGCCCGCTGTCCGCCTTCGGTGCGCCCTCGCCTCACGTCCTCGTTGGCCCTCTCTCGCGCTCATTCGTGCGGCATGGGTGCGGTTCGCGGGCGCACCCCGCCTGCCGACGTCAGCGCAGCGAGCCCAGGCGATCCTTGCCGGCCTGCGCGGCCTCGGACTTCGGATAGGTCTTGATCAGTTCGTCGATCGTCTGCCGCGCGCCCTTCGTGTCCTTCATCTCGGCCTGGCTGTTGGCCAGTGCCAGCAGCGCTTCGGGCGCCTGCGGATGCGCCGGCGCCGCCTTCACGAACGCGCGGAAGCTCGCCATCGCTGCGGTGTAGTCGCGCAGCGCGTACTGCGCGTTGCCGAGCCAGAAGCGCGCCGAATTCGCGTAGCCGCTGGCCGGGTAGCGCAGCAGGAAGGCCGAGAGCGCCGGTGCGGCCTTGTCGAAGCTGCCGGCGCGCATCAGCGCCACCGCATCCTCGTAGGTCTTGCGCTCCTCGGGGCTGGCGTCGAACTCGTGCCCGTCCAGACTCACGCGCACGGGCTCGAGTTTGCGCATGCGCTCGTCGAACGACTGACCAAGGTCGCGCTGGCGCTGCTGCAGGTCCGCGATCTCGCGCTGGAGCTGCTCCTGGCTGCCGCGCAGTTGCGCGATGTCGCTGCGCAGGCCCTCGAGCTGGTTGTTCAGGTCCAGCAGGCTGCGCTGCAGCGTCGCAAGCCGTTCGGCAACCTGCGCGTTGGCCTGCGCAAGCTCGCTCGCGCGGCCCTTCTGCTGTTCGTCGATCTGCGCCACGCGCGCGCGCAGGTCGAGGATCGCCCGGCGCGCCTCGTCGTCCTCGAACAAGGCCGCCGAAGCCGACTGTGAGGCGACAAGCCAGGACAGCAGCACCACGGCCGCTGCCGGCACGACGCGGAACCGCTTCATCTCACCGGTCCTTCAGTTCGGCGCGGCGGTTCTTGGCCCAGGCTTCTTCGTTGCTGCCCTGCACCGCCGGGCGCTCCTCGCCGAAGCTCACCGCCTCGACCTGGTCGGGGCCGACGCCCAGCAGCACCAGCGCACGCACGACCGCCTCGGCGCGCTTCTGGCCGAGCGCCAGGTTGTATTCACGGCTGCCGCGCTCGTCGGCATGTCCCTCGACGACCAGGTGGCGCTGCTTGTTGGCCACCAGGCTGCGCGCATGGGCCTCGACGATGGGGCGGAACTCGTCCTTGACGACGAAGCTGTCGAAGTCGAAGTAGATCACCCGCCCGACGCGGTCGAGCGCCGCGGCACTGCCGGCGCCGTTGCTGCTGCCGCCGCCGGTGAGGTCGATGCTCTTGACCTCCGACTGCGCCGTGCCGCTGGCCGTGGCACCGGCACCCGCCTGGCCATTCGCACCGGCGGCCGCCTCGCCCACCGGTGTCGGCGTACGCGTCTCCACCGGCGCTTCCTGCAGCTTGACGCCCGAGGAGCAGCCGGCGATCAGCGCAACCAGTGCCAGCGTGGCCAGGCGAAGAGAGACTCTTGATTTCATCGAGGGGCTCCTGAAGCGGGTCGAGGAAAGGGGGCGAGGCAAGGCCTGCGCAGCGACATCGGGCGTGGCGGCGATCGGCATGCGCGGCTCAGCGGTTGAACGGACCCCAGGCCGGCTCGAGCATGTCGGCTCCGCTGCTGACCAGCCGCGTCTTGATGCGGCCATCGAGCGTGGTCGTCATCAGCACGTCGCGGCCGCGCTCGCGCGTGGTGTAGACGATGAGCCGTCCATTGGGAGCAAAGCTCGGGCTCTCGTCGTCATGGGTGTCGGTGAGCACGCGCACGCCCCCGCCGCCGGCCAGATCCATCAGCGCGAGCTTGTACGCGCCGCTGTCCTGCCGGGTGACGTAGGCCATCAGCCGTCCATCGGGGCTGATCGCCGGGCTGATGTTCTGCACGCCCGAGAAGCTCACGC
>JAIXKR010000070.1 GCA_026932235.1 Burkholderiales bacterium
CGACGTGCTCGCCCACGGGGTGGCGCAGATGCGGCCGCTGGTGCGCCGCGGGCGCCTGCAGCCCTACATGCTGAAGACGCTGGACGAGCTGCACGATGCGGGCCTCGCGGATTTCGTCGAGGACCTCGGACTGGTGTTTCCAAGGCACTGAGGCGTCGCGGCCGCATGCCTCGCGGCGCAATCTGCCGTCTCGCGGGCAGCGCCAGCAGCTGGCGTCGAGCAAGGCCGCCAGCTTATCGGTCTGATGGTGCGAAGTGTCGGGCCAGGCCATCATCGCGTCATAGACTCGCCCGTTTTCTGCATACACGAGCGGCCGCCTGGGGTGGCCGCTGCCCATGATGGTCGACCGACGCCGCCTGCTCGGCTCGCTCCTGGCCGGCGCCGTCCTCGGCGGCTGCACGGTGCCCGGGACGGGTCTGCTTTCCTCCGTCCCGCCGGCTGCGGCGCCGGTGCCGCGCCTTGTCGTGCTTGTGGCCATCGACGGCTTGCCGATGCGGCAGATCCTCGCGGCACGCGCGACGCTGGCGCCGGACGGCTTCGCGCGTTTCCTCGATCACGGGCGCTGGTTCGCCAACGCCCATTACGCGCATGGCTACACCGTCACGGCGGCCGGCCATGCCGTGATGATGAGCGGCGCCTACCCGCAGCGCAGCGGCATCATCGGCAACCAGTGGCGCGACCCGGTCTCCGGTGAGGTGGTCTACAACACCGGGGACCCCGCCTATCGGTACCTCGGCGCGCCCACTGGCGCGCGGGCGGGGACGAGCCCGCGCAAGCTGCTCGTGCCGACGCTGGGCGACGTGCTGCGCGAACGCGATCCGCAGGCCAAGGTGATCGGCGTCTCCGCCAAGGACCGCGGGGCGATCCTGCCCGCCGGGCACCGCGGCACGGCCTACATCTACATGAGCAAGACGGGTGCGTTCTCGACCAGCACCTACTACCTGCAGGAGTTGCCGCGCTGGGTGCAGGACTTCAACGCGGCGCGCCCGGCTGAAGCCTATTTCAAGCGCCCCTGGCGGCCGTTGCTGGCCGGGTATGACTGCGCGATGGGCACGCCCGGCTGCGCCTATGCGGGCGCGGTGCCGGACGGCCAGCCTTGGCAGGTCGACAGCGCCAACGGCCGCAGCCTGCCGATGGTCGTGGGTGGTGAGCCGGATCGGCCAGGGCCGCGCTATTTCGGATATCTGATCACCTCGCCGTTCATGGACGAGCTGACACTGAACTTCGCGCGCGCGGCGGTGCGTGCCGAGCGCCTGGGGCAGCGCGGCTCGACGGACATCCTGACCGTGAGCCTCTCGAGCCACGATTACATCAATCATCTCTTCGGGCCGGAGTCACGGCTGTCCCACGACCACCTGCTGCAGCTCGACCGCCACCTGCAGGCCTTCTTCGCCTTCCTCGACGGCGCGGTCGGTCGCGATCGCTACGTGCTTGCGCTGACCGCCGATCACGGCTTCACCGAGACGCCCGAGTGGGCGGCGTCGCAGGGCCGCCCGGCCGGCCGCTTCAAGGCAAACGAGGTGCTGCCGGCTCTCGATGCGAAACTGACAAAGCGCTTCGGCGTGACCAAGCTCGTACGCGGCTACTCGGCCGGCGGCGTGCTGCTGGACGAGGCTCGTATGCGCGAGCACGGCCTGGACGTCGCGACGGTGCTCGAGGCAGCCGGTGCCGAACTGCTGCGCAAGCCCGGCGTGGCCGCGGTTCTCACGCGCGAACAACTGCTGGCCGACGACGCCGCGACGCCGCTGCTGCAGGCGATGCGCAAGTCATTCCACCCCGCACGCTCGGCGCCGCTGCAGTTGGTGCTCGAGCCGGGCTGGATCGCCAGCTACCAGGACGGCGGCAGTTCACATGGCAGTCCCTATGAGGCGGACAACCATGTGCCGCTCCTCTTCTGGGGACCGCAGTGGGTCGGTCAGGGACGCGAGGAGGCTCGCGTCGAGATCGCTGATCTCGCCCCGACGCTGGCGGCCGTCATCGGCGTGCCGCCGCCGACGCAGGCGCAGGGGCGCGACCTGCAGCTGCGCCCACCGCCGTGAGCGCATGGGCGTGCGACGATGCCGTCGAGTGGTATCGGCGGCATGGATGAAAAAAGGCCGGCGCAAGGCCGGCCTGTGGTCGCGAGGGCGGTCAGTGCCGCGTCACTGCAGGGTCACCTCGACGCGGCGGGCGTCGGCGGCGTTGCCGCTGCCGGTGGTCTGCTCGGGCTTCTTCAGCTCGATCTTGTCCTCGGCGACACCTGCGGCGGTGAGCGCATCGCGGACGGCGAAGGCGCGCTGCTTGGCGAGTTCCTCGTTCGCTGCGGGATCGCCGGAGGCGTCCGTGTAGCCGCTGACCACCGCGGTCTTGCCCGCGGCCACACCGGCGACGACTTCCTTCAGTGCGTCCGCCGCACCGTCGGCGAGTTCGGTCTTGCCCGTCGCGAAGAAGAACTTCACGACGTCGCCCTCGACGCTCACCGAGGCGGCATCCTCCGCAGTGGCGGTCGCGGCGGGCGCTGCGGTGCTGGTGGCGTCCTGGTTTGCCGTGGCCGCGGCGGGTGCGGCCGGGCTGGTCGAGCTGGCCGTCGAGCCGACCGCTGCCGGCAGCAGTGGCACGATCAGCAGCGCGACGATGTTGATGATCTTGATCAGCGGGTTGACGGCGGGGCCGGCGGTGTCCTTGTAGGGGTCGCCGACCGTGTCACCGGTGACCGAGGCCTTGTGTGCCTCGCTGCCCTTACCGCCGTGGTGACCGTCCTCGATGTACTTCTTCGCGTTGTCCCAGGCACCGCCGCCCGTGCACATGCTGATGGCGACGAAGAGGCCGGTGACGATGGTGCCCATCAGCAGACCGCCCAGCGCCTCGGCGCCCAGCAGCAGGCCCACGACGATCGGCACAGCCACCGGCAGCAGCGAGGGGATCATCATCTCCTTGATCGCCGCGGCGGTCAGCATGTCGACGGCCTTGCCGTATTCGGGCTTGGCCTTGCCTTCCATGATGCCCTTGATCTCGCGGAACTGGCGGCGCACTTCCTCGACCACCGAGCCCGCGGCGCGGCCCACCGCCTCCATGGCCATCGCGCCGAAGAGGTAGGGGATCAGGCCGCCGATGAAGAGGCCGATGATGACCTTGGGGTTGGAGAGGTCGAAGCTGGCCATGATGCCGCGCGCCTCGAGCGAGTGCGTGTAGTCGGCAAACAGCACGAGTGCCGCCAGGCCCGCCGAGCCGATCGCGTAGCCCTTGGTCACGGCCTTGGTCGTGTTGCCCACGGCGTCCAGCGGGTCGGTGATGTCGCGCACGCTGTCGGGCATCTCGGCCATTTCGGCGATGCCGCCGGCGTTGTCGGTGATGGGGCCGTAGGCGTCGAGCGCGACGA
>JAIXKR010000152.1 GCA_026932235.1 Burkholderiales bacterium
TCCTCGAAGATGCGCTCCAGGCTGATGAAGCGGCCCACGGCGTAGTCGAAGTGGTAGAGCAGCTGCAGGGTCAGCAGTCGTGCCACGCGGCCATTGCCGTCGGGGAATGGGTGGTGTGCGGCCCGGCCCCAGCCAGCGCAGCGGGGCAGCGTCGGCGCTCAGCGCGGGCGCATGCGCATCGGCCGCCGGTTCGCGCTCGATGCGGGCTTCGTCCACGACCGCGCCGCGCAGGAAGCGCGAGCGCTCGTAGGCGTGGTTCTCGATCACCTCCAGCGCCAGGCAGACGGTCTCGGTGCCGCCTTCGGCCTGCGTGCGCTCGACGCGCGCGAACTGCAGCAGCAGCCGGTTCGCGTAGTCGAGCTTCGCGCGGTAGTACGGCCCCGCATTGAGCTTGACATCGGCCGAGCGGAAGTCGCCGGCCTCGATGGCGGCCTTGACCTTGTCGAAGGCGGGCTTGACGCGGCGGAGATTCAGGTCCTTGTACTGCAGCAGGCGCATGCGAAATTCAGTCCTTGTTCGACATCACGCCGCCTGATCCTCGAGGTGCAGCGGGCGGTGTAGCCGCTCATGGATGAGACCCCGCGAACCCCTACATCAGCACGATGTCGTATTGAGTGGGCTGGCGCGAAAAGCGTTGGCGCGACAGCAGCTTGCGTGAGCAGCCTCGGTATGTGTCGATCCGAGCTACCCGCCTGGCTACCTGGATCGCATGGGCCTTCATGGGCGGCAGTGACACGGCGTGAAGCGGCTGTGCCCGATTGCTTGCTGGCAAGTCCACTTGTCGAGAGGAAAGCTGAGTTTCCTTCGTCGCAATCCCGGCCACGCATTCGCAGCAGTCAGGACGCCGACTCCGACACCACAGGCCGCAGGCGCAGCTCGTGATCGAACTCGCCCCGCCGAACCTCGACGAGGTCGCTCATCGACGCCAGCATCTCGTTGAATGTCGAGAACCCGTAGCTCGACTCATGGAAGGTCGAGTCGATGCGCTGGATGAACGGCCTCAGACGGGCTTTCTGGATCCACGTCTCGCCACGGTTCTGCGCGAGGCGTGCGACGGCTTTGCCGACCAAATCGCGCGCGGCCTTGCGCTGCGCTGCCGCAGTCTCGGCCACATCGAGCAGCGTCCGCATCTCCTCCAGCTGTGCCGTTGCCTCCGAAGCGACGCCCGGCGATTCGGCCGCAGCCGCGACCTGCGGCGCCGGCATGACGACTGGTTCACCCGCTACTGGGGGCACCATGGTCTCGGCCGGCGGCTGCGCTGAAGCTGCGGCCTCCGGGGCCGGCACCGCCGGCGCCAGCAGCGCCTCGTAGAACTTGAACTCGTGGCAGCTTCGAGCCCAGTGCTGGTTCGTCCCGCGGCGGCTGCCGATGCCCACCAGCGTTCGCCCGGCGGCCTTCACCTTGTAGGACAGCGGCATGTAGTCGCTGTCGCCACCGACCACGATGATGGTGTCGATGTGAGGGAAGCGAACCATGTCCTCCATCACGTCCAGACAGAGCTTGATGTCCGCGCCGTTCTTCGCGTTGGCACCTGGCGGAAAGACCTGGATCAGCTCGATGGCTGCCTGCAGCAGCGACTGCTTGTAGCGATTGAAGGACACCCAGTTGGCGAAGGCCCGGTTGATCGCGATCGGCCCCAGAGAAAGTGCGTACTCGACGATCGTCTCGACGTCGATCACCTCGTCCTGCGGCCTGAACCGGTTGGCCAGATAGGCGCCCTGGCCATGCGCCTGGTCCACCAGGTTGGCGTGGAGGTTCTCGAAGTCCCAGTAGATCGCGACCGACTCGGCGGTTTGTCCCATGTGTTCTCCCTGACCGTGTTCTTTGACAAGCGTAGTGCTGGGCTGCCCTTCCGTCGCGGATCAAGCGGCTTGGTCCTTGAGGCGCAGCAGGCGGTGCACCAACTCGTGCATGTTCGTGTAGGGCTGCGTGCCATCCTCAGCCGTGTGTCCGGCCGCAACCAGCGCGTTGGCTCGCGCCGTGGCGACCTCGAGGCGATCGCGTGTCGCAGCCCAGTGTGAGCCCTGCCCCTTCGCGTAGCCAGCCAGATACCCACGAAGCTGGGCAATGGCCTCGTCACGGTGCAGCGACGCAAACACGTCCTCGAAGTGCAGCAGCAACCACAGCTCGAAGCAAGGCACCGACACCACGGCTTCGAAAGGCACCTTGACCCGCTCGTCGTTCTCGAGCCGCCCGTTCAGTGCCGCAACGCGCTGCAGTGCCGCGTGGTAGGTGTGGTGCTCGTCTCGGTCGAACACGACGACGACCCGATCGAAGCTCCTGGCATGAATGCCCAGCGCACGTTGGCCCTCGGTGAACAGACGCTCGGCGTACTCGACGATCCTGAGCGGCTCGGTCCCGTACGCTGCAGGCTGAACTTGCACGTTGGCCGACGGCAGCCGCAATTGCTGTCGGATCGCGCCCAGGTACAAGGGCTCGGTCTTCGAACCTTCGCACACGATGAGCAAGCGCTCTGCGGGCTGGCGCTGCGCCCTGCGTCGCAGCAGTTCCCGCGCCGCTTGCCGGTGTTTGGGCTGACCGTCCTTACCCATCGGGCATTCGGGTCATTCAGACCGTCACCGGCGAACCCGGGGTCGACGGCGTCGACGGTGCGACCTGGAGTTGACCCCGTTTCGCGGACACCTCATCCTCAAGGAAGAAGGAGTCCGATATGCCGACAACGAAGCCGCCGTACCCGGCGGAGTTCAAGCAACAGATGGTCGAGCTGGTGCGCGCCGGGCGCACGCCGGCCGAGCTTGGGCGCGAGTTCAAGTGCAGCGCGCAAAGCATCTCGACCTGGGTGGCGCGCGATGCGGCCGACAAGCGCGCGCCCCAGCGGGCACGCCCGGCGCGCGAGCGCGACGTGCTCAGCAGCATCGAGCGTGAGGAGCTGGCGCGTCTGCGCCGCGAGAACCGGCAGCTCAAGCTGGAGCGCGACATCCTGGCAAAGGCTACGGCCTGGTTCGCAGGCAAGGACGCCAAGACGTCCATCGGGTCTACGAACTCGTGAACGCGAACCAGGCCGACCTTCCCGTGCGCACGATGTGCCGCGTGCTGCGCGTGTCTTCGAGCGGCTACCACGACTGGCTGCAACGCGCGCCCAGTGCGCGCTCGATCGACGACGCGGTGCTCGTCGAGCGTATCCGCCAGATTCACGCCGACTCCGACGCCACCTACGGCCGGCCGCGCGTGCGCCGCGAACTGCTCGCGCAAGGCCAGATGGTCAACGCCAAGCGCATCGCGCGGCTGATGCGTGCACACGGCATCCGTGGCGTCAGCCGACGCCGCGGCTTCGTGCTCACGACCCGGCGCGACAAGTCCCAGGACAAGGCGCCCGACCTGGTGCAGCGCCGCTTCGTAGCCGACGGCCCTGACAAGTTGTGGGTGGCCGACATGACCTACGTTCCCACCTGGGCGGGCTTCATCTACTTGGCCGTGGTGCTCGATGCGTGGAGTCGACGCGTGGTGGGCTGGGCCATCGGCCAGGACATGACCACCGAACTCGTGCTCAAGGCGCTGAACATGGCCTTGCAGCAACGCAAGCCTCGCGGTGTGATCCACCACAGCGACCAGGGCAGCCAGTACACAAGCCTGGCATTCGGCAAGCGCTGCAAGGAAATGGGCGTCAAGCCCTCGATGGGCTCGGTGGGCGATGCCTACGACAACGCGATGGCCGAGAGCTTCTTCGCCACGCTCGAGTGCGAGCTGATCGACCGGCGCAGTTGGCCGACCAAGGCCGAAGCGCGCATGGCGTTGTTCACCTGGATCGAGGCTTGGTACAACCCGCGCCGGCGTCATAGTGCGCTGGACTACGACTCGCCGATTGACTTCGAAGTGCGACATCGCCAGCGCGAACGTCAGTCCGTCAAACACGGGTTACCCACCGTCGGCGCCTGCGTGGCATGCGCCACGCCGCCGGTGGATAACCCTGCACCTGTGCTGATCGACAACACTGAAGACCTCAGCACGTAACCGTCCGTGGAACAGGGGCAAGTCCAGCGACCACCGACGACGCCGACTCTGGCAAGGCGGAGAACATCGGCACCGCGCCATAGCGCCCCATCAGGTAGCCACGTTCCCACGCCTCGTGCTTGCGCGGGCTGAAGTCCGACAGGGGGAATATCCGCGTGGCCTGTGTCTCGTCCTTCTCGGCGAACCACACCTGATCGCGCCGGAACAGCGTGTGGTCGAGCAACGAGGTGTCGTGCGTGCTGAAGACCAACTGTGCACCGCGCGGGTTCAGAACCGGGTCGTGAAACATGCCGACGAGGCGCCGGACCAGCAGGGTGTGCAGGCTGCGGTCCAGTTCGTCCACCACCAGCACGCGGCCATGCTTGAGCACATCCAGCACCGGTGCGGCCAGGCTGAACAGGCGCTGCGTTCCGTCGGACTCGTCCTGCAGTTCGAACTTCGCGCTGCCCTGGTCCGTGCGGTGCTCGAAGATCGGGAACATCACCTCCCCTTCTTCCTGATGAGCCTGAGCCACACCGACTGGTTGGAACAAGAACTGCGCTCGAAACCCCTTGCGCGGAACCGCGGTCACCTCTGCGATGGAAAGGTCTGCCGTACCCAGGAAGTCCCTGACGGCAGCCCGTCCCTCGGATGACGCCAACAATGCGGTGGTGTGGGAGATGTCGATCCCAGCGCCTGCCGGCAGGTAAACCACGCTTTGCACAAGCCAGCGCGCCACCGGGCCCAGCAACTCGCTGTTGAGCTGCGCCGCCGTCGACAGGAAAAGCGCGTTGGGTCGCGTGCTCTCCTGCCAGAGCTTGCGCGGGCCGGTCAGGTAGGCACTGAACTCGTAGACGTAGCGTTCACCACTGTCGTCCAGGCGGCGGCTGAACCACTGCGTCGGCTTTGCAGTGCGCCACACCATCAGCTGTTCGCTGACGATGCGCTCGGCCGTCATCGCGAAGCTGTACTGATGGCGGATGCCGTCGACCAGGAAGCTGGCCTCGAACTCAGTCGGCTGGCTGGCCGTAGCCGAGTCGAGCCGGAAAGGCTGGACGTTGTAGGTCTGCCCCGGCTGCACGACCGTGGCCGACTCGGCCACCATCGCCCGCAGGTAGTTCAGCGCGAAGAGCAGCGTGCTCTTGCCGCTGGCATTGGGCCCGTACAGCACCGCCGAGCGAACGGCCTGGGGCAAGGCCTTCAGGCCGGTCGGCGCCAAGTGCGTCTCGGCCAGTTCCTTGTCGGCCGGCGCAGCCACCAAGCTCAGCGACTGCTCGTCCTTGATCGACCGGAAGTTGCGGATGCGGAACTCGAGCAACATGATCGGCTCCGGATGAATATTTCAGTCATTCTTGCACATGAACTTCATGGATGGCGATAATTTTTGGAGCATGGATCCGGTCGGCCTTGGCGGGCAAGCCCGTCCATGCCCTGACGATGAGCATGAGTCCCATCGGGATGTGGCCGCCTCCGATCTGCAGGCGATTTCGCGGGTCGACCGGCTGCAAATGGGGGACGAGCCGGCGCGCCTGACCCGCGCAGGCGGCCCGACCCCGCAATCGGCGGCCTGCGTGGTGAGCCGCCGGCGTGGGTGGAGATCAGCGGTTGGCGGAAAAAAAGGTCAGCATGCGCGCCGTCGCATCCTTCGTGACCCGCGCGTCGTAGACATAGCCTTTGGCCTGCAACCCGGGCTTGTCCCAGGCGTGGGTGGCGTCGGGGTAAAGATGCCAGTCGACCGGCTTGCCCGCGGCCTTCATCTCCTCGAGCAGCGGAAAACAGGGCGCCGCCGGCAATTCCTCGTCGCGCCCGCCCAGCAGCATCAGCAGGGGCCGGTCGACGTCCGGCAGTACCAGCCGGTATTGCTTGAACGCACAACTGCCGTAATTGGCTACCGTGGCCGCAAAGCGCAGGTCAGAGCCCACCAGGCGCGCGCTCTGCGGCGACGCCAGGTGGGCCGACACGAAGGCGCCCCAGCTGTAGCCCGCCTGGTAGATGCGGGACTTGTCGACGAACGGCTTGGCGGCCAGCAACGCAAGCGCCGCATAAGCGTCCGCGATGCCTGCCGAATGGCTGGGCACGCGCGTGGCGCAGTTGTCGAAGCCACGCGGCCCGAAGCTGTCGATCACCAGCACCACATGCCCCGCTTCCAACAGGCTCTGCGCATGCTGCTTCATGTGCACATTGGGCGGTCCCTTCAGCCCACCGCAGGTGTGCATCAGCACCGTGGCCGGGAACGGTCCCTCGCCTGGTGGCTTGAAGACCGTGTTGGCGACATCGGTGAACACGCCGATCGAGTCCTTGACCCCATCGCCGAAACGCACCGGCTCGAGTTCCAGCGGCTGCAGCATCTGCGCCTGCAGTTCCTGGGCGTCGGAGTTCCACGCTGCGGCCAGCAGACCGGTGACGAGCAGCGCTTGCCGAGCTCTTCTTCCACTTCGCATGCCCATCTCCCCTGGGTGGATGTCCGACGGTTCCAACGAGATCCGGGCCGGGCGCGGCCCCGGCTCGAGGGGGTGCGGAATGCGGCGTGCCCCGGTCGTTTGCGCCGGCAACGCAGGTCGGGACCGTTTGGCACGACCGCGTGATCTGCATTCGCTGCGGCCTCGGAGCATAAGTGTCTTCAACCGCACCTCGCAATGGCCCAATCGGGGTCCGAAGTGCTCCAAGACCGGGTTGAAGCGGCTTCAAGTGACAGGGTGTCGGCGTGTCGACCTCCGCAGCGCCGTGCGTCGTCAGTTCCTGGGCGGTCACTGACCGTACCCGCGCCGCGAGCATCAGGGGTCACCCTGGTGCAGGGCGGCGTCGCGCGCTCGGCCCCTGCACGGCCAGCTGCTGCATGAACTCCAGCGGGCTCATCACCAGGTGCGTGGTCCCGTCGCGCCACGCTGTCTTCAGCTTCAGTTCCACCTGTCCTGCGGCGTTGAGCTGGATCCTCTCGTCCGACAGCCCCGGCCGCGTGATGTAGCGGCACACCTGCTCCAGCCGCTTGCGGTCGTCCGCCTCGACGCGGCACCGCGGCGTGCAGACTGAAACCGTCGATGTCGGCGCACAGCGGCTGGCGCACCCCGTCCTCGCGCGGCATCGGCCTTGCAGGCCGCGCTCGCGCTTGCAGGCGCGAGCCCTTCGCGAGGCACGGGCCCGCCCGCCACGCGCGCCTCGCTGCCGAAGGCGCGGCCGAGGTGTTCGGCGAAGGCTTCGGTCAGGGCTTGCCCGAAGGGGTGGGCGACGGCGGGGCATTGTGCCCGGCGGGATCGCGTGCCTTGCGGGTGGGCGGCGGCAAGTCCTGCACACCGGCGGCGCCGAGGAAGCGCTTGGCCGGCGGCACCGGACGCGATCGGCCCCTGCGGATCACCATCCACGCCGCCGGCTGTCGATTCGTCGCCGGCCGCGCGCACGCCGGCGGCGGCGTTCCTACACTGGAGCGCCCATGATGACCCTCACCCGCACCCTCAGCCGGGAAAAGCTCGCCGCCTCCTGGCGCGCCTGGATCAGCAACGACGACGGCCCGGACTCCAAGCCCGCCTGGCTGCAGTGGTTCTGGACGCTCGCCTTCTGCGTCGGCATGGCGCTGATGTTCACGCTGGCGACGCTGTCGCTGAGCGGCGGGCGCGGCTTCAGCCGGCCGGAGATCTGGCCGCGCTGGTTCGCCGCCAACTTCGTCGTCTCGCTGGCAATCGGCGTGCTGGCGCACGCGCTGTTCGACCTCACGCGCTGGCTCTTCATCCGCCCGGGCGCGCTGCGCGCGTGGTCGCCGTGGAAGCGCGGCGCCTACGTCGGCGGCGTCCTCTTCGTCGCGGTGGTGGTCGGCTGGCCGCTGGGGATGATGCTCGCCGACCAGCCGGTACAGGAGTGGGTGGGCCAGGGCTCGGCCGAGCGGCTGGCGGTGGCGGCGATCACGATCGCGCTCGTGTCCGCCTTCGTGATGCAGCAGGTGTTCGGCGCCAAGGCCGCGAGGATCGAGGCCGAGCGCGCCGCCGCCGAGGCGCAGTTGAAGCTGCTGCAGGCGCAGATCGAGCCGCACTTCCTGTTCAACACGCTGGCCAACGTGCAGGGGCTGATCGCCGCCGATCCGCCGCGGGCGGCGGCGATGCTGCAGGCGTTCACCGACTACCTGCGCGGCTCGTTCGCCGACCTCAGGCGCGACGAGGTGCCGTTGGCCACCGAGCTGGCGCTGGCCGAGGCGTACCTGCGCGTGCAGCAGGCGCGGATGGAGGATCGCCTGGCGTGGACGATCGACGCCGACGAGGGCGCCCGCGCCGTGCCGGTGCCGCCGCTGGTGCTGCAGCCGCTGGTGGAGAACGCCGTCGTGCACGGCGTCGAGCCGCGCATCGACGGCGGGCGCGTGGCGGTGACGGCGCGGCTCGAAGGCCGCTCGCTGGTGGTGGAGGTGCGCGACGTGGCCGGCGGCGCCGTGCCCGCGCGCGATGACCGGGGAGAAGAAGCCGGCAGCGTGACGGCACGCGAACGCAACGGCCATGGCGTGGCGCTCGCCAATGTGCGGCAGCGCCTGGCCGGCCGCCACGGCGACGCGGCGCGGCTCGAAGGGCCGGTGCCGGCGGGCGATCCGCTCTTGCCGGGCATGCTGGCGCGGCTGACGTTGCCGGCGCCGGCGACCGCGGCGCAGAAGACACCCTCGTGAAGGCCGGCACATGACCCAGCCGAGCCCTTTCTCGACCCCTTCATCGAGTGCTTCGTCGAGTGCTTCGTCGCCCCGCCCGCGAGCCATCGTCGCCGACGACGAGCCGCAGCTGGCGCGCACGCTGGTGGCCCTGCTGGCCGAGGTGTGGCCGGCGCTCGACGTGGTGCACGTCGCCCGCCATGGCCTCGACGCGGCGCGCGCCATCGCCGAGCACGCGCCCGAGGTGGCCTTCCTCGACATCCGCATGCCGGGGCTGAGCGGGCTCGAAGTGGCGCAGGGTATCGAAGGGCCGACGCGGGTCGTCTTCGTCACCGCCTACGACGAGCACGCGGTCAGCGCCTTCGAGCACGAGGCGCTGGACTACGTGTTGAAGCCGGTGTCGCGCGAGCGGCTGATGCGCACCGTCCAGCGGCTGCGGCGCGCCCTTGGTGGCAAGTTCGGTGGCGAGATCGGTGGCGAGATCGGTGGCGAACCCGCCGGCGCGGTTGCCGACGCCCTCCGCGAGGCAACCGAAGGCACCGCGCCGGCGGCCGACGAAGACGCGCGCCTGCTGGCGGCGCTGAAACGCCTGTTGCCGGCCGCGACGCCCGCGCCTTCGGCCGAGCCGCTGCGCTGGATCCGCGCCGGCGCCGGCGACGTCGTCCACCAGGTGTCGGTGGCCGAGGTGCTGTATTTCCGCGCCGACGACAAGTACACGTGCGTGCGGACGACGGCCGGCGCCGAGCACCTGATCCGCACCCCGATCCACGAGCTGGCGGCCCAGCTCGACCCGCGCCGCTTCGTGCAGGTCCACCGCTCGACGATCGTCAACCTCGATCACTTGGCCGGCACGCGGCGCGACGAGGCGAGCCGCCTCTTCCTGCGCCTGCGCGGCAGCGCCGAGGAGCTGCCGGTCAGCCGCGCCTACGTCCACCTGTTCAAGGCGATGTAGGGCGGCGGGGCGCCTCCCCCGCCCGCCTCGGCCGGCTTCGTGAGTTCACGCGTGATCGTGCCGGCCGGCAAGCCCGTGCGGCGGGCAACCTCCCGGCCATGCAGCGCTTCTTTCGGGCGCAGCAATAGCAGCCCGAGCACGCGTCGGCGGTACTCGTGGAACAGGAGAGAGGCTGCGGAGTGATGCATAAGAAGCGTCGCTTGTCGCCTTCCTAGCATCGATCTGTGAAGAGTCCGCAGCGGGCCAGACCCCGTGAACCCCTACATCAGCACGATGTCGTACTGCTCCGGGTTCATCGTCGGCTCGGCGGAGAGCGAGATCGGCTTGCCGATGAACTCGGAGAGGCCCGCCAGGTGCACGCTCTCCTCGTCGAGCAGCATCTCGACGACGGCGGCGCTGGCGACGACGCGGAACTCCCGGGGGTCGAACTGGCGCGCCTCGCGCAGGATCTCGCGCAGGATGTCGTAGCAGACGCTGCGCGCGGTCTTCACCTGGCCGCGGCCGCTGCAGGTGGGGCAGGGTTCGCACAGCATGTGCGCCAGGCTCTCGCGCGTGCGCTTGCGCGTCATCTCGACCAGGCCCAGCTGCGTGAAGCCGCTCACCGTGGTGCGGGTGCGGTCGCGCGCGAGCTGCTTCCTGAACTCGGCCAGCACCGCCTGCTGGTGCTCCTCGCGCGTCATGTCGATGAAGTCGACGATGATGATGCCGCCCAGGTTGCGAAGCCGCAGCTGGCGCGCGATGGCGCCGGCGGCCTCGAGGTTGGTCTTGAAGATGGTGTCGTCGAAGTTGCGCGCGCCGACGAAGCCGCCGGTGTTGACGTCGATCGCGGTCAGCGCCTCGGTCTGGTCGAAGATGACGTAGCCGCCGCTCTTGAGGTCGACGCGGCGCGAGAGCGCGCGTGCGATCTCCTCCTCGATGCCGAAGAGGTCGAAGATCGGCCGCTCGCCCTTGTAGTGCTCCAGGCGCGCGGCCATGCCCGGCATGTAGGTGTCGCCGAACGTGCGCAGCGCCTGGGCCTGCATGCCGCTGTCGATGCGTATGGTCTGCGTGGCTTCGCTGGCGAGGTCGCGCAGCACGCGCTCGGCCAGGCTCAGGTCCTGGTGCAGCAGCGAGCCCGCGGGCAGGCTGTGGCTGCGCTCGCGGATCGCGGCCCAGGTGCGGCGCAGGTAGGCGATGTCGTCGGCGAGCTCGGCGTCGCTGGCCTCCTCGGCGTTGGTGCGCAGGATGAAGCCCCCGCCGCCGCCTTCCTCGGGCCTGCCGACGAGCACCTGCATGCGGCTGCGCAACTGCTCGCGCAGCTCGGGGCTGCCGATCTTCTGGCTGATGCCGATGTGGCTGTCCTGCGGCAGGTAGACGAGCATGCGGCCGGCGATGCTGATCTGCGTCGACAGGCGCGCACCCTTGGTGCCGATCGCGTCCTTGATGACCTGCACGGTCAGCGCCTGCCCCTCGAACACCTGGCGCTCGATCGGCAGTGCCGGTTCGCCGCGGCCCCCGCCGTTGCCGTGCGGATGCAGGTCGGCCACGTGCAGGAAGGCCGCGCGCTCGAGGCCGATGTCGATGAAGGCGCTTTGCATGCCCGGCAGCACGCGCGCCACCTTGCCCAGGTAGACGTTGCCCACCAGCCCGCGCTCGAGCGCGCGCTCGATGTGCAGCTCCTGCACGGCGCCGTTCTCGACGATCGCCACCCGCGTCTCCTGCGGGGCCCAGTTGATGAGGATGTCTTGGCTGGCCATGCGCCGGAGTCTAGTGGCGCGCCGTCGGGGATCGCGATCAGGCCCGACCGCGCGCCTGCGGCGCGCGCTGCCCCGCGCGCTCCTGTGCCCGCTCGCGCGCGTCGCGCGCGACCCTGGCATCGGCGGCGGCGTCCTCGCAGATCGCTTCGGCCGCGGGCGCGGCTGCGTCGGCGGCGGCCGGCGGTGGCTGGACCTGTACCGCGGAGGGCTCGCCCCCCTCGTCCTGACCCTCGGCGTGAAGCACTTCGGCGAACAAGTCCCAGGTCGCCCTGAACATCGCCGCGATCAGCGGGCCGATGACGAAACCGTTGATGCCGACCAGCGAGAGGCCGCCGATGGTCGAGATCAGCACGACCCAGTCGGGCATCTTGGTGTCCTTGCCGACCAGCAGCGGCCGCAGGACGTTGTCGACCAGACCGATCACCAGCACGCCGTAGGCGATCAGGATCACGCCCTGCACGAACTGGCCGGTGGCGAGGAAATAGATCGCCACCGGCCCCCAGATCAGCCCGGCGCCGACGGCCGGCAGCAGCGACAGGATGGCCATCAGCACACCCCACAGCAGCGCGCCCTGGATGCCGAGGAGCCAGAAGATCAGCCCGCCCAGGAAGCCCTGGGCCGCCGCGACGGCGACGTTGCCCTTGACGGTGGCGCGGATGACGGTCGTGAACTTGTCGAGCAGGAAGCGCTTGGACCTTTCGTCCAGCGGGATCGCGCGCCGGACCTCGGCGGCCAGGGTCGCGCCGTCGCGCAGCAGGAAGAACAGCAGGTAGAGCATGATGCCGAAGCTCACCACCAGGTGCAGCGTCGTCTGGCCGATGTTCAACGCCTGCGGGGCGAGGTACTGGCCGATCTGGCTCGCGCTCGCGGCCACGCGCTGCTGCACGTCCTCGAGCGTGAACAGGCCGAGGTCTTCCAGCCGCACCCGCAGCCAGTCCGGCAGCGCCGCGACGATCTGGCTGAAGTAGTCGACGAGGTTGAACTCGCCCGACTGCATGCGGGCGTAGAAGGCCGTCGCTTCGCGGATCAGCGCCGAGGCGGTCACGCTGACCGGCAGGATCACCAGCAGCAGGATCACGGCCAGGGTGATCAGCGCCGCCGCGTTGCGACGCTCGCGCATCCGGGTGAGCAGCCGGCGATTCAGCGGCCGGAACAGCAGCGCCAGGATCCCCGCCCAGAAGATGGCTCCATAGTAGGGCACGAGGATGGCCAGCAGGGCGACGGTGACGAGCCCAAGCAGGAGCAGGAAGAACTTCCGTTGCAAGGAGGACGGGGGCATCGGACCTCGGCCGGCGCGGCGGGACGGTGGAGTCGGCGCAGTGTGCCTGAGCGCCATCGCGGGCGCACACGAAGGCGATGGCGCCGCCGCAACGGACGCGCTCGCACGACGGCGCGTGGGCTGCATCAAGACCGCCGAAAGCAGACTGCCGGACTCGGCCTTGGTCGATGCATGAATGCGAACTATTCGTATTTGAATTAGAGTCGCGCGATCTTGGGGTCGTCGTCCCGACGTCCTCGCACCCACGCCTCGCCGCCAGCCCGCCAGCCAGCCCTCGAGCCGAAACCGAGCTGCAACCGTGCCGCGACACGGCCGCAAGGGAGATTCGCATGGACAGCGCTGACGACGACATGGCCGGCCGGAACCCCTGGCCCGATCTCGACACGCTCGTGGCCGGGACGGTGGCCTTGATGACGGCGTGGGCCGATCCCTGTCCGCAGTGGCACCTCGGGAAGACCGACTTGCGCCGCGTGCTGGCGCGCAAGGTCGTCGCCAACCTGACCGTCCTGCAGCATCACCCGCAGGCCCGCCCCGAGCTGCGGCAGTCGCTGGCGAAAGCGCACGCGCGCTGGGTCGGCCTGGCCCGGCACGGCCCGACGCCGGGCTGTCCGGCCGCGCGCCCGGACGAGCGCGTCGTCCTGCACTGAAGCCCCTCCGCGCCCCGGGGACGGCCGGCGCGCCCGGCTGTCCCGCCGACCGTTTTCCTCCCACCCCCAAGCGAACATGACCACCCCGACACCGCTTCGACTCACAGGGCTCGGCCTCGCCCTGGCCGCAACCTGGCCCGCACCGGCCTGGCCGCAGCAGACGGCCCCGACCGTCACGGCGCCCCGGATCACGGTGAGCGCCACCCGTGTCGAAGCGGCCGAGGAGGAGGTGCCCGCCACGGTCACCTCGAAGACCGCCGAGGAGATCGAGCGCGCGCAGGCGCGCGACCTGAAGACGCTGCTCGACAGCGAGCCGGGGATCGCGGTGCGCGTGCAGCCCGCACGCATGTCGGCGGTGTTCAGCGCCACGGGCCGCGGCGGCAACGAGGGCATCAACGTGCGCGGCCTCGAGGGCAACCAGGTGTTGCTGCAGGTCGACGGCGTGCGCCTGCCGATGTTCTACGAGAGCGGCCCCTTCGTCGCCGGCCGCGGCGACTACATCGACGTGGAGGCCTTCAAGCGCGTGGAGCTGCTGCGCGGTCCGTCGTCGGCGTCCTACGGCTCCGACGGCCTCGCCGGCGCGGTGAGCTTCCTCACCAAGGACCCGGCCGACCTGTTCACGCCGGGCAAGCCGACCCAGGGCAGCCTGAAGCTGGGCTACGCCTCGGCGGATCGCTCCTGGGTCGCGGTACCCTCGTTCGCGCTGCGCGACGGCGCCTGGGAGGCGATGCTGCTGGCCAGCCTGCGCCGCGGCCACGAGACCAAGAACCGCGGCGACGTCGATACGCGCAACTTCGCCTCGACCGTCCCCAATCCGCAAGACCGGCGCAGCGACTACGTGCTCGGCAAGGCGATCTACCGGCTCGACGCGGCCAACCGCTTCAAGCTGACGCTGGAACACCTGGACCGCAAGGTCGACTCCGACCCGCTCCACACCGTGGTCGGCATGCCCTTCGTCAACGCCAACATCGTCGACGCGAAGGCGAGCGAGGACGTCTCGCGCACGATGGGCAAGTTCGACTGGCAATACGCCAACGCCCGCAACCCCTGGGTGCAGCGCCTCTCGGCCTGGGTGTACGCGCAGGACAGCGAGAACCACCAGTTCGGCCAGGAGCGCTACAACAGCCCGCCGGCGTCCTGGGGACGGCGCACCCGCGACACCACCTACGGTGAACGCACCTACGGGCTGGGCGTGCAGGGCGAGACCAACCTCGGCCTGCACGTCGCGCACCGCCTGCTCTGGGGCGCGGACTACTCGGACGCGCGCATCACCTCGCTGAAGGAGGGCGCGCACTTCGACGGCACGGGCGCGCTGATCACCAGCGGCAGCGCCAGCGCTTCGCCCGCGCTTCCGAACCAGAGCTTCCCCGACTCCGACTACCGGCTGCTGGGCGCCTTCGTGCAGGACGAGATCGCCATCGGCGCGTGGCGCATCACGCCGGCGCTGCGCTTCGACCGCTTCGAGATCGACCCGGACATCGGCAACCCGCTGTACACGCGCAACAACAGCGTGACGCCGTCCAAGCTCTCGGACAGCGCCGTGTCGCCGCGGCTGGGCATCGTCTGGAAGGCCCTGCCCCTGCTGCAGCCCTACGCGCAGCTGGCACAGGGCTTTCGCTCGCCCACGCCGTGGCAGATCAACGGCGGCGTGAGCAACCCGACCGCCAACCCGCCCTACCGCAGCATCGGCAACCCCGATCTCGACCCCGAGCGCAGCACCTCGTTCGAGCTGGGTCTGCGCGGGCGCGAAGGCCCGCTGCGCTGGGGCGTGGCGCTCTTCAAGTCGCGCTACCGCGACTTCATCGTCAGCAACGTCGATGTGACGAGCACGACCACGGTCCCGCTGGACCCGGGAATGGCCGCCAACACGCGCACCTTCCAGTCCGTCAACGCGACGCGCGCCGAGATCTCGGGCTTCGAGCTCCACGGCGAGTGGGCCTTCGGCCCCGGATGGAGCGTGGAAGTGCGCTACGCGCACGCCAAGGGCGACCAGTGGGACGACGACGGCACGCGCAGCCCGCTGCCCACCATCGAGCCCGACAAGGGCACGCTGGTGCTGCGCTACGAGCGCAAGGGCGCCTTCGGCGGCGAGCTGCTGCTCACCGGCCAGAAGAGCCAGCACCGGCCGTACACGAGCAACCTCTACATCCCCGGGAGCTACGTCACGGCGGACCTGTCGGCCTGGTGGGACATCACGCGCCAGTGGCAGCTCCACGTCGCGCTCAACAACCTCGGCGACGTGAAGTACGCGTACTGGGCCGACGTGCGCGGCCTGGCCGCGAACACGACCGTGGCGGACGCGTTCACCCAGCCGGGCCGCAACGCGAGCGTCAGCGTGCGCTACCAGTTCTGAAGGCGTGCCAGCAGCCGCGCCGTCTCGAACAGCGGCAGGCCCATGACGCCGCTGTAGCTGCCCGCCAGATGCTCGACCCAGGCGGCGATGCGGCCCTGGATGGCGTAGGCGCCGGCCTTGCCGAAGGGCTCGCCGCTGGCGACGTAGGCGGCGATGAGATCATCGGACAGCGGCGCCAGGCGCACACGCGAGACGCTGGTCTCGAGCGCCTGCCAGGGCGCGCCGTCGGGGCCGGCGTCGTCGGCCACCGCCACCGCCGTCAGCACGCGGTGCGTGCGCCCGGAGAGCGCCTGCAGCATCCGCTGCGCGTGCTCCGCGCCCTGCGGCTTGCCGAGGATGCGCCGCCCGAGCGCCACCGTCGTGTCGGCGACGAGGATGGGCGCCGGCGGCAGGCCGCGCCGCACGCGGCGCCGGCGCGCGGCCTCGAGCTTGGCCAGCGTCACGCGTTGCACGTAGGCCAGCGGCAGTTCGCCCGCACGCTCGTGCTCCAGGCCTTCCGCGTCCTCGTCCGCCCCCGGCAACAGCGGCTCGTACGCGACGCCGATCTGCGCGAGCAGCTGCGCCCGCCGCGGGCTCTGGCTGGCGAGGTAGACGAACGCGTGCCGGGGGCCCTTCGGGCCATCGATCGCCATGGGTCGCTCACTCCCGGTGGTAGGGATGGCCCTGGTGCAGCGTCCACGCGCGGTAGAGCGCCTCGGCCAGCAGCACGCGCGCGAGCGCATGCGGCAGCGTCAGGTCCGACAGGCGCAGGCGCTCGTCGGCACGCGCCGCGAGCGCGGCGTCGACGCCGTCCGGGCCGCCGACGATGAAGACGACGTCGTCGCCTTCGTCGCGCCAGCGCGCCAGGCGCCGGGCCAGCTGCGCGCTGCCAAGGCGGTCACCGCGCTCGTCCAGCAGCACGCGCCGCGCGCCCTTGGGGATCGCCGCCTCCAGGCGCCGGGCTTCGGCCGCCATGCACTGCACGGCGCTGCGGCCCGCACGCGGCTCGGCCTTCACCGCCTCGAGCTCCAGGCGCATTTCCGGCGGAAAGCGCTTCGCGAACTCGGCAAAGGCCTCGTCGGCCCACGCGGGCTGGCGCTGGCCCACGGCCACCACCCGCAGCTTCATCGCCTCAGCGCGCGGCAGCCTTGCGCGCGGCAGCCTTGCGCGCGACGGGCTTGCGCGCGGCGGGCTTGCGCGCCGGCGCGGCCCTGGCGCCGAGCTTCATCCTCACCGCCTTGCCGCCCCAGATCTCCTCGAGTCGGTAGTACTCCCGGATGCCGGGCTGCATGATGTGCGCCACCGCCGCGCCGCAGTCCACGATGATCCACTCGCCGTTGTCCTCGCCCTCGGTGCGCAGCACGTCCAGGCCGCGCTTCTTCACCGTTTCGCGCACGCTCGAGGCCAGTGCCTTGGTCTGCCGGTTGCTGTTGCCCGAGGCGATGATGACGCGCTCGAACAAGGGGGTGAGGTGCTCGGTGTTGAAGACGACGATGTCGTGGCCCTTCACGTCCTCGAGGCCATCGACGATGGCGCGCTGCAGCTTGCGGATGTCCATTCAACTCCCGGATGCGGCCCGGTACAGGCCTTGGCGGTCAATATAGCGTGCCACCTCGGGCGGCACCAGATCGTCGATCGGCACGCCCGCGGCGACGCGCGCGCGGATCGCCGTGGCCGAGATGTCAAGCGGCGGTAGCGGCACCTCGTGGTGCGGGTGGCGCTGCACCGCGTCGGCAGCGCGCGCCGCGACGCCCGGGCGCGCGGCGACGGCGAGCTCCGCCTGCTGCAGGATCTCGGCCCAACCCTGCCAGGTGTGAAAGCCCGCGTACTGGTCCTGTCCGATGAGCAGGAAGAGCCGCGCCGCCGGATGCTCGGCCCGCAGTTCGCGCACGCTGTCGCGCGTGTAGCTCGGCCCCGGGCGCCGCGTCTCGCGCGCATCGAGCACGAAGCGCGGCTCGTGCTGCAGCGCCAGGCGCAGCATCTCCAGGCGGTCGGCGGCGGGGGCGAGCGCGCGCGCCTTCTGCCAGGGCCGGCCCGCCGGCAGCCACAGCACGCGGTCGAGCGCGAGCACCTCCAGCGCCGCCTGCGCCAGCGCCAGGTGCGCGCGGTGCACCGGGTCGAAGCTGCCGCCGAAGAGCCCCAGGCGCTCGGCCATCAGGGCAGCGGCTGCCCGGGCGACCACTCGGCCCAGTCGCGCGGGCGCAGGAAGTCGCGGTAGAGACGCGCTTCGGCCGAGCCGGCCTCGGGCTCCCAGCGGTAGCGCCACTTCACGAGCGGCGGCAGGCTCATCAGGATGCTCTCGGTGCGCCCGCCGCTTTGCAGCCCGAAGAGGGTGCCGCGGTCGCAGACGAGGTTGAACTCGACGTAGCGCCCGCGCCGGTAGGCCTGGAAGTCGCGCTCGCGCTCGCCGTAGGGTGTCTCGCGCCGACGGCGCGCGACCGGCAGCCAGGCGCCGAGGAAGGCGTCGCCGACGGCGCGCGTCATCGCCAGGCTTTGCGCGAAGCCGAGTTCGTCGAAGTCGTCGAAGAAGATGCCGCCGACGCCGCGCGGCTCGCCGCGGTGCCTGAGCACGAAGTAGTCGTCGCACCAGCGCTTGAAGCGCGGGTAGAGCGCCGCACCGAAGGGCGCGAGCGCGTCACGGCAGGCGCGGTGGAAATGCGCCGCGTCCTCCTCGAAGCCGTAGTACGGCGTCAGGTCCATGCCGCCGCCGAACCACACCACCGGCGCCTTCCCCGGGGGCTGCGCCGCGAACATGCGCACGTTCATGTGCACCGTCGGCACGAAGGGGTTGCGCGGATGGAAGACGAGGCTCACGCCCAGCGCCTCGAAGGGCGCACCGGCGAGTTCGGGGCGGTGCTGCGTCGCCGAAGGCGGCAGTCCCTGGCCGCGCACGTGGCTGAAGTTGCAGCCGCCACGCTCGATCAGCGCGCCCTCCTCCACCAGGCGCGTGAGGCCGTCGCCCTGCAGGCGCTCGCCCGCCGGGCGCGTCCAGCCGTCGCTGACGAAGGGCTTGCCGTCCTCGGCCTGCACGGCGTCGACGATCCGCCGCTGCAGGCCGAGCAGGTACTCGCGCACGGCGCGGGTGTCGATGGGGGCGGCGTTCATGACCGTGATCGAGACGGCGCGCTCAATGCCGCAGGGCGCGGTGGCCGATGTCGCTGCGCCACTGCGCGCCGTCGAAGCGGATCGCGCGCACGCCTTCGTAGGCGCGCGCCTGCGCCACGCGCACCGAGTCGCCCAGTGCCGTCACGCACAGCACGCGCCCGCCACTGCTGCGCAACTGGCCGTCGACGAGCGCGGTGCCGGCGTGGAAGACGACGAGGTCGTCGCGCATCGCCGTCGCCGCGCCGCCGATGGCGTCGCCCTTGCGCGGGGCTGCCGGATAGCCCGCGGCCGCCATCACGACGCCGAGCGCGGTGCGGCGATCCCATTGCAGTTCGACGGCGTCGAGCGCGCCTTCGGTGGCGTGCATCAGCACTTCGAAGAGGTCGCTCTTCAGGCGCATCAGGATCACCTGCGCCTCGGGGTCGCCGAGGCGGCAGTTGAACTCGACCGTGCGCGGATGGCCTTGCGCGTCGATCATCAGCCCGGCGTAGAGGAAGCCGGTGAAGGGCATGCCCTCGCGCGCCATTCCCGCCAGCGTGGGCTGGACGATCTCCTGCATCACGCGCGCGTGCACGTTGGGCGTGACCACCGGCGCCGGGCTGTACGCGCCCATGCCGCCGGTGTTGGGGCCGGTGTCGCCGTCGCCCAGGCGCTTGTGGTCCTGGCTGCTCGCCAGCGCCAGCGCCTGCTGGCCGTCGGCGATGACGATGAAGCTCGCCTCCTCGCCGGCCATGAACTCCTCGATGACCACGCGCGCGCCCCCGGCGTTGTGCTGCACGCCCAGGCGGTTGGCGCCGAGCATGTCGTCGATGGCGGCATGCGCCTCGGCCAGCGTCGCCGCCACCACCACGCCCTTGCCGGCGGCCAGCCCGTCGGCCTTGACGACGATGGGCGCGCCCTCGGCGTCGACGTAGGCGTGCGCCAGCTGCGCGTCGGCGAAGGTCTGCGCGCGCGCGGTCGGAATGCCGTGGCGCTGCATGAAGGCCTTGCTGAAGGCCTTCGAGCTCTCGAGCTGCGCGGCGGCCCGCGTCGGCCCGAAGATGCGCAGGCCGCGCGCACGGAAGAGGTCGACGACGCCGGCCGCCAGCGGCGCCTCCGGGCCGACGACGGTGAGCGCGATCTTCTGCGTCTGCACGAAGTCGGCGAGCGCCGCGGGCTCGGCCAGCGCGACGTTGCGCATGCCGTCCTGCTGCGCCGTGCCGCCGTTGCCGGGCGCGACGAACACCGTCTGCACGCGCTCGCTCTGCAGCAGCTTCCAGGCCAGCGCGTGCTCGCGCCCGCCGCTGCCGATGACGAGGACCTTCATCGCCGCCCCTGCTGGACCGAGCCGGCGTTCACGCGTCGAGCTCGGCGTTGTGGAAGACGTCCTGCACGTCGTCCAGGTCTTCCAGCGCGTCGAGCAGCTTCTGCATGCGCTGCGCGTCGTCGCCGACGACCGCGACCGTGTTCTCGGCGCGCATCGTCACCTCGGCCAGTTCGGGCGCGAGGCCCGCGCCCTCGAACGCCGATTTCACGGCCTCGAAGTCGGCCGGCGCGGTGAGCACCTCGATGCTGCCGTCCTCGCCCGCGACGACGTCCTCGGCGCCGGCCTCGAGCGCGACCTCCATCACCCGCTCCTCGGACGTGCCGGGCGCGAACAGGAACTGGCCGCAGCGCTTGAACTGGAAGGCCACGCTGCCCTCGGTGCCGAGGTTGCCGCCGTACTTGCTGAAGGCGTGGCGCACCTCGGCCACGGTGCGGATGCGGTTGTCGGTCATGCAGTCGACGATCACCGCAGCGCCGCCGATGCCGTAGCCCTCGTAGCGGATCTCCTCGTAGGTCACGCCTTCGAGGCTGCCGACGGCCTTGTCGATGTTGCGCTTGACGGTGTCGGCCGGCACGTTGGCGGCCTTCGCCTTCTCGATCGCCAGGCGCAGCCGCGGGTTGGCGTCGACCTCAGCGCCGCCCTGGCGCGCGGCGACCATGATCTCGCGGATCACGCGCGTCCAGACCTTGTTGCGCTTGGCGTCCTGTCGGCTCTTGCGATGCTGGATGTTGGCCCATTTGGAATGTCCGGCCATGTCGCTTCTGGCGCGCCGCAGCGCCTGCGGCGCGCGGCTCTCACCTGGTTCTGTGGGGCTCGGGATTCTACCGACTGCGAGGCTCCGGCCCGCGCCAGGCGGCCGCACGCGCCGGTCGGCGATAGACTGCAGGCGCACCCCGCACCCCCGGAGCCGCCCATGCCCGAGCCCATCCTCGTCGCCCGCCGCGGCGACATCGTCTGCGAACTGCTGCCGGCCCTGGCCAACCGCCACGGCCTCGTCACCGGCGCCACCGGCACCGGCAAGACGATCACGCTGCAGAAGCTGGCCGAGGGCTTCAGCGCCATCGGCGTGCCGGTGTTCATGGCCGACGTGAAGGGCGACCTCAGCGGCATCAGCCAGGCCGGCACGATCGACGGCAAGATCGCCGCCATTCTGAAGGAGCGCGGGTTGGATCTGCCCGGGAGCACGCAATGCCCGGCGACGCTGTGGGACGTGTTCGGCGAGCAAGGCCACCCGGTGCGCGCCACCATCTCCGACATGGGGCCGCTGCTGCTGGCGCGCATGCTGGCGCTCAACGAGACGCAGACCGGCGTGCTCAACCTGGTCTTCAAGATCGCCGACGACCACGGCCTGCTGCTGCTCGATCTGAAGGACTTGCGCGCCATGCTGCAGTACCTGGGCGACAACGGCGCCAGGTTCACCACCGAGTACGGCAACATCAGCGCCGCCAGCGTGGGCGCGATCCAGCGCGGACTGATGCAGATCGAGCAGCAGGGCGGCGAGCGCTTCTTCGGCGAACCGATGCTCGACATCGCCGACTTCATGCAGACGGTGGACGGCAAGGGCGTCGTCAACATCCTCGCCGCCGACCGGCTGATGAGCTCGCCGCGCCTCTACGCCACCTTCCTGCTGTGGATGCTCTCGGACCTCTACGAGAAGCTGCCCGAGGTCGGCGACCAAGACAAGCCCAAGCTCGTCTTCTTCTTCGACGAGGCGCACCTGCTCTTCAACGAGGCGCCCAAGGTGCTCGTCGAGCGCATCGAGCTCGTCGTGCGCCTGATCCGCAGCAAGGGCGTGGGCGTGTACTTCGTGACGCAGAACCCGCTGGACGTGCCCGACACCGTGCTCGCGCAGCTGGGCAACCGCGTGCAGCACGCGCTGCGCGCCTTCACGCCGCGCGACCAGAAGGCGGTGAAGAGCGCCGCCGACACCATGCGCGCGAACCCGTCGATCAAGGACATGGCCACCGCCATCACCGAGCTCGGCGTCGGCGAGGCGCTCATCAGCTTCCTCGACGCCAAGGGCCGTCCGAGCGTGACCGAGCGCGTGTTCGTGATCCCGCCGGGAAGTCGCATCGGCCCGATCACGCCCGAGCAGCGCCAGGCGCTGATCGAGGGCTCGCTGGTCGCCGGCACCTACGAGAAGACGATCGACCGCGACTCCGCCTACGAACGGCTGAAGGGCCGCGCCCAAGCGCAGGACAAGGCCGAGGCCGCCGCGCAGCCCCAGCCCAGGCCCCTGCCCGGCGAGAAGCCCGCGCGGATTCCCGAGGACGAGGGCGTGATGGGAATGGTCAAGGACGTTCTCTTCGGCAGCACCGGCCCGCGCGGCGGCCGCAAGCCCGGGCTCGTGGAAGCCGCCGCCACCTCGGCCGTGCGCACCATGGGCACCACCGTCGGCCGCGAGCTCGTGCGCGGCGTGCTGGGGTCGCTGCTGGGGGGCAAGAAGCGCTGAGCGCACCCCGGCGCGATCGGCGGTTCCGGCGCACCTGCCGCGTGGCGCCGTCGGCGCTGCACAGCAGGCGGCCGAGCCGCAGCAGTCCCGCTGAGGGACTGCAGGCCAGCCATCTGGTCGCGCTGCTCGCGCCCCCCGGAACGGCAGCGGCTGCTTCCGCCTCGCCGGACGCCACGGCGCGCTACCGCCGCGCGTGCGCGGCCAGCGCTGCCAGCGCCCGGTCGAGCGCGCGCTGCAGGCGGTCGAAGCCGGCGTTCCTCTCGCGCCGCTCGTCCATGTAGAGCGAGCGCTTGACTTCGACCTGCAGCGCGTGCCAGCCGCGCTGCGGCTGGCCCGAGGCGCGGATGATCTCGACGCCCTTGAACGGATCGTTGCGCGCGACGGAATAGCCGGCGCTGAGCAGCGCCTCCTCGATGGTCGCGACCGTCGCCTCGTCGCAGGTGCTGCCGTCGAGATTGCCGAGCACGACGTCGGCCAGCGGCTTGTCGGGCAGGCCCAGGCGGCGGTAGCTGTCGTCGGGCATGGAATGCACGTTCAGGTGCCAACGCGGGCCTTGCGCTGCGGCGGCGGCGAGCGCCTCGTCGAGCGCCGCGTGGTAGGGGCGCCAGCAGCGCCCGATGCGGGCTTGCACCTCGGCCACGGTGAGACGCCGGTCGTAGATCGGCTTGCCGTCCATCAGCCGCCAGACGAGACCGATGCCGAGCTCGGTCTTGCGGCTGGGCTCGACGGGGCCCGGCCAGGGCGCGTCGAGCAAGGCCGCATCGATGTCGACGAGGCTGCGGTTGGGGTCGATGTAGGCGCGCGGAAAGTGCGCCGCCAGCAGCGTCGCCCCGTGCGCAGGGGCACTCGCCCAGAGCTCGTGCACCCATGTGTCCTCGCCCTGGCGCAGGGCCAGGCCTTGCAGCACGCTGCCGAAGTCGGCTGGATAGTCGGTGCCGCTGTGCGGCGAGTCGACGACGATGGGCAGCGCCGGCCCGCGCGCCTCGATCAGCGTGAAGGGGGACCCTGGCATCGTGCTTCAGTCCTTGAAGTAGACGACCTGGTGGCTGCTGGCCAGCAACAGGCCGTCGTCGGACCAGATCTCGGCGCTCTGGTCGAAGAAGCCGAGCGTGAAGCGCCGGCCGCGCGCCGCCGCCAGCACGGGCCGATCACCCTGCGCCGCGAGCGCCGCAGCGTCGGCGTGGAAGTAGGTCGTGAGCGTGATCGTTCCCGAGGGCGTGAAGCGCCCGCGGCGACGGAACACCCGCGGGTAGAAGACGTCGGCGATCGCCGCCAGCGCCGGCGCGTCCAGCGGCCGCGGCGGCTCGTCGCGCACCCACATCAGGGTGCGCGAATCCGCCTCCTCGCGCGCGTGTCGGAAGTCGGGCCAGGCGCCTTCGACGAAGCGGAACTCGTAACGCCTGGGCCACTGCACCGGCGGCTCGCCGCGCGCGGGCGGGACCTGGGCGGCCGGCGGCACGCTCGGCATCACCAGCTCCGGCGACGTCCACGTCGGGCGGCGCAGCGCGAACACCGCGCTGCCGCTGCTGCAGACGACGTCACCCTGGCGCTGCACCAGGTTCCAGTGCTGCGTCGTGCGTGTCGTGCGCATGACCCGCGCCTCGATCTCGAAGGCGCCGTCGCCGACGGCGCCGGCGAAGTTCACGGTGAGCGCAAGCGCTTCGCCGAGGCACTGCGGGTGCAGCCGCGCGGCCTGCAGCAGCTGCGCGGCCGTGATGCCGCCGTAGGGGCCGACCATGTTGCCCCACTCGGGCAGCGTGCGGCCGGCGAAGCGGTCGCCTCCCAGCGGTTGCAGCGCCAGTGCGGCGTCCAGGGGGTGGGGCACGGTCGACATCATCCTCGAAGCACCTAACGCAAAGGAATCGGCGTGCCGCGATCGACCGGAACGACGCTGACGCTGTTCTGCGGATAGCCCTCGATGACGCGATCCGAATACGTCATGTAGACGAGCGTGTTGCGCGCCGCATCGACCATGCGCACGATGCGCAGCTTCTTGAACAGCAGCGACATGCGCTCGGTGAAGACCTCCTCCTGCCGCGGCAGCGGGCGCGCGAAGCCGATCGGCGCCACCTGGCTGCAGGCGATCGACGCTTCGGCGCGATCTTCGGCGACGCCAAGCGCCCCCTTGATGCCGCCGGTTCGGGCGCGCGAGACGTAGCAGCTCACGCCGGCCACGCGCGGGTCGTCATAGGCCTCGACGACGACCTTGTGGTCCGGGCCGATGAACTTGAAGACGGTGTCGACCTCACCGATGGCCTCGCCCCGCGCCGGCGCCGCGACGGCGCAAAGCAGCAGCAGCAGCAGGGACCAAGGCAACGGGCCGAGGCGTCGAAGTCGGGCAGGCAGGTTCACGATCGCGCGAGCGGGAGCGGGCACGCCGCCATTGTTGCAGCAGCGGCGCCGCCATGCCCTGTGCCCGCTCAGATGCGCCCTTCCTCGACCGCGTGGCAAGCCACCTCGACTCCGTCGTGTCGCGCGAGCCGCGGGCGCTCGGCACTGCAGCGCGCGTTCGCGTGCGGACAGCGCGGGTGGAAGGCGCAGCCCGAGGGCGGATCCAGCGGATTGGGCACTTCGCCCCGCACCGGCGTGCGCGCGCGGCCGCTCATGCGGATGTCGGGAATGGCGTCCAGCAGCATGCGCGTGTAGGGATGGCGCGGCTGCGCGAAAAGCAGCTTCTTGGGCGCCAGCTCGACCAGGCGCCCGAGATACATCACGCCGACCTCGTCCGAGACGTGGCGCACCACCGCCAGGTTGTGGCTGATGAAGAGGTAGGTCAGGCCCTGCCGGCGCTGCAGGTCCTTCATGATGTTGAGCACCTGCGCCTGCACCGAGACGTCGAGC
>JAIXKR010000148.1 GCA_026932235.1 Burkholderiales bacterium
CGCCGTGCACGCGCAGCGGCACGCCGGCCCACCAGGCCGCGGGCTGCATCTCGAGCGCGGCGAGGTTGCGTGTGTGCACGACCTGCGGGCGCAGCTCGCGCAGGATGCGCAGCAGCGCCGGCCAGCTGCGGTAGCCGTGCCCGGGTTGCTGATGCAGCGAATGAAAGCTCACGTCCGCGCGCTGCACCCGCGCGCAGAAGGCCGGCGCGCACTCGGTCAAGGCGACGACCGCGTGGCGCCAGTCGGTCATGCGGTCGATGAGATTGACGACGCCGTTTTCCAGCCCGCCGACGTCGAAGCGGTAGACGACGTGGAGGACGAGCGGGCGGGAATCCTGCGCGTCGCTGATCATTGAGCGGGCGCTCCGGCGAGGGCGCGCGCCACCTCGCCCATGGCGATGCGCACGCCGAGAGCGTTCAGATGACCGTCGTAAGGACCAACATCGAGCCGGCGTTGCGATCGAGCCGCGTGCGCAGCATATGCAGGTTCGAGATCGATCACCTCGGCCCCGCCCTCGCGCAGGCGCTGCATGAGGTGGCTGCGCTCGGCGTCGATGAGCTCCGGCGCTCCGCTGCTGCGGGTGCGGCGTCCGTCCATCGCGACGATCAGGCGGCCGTGCAGGTAGGGTCCGGCGTCGGCGAAGAAGGCTGCGACCACGGCATCGACCATGCGCTTCATGGCGGCAAGTTCGGCGGGCGTGGGGGTGCTCGCCTGTCGGCTGCCGGCATCCGCCTCGGACGGCGTGGCGCGCGTGAACATCGCGCGCAGCAGGGCTCGCGCATCGAAGCGGATCTGGCCGACCAGGTACTGCGCGAGTGCGGAGTGTCGCAACAGCTTCTTCAGCAAGCCGGGCGCTGGATCGCGCTCGATGCGTCGCTGCAGCGTCTGGCGGTCGAGACAGACCGCCTGCACGTTGCCCGAACCGCAGAGCGACTGCCGGGCATCGAAGCGCTCCAGCAGCAGCACGACGTCGCGCGTGCCCAGGCGCGCGGCCGCAAGCCGGATGCGCTGCGCGTAGTCCAGCAGCGAAGAGCCCGGGCTGCCCATGGCGTAGACCTTGCGCGAAGTGCCGAGCAGCTGCTCGAGTTGTGCCGCCGGGCGATCGGCCTCGGCCAGCATCGAGGCTTCGACGTAGCTGTCGCCGATGAGGACGACGGCGCTCGGATCGGCGACGAAGTCGTGCTGCGCGGCAAAACCCCAGTCGTTGCTGCGCAGCGTGCGGGCGTTGCGCAGGTCCCAGCCGGTGGACACCGTCCATTCGTGATGAGGGGGGTAGCCGAGCACGTCCGGGTCGAGGTGGTAGCCGCGCATGGTCGCCGTCGACACCGGCAGCACGCGAAACGCGAGCTCGGCGGCGAGCAGCGGAAGCAGCAGGCCGAGGCAGAACCAGAGCAGGCGGCGCAGCTTCATCAGAAGTTGAAGTAGATGAAGGCGCTGACGCTGTCGCGCATGGTGTTGACGACGACCAGCGCTGCCGCAATCGTCAGTCCAGCCCCGCCAGCGAGCATGCGCCAGCGGGCACGGCTGGAAGTCAGTTCGAGCAGCCGCTGCCCGATGCGATTGCTGTTGGGCAGCGCCACCACGGCCAGGCCCAGCAGCAGGCACCAGCCCCAGGCGACTGCGGCCTGCAGGCCGGCGTTCCAGAGCATCAGGCCGGGCTCGGCCGGCGCGGGCGCGCGCGCGGCCATCGCCTGCAGGATGCGCAGCGCGCCGCCCATGGTCTCGGCGCGGAAGAAGACCCAGGCGACGACGACGGCCAGCGCGGTGAGGCTCCAGGCGAGCGCGGCGAAGACCCGGCTGCGGCCAAGCCGCGGCGCGAGGCCGAGGCGCTCGACCAGGGCGCGGAAGCCGTGGTTGACGACCAGGTAGGCGCCGTGCAGCGCGCCCCACAGCACGAAGGACCAGCTCGCGCCGTGCCAGAGGCCGCCGAGCACCATCGTGAGCGCGAGGTTGACGTAGCGCCGGACCTTGCCCTTGCGATTGCCGCCGAGCGCGATGTAGAGGTAGTCGCGCAGGAAGGTGGAGAGCGAGATGTGCCAGCGCCGCCAGAAGTCGCTGATGTTCAGCGCCTTGTAGGGCGAATCGAAGTTGAAGGGCAGGCGGATGTTGAACATCCAGGACAGGCCGATCGCCATGTCCGAGTAGCCCGAGAAGTCGAAGTAGAGCTGGAAGGTGTAGGCCAGTGCGCCGATCCAGGCCTCCTCGGTGGACGGGACCAGCCCGGCATCGGCCGGCCTGAAGACCGCGTCCGCGTAGGGCGCGACGCCGTCGGCGATGACGACCTTCTTGAACAGCCCGAGCGCGAAGATGCAGAGTCCGCCGAAGAAGCGCGCGCCGTCGAAGCGGTAGACGGCCGCGTCGGCGAACTGCGGCATCATCTGCGCGTGGTGCAGCACCGGCCCGGCGACCAGGTGCGGGAAGTAGGTGACGAAGAGGCCGTAGTGGATGGGGCGCGCCTCGTTCACCTTGCGCGCCCAGGTGTCGACGAGGTAGGCGATCTGGGTGAAGGTGTAGAAGGAGATGCCGATCGGCAGGATCACCTTCAGCGGCCCCCAGTGCGTGCCCAGCAGGGCGTCGAGGTTGGCGACGAAGAAGTCGGCGTACTTGAAGTAGCCGAGCAGCCCCAGGTCGAAGACGATTCCCGCCGTCAGCCAGATGTTGGCGGCCCTGCTGCCGACTTTCGTCTGCGCGATGCGCTTGCCGAAGGCGAAGTTGCCCGCGATCGACGCCAGCAGCAGCAGCGTGAAGACGGGCATCCAGTAGCCATAGAAGAACACGGACGCCGCCAGCAGCCACGTCGCCGCCCAGGTCGGCGAACGCCGGCCGAGCAGGTAGTAGCCCGCCAGCACGAGCGGCAGGAAGACGAAGGCGAAAGTGGCCGTGGTGAAGAGCACGGCGCCCGCCGGATCAGCCCATCAGACGCGGCAGGCGGACTTCACAGCCGCCACACCCGGTACCCCGCCTCGGCGAGTGCCGCCTGGTCGAAGGCGGCCTTCACGTCGATGAAGGCGCCGCCCTTGATCATCTTGCGGCCGAGGTCTTCGACCGAGAGGGCCTGGTACTCGCGGTGCGCCACGGCGGCGACGATGGCATCGGCGCGCGGCAGCGCGTCCCAGGGTTCCAGCGTGACACCGTACTCGTGCATCGCCTCTTCCGGGTCCGCGGTCGGGTCGGTGACGTGCACGTCGACGCCGTAGCTCTGCAGCTCG
>JAIXKR010000007.1 GCA_026932235.1 Burkholderiales bacterium
CCGGTGCTCCTTGCTACTGGTACCCGTCGCTGGTCGGATACGCCCCGTCCTTAGCCTTTTTACTGAACCAGAGGCGAAAAATCATGTCTTTTGACTTCGACAGGATCATCGACCGAAGGAACACGCCGTCGCTGAAATGGGCGCACCCATCCATGTGGCTGACGCCCGAGCAGGTTGCCCGCGACCCGCTGCCGATGTGGGTGGCGGACATGGACTTCGAGGCGGCGCCGCCCATACGCGAAGCGCTGCGGGCGCTGGTCGACTACGGCATCTGGGGTTACAGCTATCCGCTGGACGCCTACCGCGAGGCCGTGGTGGGCTGGCAGCGCCGGCGCTTTGGCTGGGCGCCGGACATGGACAGCATCCTCATCACGCCGGGCGTGGTGACGGCACTCAACCTCATCGTGCAGGCTTTCTCCAACCCCGGCGACGCAGTGCTCATCCAGAGCCCGGTCTACGCACACTTCCACAACGACGTGGCAGCCAACGGCCGGCGAGTCGTGGCCGTGCCCATGGCGCTGGAGGGCGGGCGCTACCGGTTCGACGCCGAGCTATTCGAGGCGGCCATCACGCCCGACGTGAAGCTCTTCATCTTGTGCAATCCGCACAACCCCACCGGCAACGTCTGGTCGCGCGCGGACCTGACCGCCATGGGCGAGATCTGCCTGCGCCACGGCGTGCTGGTGGTGTCCGATGAAGTGCACGAGGACTTCATCATCAACCCGGCCCTCAAGCACATCCCGTTTGCCGCGCTGGGTGATGACTTCGCCGCCAACAGCATCATCTGCACGGCGCCCAGCAAGACCTTCAATCTCGCCGGCCTGCAATGCTCGAACATCTTCGTGCCCAACCCGCGCCTTCGCAGCGACCTGCGGCGGCAGATCGAGCGCTGCGGGATGTTCGTCCCCAACCTCTTCGGTTTGACCGCCTGCGAGGCAGCCTATCGGCACGGCGAACCCTGGCTCGACGCCTTGCTGGATTATTTGCGCGGCAACCACGCGCACTTTGCACAGGCGGTCAACGGCAAGATCGACGGCCTGCGGGTGCTGCCGGCAGACGCGCTCTACCTGGCATGGATGGATTGCCGCAGCCTGGGTGTCGATGCCGATGACCTGCCGGATACCTTCATAAGCAAGGCGAGGCTGTGGTTTGACGATGGCCGCAAGTTTGGCGCGGAAGGGCATGGCTTCATGCGTGTCAATCTGGCCTGCCCGCGCGCTGTGGTGGATGAGGCCATCGCGCGCATGCGGGCTGCGTTTGCCTGAACGCGGATTGAGTCCTTCGCCCGCGTCAGTAGTATCCCAACGTTCGTCATAGGGTAAGGACGGTTACGCCGTCCGCGCTATCCATCCGCGCCCTGAAGGGCGGGGCTTGTCGCGCACCGAGAGGTGGCGCCGGAATTCTGAACACGGCGATGAGTGGAGACTCTGCCCTGAGAGCGGGCCCGAGAAGCGGGCCTGCCAGGAGCAAAGAGCATGAGCAGAAGACCACGCCGCAACCACTCGGCGGCGTTCAAGGCCAAGGTGGCGCTGGATGCCATCCGCGGCGACAAGACGCTGGCCGAACTGGCCAAGCAGCACGATGTGCACCCGAACCAGATCACGGACTGGAAGAGCCAGTTGCTCGAGCGCGCGGCCAGCGTGTTCGGCAGCGAGGCGCCCGCCGAGCCGAAGACGGACCTGAAGGAGCTGCATGCCAAGATCGGCCAGCAGGCCTTGGAGATCGATTTTTTAGCCGGCGCGCTCACCAGGGTCGGCCTGCTGAGCGCAAAGCGATGATCGACCGAGACCATGCCTTGCCGCTAAAGCGCCAGGCCGAACTGGCGGGCATCAGCCGCGGCAGCGTGTACTACCTGCCCCGACCGGTGAGCCCGGCGGACTTGGGCGCCATGCGCGTGATCGACGAGCTGCATCTGGAGCATCCCTTCGCCGGCGCGCGCATGCTGCGCGACATGCTCAAAGCGCGTGGCTTCGAGCTTGGCCGCAAGCACGTGGCCACGCTGATGCGCCGCATGGGCATCCAGGCGCTGTACCGCAAGCCCAACACGAGCAAGAAGCACCCGCAGCATCAGGTGTACCCGTACCTGCTGCGCGGGCTGGCGATCGATCGCGCCAATCAGGTGTGGGCCATGGATCTGACCTACATCCCGATGGGGCGCGGCTTCGTCTACGTGGCCGCCATCATCGACTGGGCCAGCCGCAAGGTGCTGGCCTGGGACGTGTCGATCTCGATGGAAGCCGACTTCTGCGTGCGCGTACTCGACGCCGCGTTGTTGCGCTACGGCAAGCCGGACATCTTCAACACCGATCAGGGCAGCCAGTTCACCAGCGCGGCGTTCACCGAACGGCTGAAGACCGAAGGCATCGCCATCAGCATGGACGGGCGCGGCTGCTGGCGCGACTTGCGTGTAGTCGAGCGGCTGTGGCGCAGCGTGAAGTACGAGGAGGTGTACCTGCGGGCCTACGACACCGTGAGCCAGGCGCGCGAGGGCATCAGCCGCTACCTGGACTTCTTCAACTCGGCGCGGCCGCACACCGCGCACGACGGCAAGACGCCCGACAGCGCGTACTACGCGTCGCTGCCGGCGGCAGCCAAAGCGGCCTGATCGGGGGCCACAATGAGCGGTGAACACGGGTTGCCCACCGCGTCGGTCGTGCGTTCGTCGCAAGCGACGCCCGCCCGCCGCCGTGGACAACCCTGCGCCGCTGTCAAACCGGCAGAGTTCCACTTGTCGCACCCGATTCGTGTTCAAACGGATGGGGCCACCTCTGAGATGAGTGCGCTCACCTATGGGTCCTTGCTGTGGGACTTCAAGGTCACGGTCGGACTCTGCATGCCACCGCTGGTGCGCGAGGGCATAGAGACAGTGCCTCTTGGCCGACAACCGATGCTGCTGGCGATACCGGCCCGCTCTCGACTGGCTCGGCAACGGCGCGTGGCGGTGGAGAAGCTCGATGGCCAAGCGCTGATCGGTCTACCGGTGGCGAATCAGTCGGGGGAGGGGTCCGTCGTGACATCGCTGCTCGCGAAGCATTCGGTCAAACCCCGCACCGTACATCGGGTGGAGACCGTGCACTCGGCACTGGCGCTGGTGTTGGCCGGCGAGGGTTATGCGATCGTGCCGGCCTGCGCAGCGGTCGGCAGCCCGCCCGGGCTGGTGTTCAGGCCATTGGAGGGTGGAGAAGCTGGGCTCCCGGTTGCGGCGTGCTGGCGGCGGGATGTCGAAAATCCCCTCGTTCGGGTGGTCGTGTCCGCTGCCAAGGAGGCACTGCAATAGATCGTGGCGGGAGACCGCAGACAGCTCGTTCAAGGCTTCCCTCAGCCCTGTGGCCGCATGTTGCCAGCAACGGGGCCGTCAAGTGAGGCTCTCGATGTGAGCAGCACGCGATAGGCCGCCGGCTCTTTTCTTGGCGAGCTTGATGAATTCGTTCGCCAGCATCGATGGCGTTCGGTTGACGGGCGTGGCCAGTCGCAGGTCGACCGCGATCGACGCGCGCAGTGGCTTCACCGCTATTCGCCCGGCAAACATGTCGGTGATGTAGGGCGTGACGATGCCGATGCCCGTGCCCGCGGCGACGAGCGCACAGATCGTTATCGAGGAGTTCGTATGCACCGCGACGTGCTCCGAGGTGGCCCCCTTGAGGAACTCGGCCCTGATCCGGCTGGAGAGTTCGTCGTCCTCACTGATCGAGATGAGCCGCTCCCTCGCAAGCATCGGCAGCTCGATGCGCGAGGCCTCGCAAAGCGGATGGTTTCGCGGAAGGATGCAGACCACCTTCCTGCGGTCAAGGATGGCCGGTCGAGCATCCTGGCGACGAAACTCGCCGGTCGTGAGCGCGATGTCGACCAGACCCTGATCGAGGAGCTCCTCGATCTGCGGCGTGCTCGCGGTCTGTATCGTCACATGGGTGTCGGGGAACAGCTGCACGAAACGCTGGACGAGCGGCGGCAGCCAGCCCGCGCCGAGAGTGGGCGTGCAGGCCAGGCGCAGGCTGCTGGTGCCGGACCGGCGCATGACGGAGACGATCGTCTCGATCTTCTCCAGACCCAGGAAGTGCTGCTCGATCGCGCGGTACAGGAATTCCCCCTCGTCGGTCGGTTGAAGGCGCCCGCGCCGCAGGTCGAACAACTTGAGCTGCGTCGCGTTCTGGAGTTCGGCGAGCCTGCGGCTGATCGACGGCTGGGTCGTGTGCATGACGACCGCCGCCCGGGTCGCGCTGCCTGTCCTCATCACGGCCCGGAAGGCCTCGATCTGCTTGAAGTTGATGTTCGGGCGCATCTGGACTCCTTGGCGCGTGCACGAATGGGGGACGAGGCAACAGAAGGCGACGCGCGGGCGCGCCGTCCCGCCTCGAAGAACGGCATATCAGAATTGAATAGTAGAGGCGCAGAAAGGCATTGGACTGTATCCCTCAGTCTCCCTACAGTGACGCCTGCGGCCTCGCGAGGTCCGTGCGGTCCGCCGTGATGCCCCCCCACTGTCGACAGGAAGAGCCGATGACCGATTCGCCGATCGTCAAGTCGCCATGCCCGAGCCGCCGGCTCGGTTCGGGGCCTGGCAACCACTTCTTCGGCTACTACAACAAGACGGTCTGGGACCGGACCGGACGCTACGTCCTCGCCCAGCGCGTGCCCTTCCCGGATGCGCGCCTCACGCCCGACCTGCAAGCCGAGATCGGGTTCTTCGACCTCGACGACGGCGACCGCTTCCACGTCGTCGACGTGACAAGCGCGTGGAACTGGCAAATGGGCAGCCAGCTGCAATGGCTCGACGGCCTGGAAGGTCGCCAGCTCATCCACAACTGCCGGACGGACCGCACGGATGGCGCCTATCCGGGGCTCGGGTCGGTCATCCACGACATCGATCGCAAGACGCGGCGCGAGCTGCCGATGCCCGTGTATTCGGTGTCGCCCGACAGCCGCTTCGCGCTTTGCGTCGACTACAACCGGCTCTACATCACGCACGAGACCATCGGCTACCCGTGGCGGACGCGTCCGAGCGAGATGCCGCTCGCGCCCGCCGGGGACGGGATCCACAACCTGGATCTCGCGACCGGCCAATCGCGCCTGATCATCAGCTACGCCGACCTGCGCAACTTCCACCCGGTGGCGTCGATGGAAAAGGCGATCCACTGGGTCAGCCACATCGAGATCAGCCCGGATTCCAGGCGCTGCCTCTTCCTGCACCGCTGGACCGAGCGCGTCGAGGACGAGACATGCTTCCTGCACCGGCTGATCACGGCCAATGCGGACGGCAGCGGGATGCGTCTTCTGGAGGACTCGGACCATCCCCTGCCGCAGCTCGCCGAGGATTTCGACCCGAGCGCCGTCGGTACCTACGACTACGAGAAGTCCGAGTACCAGATTTCGCATCCGATGTGGTGTGCCGACGGACGCATCATCGTCTGGGGTCCGCATGACGGGAGCATCCACTACCACCGCTACACCGACGAGGACGGCGGCCGGGTGGAGGTGATCGGGGACGGCATCCTCACCGAGAACGGGCACATGTCCTTCTCGCCGACCGACATGCGCTGGATGATCAGCGACACCTATCCGGACCCGCAGACGCACGAGCGCATCCTGTTCCTGTACGACACGCAGAAGAACGTGCGCCACGACGTCGGCAGCTTCTACGCCGACCCGAGCCTGAAGAAGGAGAACCGCTGCGACCTGCATCCGCGCTGGAGCAGGGACGGGAAGTCGATCTGCATCGATTCGGTGCACGAGACGCAGCGCCAGATGTACGTGATCGACGTCTCGGGCTTGATCGATCGGGCGAGCTGAACTCGCCGCACCCCGGACGCGGGCCGAGCCTTCGGAGGGCAGATCGGGATACCGGAGCGCCGACCCACGACCACGATTCGAGGCATCCACCCAGAGGAGAACGACCGTGAATCCATTCGCCAAGCGGGGCTGCGTCCTCGCGGCCGCAACGCTGATCTGTGCCACGACCGCCGTACCGTCCTACGCGCAGACGGATTTCCCCACCAAGCCCGTTGTCGCGACGGTGCCCTTCTCGCCGGGCGGAGGCAACGACATCCTCCTGCGCCTTCTGTCCAAGCACGCGAACCCGTTCCTCGGGCAGAACCTCGTCGTCGAGAACAAGCCGGGCGCGGGTGGCCAGATCGGGTGGACCGCAGTGGCCAAGTCGCGGCCCGACGGGTACAGCATCGGCGCAACGAGTCTGCCGTCGATGGTGCTGATCAAGGCCCTGCGCCCCGCCACCACTTACGCCCTGGACGACTTCCGCTACATCTGCAACATCCAGGTCGACCCGATCGTCTGGATTGTCCGCAGCGACAGCGACATCAAGAACGTGGGCGACTTCGTTGCACGCGCGAAGGATCCGAAGAAGAAGGTGAACGTGGCCGGCGACGGCCCGCAGAGCAACGTGCAGTTGCAGCATCTTGCAGCCGCCAAGGCGCTGGGCCTGGAGACGAACTTCATCTCGTTCAGCGGCTCCGGGCCGGCGATCACGGCGCTCCTGGGCGGGCAGGTGGACATTGCCGCAGCCACGCTGAGCGCCGCCATGCCGAACATCGAGGCAGGCAAGCTCCGCGCGCTCGTGGTGTTCGCGGACAAGCCTTCCCGCCTGTTGCCAAAGGTGCCTACGGCGTCCTCGGCTCTCGGCAAGACGATCGCGCCCGTGGGCATGGCGGTCCGCGGACTCGCGGCGCCGAAGGGCATCCCGGGCGATCGCCTCGCCAAGCTCGAGAGCGCCTGCAAGGGAACCGTCGAATCGCCGGCGTTCGCTGCAGAGGCAGCGGAGCTCGGAATCGATGTCCAGTTCATGGGCACCGCGGAGTCCGAGGCGCTGGTCAAGGACTCGGTCGCCCAAATCGAGGAACTGAAAGGCCTGCTCAAGTAGGCGCGTGCCGAGGGCGTCGAGGGTGACGCGATGCGCGTGACCCTCGTCTCTTTTCTCTCTTGTCCGGGGATCCTCCGATGACGGTTCCAGTCTCCATCCGGAAAGACCGCTGGTTCGCGGGCTTCATGGTCGTCGTGTCCGCGCTGCTGCTGGCGCAGGCCTATCGCTACCCGGCGGAATCGGCCCAGTTCCCACGGTTTCTGATGATCCTGCAGCTGATCTTCTCGGTTCTCCTGCTGGCTCAGGCGTTTCGTCCGCCTCCGGCGGCCCGCGCGGACGCGCTCACGCCGAAGGAGTCGGGCGATACGCTGTCTTCGCTGTACGCCCCGTTCAAGGTCTTCGTCGCCGCATCGCTGTACATCGTGGCGATCGACTACCTGGGCTATTACCTCGCGACGGCGATCTTCCTGTGCGCGGCGATGTTCTGGTTCGGGAGCCGGCGGCCCTTGATGGTGGTCTCCGTGACCGCCGGTTTCCTCCTGATCGTCTACGCCCTGTTCGCGTCGTTCATGGGGGTGCGATTGCCCGAAGGCGCGCTGTTCTGACGGCGGCGCGTCCTCGAGACTGACCAAGAGGCAGGAATCATGGAAGTCATGCTGGGCGGAATCGCTGCGGGCACGGCGCAACTGCTGGACCCCATGGTCCTGCTGCTGATCGTCTTCGGCACCGTCTTCGGGATCGTGATCGGGGCGCTGCCGGGCTTGAGCAGCACCATGGGTGTGGCGCTGATGGTGCCCGTCACGTTCACCATGACGCCGGTGCAGGGCCTGGCGCTCCTTGGCGCCATCTACTGCTCGTCGACCTACGCCGGCGCGATCAGCGCGATCCTGATCAACATTCCTGGCACATCCGCCAACGTCGCGACCCTGCTCGACGGCAACCCCATGGCGCGCAAGGGCAGGGCCAGCGAGGCCATCGCCTTGGCGACCGCCGGCTCGGCCGTTGGCGGCTTCCTGAGCAATGGCGCACTGCTCTTCCTGGCGCCGCTGCTTGCCGCGCTCGCCTTGCGCTTCGGTTCGCAGGAGTTCTTCCTGCTGGCCCTGCTCGGCGTCTCCGTGATCGCGTCGCTCTCCGAGCGCAATCTCATCAAGGGCCTGATCGCGGGCACCTTCGGCTTGTTCCTCGCAGTGGTGGGGATGCACCCGCTGACCGGGGAGCTGCGCTTCACCTTCGACATGCCCGAGCTGTTCGGGGGGGTACCGCTGGTCGTGGCCCTCATCGGCCTGTACTCGCTGCCCGAGGTGATCGACGGCATCTCGAAGCCCGGCGGCACCGACAACACTTCGGTGATGCGCGTGCACGGCATCCTGCGCCAGATGCTCGAGGTGTTCCGCTACAAGATGCTGCTGCTGCGCGCGACCATCATCGGCATCATCGTCGGGATCGTTCCCGGTGCGGGGTCCAGCGTCGCGGGGTTCATCGCCTACGACGACGCGAAGCGGGCATCGAAGAAGCCCGAGACGTTCGGAACGGGCAACCCGGAAGGCGTGGTCTCGACCGAGACGGCGAACAACGCCGTGGTCGGGGGCTCGCTGGTTCCGATGCTGACGCTCGGCATTCCCGGAAACGCGGTCTCGGCCGTGATGCTCGGCGGCCTGATGATCCACGGGCTGAAGCCGGGGCCGGGCTTGTTCACCGAGAGTGCCGGCATCACCTACGGCTTCATCCTGAGCATGTTCCTGGCGAACCTGTTCTTCGTCCCGATGGGCCTTGCCGTGGCGCGCTACGGCGTGAGCTTCATCCGGACGCCGGCCAGCATCCTGGGGCCCCTGATCATGGGGCTGGCGGTGATCGGCTCCTATTCGCTGAACATGTCGCTCGTCGAGGTCTGGATCATGCTCGCGATGGGGATGCTGGGGTATGCGATGAAGCGCTTCGATGTCCCCCGGGAGCCACTGGTCCTCGGGCTCGTGCTGGGTGGCATGGCGGAGGGCGAGCTGGCGCGCTCCCTGGCTCTCGTCCAGGGCAGCGTACCCGCGCTCGTGTCCAGCTTCTTCACGCGCCCGATCTCGCTGATCATCCTGGCGCTGATCGTGATGTCGGTGTTCCAGGGGGTGCGCGCCTACCTGCGCAGCCGGGCCAAGGGCAGGTGAATGGCGGCCATCCGTGACGCGACGGGACGCGCCGCTAAACCCGAACCGTGCGCGGATCCGATGCAGCCCCGTCCGCATAGAGCGCCAGCACTTCCGCCGCCCGCCGCGTGAGCACCGCACGCTGGTTGATGTAGCCCTTGTCGGTGATCTCGCCGGCGTCCACGCTCGGGGGTTCGTTGAGCACGCGCGCACGCGTGGGCACCCGCGAAGATCCTCCGCCCTGCGCGCGCAGCGCCTGCAGGCCCTCGCGCACGCGAGCGGCCACGGTCTCGGCGGGCAGCGCACGCGCCGCGGGCGACGGGAAGACCAGCACGCCGACCTCGGCGCGGTCGTGGCCGGTGATGACGACATCGGCGGCCAGCGGCGCCAGCGCGCTGACCACCTGCAGGCGCAGCGTGCCCACCGAGACCCAGGTGCCGCTCGTGAGCTTGAAGTCCTCGGCGACGCGCCCGTCGAAGGCCACGCCGCGCGCGGGATCGTCGTCGTCGACGAGACGCCCGGCGTCGCCGATGCAGTAGTAGCCCTCCTCGTCGAAGGCCTGCGCCGTCGCCTCCGGCGCGCGCAGGTAGCCCGGGCAGACGTTGGGGCCGCGCACCCGCATCTCCAGCTTGTCGCCATTGGGCACGAGCTTGAGCGCGATGCCCGGCAGCGGGTTGCCGATGCAGCCGGCATGGGTGATGCCCCAGTGCACCGAGGTCACGGCCGGCGACGTCTCGGTGGCGCCCCAGGAGCTCGTGAACCACAGCGGCCGGCTGCGCGTGCGTGCGGCCACCTGCTCCAGGCGCTGCCAGGAGCTCTGCGGCAGCGCGGCCCCGGCGTAGAAGAGGCCTTCCAGCCGCTCGAAGAAGGCCGAGGCGAAGCTCTGGTCCTGCTCCAGGTAGGGCAGCAGCATGTCGAAGCCGCGCGGCACGTTGAAGTAGAGGTTGGGCCGCACCTCGCGCAGGTTGGCCACCGTGCGCTCGATGAGGCCGGGCGCGGGCCGGCCCTCGTCGATGGCGAGGCTGCCGCCGTGCGCCAGCGCCATGTTGAAGTTGTGGTTGCCGCCGAAGGTGTGGTTCCAGGGCAGCCAGTCCAGCAGCTCGAGCCGGTGGTGGTTCAGGAAGGGCCAGACCTGGGTCATCTGCTGCTGGTTGGCCGTCAGCATGGCGTGCGTGTTGATCACCGCCTTGGGGCTGCCGGTGGAGCCGCTGGTCATCAGGTACTTGGCGTGCGTGTGCGGGCGCACGGCCTCGTAGGCGCGCATCACCGCTGGCGTCTCGCGCGTGTCCAGCAGGCCTTGCAGGGGCAGGGCGCCTGCGCACTGCTCGGCGTGCTCGCTGAAGACGATCGGCCGCGCCGCGGCGTCCGCGCCCGTCTTCCAGCCGGTGATGGCCGCCGCGTAGACGGCCGCATCGCTGGCGTAGATCAGCGCCGGGTCCAGCGTGTCCAGCATCGCGTGCAGCTTGCCGTAGTCGCGGGTCATGCGGCTGTAGGCGCTGGAGATCGTGCACACCGCGCGCCCGACGTGCATGGTGGCCAGCGCCAGCAGCGCGTGGTCGACGGCGTTGTCGCTGAGCACGACGACCGGCCGGCCGGGGGGCAGCTGCATGTCCAGCAGTGCCTGCGCCAGGCGCCCGACGATCTCGCGCGTCTGCGCGTAACTCAGGCGCCGCCACGCACCCGCGCTCGTGCGCTCGGACAGGAAGAGCGCATCGGGCGTCGTCGCGGCCCAGTGCTCGAGCCAGGCGCCGATGCAGCGTGCGTGCGGCTGCAGCGGCTCGGGGTGGCGCAGCACGAAGCCGCCGCCCGGCAGGTTCTCGCGCTCGACGCGCGGAATGGCCAGCGCGCCGACGTCGCCGAAGAGCAGCGGCCTCGGCGCCCTCTGGCGCGCACGGTTCTCGGCTGCAGCGGCTGTCGTGTCAGCGCTCGTGTTCGACGGGCTGCCCGGTGTGGTCGATGGCGGGCTGGCGTTCATTGCGGGGACTCCTCTTCGATGCGGCATCGCCGGGTTCTGGCGTCGGCCCTTGCCGCCGTGCGGCTCGGAATCGGCTCCATCATCGTGCGTGGCGCGGTGCCGGGTTGTTGCTCTGCGTGTTCTGCCCGCGCGCTTCAGGGTGAAGACGCGCTCGCTTCGGCCAGACTGACCACGAGCGGCTCGGCGCACCCACGCCCCGAGTCCAGCAGCGCCGCGGGAAGGCGCAGCACCGGGCCTGGCGACACCGGCCAGAGCAGCCCGCGACGGGCGAGCGTGCGTCCGCCCTGCGACACCGTCACCAGGGGCTGGCGAACGAATCGGCTGGGCGCGCAGAGGAAGCGGTCGCGCGGCGGGCGGGTGTGCCCGTGCATCCAGCCCGGGCTGATCCAGCGCAGGCCGTCTCCGGGCAGCACACGGCGGTACGGGGCAGCGTCGGCGCCGTCGGCGCCGTCGACGCGGTCCGCGCAGCCCGCGCGCTCGGGCGCGTCGAGGAAGGCGAGCACGTGTTCGGCCACCGCCACGCCGTCCAGGGCCGCGACGTCGGCGGTGTCGACGGGATGGGTCAGGTTGCCGATCGCGAAGATGCCCGGGCGGCTCGTGGCCTGGCTGGTGTCGACCACGGGACCGCGGCTTTCTGGGTCCATCGTCAGTTCCGCGGCGCGCGCGAGTTCGTGATCGGGGATCCAGGAGCCGGTCAGCACCACCGTGTCACACGGCAGCATCCGCCGCTGGCCCGTGTCCAGCGCCTCGACCTCCACGGCACTCACACGCTCGCGGCCGACGATGCGACTCACGCGCGAGCGCGTCAGCACCGGGACCCGCAGGCCGAGGCGCCCGAGCAGCGTTGCCGCGGCGCCGGCCTCGGCCTGCGCCTGGCGGCTGACCATCAGCACGGGCTTGCAGCCGGCGTGGCGCAGGGTCAGCACCGCGGACCAGCTGACCCACTCGGCGCCAACGATCACCGCGCGCGTGCCCACCGGGCGGCCGTGGACGTGGACGAGATCCTGCAACTGGCCGGTCGTGAGCACCCCGGCGACGCGGTCGCCCGCGATCAGCCGGGCCGCGCGCGAGCGTTCGCGCGCGCCGGTGGCCAGGACGACGGCTCGCGCCTCGATCCGGTGGCGCCCGCGCGGACTCGTCACCTCGACGGCGTGGCGGTCGCACCAATGGGTCATCATCGTCTGCGTGAAGAGCCGCGCCCCCGCCTCCAGCGCACGCTCGGTGAGCCGCCGCGCATAGGCCGGGCCGCAGAGGAAGCGGTGCAGGTCGCGCAGCCCGAAGCCCGGGTGGGCGCAATGGCGCGGGATGCCGCCAGCGACGTCTTCGCGCTCGATCAGGGCCACGCGTGCGGCGTGCCCGCGCCGTGCCAGTTCGGTGGCGGCACTCAGCCCCGCGGGGCCGCCGCCGACGATCAGGACGTCGACACACAGGTTCGATTCGAGCGGGCCGGACGTGTTCACGCGGGTCTGCCGGCGGGGGCGAGCGTGGCGGGCTGCTCCCGGCTCGCGATGTCTTTGAGGGAGGATGCGTCGCGGCAGTGCTCGAAGAGCGCCTGCACGTCGGCGCCGCAGTAGAAGGCCTGGCAGCGCCCGTTCATCGCGCGCGTGCGCCGCTGCACGCCGCGCAGGTCGCAGGGCGGGATCACGCTCGCGCAGGCATCGCGGATCTCGCCCTCGGTGACGCGCTCGCAGAAGCACACGACGTGGCCGTAGGCGGGGTCGGCCGCGATTCGCGCCGCGTCCTGGTAGGGCCGCACGAAGGCCTCGCCGAGATTGGGCATGCGCACAGGCGCTGGCAGCGTCGTCTTCGGCGCGAGGAGCAGGCCGATGTCCTGCAGCAGCGCGCGCACGTGCTCGGCGATGGCCATGCTGGCGGTCAGGCCGGTCGAGCGGATGCCGCCGACGAGCACGTAGCGCTGCTCTGCGTCCGCCCGGATCAGGTAGTCCTCCTGACCGATGCCCGCCCGAAGGCCGGCGTAGCTCGCGGTGATCTCCTCGTCGAGCAGGGCCGGCATGATGCGTCGCCCCTTTTCCTGCAGGAAGGCGAGCCCCGCCTCGGAGTTCGCGGTTGCGCCCTTGTCGTCCAGGTCCTCCGCCGTCGGACCGAGGATCACGTTGCCGTAGATCGTGGGGCTCACCAGCACGCCCTTGCCGAGCCTTCCCGGCACCGGCAGCAGGATGTGCCGCACGAGGCGCCGCGCGTACTTGTCGTAGACGATCAGCTCGCCCCGCCGCGGCGTCACCGCGAAGCGGTCGTGGCCGAAGAGGCGGTCGACGACGTCGCTGCCAAGCCCCGCGGCGTTGACGACGTAACGCGCGCGCACTGCTCCGCGCGAGGTGTGCAGGACGGTGCACTCCGCTGCGGCGCCTGTGCGCGGTTCGACGCGCTCGACGGTCGTGCCGCGGCGCAGCTCGATCCCGCGGTTCACGGCATCGCTGGCCAGCGCGAGCGTGGTCGTCCAGGTGCAGGTGATGGACTCGTCGGGCACCGTCAGGCCGGCCAGCGCGCCCGGGCCCAGATCGGGCTCGCGGCGGTAGAGCTCCTCGGCGTCGATGCGCTCGCAACGGTCGTAGCCGTTCTGCTCGGCCTTGGCCTGCAGGGCGGGAAGGGCGTCGCGTTCCTCCTCCGTCCAGGCCACGAGGATGGCTCCGGTGCGTTCCACCGGGATTGCGGTGCTTGCCGCGTAGTCTCGCAGGAGGCGGTAGCCACGCCGAACCAGGGTGGCCTCGAGCGTCCCGGGCTTGGCGTCGAATCCGGTGTGCAGGATCGCGGTGTTGGCCTTGCTGATGCCGTCGCCGACGTCGCCGCGCGCCTCGAGGAGCACGACGCGGCAGTCGAAGCCGCCGAGCTCACGGGCAAGAGCCGAGCCGACCAGCCCCGCACCGATGACGGCGACGTCGAAGAGATCGCCAGCAGCGTTCACTGCAGGCCAAGCTCCGGACAGCCGCCCGCCGATGCGCCCCGGTCCATTCGCTCGCACGGATCGACGGTTGCAACCACGGCTTCTCCACCGGCGCACGGTGCGCCAAAGGCCATTTATGCCTGTTAATGTGCAAAAGTGTGGAAGTCGGAGGGCGGCTTGTCAAGCCGTTTGCCGACGGGGCGGGCAGAAAGACGGCCTGGGCGGTGCTCAGCGGGGATGCAGGACGTCCGCTCCGGCGGTGCGGATGGCGCGCAGCAGCGGCGCGGGCGGCTCGCGGTCGGAGATGACGGCCGTGATCTCCTCGTAGCCGCAGACGCGGTGGGCGCACACGCGCCCGAACTTCTGCGCATCGGCCAGCAGGTAGGAGCGCTGCGAGTTGGCGATCAGCACCCGGCGCGTGGCCACCTCGTCGAGATGGTAGTCGGTGACCGCAGCCTCGATGGAGACGCCGCCCGAGCCGAGGAAGCCGATGTCGGCATGCACGTTCTTCATGAAGGCAACGGCCTGGGCATTGGAGACGGCCAGGTCGCCGGGGCGCACGCGCCCGCCGCACACCAGCACCTCGATGCCCGCGCGGCCACTCAGCTCGCAGGCCACGAGCAGCGAGCAGGTGACGACCGTGCCGTGGTAGTCCGCGGGCAGCGCCTTCGCGACCGCCAGCGCCGTGGTGCCGACGTCGAAGCTGAGCGTCTGGCCCGGCCGCACGAGGGCGGCTGCCAGTGCCGCGATGCGCTGCTTGGCGGCTGCGCCGGCCTCTGCACGCTCGGAGAACGTCGCTTCCGTGCCGCGGAATCCGCTGGCGCGCGAGGCGCCGCCGTGGACGCGGCGGATCTGCCCGCCCTGCTCGAGTTTCACGAGGTCGCGCCGCACCGTCTCGGCCGACACGCCGAGCTGGCGCGCCAAGTCCTCGGTGCTCATCATCCCAGCGGCCTCGAGTGCCTGGACCATGAGGTTTCGCCGCTCTTCCGCCAGCATCCGGCCCTCCCTTCGGGTGTCGTCGATCGATTCGTTCCTGCGTCTTCGCGAGGGTCGATTGTTGCCCGTTGCTGCCGGAGAAGTCGGCGCAAGCGCTGCTGTCCGAGGTTTCCTGTGGATTGTCATGCATTGCGGAGGTAGACTGCCTGCATGGAGTTCCGCCCACTCGGCGCGTCGGGCATGCAGGTCTCGGCGGTCGCCTACGGCAACTGGCTCACCCACGGTTCGCAGATCGAGGCCGAGGTGGCCACCCGCTGCGTGCACGCTGCGCTGGACTGCGGCATCACGACCTTCGACACCGCCGACACCTACGCCAACGGCGCCGCCGAGGAGGTGCTGGGCGCTGCGCTGGTGGGCGTGCGGCGCGAGTCGATCGAGGTCTGCACCAAGGTCTTCCTGCCGGTGGGCCCGCTGCCGCGCGGCAAGAACGACGCCGGGCTGTCGCGCAAGCACATCCTGGAGGGCATCAACGGCTCGCTGCGGCGGCTGCGGATGGACTACGTCGATCTCTACCAGGCGCATCGCTTCGACTTCTTCACGCCGCTGGAGGAGACGATGCAGGCCTTCGCCGACGTCGTGCGCGCGGGCAAGGCGCTCTACATCGGCGTCAGCGAGTGGACGCCCGAGCAGCTGCGCCAGGCACAGCCCCTGGCGCGCTCGCTCGGCATCCCGCTGGTCTCCAACCAGCCGCAATACTCGATGCTCTGGCGCATCATCGAGGCCGAGGTGGTGCCGACCTGCGAGGCCCTGGGCATGAGCCAGATCGCCTGGTCGCCGATGGCGCAAGGGGTCCTGACGGGCAAGTACGTTCCCGGGCGGCCCCTGCCGCCGGGCTCGCGCGCCACCGATCCCAAGCGCGGCGCCGGCGTCATCAAGAGCTGGCTGCGCGAGGAGGTGCTGGCCGCGGTGCAGGAGCTGCGTCCGATCGCTGCCGAACTCGGGATCTCGATGGCCAACCTGGCGCTTGCCTGGGTGCTGCAGAACCGCAACGTCTGCTGCGCCATCGTCGGCGCCTCGCAGCCCGAGCAGCTCGCCGAGAACGCCAAGGCTGCCGGGATCACGTTGCCGCCCGAGGCGATGACGCGCATCGACCAGGTCCTGGACGCGGTGGTGACGCGCGATCCGGGCCTGGTCGGGGCGTCCAGCCCGCGCGTGCGGCCCGTCTAGAACGTCCGGTCGAGCCTGCCGCCAGCGCGGCGGCGCCCGGCCCGGCATCCGCAGCACGGCAGCTCATCGGCACGATGCCGGCAAGGGCGGTCGCTGCGTGCATCGCCCGTCCGGCCTGCGCGTTCGTGCCCGCTTATGCCCATACCTATTGACATTTGCCCGCTCTTGCTGATCCACTTGCGTCCGGCATCGCCGAGCCCTCAACCACAGGGCGGCCACACGCCCGGCACCGCCCGCGCCCAGGAGATCGATATGGCCAATGTCTCGCAAGGAGTCCGTCTCGCGCAGATCCCGGTGGGATTGCTCGCCGCCTTCGCGGTGGCCTCGATGGTCGCAGGCTGCGGCAAGGTGGAGAAGGAGGAGGTCGCGGCCGTCGCCTCGAGCGGAGGCTGCAAGCGCTCGACCGAGAAGACGATCGGCTGGGACTTCCCGCTGGCGCACATCGGTCTGGCCGCGCCGTTCAACAACCGCGTCAAGCAGTTCGCCGAGAAGCGCGGCTACAAGGTTCTCACCTCGGGCAACACCGGTGACCTGCAGAAGCAGGTCAACGACCTCAACACCTGGATCAACCAGGGCCTGCCGGCGATCGCCGCCTACGCGCTGGAGCCCTCGTCGATCGAGCCGGTCGCGGCGCAGGCGCGCGCCAAGTGCGTCGGCTTCGTCAGCTACAGCGTCGACATGAAGAACCAGGACGCCTCGGTGCAGCTCGACTGGAAGCGCAACGGCGAGATGCTCGGGCAAAGCGCCCTGGCCTGGGTGGCGAGCCATCCAGGCAAGCAGTTCAACGTCCTCATCCTCAACAACCGCGACCTGAGCGCCGGCATCCTGCGCGACGACGGGCTCAACGCCGTCTTCCCCGGCAACGACCCCAACATCAAGGTCATCGCCACGCAGAAGGCCGGCGATCGTGCCACCGGCGAGAAGGTGACCTCGACCGTGCTGCAGGCGCACCCGGACCTGAACATGGTGCTGGCCTTCAACGACGACGTCGCCCTGGGCGCGCGGCAGGCCTTCCTGAACGCGGGCAAGAAGGACGACGACCCGCTGATCTACATCGGCGGGCAGGATGGTTCTCCCGATGCCCTGAAGGTGCTCAAGGAGGGTACGCTGCTGCGCGCGATCGTCGCCACGTCCGCCAACGAGGTGGCCGCCGGAGTGGCCAACACGACCATCGACGTTGCCGAGGGCAAGAAGCCCGAGACGCCGGTGCTCAAGGCCGAGACGCTGACCGCCGCGGATGGCGCGAAGATCGACGACTACCTCTCGCAGTTCAGCAACTAGACGGAAGAACCGCGGCCAGGGCAAACGCCGCAGGCACCCAGGCCTTGTGCGAACCCGACCGGAGCCCCTGGCCGCATGCTCGAGGACCCGCGACGATGACGCTCACGGTGCGGTCGCTGACGAAGTCCTATGGCGCCGCCGACGTGCTGCGCGGCGTCGACATCGAACTGAGGCCAGGCGCGGTGCATGCACTGCTGGGCCCGAACGGCGCGGGCAAGTCCACGCTCATCAAGTGCCTGGGAGGCGTCGTCGCCCCCGACCGGGGCGAGATCCGGCTCGACGGGCGGGCGCTGCTGGAAATGACGCCCGCGGCCGCCTTCGACGCGGGCATCGTCACCATCCACCAGCACCAGAGCCTCATCGACACGCTGAGCGTGGCCGACAACATCTTCCTCGGCTCGGAGCTGCCGCGCCTGCGCGGCGGGGGGCGGCGCGGGCAGCAGCGCATCGCGCGCGAGCTCCTGGCACGCATCGGCGCGGACATCGCGCCCGAGACCATCGTCGCCACGCTGCCGATCGGCACGCGGCAACTGGTCGAGATCGCCAAGGCCCTGCGCCGCTCGGCGCTGCGCGTGCTGATCCTCGACGAGCCGACGGCGGCGCTCTCGGACCGCGAGACGCAGACGCTTTTTAGGGAGATCGCCGGGCTGCGGGCCGCGGGCGTGATGACGCTCTACACCACGCACCGCCTGGGCGAGGTGTTCCGGATCGCCGATGACGTCACCGTGATCCGCGACGGCCGCGTGATCCTGCAGGGCCCGACCCGCGAACTGACGCCGGACGCGCTCATCGCGGCGGTCTCGCGCACGGGCGCGGCACCCGCGGCCGCAGGCGCCGGCCCCGCCGCGGACGGTGGCGCCGCGGTCGCGGAGCTGGAGGCGCTGGCGGGGCCGCGTTTCGGGCCGGTCTCGCTGAGCCTGCGCGCCGGCGAGATCCTCGGCCTCTTCGGCGCCGTCGGCTCGGGACGCTCCTCGCTCATGGAGACGCTGGGTGGCCGCCACCGGGCCAGCGCCGGCCGCGCGCTCGTCGACGGCCGCCGCCACGCGCCGCGCTCGGCGCGCCAGGCCATGCGCCGGGGGGTGTTCCTGATCCCCTCGGACCGCGTCCGGCAGGCGCTGTGCCCGACGCTGTCGGCGCGCGACAACCTGCTGCTGCCCTGCCTGCGCAAGCTGGCGCGCGCCGGCGTGCGGCGTTTTCGGCGCGAGGCGGAGACTTTTCGCGAAGTCGCGCAGGCGCTGGACCTGCAGCCCCGCAACCCGGAGCTGCCGGTGGAGCGGCTCTCCGGCGGCAACCAGCAGAAGCTGCTGATCGGGCGCGTGCTCGCACAGCGGCGCGACGTGCGCGTGCTGCTCGTCGACGAACCGACCCAGGGCGTGGACGTGGGCGCCAGGGCGCAGATCTACGCGGCGCTCGCGGCACTGGCGCGGGACAGCCAGTGCGCGATCCTGCTGGCCTCGTCCGAGGCCGAGGAGATCGTGCGCGTGTGCCGCCGCGCGCTGGTGATGCGCAACGGCGTGATCGTCGACGAGCTGGCCGGCGCGCGCCTGACGGAGGAGGGCCTCCTGCGCAGTGCGCACCAGTTCGTCGGGCGTGCCTGAGGACGGCTGGCGATGAGCAGCCCGCTGGCCGGATCGCCTTCGCAGGATGTCGCCCCCGGCGCCGAGGCAAGCGGCCGGGCGGCAATGTCGGTCGTGCGCGGCCTCGTCGTGCGCTTCGCCCTGGTGGCGGGCTTCGTTGCGATGCTGCTGTACTTCACCTGGCAGACGCCGCTGTTCCTGACGCGCGGCAACCTCATCACCATCGCGCAGGCCTCGGCCGTGCTCCTGGTCGTCGCCGTCCCGATGACGGTGCTGGTCATCATGGGGCTGGTCGACCTCTCGATCGGCTCCATCCTCGCGATCACCGCGGTCAGCGTCGGGCTGCTCATCAACGGCGGCACGCACTGGACGCTGGCCGCCCTGGTCGGAATCGCGCTGGGCGCGGCCATCGGCGCCTTCAACGGCGCGCTGGTGTGCTACCTGCGGCTGTCGCCGATCGTCGTCACGCTGGGCATGCTGCAGCTGCTGCGCGGCGCGACCATGTACCTCACCGAGCGCCCGCCGAGCAGCTTCGGCGAAGGCATGGCCCTGCTCGGGCGCGGCATCTGGATGTCGCTGCCCGTGCCGGTGTGGATCGCGCTGGCGGTGTTCGCGCTCGGTGCCTTCTACCTCTACGTCTCGGTCCCGGGAAGGCACACCTACGCCATCGGCACGAACGCGCAGGCGGCCTTTCTCTCGGGCGTGCGCACCCAGGCGATGCCCACGATCGCCTACGCGGTGACCGGCGCCGCCACGGGGCTGGGCGGCGTGCTGGTGGCCGCGCGGCTGGACTCGGCGCCCCCGGCCACCGTCGGGCAGGGCTTCGAGCTGCAGGTGCTCACCGCCGTGCTGCTGGGCGGCGTGGCCTTCACCGGGGGGCGCGGCACCATGGCCGGCGCCCTGCTGGGCGTGGTCTTCCTCGGCGTGCTGCAGAACGGCCTGGTGCTGCTGGACGTCTCGAGCTACGGGCAGCAGTTGTCCACGGGGATCGCGCTGGTCGCCGCCGCCGCGCTCGACGAGATCGGCCTGCGCCAGGGGCGCGTGCGCGCCATCGTGCAACGCCCGCGCTGAGCGCTTCCCGCACAAGCGCCAAGCGGCCATCCTCGCAAGCCCAGTCCCCGCGCCAGCCTCACTTGCGGTCTCCGCCTCAGCCACTGGCCCAGCCCTCCGGATTCGCGCGATGCAGACCCAGCCGAGCCCCCGCATCATCGGCGCGAGCGTCGAGGAACTGACGCAGGCCTATCGCGAGGGCCGGCTCGATCCCCGCGAGGTGGTCGAGGTGATGCTCGCCGCCGCGCGCGTGGCCGGCGAGCGCTACCGCGCGATCTCGACGCTGAACGCCGAGGATGCTCGCGCTGCAGCGCGTGCCAGCGCGCACCGCTACCGCGAGGGCCGGGCGCTCGGGCCGCTGGACGGCGTGCCGGTCTCGGTCAAGGACAGCATCAACGTCGCCGGCCTCAAGCGCTGGCACGGCTCGCGCGCGTACGACGACCGCCCGCCGGCGTCCATCGACGGCGCGCCGGTGCGGCGCCTGCGCGAAGCCGGGGCCGTCGTCTTCGCAAAGACCGCGATGCCGGATTTCGGGCAGATGGCCGCGGGCCTGAGCTCGCAGTTCGGCACCATCCTCAACCCGTGGAACACCGCGCTCAGCCCCGGGGGTTCGAGCAGCGGCGCGGCGGTGCTGCTGGCCTGCGGCATCGGCCCGCTGGCCGTCGGGACCGACATGGGCGGCTCGGTGCGCCTGCCCGGGAGCCACTGCGGCGTCGTCGGGCTCAAGCCGACGCAGGGACGCGTGGCCTACGACCCGCCCAAGCTCATCGGCGTGGCCGGACCGATGGCGCGCAGCGTCGTCGACGCGCAGGCGCTGCTGACCGTCATCGGGGCCTATGACCCGGCCGATTCCCTGAGCCTGCCGGGGCGCTTCGAAGCCGCGCCGCCCCTTGCGAGTCCGCGCGGCCTGCGCATCGGCGTGTGGCGGGAGGTGGGCTACGGCCCGCCGGTGCAGGACGAGGTGGCGGCGGTGCTGGAGGGCCAGGCGGCGCGGCTGCGCGCGGCCGGCGCTCGGGTGAGCGACATCGCGCAGGCGCCCTTCACGGCGCAGGACATGCGCGACATGGCGCTCTACTACGACACCAAGGCGGCGTTCGAACTCGAGAGCCTGGCGCCGCCCCGGCGCGAAGAGGTGCTCGGCTTCTTTCGCGAGATGCTCGAGGGCGCCCGCCATCACGACGCCATGAGCTACCTGCGGGCCGAGGCCGCCGCCCTTGCTGCCGCGGCGCGGCTGCGGCAACTGGTCGATGCCTACGACTTCGTGCTCTCGCCGGTGATGCCGGTGGTCGGCTTTGCCGCCGACGCGGTCGGCCCGCCGGGCTGCGGGCGCTTCGACCACCTCGGTTTCACCGCCTGGTTCAACCTGAGCACGCAGCCGGCCATCTGCGTGCCCGTGGCCTGCTCGGCCAGCGGCCAGATGCCCATCGGCGTGCAGCTGGCCGGCCCGCGCTTTGCCGATGCCGGCGTGCTGGCACTGGCCGCGTGGCTGGAGCGCCAGCGCGAACACGTCTTCGCCTATCCGTTCGTCGACCCTGGGGAGCCTGCGCATGAACCCGAGTGAATCCTCCCCCGTACCCGCCGAGCCCCACGCCGAGGAACGCTGGACCGACCTCCCGGCGATCGTTCACCCGTCCTGGTCGGGCTGCAACCTGCGGGTGCGGCGCGGCAGCCTGGGTGGCCGCGAGGTGGTGCAGAAGTCGGTGCCGCCGCATTACCGCGACTGGATCGATGCGCATGCGCTGGCCACCGCGCTCGACGCGGCGGGACGAGCAAGCCTTGGCCCGGCCATGCTGGGCACCGACGGCGAATCCGAGTGGCTGACGCAGGAGGCCTTGCCTGCCGACGCGGTCGTGCTGACGCTGGGCCGGCTCTCCCCGGCGCGCCTGTCGGCCTTCTTCGAACTGCACCGGCGCACGATGGCGCTGAGCGTCGACGCGCCGCTGCGCTGCACGCTGGCGACGACGCGGCGTCTGGCCGGGCAGCTCGCGCAGCCCGGGGTGCGCCTGCCGGGACGGCTGGCCGAGGCACTGGCCCAGGTCGAGCGCATCGGTCCTGCGCTGCAGGGCGGCCCGGCGCCGATCTTCGCCTGGGGCAGCGGCAACGTCAGCAACGTCATGCTGCTGGGCGACGGCTCGATGCGGCTGCTTGGCGGGACGGCCGCCGGGCGCATGGATCCCCTGCAGAACCTCGGCGCGATCGTCGCCGAGCTGGACCCGCTGGTCGCGTCGGCGGACGAAGTGGTGGCGCGGCTGTGGCCGCAGGCGGACCGTCAGGTGCTTGCTCGCGTGCGTCTTTTCGCGGTCCTCGAGGACATCCGCGCCGCGGCGTGGGCGCAGTACACCGAGCACCTGCTCGGCCCCGGGGCGGGCGAGTTCCGCAGCTTCGTCGGCGTGCGCACGCACAAGGCCTTGCGCCAGACGCGCGCCGCCGACTTCGAGTCCCTGCTGGTCGATGCCGCGTAGGAGGTCCGATGAATCCCGTGCCTGCACCTGCCGAACCTGCCGCCCTCGACGCCGCCGGGCTCGCCCGCTTCCTGCCGACGCTGCCGGGCTGGCCCTGGCCGGGGCTCACGCCAGCCCTGACGATCATCCCGGGAGGCCGAACGAACCGCACCTGGCGCATGCAGCTCGAGCCGGGGGCTGACTGGTTCGTGAAGATTCCCGGCCCGCACACCGGGTACATCGATCGGGGCGTCGCGCACGCCGCGCTGCGGCAGGCGGCCGGGCTGGGTCTGGCACCACAGGTCGCGTACTTCGACCCGGCAAGCGGCATCGAGGTGACCGAGTTCCTGGCGGCCTATCACTCGGCCACCGAGGGCGAACTCTGCCGCACCGACCGGCTGGTGGAGATCGCCGACCTGCACCGGCGCTTGCACGCGACGGCGCTGCTGCCAGCGACCAAGACCATCTTCGAGATGATCGACGAGCACCTGGAACAGCTCGCGCAGCTTGCGCTGGCGCTGCCGCCGTGGGTCCAGGGCATCCTCGCGCGCTGGCGCCCGGCCCAGCAGGCCTTCGTCGCCTCGGGCATCGACCTCGTGCCCTCGCACAACGACGGCAACCCGCTCAACTACATGGTCGCCGAGGGCCTGCCGCTGAAGATCATCGACTTCGACTACGCCTCGAACAACGAGCGCTGCTACGAGATCGGCAGCCTGACACAGGGCTACCTCGTCGAGACCGCGGATCGCGCGGCGATGCTCGAGGCCTACTTCGGGCGCATGGAGCCGGCCCTGGACGCGCGCGTGCGCATCGCCGGCCTGGCCTGCGACATCAAGTGGGCGCTGTGGTCCCTGATGAACGCGCAGGTGCTGGACGTGGACTTCGACTTCGCCAAGTTCGCGATGGGCAAGCTCGTCAATGCCGAGCGCACGATGGCGCATCCCGGGTTCGAGCGGTGGATCGAGGCCTTGTGATCCCGCTGGCCGCAGGCTGTGGACTTGGACTTGTCCCGATTCCACGGAAACGACGGGACTGCGTTTGTCGCGACTCGGGTTGAGAGCGGTCGGCGACGATGTGAAGGCCATCGACTGCAGCTTGAAGCGCTGGGCGGAGCTCGCCCGCTTCGTCGACGACGGCGACGTGCCGCTCTCGCACAACCGGGTGGAGAACCACATCCGATCGATTGCGCTCGGCAGGTCGAACGGGCTGTTCGCCGGCAGCCTGCGCGCGGCCAAGCGCGCCGCGGCGATCATGAGTCTGCTGCACTCGGCGCGGATCAACGAGCGCGACCCCTACGCGTACATGAAGGACGTGCTCGGGCGACCGTCAGCGGACTACAGGTCCAGATCGTCCGCTTCGTCGTGGCGATCGCGGCGCGTGCCCTTCACGT
>JAIXKR010000078.1 GCA_026932235.1 Burkholderiales bacterium
GAGCACGCCGGCGGTCTTCAGCATCGTGCTGCGGCTGCGCGGTGCGGTGCGCAGCCCGCGCAGCATTTCACGCGGGCGTTGCCTGGCTGCGCCGGCAGCGGCCGCCGGCAACACTTGGACACCAACGTGCGCGCGGCTGCGTTGACGCCGGCGCGCCCGATCCCCTACGGTGCCGGGTCATCGCCTCCTAGCGGAACCTCGTCGATGGGCTCGATCGTCGCACTGGCCAGCGCCGCGCTGCTGACTACCTTGACCGTGCTGTGGCTGCTGCGCCGACGCCGCGCCGCGGCCGCCGCCGCGCGCCAGCGCGACGCGCTCGACACCGTGCAGGACTGGCCGCCCGAGCCCGCGCGCGTGATGACGGTGCAGGAGCGTCAATGCCACGACCTGTTGCGGCGCGCGCTGCCGGGCTACATGGTGCTGGCGCAGGTGCCGCTGTCGCGCTTTCTGCGCGTGCCCACGCGGCACTCCTACGCCGACTGGCTGCAGCGCGTGGGTTCCTACAGCGCCGACCTGCTCGTTTGCGACACCGGCTCGCGCGTGCTGGCGGTGATCGACGTGCGCCCCGAGGACGAGAGTGCACGCAGCCGGCGTCGCCACGAACGACTGGGGCGCGTGCTGCGCGCCGCCGGCATCCGCGTGCACGTCTGGCGCGAAGGACACCTGCCCTCCCCCGCCGAAGTGCGCACGGCGCTCGCGCACGATCTCGTGCGCGGCAGCGGGCCGATGCAGCCTGTGCCCAGCAGTTCGCGGCCGATGCCCCTGATCCCCATCCCGGAGACGCAGGAGCTCGATGCGCTGCTCGCCGAGGGCGACGCTGCCGTACGCGATGCCGGCAACGAGCCGGTGCCCTCGGGCTTCCTCGACGACTTCGCGGACTCGCGCCCGGCACCCGCCGGCTGAAGGCGTGCGGCATGCGCCCAGGCGCCCGCGGGCACGGCTGCGCGGCGACGCTCAGTCCAGCAGCGCGCGCGCGAACTCGCGCGCATTGAACGGCTGCAAGTCCTCCAGCGCCTCGCCCACGCCGATGAAGTAGACCGCCAGCGGGCGCTTCGCCTCGCTGCACCAGCGCGCGATCGCCGCCAGCACGCCGCCCTTGGCGGTGCCGTCGAGCTTGGTGACGACGAGCCCGGTGAGCCCGAGCGCGGCGTCGAAGGCCTGTACCTGGGCAAGCGCGTTCTGGCCCGTATTGCCGTCCACGACGAGCAGCACTTCGTGCGGCGCATCCGGCTGGGCCTTGGCGATCACGCGCTTGATCTTCTTCAGCTCCTCCATCAGGTGCAGTTGCGTCGGCAGCCGCCCTGCGGTGTCGGCGATGACCACATCGCAGCCGCGCGCACGGCCGGCATTCACGGCATCGAAGCTCACCGCTGCCGGGTCGCCGCCCTCCTGGCTGACGATCTCCACGCGGTTGCGGTCGGCCCACGCCGCGAGCTGCTCGCGCGCGGCGGCGCGAAAGGTGTCGGCGGCGGCCAGCAGCACGCGCTGGTCGGCAGCCGCCAGGTGGCGCGTGAGCTTGCCGATCGTCGTCGTCTTGCCGGCGCCGTTGACGCCGGCGACCATGATCACCGTCGGCGTGTGCTGGCCGACGACGAGGCCGCGCTCGAGCGGCCGCAGCAGTTCGGTGATGGCGTCGGCGAGCAAGGCCTTGACCGTCGCGACGTCGGTCGCCTTGTTCTCCTTCACGCGGCGCTTGAGGTCGGCGAGCAGCGCCTGCGTGGCGCCGACGCCGGCGTCGGCCATGAGCAGCGCGGACTCGAGATCCTCGTAGAGCGCCTCGTCGATGCGCGTGCCGGTGAAGACCTGGGCGATGCTGCCGCCGGTCTTGCGCAGTCCCTGCCTGAGCCGCGTGAGCCAGCCGGCCTTTGGAGCCGCCTCCGCAGTCGCTGCCGGCTGCGGACTCGCGTCCTGCGGGGTGGCCTCTGCAGGCGGCGCCTGCGTTGCCTCAGGCGCGGCCGGAACCGGGAGCGAAGACGGCGGCGGCGGGGACGCGGGTGGGGCCTTCTTCTTGAAAAAACTGAACATCTTGATCGATCAGGCGCACGCTCGGTATACTTTTCGGTTCAGGCGCTTTAGCTCAGTTGGTTAGAGCGACGGAATCATAATCCGCAGGTCCGGGGTTCGAGTCCCTGAAGCGCCACCACCATCCAGAGCCTGGCGACGCGAGTTCGTGATCGGTCCCGCGCGTCACGACGACCGGCCCCTTCGCGAGGCGAGGTGACGGCCATCGTGCCACGGCTGCGTCCTTTCTTCGCTTCCCGCTTGCCCTTCGTCCGCGCCATGGCGAGGCTGGTGGGCGCCACGCTCCTGGAGCAGAGCGACGAGCGGGTTCTGCAGCGCCGATACATGCAGCTTGAAGGCGTGCAGACCCTCGGCGATACTGCCCCGGCTCGCCTGCCGGCAGTGCAGCGCTGAGCACCGCGTACATCTCCCGTCCGGGCGGTGGAGTGACACCACGCGCCGGGACACGATCCATGGACGCCAGCCGTGGGCTCGCCACCTTCGACGCATGAACTCATCCGCCGGCGGCATTGTTCGCGTCCTCGCGCTGCTTCTCTTTCTGGGCATCGCGCTGCTCGCCAGCTGCGCACTGCCGTCCATGCCGCAGCGGCCTGACTCACGTGCGCTCGATGCCGACGCGGCCGCGCAAACCGCGCTTGGCAGGGCACTGGCGCCGCGCCTGCAGCGGCATCCGGATCGAAGCGGCTTGCACCTGCTGGGCGATCCGCTGGAGGCATTCGCCGCGCGCATGCTGCTGGCACATGCAGCGCAGCGCAGCCTCGACGTGCAGTACTACATCTGGCGCGGCGACCAGACCGGCACCTTGTTGCTGCACGCGCTGCTCAACGCCGCCGATCGCGGCGTACGCGTACGGCTGTTGCTCGATGACGGCGGGACGTCCGGACTCGATCGCGAACTGGCAACGCTGGCGCAGCACCCGCACATCGAGGTGCGTCTGTTCAACCCCTTCGCGCTGCGCTGGCCCAAGCCGCTGGGCTACCTGACCGACTTCGCGCGCACCAACCGGCGCATGCACAGCAAGTCGTTCACGGCCGACAACCGCGTCAGCATCGTCGGCGGGCGCAACGTGGGCGACGAATACTTCGGCGCCAGCGACGGCGTCGTGTTTGCGGATCTCGACGTGCTGGCGGTCGGTTCGGTCGTCGAAGAGGTGTCGACCGAATTCGATCGCTACTGGGCCAGCCTGTCGGCCTGGCCGGCGCAGGCGATCCTGCCCGCTCCCGATCCCGCCGCGCTGCAGGAACTGTCCGCGCGCGCGTCCGCCCTCACCCATTCCGATTCGGCGCAGGCCTACGTCCGCGCCGTGCGCGACACGGCCTTCATCCAGGACTTGCTCGCGCAGCGCCTGAGCCTGCACTGGAGCCGCGTGGAAATGGTCAGCGACGATCCGGCAAAGGCCTTGGGTCAGGCCGAGCCGAAAGGCTTGCTGATCGATCAGCTGCACCGCGCCGTCGGTACGCCGCAGCGCTCCATCATGCTGGTGTCGCCGTACTTCGTGCCGACGTCGGCGGGCACCGACGCGCTGTTGCGCCTGCGCGAGCGCGACATCACGGTGCGCGTGATGACCAACGCCTACGAGGCGACCGACGTGCCGCTGGTGCATGCCGGCTACGCCAAGCATCGCAAGGCCTTGCTGCGGGGTGGCGTGGACTTGTACGAGATGCGGCGCTCGGCGCTGTCGCCGGGCGCGGAGCGTGGCCCGCGCCCGAATCGGCTGGGCAGTTCGGGATCCAGCCTGCACGCCAAGACCTACGCGGTGGATGGCGAGCGCGTCTTCGTCGGTTCGTACAACTTCGACCCGCGTTCGGCCCTGTTGAACACCGAACTGGGCTTCGTCATTCACAGCCCGGAGTTCGCGCAGCTCGTCGAGCGCGTGTTCGATACCGAAGTGCCCAGGCGCTCCTACACGCTGCGCCTGTCCGGACGCGACGAGATCGAATGGCTGGACACGGCCCACGAACCGCCCCTGGCGCATCGCGTCGAGCCGAACAGCACGTGGTGGAGTCGTGCCATGCTGCGCCTGTTGGCGTGGCTGCCGATCGACTGGCTGCTATAGCGTCCCGCGGCAAGCGAGCGTGCGGGAAGGGCCTCCCGGTATTCCGATCGTGCCCAACGCGTGGTGCCGCCCCACAGCCACGGAACAGCCACTTCGGGCTCTTCCCGGAGATCAGCGATTTGTGGAAGTCGTTGATCTACAGGGGGTTTCCTGGTCGGGGTGAGAGGATTCGAACCTCCGGCCTCTACGTCCCGAACGTAGCGCTCTACCAGGCTAAGCTACACCCCGATGCCGGCTCCAGGGCGCTTGCCGCTGGCCAGTCGGGCCGTCCTTGCGCCGCCAGGAAACCGTCGCGATCTCTATGACGTGCGGTTGACCGCCCGAACACATAATTCTAACAGAGCTTCGCGCGCCGGCGAGGGCCGGAGCGCGCCGATGCAACGTCGTGCGCGCTCGGCCTCGGCTTCGGCCGCGGCGCGCGTGGCGTCGAGGGCGCCGGTGCGCTGCACCAGCTCGATGATCTCCGGCAGGCGCTCGACCTCGCCGTGCTCGATGGCGCTGCGCACGAACTGGCGTTCGGCCTCGCTGCTGCGCTGCATCGCGATCAGCAGCGGCAGCGTGGGCTTGCCCTCGCGCAGGTCGTCGCCGACGTTCTTGCCCAGTTCCTCGCGCTTGCCCTGGTAATCGAGCAGATCGTCGACGAGCTGGAAGGCCGTGCCCAGCGCCTGGCCGTACTCGGCGCAGCTGTCCTCCAGCGCGCGCTCGGCGCCGCCGAGCACGGCGCCGAGGCGCGCGCTGGCCTCGAACAGCTTGGCCGTCTTGTAGCGGATCACGCGCAGGTAGTCGTCGACCGAGATGTCGGGGTCGTGCATGTTCATCAGCTGCAGGACCTCGCCCTCGGCGATGATGTTGGTCGCGTCGGCGAGCACATCGAGCACGCGCATGCGGTTGACCGAGACCATCATCTGAAACGCGCGCGAATAGAGGAAGTCGCCGACGAGCACGCTGGCCGCGTTGCCGAAGAGCGCGTTCGAGGTCGCGCGGCCGCGGCGCAGCGAGGACTCGTCGACGACGTCGTCGTGCAGCAGCGTGGCGGTGTGGATGACCTCGACGGTGGCCGCGAGCTCGAAGCGCTCGGGCCCGTGAAAGCCCAGCGCCCGGGCAAAGAGGAGCACCAGGCGCGGCCGGATGCGCTTGCCGCCGGCGCTGACGATGTAGGTCGAAATCCGGTCGATCAGCGCCACCTGCGACGACAGCCGCTCGTGGATGACGGCATCGACCTGACGCATCTCGGAGGCCATCGGATCGGCCGAAGGCGCCGGTACGGCTTCGCGGGGGGAGGGCAAGGCGGACACGGAAGTGAGCCGTTGATTATAGGAAGCGCGTGGGGCCGCACGCAGGGGGGCTCTGGACGCCGGTGAAGCGAGCGGAGCCTGCGGTGCAGACGGGTTCCGCCTGCGGCCTGCAGCCTTGGGAGGGCAAGAGGCCGCGCGATGGATGCTCCGTGCTAGAATAGTCGGCTTTTCGCGCGCGGGTGGGCTCTTGAGCCCGGGCGTGCAGGCGGGGCGCCTTTCCCGGCGCCCAGAGAGAGTGGAAGTGGAAAGGGCACACATGTACGCGGTCATAAGAACCGGTGGCAAGCAATACAAGGTTGCGGCCGGCGAGAAGATCAAGGTAGAACAGATTGCTGCGGACGTGGGCCAGGAGATCGTGATCGACCAGGTGCTCGCCGTCGGCAACGGCGCCGAGCTCCAGGTGGGCACGCCCTGGGTCGCGGGCGCCAAGGTCACAGCCACCGTGCTCGCGCACGGCAAGCACGACAAGGTGCGCATCTTCAAGATGCGCCGCCGCAAGCACTACCAGCGCCACGGCGGGCACCGCCAGACCTATACCGAGCTGCAGATCGCCTCGGTCAACGCCTGAAGGAGCATTGAACCATGGCACAGAAAAAAGGCGGCGGTTCCACGCGGAACGGCCGTGATTCGCAACCCAAGATGCTGGGCGTGAAGGTGTTCGGCGGCCAGGTCGTCTCGGCCGGCTCGATCATCGTGCGCCAGCGCGGCACCAAGTTCCACGCCGGGACCAACGTCGGCATGGGTCGCGACCACACGCTGTTCGCGCTCGTCGACGGCACCGTGTCCTTCGAGGTCAAGGGCCCGCTCAACCAGCAGACGGTGTTCGTGGCGGCGCACTGACGGCCCAGCGCGCGCAGCCGACACGAAGCCCCGGCCCGCCGGGGCTTCGTCGTTTGGAGCGATCGCCGAAAGAGGAAGGCATGAAGTTCATCGATGAAGCGACGATCGACGTCGCCGCCGGCGACGGCGGCAGCGGCTGCGTGAGCTTTCGCCGCGAGAAGTTCATCCCCTTCGGGGGGCCCAACGGCGGCGACGGCGGCCGTGGCGGCAGCGTCTACGCGCTCGCCGACCGCAACCTCAACACGCTCATCGACTACCGCTACGCGCGCCGCCACGAAGCGAGGAACGGCGAGGCCGGGCGCGGCTCGGACCAGTTCGGTGCCGCCGGTGCGGACGTCGTGCTGCGCATGCCGGTGGGCACGATCGTGCGCGACGCCGAGAGCGGGGCGCTCATTGCCGAACTGCTCGAGCACGGCCAGAAGGTGCTGCTGGCCAAGGGCGGCGACGGCGGCTTCGGCAACCTGCATTTCAAGAGCAGCACCAACCGCGCGCCGCGGCAGAAGACGCCGGGATGGCCCGGCGAGAAGAGGAAGCTCGCACTGGAGCTGCGCGTGCTCGCCGACGTCGGCCTGCTGGGCATGCCCAACGCCGGCAAGTCGACGCTGATCGCCGCCGTCTCCAACGCGCGGCCGAAGGTCGCCGACTACCCGTTCACGACGCTGCACCCGCACCTGGGCGTGGTACGCGTCGGGCCCGAGCAGAGCTTCGTCGTCGCCGACGTTCCCGGCCTGATCGAAGGCGCATCGGAGGGTGCGGGGCTGGGTCACCAGTTCCTGCGCCACCTGCAGCGCACGCGGCTGCTGCTGCACGTCGTCGACCTCGTTCCCTTCGACGAAGGCGTCGACCCGGTGGCGCAGGCTCGGGCCATCGTCGCCGAGCTGAAGAAGCACGACCCGGCGCTGCACGCCAAACCGCGCTGGCTGGTGCTCAACAAGCTGGACCTGCTGCCGCCCGAGGAACGCGGCGCACGCGTGAAGGACTTCGTACGCCGGCTGCGCTGGAAGGGGCCGGTGTTCGAGATCTCGGCGCTGGCGCGCGAGGGCCTGCAGCACCTGGTCGAGGAGATCCAGCAGCACCTGTCGGCGCAGCAGCCTGCCGCCCGCTTGACCGACCCGCGCTTCGACCGCCCCGCAGAGTTGACCGATCATGACTAGCCGCGTGCTCGAGAAGGCCCACCGCATCGTCGTCAAGGTGGGTTCCAGCCTGGTGACCGACGAGGGCCGCGGCATCGACGCCGAGGCGATCGGCAACTGGGCGCGTCAGCTCGCGACGCTGGCGCGCCAGGGCCGCGAGGTGGTGATGGTGTCGAGCGGCGCCATCGCCGAGGGCATGAAGCGCCTGGGCTGGAAGAGCCGCCCGCGGCAGATCCACGAACTGCAGGCCGCCGCCGCAGTGGGACAGATGGGGCTGGCGCAGATCTACGAGACGCAGCTGCGTGAGCACGGCATGGGCAGCGCGCAGGTGCTGCTCACGCACGCCGACCTGGCCGACCGCGAGCGCTACCTCAACGCGCGCTCGACGCTGCTCACGTTGCTGTCGCTGTCGGTGATCCCGGTCATCAACGAGAACGACACCGTCGTCACCGACGAGATCAAGTTCGGCGACAACGACACCCTGGGCGCGCTGGTGGCCAACCTGATCGAGGCCGACGCGCTCGTCATCCTCACCGACCAGCGCGGCCTCTACTCGGCCGATCCGCGCAAGGACCCGCATGCGCGCCTCATCGACGAGGCGCGCGCCGGCGATGCGCAGCTCGAGCGCATGGCCGGCGGCGTCGGTTCGTCGATCGGACGCGGCGGCATGATCACCAAGATCCTCGCGGCCAAGCGCGCTGCCCGCAGCGGCGCGAGCACGGTGATCGCCTGGGGCCGCGAGCCCGACGTCCTGCTGCGCCTGGCCGCAGGCGAGGCGATCGGCACCGCGCTCCTCGCCGGCACGGCCAAGCGCACGGCGCGCAAGCAGTGGATGGCCGACCATCTGCAGTTGCGAGGCGCGGTCCGCATCGACGACGGCGCCGCGGCCAAGCTGCGGGAGCACGGCAAGAGCCTGCTGCCCATCGGCGTCACCGAGGTGCAAGGCGACTTCGTGCGCGGTGACGTGATTGCGGTGCGCGACGCCGCCGGGGAGGAAATCGCGCGCGGCCTGGCCAACTACTCCGCGGCCGAAGCGCGGCTCATCGCGCGGCACGCGTCGTCGCGGATCGAGTCACTGCTGGGCTATGCCCACGAGCCGGAGATGATCCACCGCGACAACCTGGTGCTCGGCTGACGCGTGCGCGTCAGGTTCCGGTCTTGGGCTCCTCGCTGTCGGAGGGCAGGAATTCCGGCGTTCCGCGGCGCGAAGGCGGGCTCTCGTGGCGGTGCTGGCGCATGCCCGCGCGCAGGTAGCGGTTGTGGTGCTGCGGGCGCGGCAGGTAGCGCGCGAGCTCGGTGAGCGCCATCTCGTAGACGCCGCGCTTGAACTCGATCACCACGTCCAGCGGCACCCAGTACTCGTTCCAGCGCCAGGCGTCGAACTCGGGGTGGTCGGTGGCGCGCAGGTTCATGTCGCTGTCGCGGCCCAGCATGCGCAGCAGGAACCAGATCTGCTTCTGGCCGCGGTAGTGGCCGCGCGCCTCGCGGCGGATGAAGTGGTCCGGCACTTCGTAGCGCAGCCAGTCGCGCGTACGCCCGATGATCTGCACGTGCTCCGGGCGCAACCCCACCTCCTCGTGCAACTCGCGGAACATGGCCTGCTCTGGCGACTCTCCGTGCTTGATGCCGCCTTGCGGAAACTGCCAGGAGTGGGTGCGCAACCGTTTGCCCCAGAAGACCTGGTTGCGCGCATTGAGCAGGACAATGCCGACGTTGGGCCTGAAGCCGTCCCGGTCGAGCATAATCTAACCCCAGATTTTCGTGATTGAAGTCATTATTGCACCGGCGCACGGCGGTCCGCGATTCCCGCAAACCCGCATCGGCTGCAGGCCGCGGCCCAGGCCCCGGCTGCGTGGGCGACACCGGGGCACATCCATCCGCCATGAAAGCCTCGCAGACCTTCGTTTCCACCCTCAAGGAAGCCCCCGCCGACGCGGAGATCGTCAGCCACAAGCTGATGATGCGCGCCGGTCTCGTCAAGCGCCTCTCGGCCGGCATCTACAGCTACATGCCGCTGGGCCTGCGCGTGATCCGCAAGATCGAGGCCATCATCCGTGAGGAGATGAATCGCGCCGGTGCCGTCGAGCTGCTGATGCCGGTCGTGCAGCCGGCCGAGCTGTGGCAGGAGACCGGGCGTTTCCAGGCCTACGGCCCGGAGCTCCTGCGCGTGAAGGATCGCCACCAGCGCGACTTCGTGATCCAGCCCACGAGCGAAGAGGTCATCACCGACATCGCGCGCCAGGAACTGCGCAGCTACCGCCAGCTGCCGCGCAACTTCTATCACATCCAGACCAAGTTCCGCGACGAGCGCCGGCCGCGCTTCGGCGTCATGCGCGGGCGCGAGTTCACGATGAAGGACGCCTACTCCTTCGACCGCGACAAGGACTCGGCGCTGCGCAGCTACCAGGGCATGTTCGAGGCCTACAAGCGCATCTTCGACCGCTTCGGCCTGCAGTACCGCGCCGTCGCGGCGGACACCGGCGCCATCGGCGGCGACGCCTCGCACGAGTTCCAGGTCATCGCCGACACCGGTGAGGACGCGATCGCCTACTGCCCCGAGAGCGACTACGCGGCCAACGTCGAACTCGCCGAGGCGCTGCCGCTGCTGTCCGAGCGTGCCGCGCCCGCCGAGGACCGCATCAAGACGCCGACACCGGGCAAGGCCACCTGTGAGGACGTGGCGGCGCTGCTCAGCCTGCCGCTGGCGCGAACCGTGAAGTCGCTGGTGCTGGCGACCGACGCCAGGGACGAGGCGGGCACGGTGACGAAGACGACGCTGTGGCTGCTGCTGGTGCGCGGCGACCATGCGCTCAACGAAGTCAAGGCGAGCAAGCTGCCGGGCCTGAACCAGGGCTTTCGCTTCGCCAGCGCGGCGGAGATCGAGGCGCACTTCGGCTGCAAGCCCGGCTACCTCGGCCCGGTGGCGACGAAAATGCCGGTGAAGGTCGTTGCCGATCGCACGGTGGCGAACATGGCCGACTTCATCTGCGGCGCCAACGAGGCGGACTTCCACTACACCGGGGTCAATTGGGGCCGCGATCTGCCCGAGCCCGACCTGGTGGCCGACATCCGCAACGTCGTCGCCGGTGACCGTTCGCCCGACGGACGGGGCACGCTCGCCATCCAGCGCGGCATCGAGGTGGGCCACGTGTTCTACCTCGGCACGAAGAAGTACAGCGAGCCCATGGGTGCGACGTTCCTCGACGAGAACGGCAAACCGCAGTTCTTCGAGATGGGCTGCTACGGGATCGGCGTGACGCGCCTGCCCGCGGCGGCGATCGAGCAGAACCACGACGAGCGCGGCATCATCTGGCCGCCGGCGATCGCGCCCTTCGCGGTCGTCGTCTGCCCCATCGGCTACGACCGCAGCACCGAGGTGCGCGCCGCGGCGGAAGCCCTGCACGCGCAGTTGCAGGCCGCCGGAATCGACGTCGTGCTGGACGACCGCGGCGAGCGTCCGGGGGCGATGTTCGCCGACTGGGAGCTGATCGGCGTGCCGCTGCGCGTGGTCATCTCCGAGCGCGGCCTGAAGGCCGGCACCGTCGAGGTGCAGGGCCGGCGTGAGGCCGCCGCCACCGTGGTGGCCTCTGAACAGACGCTGACGGCGATCCGGGAGCGGCTGGCGGCGTGACGGGGGTGTTGGGGGTGGCGGGGGTGTGATGGCGACGGCCGGCGCCCTGCGCCGCCGGGCTCTGGTGCTCGGTGCTCCGGCGCTTGCGTTCGCGGCTGCGCCGGCCGCGCGCGCCGGCACGCAGCTCGAGGAGCCGCTGGCCGACGCCGTGCGTTCGGCACTGTCGGCCGCGGTTGCCGAACTCGCGCCACCCAGGCCGCGCTTCGAGCACATCGACGAACGCGTGGCCTACCTGCGCTGGCTGGGCGAGGCCAGCCAGCGCCTGCGCCCCCGCAAGGCCGAGCGCCAGACCCGGCTCGAGTTCCTCGAGACGGTCTGGTACGAAAGCCGGCGCGCGGGGCTCGAGACCTCGCTCGTGCTCGGGCTGATCCAGGTCGAGAGCGGCTTTCGCAAGTACGCCATCAGCCGCGCCGGCGCCCGCGGCTACATGCAGGTCATGCCCTTCTGGGCGCGAACGATCGGCGACGGCGACGCCTCGCGGCTCTTTCACCTGCAGACGAACCTGCGCTTCGGCTGCGTCATCCTGCGCCACTACCTCGGCATCGAGCGCGGCGACCTCTTCCTCGCGCTCGGCCGCTACAACGGCAGCCGCGGCCGCTCCGAGTACCCGAACATGGTGTTCGGCGCACGGCGGCAGTGGGACATCCGCGTCTGAGCACCTCCCGCGGGCCGGCCTGCGCCGGGCGCGTTGCGTTCAGCGCCGGCCGAGAATCTGCTGCAGCTCGCCGGACTGGTACATCTCGGTCATGATGTCCGCGCCGCCGACGAACTCGCCGCCGACATAGAGCTGCGGGATCGTCGGCCACTGCGAGTAGTCCTTGATGCCCTGGCGGATCTCCTCGTCCTCGAGCACGTTGAAGGTCTTGAACTCGGTGACGCCGCAGGCCTGCAGGACCTGGATCGCGCGGCCGGAGAAACCGCACATCGGGAACTGGGCGGTGCCCTTCATGAAGAGCATCACGTGGTTGCCCTTGACCAGGTCGTCGATGCGCTGGCGAACGTCGCTCATGGCGAAGCCTCTCGAAATGAAGAATGCGTAGGGGAGGAAACGAAGCCGCGGTTATACGGCAAAGGCAATACCGCCTTCGGCCGGCAGGCCTCGCGGTCCCGGGTGCACGGCGGGCGATCAGTAGCGGTACTGCACGCCCAGTTGCAGCCGCGGCTGCAGCCGCGCGTCGCGCCCTGCGGCATCGGCCGCCTGCGGACCCAGCCGCAAGCCCTCGAGTTCCCAGGGCGCACCGCGCCCGGCGTGTGTGAGCCCGAGGTCGGCGCTGAAGCTCAGGCCGGTCCCGGGAACCCAGCCGCTCCAACCCAAGCCCAGGTAGGCCGAGGTGGACAGCGAGCGATCGAGCAAGACCCCCTCGCGCAGGCCCAGCAGCAGCCCGCTGGTGGCGCGGAACCGCCCCTGGGCGAAAGGCAGCTGCAGGCCGAAGCTGCCGAGATCGACATCACCCAGCAGCGCGGCGCGGCGCGCCGGTGCCAACAGCTTGCCCTCGAACAGGGACCAGCGCGTCGCGGGCGCATCCAGCCACTGCAGGCGCGCCTGCCAGCGCGGCCAGGCGGCGTCGTCGTCGGCGCGCACGCTCAGCCCTTGCCCGGCCTGCGCCGACACGAGCAGGCCCGGCACGAGCCCGAGGGCCCAAGCCACACCCAAGGCCAGGGTCGTGAGTCGTGGAGCGCCGGGCCGGCACCCAGGGCGTCGAGTTGCAGCCATGTCGCGGATCCTCGAGGACGGCCCCGCATGATGCGCCCAATCCGCGCGCCCCGCTTCGGGACGAGGCCCCGGGGCGTGATTTCCTCGGGGAATCGGGGTTCGGGCGGGTTCGGGCGGATTCACTCGCCGGCGAGCGCGCCGCCACTGCAGCGTGGGCGCTCGCCGAGGTCGGCACGCGTGCCCAGGTCTTGCAGCCCGCCGGCGGCAACGAGCGCGCGCACCGCGGCGCCCTGCTCGGCACCGTGCTCGACGAGCAAGCGCCCGCCGGGCGCGAGGTGCGCGGCCGCCTCCGCGGCGATGCGGCGCAAGGCGTCCAAGCCGTCGGCGCCGGAGACGAGCGCGTGCTGCGGCTCGTGCCGCAGCGCGGGCAGGTGAAGGTCACCCGCGGCGATGTAGGGCGGATTGGAGACGATGAGTTCGAAGCGCCGCCCGGCCAGCGGCTGCCACCAGCTGCCCTGCAGGGCTTCGAGCGCGGCGCCGTGGCGGCGCGCGTTGGCCTGCGCGAGCGCCAGTGCGGCGGGGTCGATGTCGGTGGCGGTGACGCGCGCGTCGGGCCGGGCGTGCGCGATGGCGATGGCGATGGCGCCGCTGCCGGTGCCGAGATCGAGCACGCGCGGGCGGTCGAGCCCGGCCAGGCATTCGAGCGCCCAGTCGACCAGCGTTTCGGTGTCCGGCCGCGGCACCAGCACCGCCGGGCTGACCGCCAGGGACAGGCCTCGGAACTCGCGTTCGCCGCTCAGGTAGGCCAGCGGCACGCCGGCCAGGCGCTGCGCGAGGTCGGCGCGAAAGAGCGCTTCGGTCGCCGCCGACAGCTCGGCTTCGTCGTGGGCGATCAGCCAGCTGCGCGGCCTGTCCAGGCGCAGCGCCAGCAGCAACTGCGCGTCCAGCCGCGCCAGACCGTGCGCGTGTGCGAGCGCCAGCGCCTCGGCCACGCGCATCAGGCCACGCCCGTTTCGAGCTGGGCAAGCTGCTGTAGGGCGCGTTCGGCCTGCAGCGCGGCGACCAGTTCGTCGAGGTCGCCGTCCATCACCATGCCCAGCTTGTAGAGCGTGAGGTTGATGCGGTGGTCGGTGACGCGGCCCTGCGGGAAGTTGTAGGTGCGGATGCGGTCGGAGCGGTCGCCGCTGCCGATGAGCGCCTTGCGCGTCGCGGCTTCCTGCGCCTGGCGCTGGCCTTGCTCGCGCTCGCGCAGGCGCGCCACGAGCACGGCCATCGCCTTGGCCTTGTTGCGGTGCTGACTGCGGTCGTCCTGGCACTCGGCGACGATGCCGCTGGGCAGGTGCGTGATGCGGATCGCGCTGTCCGTGCGGTTCACGTGCTGGCCGCCGGCGCCGCTGGCGCGGTAGGTGTCGATGCGCAGCTCCGCCGGGTTGAGCTGCAGTTCCTCCTCCTCGTCCGGCTCGGGCAGCACGGCGACGGTGCAGGCGCTGGTGTGGATGCGGCCCTGCGACTCGGTGGCCGGCACGCGCTGCACCCGGTGGCCGCCGGACTCGAAGCGCAGCCGGCCGTAGGCGGCGTCGCCCTCGATGCGCAGCACCAGTTCCTTGTAGCCGCCGAGCTCGGCGGCGCTCTCGCTCAGGATCTCGGTGCGAAAGCCGCGACGCTCGCAGTAGCGCTGGTACATGCGCGCGAGGTCGCCGGCGAAGAGCGCCGACTCGTCGCCGCCGGTGCCGGCGCGGATCTCGAGGAAGGCGTTGCGCGCGTCGTCCGGGTCCCTGGGCAGGAGCGCCTGCTGCAGTTCCCCGTCCAGGCGCTGCAACTCGTCCTCGGCGCCCTCGATCTCCTCCTGCGCCATTGCCTTCATCTCCGCGTCTGCGGTGGCGTCGGCGAGGATCTCGCGCGCCGCAGCGAGGTCGCCGCTGCGCGCCTGGCGGCGCCGGTAGAGGGCCACGACCTCGGCGGCTTCGGCCTGCTCGCGCGCGAGGCTGCGGTAGCGGCGCCCGTCGGCGGCCACCTGCGGATCGGCGAGCAGCGCGTCGAGCTCCGACAGGCGCATCGCCAGGCGTTCGATTCGGTCTTGCAGCGAGGGCGTCATGGCATGGGCACGGCGGACCGGCAGCGGCGCGGCCGCTGCGGCAGGGCACGCCGCAAGGCTACTGCTCCTGCCTGCCGGGGCCGCGACTGCTGCCGCGCAGGAACAGGCGCGAGATCGTCTGCGCGAGCTCGTCGCGCCTGACGCCGTCGGCAGCGTGCAGTTCGGCCAGCGTGCCGTGGAGCATCTTCCTGGCCAGGCTGCGCGCCATGGCGTCGAGCACCACCTCGGCCGGCGTTCCGCGCGCCAGCTGGCGCCGCGCGCGCGCGACGACGACCTCGCTCCAGTCCTCGGCCTGTTGGCCCAGCGCCTGGATCAGCGGCACCGTGGCGCGCTGGTCGAGCCAGTGCGCGAAGCTCTGCACGCCGGCGTCGATGATCGCCTCGGCCTGCTGCACCGCCGCCTGACGCTTCTCGCCCGCGCTCTGCACCAGATCCGAGAGGTCGTCGACGGTGTAGAGATAGACGTCGGACAAGGACGCCACCTCGGGCTCGACGTCACGCGGCACGGCGAGGTCGACCATGAAGATCGGGCGGTGCCGGCGCTGGCGCAGCGCGCGTTCGACGGCGCCCAGGCCGATGATGGGCAGGGAGCTCGCGGTGCACGAGATCACCGCGTCGAATTCGTGCAGGCGCGCCGGCAGTTCCGACAGGCGCATCGCCTGCGCGCCGAAGCGCGCCGCCAGTCGTTCGCCGCGCTCGAGGGTGCGGTTGGCCACCGCCATGCTCTTGGGCGTGCGCGCCGCGAAGTGGGTGGCGACGAGCTCGATCATCTCGCCGGCGCCGATGAAGAGCACGTTGACTTCGTCCAGGCGCTCGAACAGCTCGCCGGCCAGGCGCACCGCCGCGGCGGCCATGCTGATCGAGTGCGCGCCGATCTCGGTCGCCGTGCGCACCTCCTTGGCCACCGAGAAGGAGCGCTGGAAGAGCTGGTGCAGCGTCGTCCCCAGCGTTCCCGCCGCGTCGGCGTGGCGCACCGCCTGCTTCAGCTGCCCGAGGATCTGCGGCTCGCCCAGCACCATCGAATCCAGCCCCGAGGCGACGCGAAAGGCGTGGCGTGCGGCCGCCTGGTCTTCGAGCACATAGGCGTGACTGCGCAGTCGGTCAGCGCTGACGCCGCCCTGGTCGGCCAGCCAACCCATCACCGGCGTCACCAGCTCGCCGGGCGCGGCCTGCCCCGCGGCCAGGTAGAGCTCGGTGCGGTTGCAGGTGGAGACGAGCGCGGCCTCCGGTGCCGCACGCGCCAGTTGCGCGCGCAGCCCCTGCAGGGCCGTGGCCGTGGACTCGGGCGCGAACGCGACACGGCCGCGCAGATCCAGGGGCGCGGTCTGGTGGTTCAGGCCGAGGGCAAAGACTGACACGCGGCGGATTGTAGGATCCGGGACTTGCGAAGCGTACGCCCGGGGAAACTCGGCCACCTGTTTCGCAGCGCCGTTGGATTGACGGACATCAAGCAACCACAACCACGCCGGGCGGCAAATGGGCGCGCTGGACCTCCTCTGGCATTGGCTCGGCCTGTTCGCACTGGCGATCGACTTCGGCGTGCTTGCGGCCGTCGGCGCCAAGCTGCTCTGGCGCCGACGTTACGCCGCGCAGACCTGGCCGCGCCTGTTGCTGGCTGCCTGCGGCAGCGCAGCGGCGGTGATGCTGGCCGGGCTCCTCGTCTTCGAACGCGACGGCCGCATGGCGACCTACCTCTCGATGGCGCTCGGTGTGGCGCTGACGCTGGCCTGGCTCGGCCGGCACGGGAGCCGCTGAGCGCCTTCGCGCCTTCGCGCTCAGGCCGGTGCGTCGGCGAGCACGGCGCTGCCGCGCAGCGAGTGCGGCAGCGCCGCCGTGATGCGCAGGTCCAGCATCTGCCCGATCAGTCGGCGCGCGTGCGGCCCGCCGTCGAAGTTGACGATGCGGTTGCACGCCGTGCGGCCCATGAGCTCGGCCGGATTCTTGCGCGACGGCCCCTCCACGAGCACGCGCTGCACCGTACCCACGCGGCTGGCGCTGATGCGCTCGACGTTGCGCTCGATCGCCGCCTGCAAGTCGTGCAGCCGGCGCAACCGGGTCTCGTGCGGCGTGGCGTCGTGCAGGTTGGCCGCCGGCGTGCCGGGGCGGGGACTGTAGATGAAGCTGAAGGACGTGTCGAAGCCGATCTCGTCGATCAGCGCCATCGTGCGCGCGAAGTCGTCCTCGGTCTCGCCGGGGAAGCCGACGATGAAGTCGCTGGACAGACTCAGGCCCGGCCGCACCGCGCGCAGCTTGCGGATCGTGCTCTTGTATTCGAGCACGGTGTAGCCCCGCTTCATCGCGCCGAGGATGCGGTCGCTGCCGTGCTGCACCGGCAGGTGCAGGTGATCGACGAGCTTGGGGATGCGCGCGTAGGCCTCGATGAGCCGCGCGGTGAACTCCTTCGGGTGGCTGGTGGTGTAGCGCAGGCGCTCGAGGCCGGGGATCTCGGCGACGTACTCGAGCAGCAGCGCGAAATCGGCCAGTTCCGCGGTGTCGCCCATGCTGCCCCGGTAGGCGTTGACGTTCTGTCCGAGCAGCGTCACTTCCTTCACGCCCTGGTCGGCCAGGCCGGCGACCTCGGTGAGCACGTCTTCGAAGGGGCGACTGACCTCCTCGCCGCGCGTGTAGGGCACGACGCAGTAGCTGCAGTACTTGCTGCAGCCTTCCATGATCGAGACGAAGGCCGTGGCGCCCTCGACGCGCGCCGGCGGCAGGTGGTCGAACTTCTCGATCTCCGGGAAGCTCACGTCGACCTGCGCACGCCCCTCGCGGCGACGCGCCTGCAGCATCTGCGGCAGGCGGTGCAACGTCTGCGGGCCGAAGACGAGGTCGACGAAGGGCGCACGCGCGATGATCGCCTGCCCCTCCTGGCTCGCGACGCAGCCGCCGACACCGATCAGCACGCCCTTGCTCTTCAGGTGCCTGACGCGGCCGAGGTCGCTGAAGACCTTCTCCTGCGCCTTCTCGCGTACCGAACAGGTGTTGAAGAGCACGAGGTCGGCGTGCTCAGGGTCGTCGGTGGTCTCGTAGCCTTCGGCCTGGCGCAGCACGTCGACCATCTTCTCCGAGTCGTACTCGTTCATCTGGCACCCGAAGGTGCGCACGAAGACCTTGGGCGCGCCGCTCATGGCCGGCTCCAGGTCTGCGCGATCGGATCGAACTGCCAGCTCGACGCCTCCTCGCGCGTCTTCGGCCAGGGCTGGTTGGCGATCTCGCTGGGCCGCAGGATCCAGACGTCGAGCAGCTGGCCGCCGGCGTCCAGCGTGTAATGAACGAGCAGCCTGCGCCCGGCGAGCTGGCCCGTCACCTCGAAGCGGTTTTCCTCGTTGCGGATGCGCGCCCCGGGCGCCAGCCGCGCCGGCTTGCCGTCGATCAGCACGTCGGGCGGTGCGACGCCGGCAAGTTCACCGCGCAGTGCCGTCGGCGGGAAGAGGCGCGGAACCTGGGCGGCGGCGGCGCCCACCCCCAGCAGCATGGCCAGACTCATTGCAGCACAGCGAATCATGGTGTGGATCCAGGGGCTGTGGGGAAGAAACTTCAGGACTCGAACCCCGGACCTGCGGACGCCGATTCCACCAGCGGGGGCATTCTACGGGACATTCCTGAGCCGCAAGGAAAGCCGTAGGGCGCGGCGCGCCGCCTCGGCGGGTACCGCGCTTCGGCAACCGCCGGGCATCTGACAGAATGATCTCGAGTTCCGATGCCCACCGCTGACGCAGGCCTGGGGCCCCGCCGCATCAAGCCTGCCCACGCCCCGCCCCACGAGACGGATGCTCGCCACCACGATCCAGAGCCACGACATCTATCCCCACATCCGGGTCGTGATGGGCATGGTCATCGGCCTGGGCGTGACGCGCCTGCTGTCGGGCCTGGCGCGGCTGGTGCAGCACCCGGGCCAGCACCGCATGGACGGGGTTCACCTGGCCTGGGTCGCCTCCACCCTGCTGGCGCTGGTGCATTTCTGGTGGTGGCAGTTCGGGCTGTACCAGATCGAGGCCTGGACCTTCGGCACCTACCTGTTCGTGATCGGCTACGCCATCGCCCTGTTTCTGCTTGCGGCGCTGCTGTTTCCGGACAGCATGGCGGGCTACGAAGGCTACGTCGACTACTTTCTGGCCCGTCGCGCCTGGTTCTTCGGCGTGCTGGCCGCCACCTACCTGCTCGACATCGTCGACACCCTGCTCAAGGGCGAGGCGCATTTCGCCCGCTTTGCGCGCGAATACCTGATCCGCACGCCCATCCTGCTGGTCTTGTGCATCGTGGCGGCGCGTACGGACAGCCGGCGCTTTCACGTCGGCTTCGTCGCCGCCGTACTGATCTACCAGTTTTCCTGGATCTTCCGGCTGTTCGACACGCTGCAATAGGCGCTTCCTGCGCCGACCGGCCCCTGCATCCGCGCACCCTCGCCATGCCGCCCACCAAACGCTCCCCGTGGCCCAGCCTGCACGCGCTGCCGGCCATCCTGTGCTGGTTGCTGCTGGTCACGCCGGGATGGGCTGCTGACCAGCCCAGCGCGCCCGCCATGCCCCTGGTGGTCGGCATTTTCGAGTCACCGCCTTTCGTGATGAACGCGCGCGATCGGCCCACGGGCGTGGCGATCGAGTTGTGGGAGGAGATCGCCGCGCGCGAGCAGAGGGCCTACCGCTACCAGCCGTATCCGAGCATGCGCGCCCTGCTCGACGCCGTTCAGGCAGGGCAGGTGGATCTGGCCGTCGGCAGCCTGACCATCAACGAGCAGCGCGCGCGCCGCATGGATTTTTCGCAGCCCTGGTTCGAGGGTGGCATGCGCCTGCTGGTCAGGCGCCAGCACCAGTCCAGCGTCCGCGCCCTGCTCGACGGTCTGCGCAACGCAGGCTATCTGTCGGCCTACGGCTGGATCGGGCTGGCCATTCTGCTGGTCACGGTGCTGCTGACGCTGTTCGACCGGCACTTCGACCCGCAGTTTCCACGCCGCTGGCGCGACGGGCTGGCCGAGAGCTTCTACGCCGCAGTCAAGATCGCCACCGCCGGCCAGGTCCCCGGCCGGGTCAACCGCCTGGGCTGGCTGGGGCGCCTCTGGCAGGGTCTATGGCTGCTGCCCGCCATCGTCATCGTCGCCTTCGTCACCTCGTCGATCACCAGCGTGCTGACGATGCAGTCGCTGCAGCAGCAGATCGACAGCCTGCGGGACGTGCGCGACCAACCCGTGGGCGTGCTCGCCGGCACCGTCGAAGAGGACCACGGCCGCGCGCTTGGCCTCACGCTGCAGAGCTACGACGACATCGAGCAGGCCAGCGCCGCGCTGGTGGCGGGCCAGGTACGGGCCGTCATGGCCGATGCGCCGATGCTGGAGTACTACGCCCATACGCATCCGGACGTTCCGGTGAAGGTGGTCGGACGGCTGTTCAACCGCGACCGCTACGGCTTTGCTCTGCCGTTGGGCAGCCCGCTGGCGCGTCCGGTCACGCTGGACGTCCTGAGGGCGGTGGAGTCGGGTCGGGTCGAGCAGCTGCGGCTGAGCTACTTCGGCGACCGCCCTTGAGGGTCGCGCCGGGCCGCAATCGGCGCGCGGCCGATTCCTCCATGGCGTTGGGCTACACCTTCATGCACCGCCATGGCAGTGATGACGACCTGGATCTCGACTTTGCCTCGTACCACCCCGATCCCCTCGTCAGCTAGCCATCCTCGTCAGGGCCGGGGGGCCTCCTTTGGCAGCCGGGCCAGTTCCGGCAGGCGGTCGAACCAGGGTGCGGCCTGCTCGAGTTGCGCCGCGAGCTGCAGCAGCGTCGCCTCGTCGCCGATGCGCGCGGTGAAGTGCACGCCCATCGGCAGGCCGTCGGCGCCGGTGCAAAGCGGCACGCTCATCGCCGGCGTTCCGGTGAGGTTGGCCAGCTGCGTGAACGGCACCGGCGCCATGTTGTCGGTGGCGATCGCATCGACCAGCCGCGCCACGACGCGCGTGCGCGCGATCAGGCGCAGCATGCCGCTGCCGACGAGCAGTTCGAGCGCCAGCGTCAATCCCCTCGAAAGCTCTCCATGTCCGTGCGGCGGCGCGGTGGCGGCCATGGTTGGCGTGAGAAAGAGGTCGTAGCGCTCGAAGAATGCCCCAAGTGCGCGCGCGAACTCGTTCCAACGCAGCAGCGAAGCGCAGAGCGTCGCGGCCGAGACGCCATGCCCGAGCACCGCGAGTGCCCGGGTCAGCAGCTCGAACTCGCGCGCGCCGGCGCCAAGCTGCCGCGCAGCCTCGACGTCGGCAGCCGTCTGTCCCAGATACATCGTCAGGTACGCGCGCGCCAGGGCGTGCCCGTCGATCGTCGGCTGCGCCGATTCGACCTCATGACCGAGGCTGCGCAGCAGCCCGGCGGTCCGCTCGACCGCGGAGACCGCATCGGGCGAAACCGCGGTCCCGATCGGCGATGCGGTCGCAAAGCCGATGCGCAGCCGCCGCAAGGGCTTGCCGATCGCCTGCACGAAGGGGGAATCCGGCATGCCCAGCGCGAAGGGATCACCGGGTTCGCGGCCGCAGAGCAGATCCAGCGCGATCGCGGTGTCGCGCACGCTGCGTGAGAGCACCCCGTGGGTGCAGGCGCCGAACCAGACCTCGCCAAATGCAGGTGCGTCCGAGATCCGCCCCCGCGACGGCTTCAGCGCGAACAGGCCGCAGCATGCAGCCGGGATGCGCAGCGATCCGCCACCATCGGTTCCGGCCGCCATCGGCAGCACGCCGGCCGCCACCACCGCGGCGCTGCCGCCGCTGGATCCACCGGCATTGCGCGAGAGGTCCCAGGGATTGCTGACCGGCCCGAGGAACGCGCTGTCGCTCACGCCCTTGAGCCCGAATTCGGGCAGGTTGGTCTTGCCGAAGACGACCAGCCCGGCATCGAGGAAACGGCGCGTCGTCGCCGAGTGCCGCGCCGGCACGTTGTCGCGCAGCGCGCGGCTGCCATGCGTCGTGGCGACGCCCGCGTAGTCGTGCAGGCTGTCCTTGAGCAGGAAGGGCACCCCGGCCAGTGGCCCCTGGAGCCCGGATTCGATCTGCTGCCGCGCCTGCTCGTCCATCACACGCACCAGTGCATTGATGCGCGGCTGCACGGCCTGCGCCTGCGCCAGGGCCAGATCGAGCAATTCGTTCGCACCGACTTCGCCGGCACGCACGAGCGCGGCCAGCGCGGTGGCGTCGTGACGCAGGTATTCGTCGTGGCGCATCGTGATCGGTCGGCGCAGAGGGCTGGCGGCCATCCGAACCCGACGCGGGCCCACCGCTTCGCGCGGGGTCGGCCTGGGTCTCGTCCGGATGCCGCGCGGTGGAGAATACCGACGGAATCGGCTGCAGGGTCGATACGGCAACGACGGAGCAGCGATGCGTTCAGGCTTCAAGGCGATCATCTTCGACTACGAAGGCACGCTGGTCGATTTCCAGTGGAAGCTGGCGCCGGCCGAGGACGAGCTACGGCAGGCCTGCGCCGCGCTCGGCTGCCCGACGCAGGGCAGCTACGCCGAGCTATGGAACGCGGCCGTGGCCGCGTCCCGGCCCGCGGGCAGGCTGGAGGACGTGCAGCGCACCCTGCAGCCGATCTACGACCGCTTCGACGCCGATGCCGCCACACGCTGGGCACCTCGCCCGGGTGCCGAGGCCCTGCTCGCCGAACTGGCCGCGCGCAACATCGCGACCGCACTGGTCAGCAACTGCGGTCGCAGCGCGGTGACGGCCGTGCTCTCGCGCTTCGGGCTGGACGCCCACCTGCAGCCGGTGATCTGCCGCGGCGACGTGCACTTCATGAAGCCGCATCCGGAGGGCACGAAGCGCGCCCTCGACGCACTCGGCATCGCGCCGCACGAAGCGCTGTTCGTCGGCGACAGCCGCACCGACGTGCACACTGCGCGCGCCGCGGGCGTGCCGGTGGCCGTCATCCGCGGCGGCGAGTGCGACGAGGCCGCCTTCGTCGATCTGCCGCCCGACTACTGGGTCCACGCGTTGGGTGATCTGCTCGCACTCGTCCCTTAGGATCTCCTCGCAGCGCTGGCGCAGCGCGGGAAAGAACACGAGAAATCGGCGCCAAGCCGTTGATTCATCAAGCGATAATCCAGATCGTCCGGTACCTCCGGCGCATTCGACCCGGCCACGCCGAAGGATATGGCCTTGCGGATGCGCCGGCCTGCCCGCCAGGCCGGTCCGCGGTTTTGTAAGCGCTTGTGCAATGGGCACGAGTCGTGCTTATGCAGCGTTTACAGCCCCCGGTGGATCGGCGATCATCTTCCATTGCACCACGCCGCACGAAGCACGCAGATGGCCGCGGATCCGACGACCGAGACCCCACCGAACGCCCTCTCGGGCGTTGCCCGCGTACTCGTCAACGCCGGACGCATCAGCACCAAATCGGCCGAGGATCTGCTGAAGTCGGCGCGTGATCGCCGCACGAGCTTCTCCTCCGCGGCAGTGGCCGCCGGCGCGGTCTCGGCGGCGGACCTGGCCCACACCTTGTCTCAGGCGCTGGCGCTGCCGCTGCTGGACCTGAATGCGATCGACCTGCAGAAGGTTCCGAAGAACATCCTCGACGCCAAGACAGCGACGCAATACCAGTTGCTGGTGCTCGGCAAGCGCGGCAGCCGCCTCATCGTGGCGACCGCCGACCCGACGCACCAGGAAGCCGCGGAGCGCGTCAAGTTCGCCACCCAGCTCAGTCCGGAATGGGTGATCGTCGAGCAGGACAAGCTGGCCAAGCTGATCGAGGCGCAGGGCGTGAGTGCGGCCGAGCAGCTCGAGGCGATCGCCAGCAGCGAGTTCGATTTCGACGTCACGGAGGACGAAGGGCCGCAGTCGGAGTCGCAGGACATCGCCAGCGAGGTCGAGGACGCGCCGGTGGTGCGCTTCCTGCAGAAGATGCTGATCGACGCCATCAACATGCGCGCCTCGGACCTGCACTTCGAGCCCTACGAGTACACCTACCGCG
>JAIXKR010000016.1 GCA_026932235.1 Burkholderiales bacterium
ACGACGAGCTGATGGCGCGCCGCGGCGCCTACTGGCGGCTCTACGAGGCGCAGGCGCGCCGCGTCGACGGCAGCGACGCGGACGGCGCCGAGCCGCTCATCGCCGCGCAGCTCGAGGTCGCCGGCCAGGTGCGCGCGGCACTGCACGCCGGGCAGGGCTCATGACGCTGGACCTGCACCGCGACGCCTTCGGCCGCCTCGTGCTGCGCGACGCCCAGGGCCGGCCGCAAGTCGGCGTGCAGCCGGTGCGCGCCTTCCCCTTGAGCGCGCCCGGGGAAGGCCTGTCGCTGCTCGACGCGCGCGGGCGCGAACTCGTCTGGCTGGAGAGCCTGGACGCGCTGCCGCCGGCGCCGCGCGCGCTGCTCGAGGAGGAGCTGCGGCGGCGCGAGTTCGTGCCCGAGATCCTGCGCCTGCGCGCGGTGAGCAGCTTCTCCACGCCCAGCGTCTGGCAGGTCGACACCGACCGCGGCGCCACCCGGCTCGTGCTCAAGGGCGAAGAGGACATCCGCCGCCTGGGCGGCGGCGAGCTGCTGATCACCGACCGCCACGGCCTGAGCTATCGCGTGCGCGACTTCGCCGCGCTCGACCGGCATTCGAAGCGCCTGCTGGAGCGCTTCCTGTAGCCTCCAAGCACCGCCGCGGCGGGGACGCCCTCAATCGGCGTAGCGATCCAGCAGCGCCAGAAGCAGCGGCAGCGCCACCGGCTTGGTCAGGTAGTCGACGAAGCCCGCGGCGCGTCCGCGCGCGAGGTCCGCGGGCAGCGTGTGCGCGCTCACCGCCACCACCGGAATCTCGCGCGTGGCGGGATCCTCGCGCAAGGCCCGCATCACCGACCAGCCGTCCATCTCGGGCAGGTTGATGTCCAGCAGGATCAGCCGCGGGCGCCAGCTGCGCGCCAGCTCCAGTCCGCGCGAGGGCGTGGTGGCACCGAGCAGCTTCCAGTTCGGGCGCAGCGCGACCATGTGCTGCACCACCTGCAGGTTGACCGGGTTGTCCTCGATGCACAGCGCCGTGAGGATCTGCCGCGCGTCCGCGGGCGGCGGCCCGCCCGCGTCGGCGATCGAGTCGCCGGCTTCCTCCTGCGCCCGCGGCGCCGGCGCCGTCTTCGACAGCCGCACCCAGAAGCGGCTGCCGCTGCCGGGCTCGCTCTCGACGCCGATCTCGCCGTGCATCAGCTCGACCAGCCGGCGCGAGAGCGCGAGGCCGATCCCCGTGCCCTCGACGGCGCTGCGGTCGGCGTCCAGGCGCTCGAATGGGACGAAGAGCCGCGCGCGCTGCGCAGCGTCCAACCCGGGCCCGGTGTCGTCGACGCACAGGCGCCAGTGCGTGCCCTCGTCCAGCACGTGCAGCGCGATGCGCCCTCCCTCGCGGTTGTACTTCACGGCGTTGGAGAGCAGGTTCAGCAGCACCTGCTTGAGCCGCGTGCGGTCGGCCAGGGCGCGCCGTCCGTCGCCGTTGGCCGGGGCGCTGATGTCGATGCCGCGCGCCGCCGCCTGCGTGCGCACGAGGTTCAGGCAGTCGACGATCAACGGCTGCAGCGCCACCGGCTCGACGCTCACCGTCAAGTGTCCGGATTCGATGCGCGCGAGGTCGAGCACGTCGTTGATCAGCTCGAGCAAGTGCCGTCCCGCCTGCAGGATGTGGCGCACCTGCGAGCGCGCCGTCGCATCCTGATGCAGTTCGATCTCGAGCAATTGCCCGAAGCCGAGCACGGCGTTGAGCGGCGTGCGCAGCTCGTGACTCATGCGCGAGAGGAATTCGCTCTTCGCCAGGTTGGCGCGCTCGGCCTCGTCGCGCGCGGCGCGCAGCGCCGCGGTGCGCTCCTCGACGCGGCGCTCGAGCAGGTCGGCCTCCTGCTGAAGTGCCAGCGCCGCGCGGCGACGCTCGGTGATGTCGCGCACGATCGCCTGCGTCATGCCGCTGCCGTCGTCGCTGTTTAGCGCCAGACTGACCTCGACCTCGACGACGCTGCCGTCCAGGCGCAGGTAGCGCTCCTCCTGCGGCGCCTGCGCGCGGCCGCTGCGCAGCAGTTCGGCACGGCGTCGCTCGACGACGGGATGGGAATCCGGGTGCACGCGCGCGAGCACCGGCTGCCCGAGCAACTGCTCGGGCCGCTCGGCGCCGAAGAGCCGCAGCGCTGCCGGATTGACGTAATGAAAGCGCCGGTTGAGGGTGGTGAAGATGGCATCCGGGGAGGTATCGACCAGCGTGCGGTAGCGGTGCTCGCTGTCGGCGAGCGCCCGCTGCTGGCGTGCCGCATGCCACAGCAGCGCTGCCACCGCCAGCGCAGCAGCCAGCATGGGCAGCAGCAGGGCGCCCAGGAACAGGCGCTGGCGCCTGGCCTGGACGTCCAGCGGCGCGAGGGCCGTGTCTTCGTCCAGGCCGACGGTGACCACCAGCGGTTGCCCCTCGACGCGGTGCCAGGCGAAGACTCGGCGCACCTTGTCGACCTCGCCGACGGCGCGGTAGACGCCGCGCTCGGGGCCCTGGCCGTGGAGGAAGAGACGCTCCTGCGGCACGCGGTAGGTCATCGCGCGCTCGTTGTCGCGGCTGCGCGCGACGAAGGAGCCGTCGGCGTGCAGCAGCGCGACGATGTCGTTCGGATCGAGCGTGAGCGCGCCGAGGTGGCGCGAAAAGTACCCGGTGGCGACGTTGAGGTTCATCGTGCCGACGAATCGTCCGTCCTGCAGCAGCGGGCGGTTGACGACGACGGTCCAGGCGCGGTCCTGCAAGCGCGACCGCAGCACGCTGCTGACGAAGAGCTGGTCGCGGCCGGCGTCGCGCTGCACGCGATAGGGTTCGCGGTCGCTCACGTCGATGCGGCGCTGCACCCCGAGGCTGTTGTAGACCGAGAAACCGTTGGCATCGATCACCGTCACGTGGTTGATCGCCCCGGCCGGCATCGCGCGCATGATCGCGCGCACGCGCGCATCGAAGCCGTCCCGGTCGAGGAACCATTCCCGGCGCAGCTGCAACAGCGCGACATCGAAGCCGCCCAGGAGCGTCTGCACCCCGCCGGCGATCGCATCGGAAAGCTGCGTCGCGCGCTGCTCGCTGCGCAGCAGCGCCTCGGCTTGTGCCGCCGTCTGCGCGCGCTGCGTCGCCAGCCAAAGCAGCGCGGCGCCGCCGATGGCGAGCAGGCCCAGCAGCACCGACAGCAAGGTCACCGGGCGCGCCAGCGTGCGCGCGAGGCTGCGCATCATGGCGGCCGCCCGGTCGTTCGACGCGAGCCCGACGGGCGCGGGGGCAGAGCGCGCAAACCACCTTCCATCGCCTGCAGTGTAGCGATCCGGCTTGCCGCTGCCTGTCTGCCGCTGCCTGTCTGCCGCTGCCGCGGCCCGAGGGTGTATCGCGATGAAAGGACTCGATTTTCGTTGTCAACGCGAATCGTTCGCATTACCATTACATGATGCGATCACGATACCCGAACCCGCCGCAGGCAAGCGATCCGACTCGTCCGCCCCCCGCGGGCGCCGCCCCCACGCGGGCAATCGCCGGCGAGTCATCGGCCGACGCCGCGTCGATGAGGCGCGGCGATGACGGCATCTGGTGCAGCACCGACCTGCTCGGAACGCGCACCGAAATCCAGATCGATCATCACGGCGCGATCTATCGCCTGCGCGTGACCGCACTCGGCAAGCTCATCCTGACCAAGTAACGCCGCACGACCCCGCCAGCCCGCCCTGCCCGGCTCCATCGACCCGACGCCAGCACTCGCCAGCCGCCTCGCCAGCACGTGCCCGGTCCCCAACCCAGGAACGCCACGTGTCCATCGACTACTCCGCGCTGCTCGTCGCCGCCTCCGCGGCCCCCTCCCCTGCAATGGCGTCGCACGCCGGCGTCGCGCTGGCGCCGGTGGCCGCGGCCTGGTCGGCGCCGGCGCAGGGCGCCCCCATCGTCATGGCGCCGCCCCCGGCAGCCGCCGCGGCGACGCCCGGCGCCGGCTCGCGCAGGCGCCGCCTCTGGGAACTCACCGGCCACGCCCACTGCCCGGTGATCGGCGTCTGCCTGCCGCTGCCGGCCCTGCGGCGCCTGCTGGCCAAGGTCGACGGCGGCACCGCGATCAGCGACGACTACGAACTGCATTGCACGATGGTCAGCCTGGCCAAGCGGCGCGGCCCGATGGCCGAGGCGCTGCAGCGCGAGCTCGACCGCCGCTACCTGCGGCCGCTGCGCGAAGCCGCGCGCGTGAAGGGCGAGGCTGCACTGGAGCGCTGGTGGGACGAAGCCTCCGCCGGCAACGACCTCGGCGCCGCGCTGTGGACGACGCTGACGCATCCGCACTGCAGCCCGGCGCTGCAGGACCGCGTGCTCGGCCGGGTGCACATGCACCAGCACCAGGTCGGCATGGTCACGCGCGTCGAGCTGGCGCGCTTCGAGCAGTTGATCGACGAGAACGCGGTGCTCGCGCGCACGCTGGGCCAGGCGCAGCAGCGCTGCACGCGCCAGGCGGCGGAGTTCGCGCGCCAGCGCGAGCAGCTCGAGTCCGAGCTGCTGCACAGCCGGACCGCGCTCATCGGAAGTCGCAGCGAGCTCGAGCAGGCGAGGGAGCGACTGGCCGAGCTGAGCGCGGCCGACCCCGACCTCGCCGCGCGCCTGCAGCTCGCCGCCGAGAAGCGCGAGCTGCAGGAGCGGCTGCTGCAGGCGCAGCGCGCACTGCAGCGCGCCCAGCAGCAGCTGGCAGCCGAGGCGGAACGCTCGCGCGAGCTCGCACAGGCGCTGGCGCGGCAAGCCGGCGCCGCGACGACCGAGGCCCCCGCGCCGCAGCCGCCCCAGGCGGCGGCGCGTCTGGACGCGCGTTCCGTGCTGTGCGTGGGCGGGCGTCTGGCCAGCGTGCCGATCTATCGCCGCGTAGTCGAGCGCGTCGGCGCCCGCTTCCTGCACCACGACGGGGGCGACGAGGACAGCCAGCAGCGGCTCGACGCGACCCTCGCCGCGGCAGACCTCGTGATCTGCCAGACCGGCTGCATCAGCCACGGCGCCTACTGGCGCGTGAAGGAGCACTGCAAGCGCACCGGCAAGCGCTGCCTCTTCGTCGAGGTGCCCAGCCGCCAGGCGATCGAGCAGGCGCTGGCGCGCGTGCTCGTCGAGGACGCCCATCCGTGAGCCCGGCGACCCACGGCCGGGCGCGGTCACTCTGGAACCGGGGACGACGCCTGCTGCTCGCTTGCGCCATGGCCTGGATCGGCGCACTGGGTGCGGCCCCGGCCCTCGCAGCCACGGTGCGCATCGTCACCAGCGCGCCGGTGGCTCCGGGCAAGTTCGTCGGCCTCGCGCGCGAGGCCGCGGCAATCGGCCTGACGATCGAGGCCCACTACGTCGAGAAGCTCGCCGACGCCCCCGGCCCGGCCTACTGGGACGGCGCCGACCTGGTGCTCATCGACGCGCCGCGCCCGCACCTCGTCGAATTCGTGCGCGGCAAGCTCGGCTCGGCGCTGCCGGCGCTCGAGGGCCGGCCGCACGTCTGGCTCGCGGCGGCGGCGCCGCGCGCGGGCGGCGGGCTCGACCCGGCGTTCGCGCAGCGCCTGCATGCCTACTACGTCAACGGCGGTCACGCCAACGCCCACGTGCTCGTGCAGGCGCTGGCGGCCTACCTGAGCGGTGCCGACTGGCGCACGCTGACGCCGCCGCAGGTCTTCCCCAGCGCAGCGGTCTATCACCCCGGCTGGGCCGACACCGTCTTCCCCGGCGCCGCCGAGTTCCTGGCCTGGAAGGGCGCGACACCGGCCTCGCGTCCGCCGGTGGTGGCCATCGCATTTCACCAGCAAAGCCTGGCCAGCGAGCAGATGGCGCTGGTCGACACGCTGGTGCAGCGCATCGAGGCCGCGGGGGCACTGGCGATGCCGGTGTATGCCCCGGTGATGGACAAGCTGGCACTGCCCAGGCTGCTGAGCGTCGACGGCGTGCTCGTCGCCGACGCCCTCATCAACACGCAGATCACGCTCAACCCCGAAGGCCGGCGCGAGGAACTGCAGGCGATGGGCATCCCCGTCGTGCAGGCCATGGCCTACCGGCACGGCGACGCCCAGCAGTGGCGCGAGGATGCGCACGGCATCCACCGCAACGACGTGCCCTTCTACCTCGCGCAGGCGGAATACGCCGGCATCACCGACATCCAGATCACCGCCGCCAACCGCAAGAGCGACGAACAACTCGAGGCCATCCGCGAGCAGGTGGACGCGATGGCACAGAAGGCAGTGCGCCTGGTGCGACTGCAGCGCAAGGCCAGCGCCGACAAGCAGGTGGCGATCTTCTTCTGGAACTACCCGGCGGGCGAGAAGAACCTCTCGGCGAGCTTCATGAACGTGCCGCGCAGCCTCTGGGCCACTCTGGCCGCGCTGCAGCAGGCCGGCTACCGCACCGAGACGCGCGACGAGGCGTCGCTCGTCGCCACGCTGCAGCGGCTGCTCGAGCCGCCGTACCGGCCGCCGCAAGACCGCGCGGTGCTGCGCACGCTGCTGCGGGACGACCTGGCGGCACGGCTGCCGCTTGCGCGCTACCGCGCCTGGCTGCAGACGCTGCCGCCGGCGGTGCAGGCGGCGCTGCTGGAGCGCTGGGGCGACCCCGCACGCTCGACGATGCTGCTCTCCGACGGCGGCGAGCCCTTCTTCGTCGTGCCCCGGCTGCAGATCGGCAACGTCACGCTGCTGCCGCAGCCCAACCGCAGCGAGCGCGGCGAAGACCGCGAGAAGGCCATCTACCACTCCACCACCGAGGTGCCGGCGCACCACTACCTGGCCACCTACCTGTGGGCGCGCGAGGAACTCGGCGCCGACGCGCTGGTGCACTTCGGCACCCACGGCACGCAGGAATGGATGCCGGGCAAGGAGCGCGGCCTCTCGGTATACGACTGGCCGATGCTGGCCGTGGGCGATGTGCCCGTGGTCTACCCCTACATCGTCGACAACATCGGCGAGGCCACGCAGGCCAAGCGGCGCGGGCGCGCGACCATCATCAGCCACCAGACGCCGCCGCTCGTGCCGGCGGGCCTGCATGAGACGCTGACCGCGATCCACGACCTGCTGCACCAATGGCTGGCGCAGGACGAAGGCGGCGTGAAGACGCAGTTGCGCGCGCAGTTCCTGGCCGCCGTGAAGCGCGAGCGCATCCACCTCGACATGGGCTGGGACGACGCGCGCATCGAGCGCGACTTCGGGGGCTTCGTCACGGCCGCGCACGACCACCTGCACGAGCTCGCGCTGACCGCGCAGCCGCTGGGCCTGCACACCTTCGGCCGCGGCAGCGAGGAGCACTGGCGCGTGGCCACCGTACTGATGATGCTGGGCAAGACCTTCTGGGAAGGCGTGAAGGATCCGTCCGACCCCGCCGAGGAGGCCGACGAACTGCTGATCGCCGACCACGCGCGGCTGGCCTCGACCAAACCCTACCGGTTGCTTGCCGCGCACCTGCAGGACGGCACCGACATCCCGCACCTGGACACGCCCACGCGCGAGCGGCTGGCGCAGGCACGACGCTGGTACGAGGATCTGGGTGCCGCCGGCGAGCTGCGCGCGCTGCTGGCCGGGCTCGAAGGTCGCTACATCCCCACCAGCTACGGCGGCGACCCGATCAAGAACCCGGACGCGCTGCCCACCGGGCGCAACCTCTACGGCTTCGATCCCAGCCGCGTTCCCACGCGCGCGGCCTGGGAGGCCGGCAAGCTGGCGCTGGACCAGTTGCTGGCCGGGCACCGCGAGAAGAGCGGCCGCGTGCCGCGCAAGATCACCTTCACGCTGTGGTCGGTGGAGACCATGCGCCACTTCGGCCTGCTGGAAGCACAGGCGCTGTGGGCGCTGGGCGTGGAGCCGCAGTGGGACGCCGGCGGGCGCGTCGTCGGCGTGAAGCTGATTCCGCGCGCGCAGCTGGGGCGCCCGCGCGTGGACGTCGTGCTCTCGGTCACCGGCCTGTACCGCGACCACTTCCCGAACGTCATGAAGCAGCTCGCCGACGCGGCGCTGCTGGCCGCGCAGGCCGGGGACGAGGCCGACAACCCCGTGGCCGCCAACGCCGAACGCATCGCGCGCAACCTCATCGCCGGCGGCGTGCCCGAGAAGGCCGCGCGCGCCGCCGGCGCCACGCGCATCTTCGCCAGCGAGTCCGGGCGCTACGGCACCGGGCTGGACGACGCCGCGCTCGCCACCGACACCTGGAAGTCTCAGGCCGAGGGCGACCGCAAGATGGCCGAGCTCTACCTCTCGCGGATGCAGTTCGCCTACGGCCCCGACGAAGCCGACTGGGGACGCGCCGGCGTGGCCGGCGCCTCGAACCTGAACCTCTACGCCGAGCACCTGCGTGGCACCGAAGCCGCGGTGCTCGCGCGCAGCAGCAACCTCTACGGGATGCTCACCACCGACGACCCGTTCCAGTACCTGGGCGGCATCGGGCTGGCGGTGCGCCACCTCGACGGCAAGGCGCCCGAGCTCTACATCAGCAACCTGCGCGGCGGCGGCGCCGGCCGCGTCGAGGGCGCGGCCGCGTTCCTGGCCAAGGAGCTGGCCACGCGCAACTTCCACCCCGGTTACATCCAGGGGCTGATGGCCGAGGGCTACGCCGGAACGCTGCAGGTGCTGGACGGCATCAACAACTTCGCCGGCTGGCAGAGCGTCGCGCGCGAGATCGTGCGCCACGACCAATGGCAGGAGTTCATGGACGTCTACGTGCGCGACAAGCACGAACTCGGACTCAAACGCTGGTTCGAGGCGAACAACCCGCACGCCCTGGCGCAAGGCATCGAGCGCATGCTCGAAGCCGCGCGTCAGGGGCAGTGGAAGGCCGATGCCGCGAGCGTCGCCGAGCTGAAGGCGCGCTGGCGCGAGCTCTCCGCGCAATACGACGTCCGCAGCAGCAACCAGGCCTTCAAGACCTACGTGGCGCCCGGCTTCGGGCTGCAGCAGGCGGCACCGACGCGCGCACCTGCTCCTGCACCCGCACCGGCGCCGACCAAGGCCGCGGCGCAGGCGGCGCCGCCGCAGCCGGCGCCTGTGCCGCCGATCCAGGGCCTCAAGCTGGAGCGCGTCCTGCCGACACAGGCGCCGGCGCGAGACGTCATCCTGGCGCTGGCCGCACTGCTGGCGCTGGCGCTGGCCGCCAGCGGCGGCGCCTGGCGCGGCTGGCGCGAGTCCATCCCGTCGCCGCTGCGGCGGCCGCCCTCGAACGTCGCGGCGGCCGCGACCTGAGGCGCGATGCGCGTCCCGCGCGAGGCCGCCGCGCCTCTCACCGCCTTCCCTTGCCGCTTCCGTCCCTGTTCCCGTCCCTGTTCCCGTCCCTGATCCTTCCCGAACGATCCCAGCCATGAGCCAGACCCTCGAACAAGCCATGTACAGCGTGTCGCAGCTATTCCTGCTGCCGACGCTGCTGCTCATCACCCTGCTCTTCCTCTACGCCTTCTGGGTGCTGGGCGAGTTCGTCACGCTCAGCTGGCGCCGCCGCCAGGGCGGGGGCCGACCCCTGACCGCCGCGCACCGCGCGGCCGGCCCGCAGGGCCTGTCCGAGGACGAACTCGACCTGCAGGCGCACCGGCTGATGGAAGGCCCGCGCATCGCGAGCCGCGTGACGCCGCTGCTCGGGCTGGTGGCGACGATGATCCCGATGGGCCCCGCGCTCAAGGGCCTGTCCGACGGCAACCTGGCGCAGGTGTCGAGCAACCTGGCAGTGGCCTTCTCGGCGGTGATCCTGGCGCTGATCGCCGCGGCCATCACCTTCTGGGTCGCCAACGTCCGGCGGCGCTGGCTGGCCGAGGAGATGCTCGACATCGCGCGCAGCCGCAACCAGGCCGGAGCCGCGTGATGGCGCTGAAGCTGCTGCACGAAGCCGAGACCGACGACCCCATCCTCTCGGTCGTCAACCTCATCGACATCTTCCTCGTCGTCATCGCCGCGCTGCTCATCACCGTGGCGCAGAACCCGCTTCTGAGCCCGTTCGCCCAGCGCGACGTGACCGTCATCACCGACGCCGGCAAGCCGAGCATGGAGGTCATGGTGAAGAAGGGCGAGAAGATCGAGCGCTACAGGGCCAGCGGCGCCATCGGCAGCGGCGACGGCGAGAAGGCCGGCGTCGCCTACCGCATGAAGGACGGCTCGATCGTCTACGTGCCCGAGGCCGGGGAACGAACACCCTGACGCCGCGCAGCGCAGAGGCGTTTCAGCCCTCACCCTCCAGCGGCTCCTGGCAGCCGCGCAGGCCGTCGCTGCGCGGGCACCACCATAGCGGCAGGCTGTGCGCGGCCATCCAGGCAAAGGCCAGCATCCAGGCAACGCCGGCGGCAAGCAGCGCCTGCCAGGGCCCGCCCAGCGCCGCGGCCACGCGCAGCGCGGCCGCGGCCAGCAGCAGCGCGGCCGCCGCCGGCAGCCAGGGGCGCTCGTCGAGCGCGACGCCGACATGCGTGCGTCCGGCGATCGCCATGACCATGAAGATCGCCAGCCCGAAGCCGCCGACAGCCACCAGATGCCGTCCGGCGCTCATCCATCCACCGCCCAACCCGAGCAGGCCAAGGCCCCAGAGCGCGCAGCCCGCGCACAGCGACAGGTAGACGAGGTAGAGCACGAAGGGCCAGCGCCGCAGCAGCGCGCGCCCGACGTGCCAGTCGGTCATCAGCGCCGCCATCGCCGCCGCGCTGGCCAGCGCCAGCCAACCCTGCACGCGCGGCAGATCCGCAAGGAGCACGCCGGCAGCGGCCTGCGCCGCCAGCAGCGCCAGCGCCAGCCGCCGCCGCGGAGGCCGCGCGAGGTAGGGATCGGCGGGCACCGGGAGACCGGCGTCGCGGCGCGCGTCGAGCGCGCGATTGACGATGCGCATCGAGATGCGGCTCATCGCCAGCACGGTGAGCGCCGCGAAGGCCAGCAGCAGCGCGTCGAGCCAGGGGCTGGCGAGCTGCCCGCGCCACAGCGCCTGCGCCAGCCCGAGCATCGCCGCCAGCAGGCCGAGCAGACCCACCATCAGCTCCAGGTGCGGCCGCCCGTCCTGGTTCCACAGCGGCGGCAGCACCTGACGCGCCAGCCAAGCGAGGAAGAGCACGCCCACCAGCGCCGCCGCCGGCTCCGCCCAGGCCCACGGCAGCCAGGGCAGCAAGGCGCAGGGCAGCCAAAGCGCGAAGCCCCGGCGCAGCAGCGCCTCTTCGAACTCGGGCGACGACGTGAACTCGGGCACCGCGGTGAACAGGAAACCGGCGACCGCGGCCAGCCCCATGCCCAGCATCAGGCCCAGGCCATGCCAGCGCGGCTGCGCCACCGTGGGCAGCGCCAGGCCCGCGCCCAGCACCAGCAACCAGGCAGCCATCACCAGCAGCGCCACCGCCAGCGCGCCGAGGAAGAAGGGGCGCAAGGCACACTGCCACAGCGGGTGTTCGGCCCGCAGCGGGTTGGTCAGGCGGGCAGGCATGCCGGCTCCAGCGGTGGAAGATCGAAGGCCTGGCGCAACACCGGGACCGCCAGCAGCTCGGCGGCCAAACGGTGCACGGCGACGTCGTCACGCGCCAGCGCCGGGCCGGCGACCGGCTGACGATAGACGAGCCGCCCGGGCGTCGGCGCCATCACCAGCACCGAGTCCGCCAGGCGCACCGCCTCCATCAGGTCGTGCGTGATCAGCAGCACCGCCGTGCGCCGCCGCTGCACATGGTCCAGCAGCAGCGTGTGCAACTGCGCGCGCAGGCCGACGTCCAGCGCCGAGAAGGGTTCGTCCAGCAGCAGCAGCGCCGGCTCCAGCAGCAGCGCCCGCGCCAGCGCCGCGCGGCTCTGCATGCCGCCGGAGAGCTCGTGCGGGTAGGCGTGCAGCGCGCGGTCGTCGAGGCCGAGCTCGTGACCCAGCGCCCGTGCACGCTCACGAGCGGACGCCCGCGGCACACCTTGCGCGCGCAGGCCGATACCGATGTTGTCGATCGTGCGCTGCCAGGGCAGCAGGCGCGGCTGCTGGAAGAGCATCGCCGGGCGCGCCACCGCGCGCCGGATGCTGCCGGTCTGCAGCGGCAGCAGGCCCGCGGCCAGGTGCAGCAGCGTCGTCTTGCCGCAACCCGAGGGCCCGACGAGCGCAAGCAGCTCGCCGGCGTGCAGGTGCAGGCTGACGTCGCGCAGCACCTCGGTGACGCCCCAGGCGTGGTGCAGTCCGCGGATCTCGAGCATGCGCGTCTCGGCCTCAGGCGGGTTCCTGGCGCCAGCGCTCGAACTCGCGCTTGATCGGCTCCAGCACGGCGTATTCGAGCAGCAGCAGCGAGAAGACGACGGCGCCGGTCCACGCCAGCGCTGCGGCGGTGTCGAGCTGCGAGCGCGCGATCGCCAGCTCCGCACCGACGCCGTCGGGGCTGGCCAGCAGTTCGGCCATCACGACCACCTTCCAGGCGCTGCCCAGCGCCGTGATCCAGGCGGGGAAGACGTAGGACAGCACGTGCGGCCCGTAGACCTGCACCAGCGTCATGTGCCATGGCAGGCCGAACGCCCGCGCCATGTCGCGCAGCTGTGCATCCAGCGTGCGCGTGCCCTGCAGCGCAGCGCCGAAGACGATGGGAACGGTGGCGATGAAGACGGTGAACACCGGCGTACCGTCGCCGCTGCCGAACCACAGCAAGGCCAGCACCAGCCAGGCGATGGGCGGTGTCCCCAGCATCACCGTGACCAGCGGGCGCGAGGCCAGCGCCGCCGTCGGTGACAGCCCGGCGATGATTCCCACCAGCGTTCCCGCGCCGATCGACAGCGCCAGGCCGATGAGCGCACGCCGCGCCGTGGCGCCGAGCTCGGGCCACAGGCTGCCGCGTTGCATCAGGTCCAGCAGCGCGCCGCCCGCGGCCAGCGGATCGGGCAGCGCCAGCGGACCGAGCTGCGCCGCGGCCCACTCCCACAGCGCCAGCGCAGCCAGCAGGCTGGCGATCGCGCCCCACGCGCTCCAGGCGTAGGTGGCGACGGCAGCCGCCCAGCGCTGCAGCAGGCTCATCGAAGGGTTTCCGCGGCGCGCCCGTGCGCCTAGCCGCCGTAAAAGGCGTCGCCGGGCATGGCGCCGCCGACGAGCCCGGGCTGGCGCTCCAGCAACTGCTGGAAGAAGAACTCGAGCTCGGCGCGCGCGTCGCGCGCGCTCTGCACGTGCGCGTTGTCGGCGCGCACCGCATCGGCCACCGCGGCCGCCATGATCTGCGGCACGTGGCGCTCGACGACGACGCCGCAGGCGTCGGGCCCGGCCTCGCAGTCGGCCAGCGCCTTCGTGTAGGCCTGCTGGAAGCCCTGGCGCAGCGCGGCGTCGGAGAGCGCCTGGCCGAGGACGCAGATGCCGGCCTGCGGCATCTGCGGCGCACGCTTCAGCACGCGCCCCCATTCGGACTGCATGTCGACGGCCCGGTACAGCTCCGGCGCCACCGACGACATCGGGAACGATTGCGTCTTGCGCAGCGCCATCGATGCCGCCGGCTCGGCGAGCAGCGCGTGATCCGCCTGGCGCATGAGCAGCATCTGCATCGCGTCCAGCGGCGAGGCGACGTAGCGCAGCGTCATGTCCTTGCGCAGGTCGATGCCCTCGCGCGCGGCGAGAAGCTGCAGCACGATGTCCGGCATGTCGCCGCGGAAGGGCACGAGCAGCTCCTGCCCCTTCAGGTCGGAGAGCTTCAGCGGGCCGGGCCGGCGCGAGAGGATCCACAGGATGCCCCAGGTGGAGACGTTCAGCAGCGCCAGGCGCACGCCGCGGTTGAAGAGGTTGGCGGCGACGTTGGTGGGAACGGCGACGAAGTCGGCCTTGCCCTCGATCGCCAGCAGACGCAACTGGTCCGGATCCTTCCAGGCGACGAACTCGACCTTCTCGGCCCAGGGTGCGAGCGCGCCGTTTTCGGCCAGCAGCATGAGCGGGTAGGAGACCGCGGCCATCGGTCCCGCCAGCACCAGCTTGGCGCGACGGCTCGCGCTGCGCGCGGCCAGAGGCAGGCAGGCGGCCGCGGCGGCACCCAGCAGCACGCTGCGGCGACTCGGCCCGTACGGCGCGGGCGGAAGACAGGATGACGGTTCAGGCATGACGGGCGCTCCATGCGCGAGCGATTCGCATTATCGATTGTGACCGAAAAAAGAGGTATGTGAAATACCTTAAATCGACCCGTCCGCATCCTCGCACAGATGCGGTTGTGGGCTGCGGCCGAAAGGCGTACGCTGGCCCGGCGCCCGTGCGAGCCTGACCACGTCCATCAACGACACAGCCCGCAGGTGGCGCCCGGCGGGCCGCAGGAGAGCCGCCCATGCCAAGCCCAGTCGCCGGTGCCAGCGCAGGCACCGAGTCGATCCGCACCCTTGCCTTCGTCGGCCCGCAGGCGTCGGGCAAGACGCTTCTCACCGAAGCCCTTCTGCAGCGCGCAGGCGTCATCGGCGCCATGGGCAGCATCGAGCGCGGAAGCACCGTGAGCGACCACGACCCGCTCGAGCGCCGCATGCAGCAGTCGCTCAGCGCATCGATCGTGCACTTCGCGCACGCCGAGACGCGCATCCACCTCATCGACACGCCCGGGGGCAGCGAGTTCCTGGGCCAGAGCCTGCCCGCGCTCGAGGCGGTGGAGACCGCGGCCATCGTCATCAATGCCGCCGCCGGCATCGAACCGATGGCGGTGCGCATGATGGAGTACGCCGCCGAGCGGCAACTCGACCGGCTGATCATCGTCAACCGCGTCGACGCGGCGCCCGAGAAGCTGGCCGGGCTGCTGGCGCAGATCCAGGAGACCTTCGGCAAGGAATGCCTGCCGCTGAACCTGCCCGACGCCGGGGCCAGCCGCGTCGTCGATTGCTTCTACAACCGCGAAGGACACAGCGACTTCGGCGCCGTCGAGGCCGCGCACCAGGCGCTGGTCGAGCAGGTGGTCGAAGTCGATGCCGCCTTCGTCGACCGCTACCTGAACGACGGCGACATCGACGCCGGCGAATTGCACGCGCCGCTCGAGCAGGCATTGCGCGAAGGCCACCTGGTTCCGGTGTGCTTCGTCTCGGCCAAGACGGGCGCCGGGGTCGCCGAACTGCTGGACATCATCGTCAAGCTGCTGCCCGACCCGACCGAGGGCAACCCGCCGGACTTCTTCCAGGGCGAGGGCGATGCGGCGCAGCTCATGCACGCGACGCCCGATCCCGCACAGCACGTGCTGGCGCAGGTGTTCAAGGTCGCCGTCGATCCCTATGTCGGAAAACTGGGCGTGTTCCGCGTGCACCAGGGAACGGTGACGCGCGAGAGCCAGCTCTTCATCGGCAATGGACGCAAGCCCTTCAAGGTCGGCCACCTTTTCATGCTCCAGGGCAAGGACCACGTCGAGGTGGCGAAGGCGGTGCCGGGGGACATCGTCGCCGTGGCCAAGGTCGACGAGATCCACTACGACGCCGTGTTGCACGACGCCGCCGAGGACAACCACATCCACCTCAAGCCCCTGCCCTTCCCGGTGCCGGTCTACGGCCTGGCGATCGCGCCCAAGCGCCGCGGCGACGAGCAGCGCATGTCGGAGATCATCGGCAGGCTGGTGCAGGAGGACCCCTGCCTGAGGCTCGAGCACGTGGCGAGCACCAACGAGACCATCCTCTACGGCCTGGGCGAGCTGCACCTGCGCGTTCTGCTCGACCGCCTGCGCGAGGTCTACAAGTTCGAGGTCGACACGCGCCCGCCGCGCATCGCCTACCGCGAGACCGTGACGGCGCCGGCCGAAGGCCACCACCGCCACAAGAAGCAGAGCGGCGGTGCCGGCCAGTTCGGCGAGGTCTTCCTGCGCATCGAGCCGCTGCCCCGCGGTGCGGGCTTCGAGTTCGTCGACGAGGTCAAGGGCGGCACCATCCCGGGGCAGTTCATTCCCGCCGTCGAGAAGGGCGTGCGCGAGGTGCTGGCGCACGGCGCCATCGCCGGCTATCCGGTGGTCGATGTGCGCGTCGTCGTCTACGACGGCAAGCACCACAGCGTCGACAGCAAGGAGATCGCTTTCGCCACCGCCGGGCGCAAGGCATTCCTCGACGCCATCGCCAAGGCGAGGCCGATCGTGCTCGAGCCGATCGTGACGATCGAGATCGGCGCGCCGGATCAGGCGATGGGGGACATCACCGGCGACCTCTCCGCGCGCCGCGGCATGGTCACCGGAACGGACAACCTCGCCCCTGGCAGCGTGCTCGTCAAGGGCCAGGCGCCGATGTCCGAACTCGCGAGCTACCAGTCGCGGCTCAACGCCCTCACCGCCGGCCAGGGGCGCTACACGATCGCCCTCTCGCACTACGAAGCGGTGCCGCCGAACGTGCAGCAGGAACTGAGCAAGGGCTGGCAGATCCGCGACGACGAATGAAGCCGCCCCGCAGGCGCGCGGGCCTTGCAGTGCCCGCGGCGTCCTGCCGCGAATGTGAGGTGCGCAGGTTGCGGACGCCGCTCTCGCCCTTGGGCACCGTGGATCAGATGCAACAGGGTCTTGGCGCGAATCATTCTCGTTTGCGCTAGCATTGCGCGAATGAACCCGCCCGCCGAAGGCTCCGATCCGCTGTCGCTCGCGCTTGCGCGCCGCGGCAGCGAGTTGGGTGCGGGCGAGCGCAACCTGCTCGTCGTCGCGGTTGCGGTCGCGCATCTGGCGGCGCTGTGGGGCCTGCTGCAGATCTCCGCGGTGCAGGAGGCGGTGCGTCAGGTGGCGCCGATCGTCGTCGACTTCATCACGCTCGAACCCCCCAAACCCGAGCCGGAACCGCCGCCACCGCCGACACCGCGCCCGCAGCCGCGACCGCGACCCTTGCCACCGCCGGTGATTGCGGCGCCGCCAGCGCCGGTGCCCGAAGCGCCGGCCGCGTTCGTCGTACCGCCGCCCCCGCCCGAACCGGTGCCCATCCCCGTCGAGACGGCGCCGCCGGCGCCGCCGGCGCCCATCGCCCCTCCGGCACCTCCTGCGCCACCGGCACCGCCGCCGCCGCGCGTCATCCCGGCCAGCAACATCGCCTACCTCGTGCCACCGCCGATCGAGGTACCGCTGGCTTCGCGCCGCATGGGCGAGGAAGGCACCGTGACGCTGCGCGTGCTGGTCGGCACCGACGGCCTTCCCCGATCGGTCACCGTGCAGCGCAGCTCCGGCCACGCACGGCTGGACGAGCAGGCCGTTTGGGCGATGAAGCGCGCGCGCTTCAAGCCGCAGACCGACGGCGGCGTGGCGATCGAGTGGATCGTCATCGCGCCGCTGGAATACGTGATCGAGTGAACCCGACCGAAGTCAACGCCATCGAACGAGGAGCGATGCATGGAAGCCAATTCCGCCCTGGGCCTGGGGCACTTTCTGAGCCAGAGCGACGCCGTCGGCCGCACGTTGCTCGTGCTGCTGCTGCTGATGTCGGTCGCCACCTGGGTGCTGATGGCCGTCAAGGGGCTGGTGCAGGCGCGGCGACGCAAGCGCGGCGACCGCTTCCTCGACCTGTTCTGGAACGCCGGCACGCTCGACCAGGTGCGCCATGAACTGCAGACGCACGGCGCGCACGACCCCTTCTCGCACCTGGCGGCGCACGCATTGCATGCGAGCCAGCACCATGCACGCCATGGCGCCACACGGCTCGCCGAAGCCGGCTCCGCCAGCGAGTTCATCACGCGCACGATGCGCAAGGTGCTCGACGAGGAAACGCTGGAGATGGAGCGCGGCCTCACGCTGATGGCCACCGTCGGCGCCACGGCGCCTTTCGTCGGCCTCTTCGGCACCGTCTGGGGCGTCTACCACGCGCTGGTGGCCATCGGCATGAGCGGCGCGGGCACGCTCGACAAGGTCGCGGGCCCGGTGGGCGAGGCGCTGATCATGACCGGCCTGGGGCTGGCCGTCGCGATCCCGGCGGTCGTGGCCTACAACGCCTTCACGCGCGCCAACCGCGTGCTCGCCGCGCAACTCGACAGCTTCGCGTACGAGCTGCACAGCTTCCTGACCCTTGGCGAGGCGCCCGGCGCGGCTGCGGCGCAGGCCGAGGGCAGCGGCGCCCGGCTGCGCCGCATCGACACCACGGCCGCGGCCGCCTGACGCCTGACGCCCGGCGCGACCCGGCCCCCCGAACCCGACCCGACGCGAGGACCTCCCATGGCCTTTGCCTCCTTCGACGCCAAGCGGCAGGCAATGCCGGTCTCCGAGATCAACATGGTCCCGCTGATCGACGTCATGCTCGTGCTGCTGGTCATCTTCATCGTCACCGCGCCGCTGCTCACGCATGCCGTCAAGCTCGAACTTCCCAAGGCGAGCGCCGAGGTCAACCAGCTCAAGCCCGAGCGCATCGAGCTTGCCATCGACGCCGACGGACGGCGCTACTACAACGGCGAACTGCTGACCCGCGAGGAGGCCGCCGCGCGCTTCACGCAGGCCGGCCACACGCAGCCGCTGCCCGAGTTGCACCTGCGCGCCGACCAGTCGGTCGCCTACCGCGCGGTGGCCGAGACGCTCGCCGACGCCTCGCGCGCCGGGCTCACGAAGATCGGCTTCGTCAGCGAGCCGGACGCCCGCTGAACCGACGGCGGCGCAGCGCGCCGCCCCCTCCGTCCCCCGGCGGTTGCGCTGCCGGGGCCTGTCCTGCTCTTTTCCACCATCCTGTCCTCATGACTCATTGCACCCGCCACCGAAAGCGCGCGCCGCGCTTGCCCCGCCTGCTGCCGCTGGCCGCGCTGGCCGCCGGCTTCGGGATCGCCCAGAGCCCGGCCCACGCCCAGGCGGCGCCCGCGGCGCCCGCGGCGGCCGCATCCGCGCCTGCGGCTTCCTCCGCCGACGACACCAAAGCGCAGACGGTGATGCCCGTCATCCGCGCCACCGGCAGCGCCGAGCGCGAGGGCAAGGCGGGCGTGCAGGCGACGACCACGCGCATCGGCAAGGGCCAGCAGGAGTTGCGCGACATCCCGCAATCGGTGACGGTCGTCACCGAGCGGCTGATCGACGACCGCAACCTCGATACGCTCAAGGACGTGTTGAAGAACACGGCGGGCGTGACCTTCCTCGCCGCCGAAGGCGGTGAGGAGGACATCCGCCTGCGCGGCTTCCCGCTGCAGGGCACCGGCGACGTCTTCGTCGACGGCATGCGCGACCCCGCCTTCTACGACCGCGACACCTTCTTCTACGACCGGCTGGAGCTGCTGCGCGGCTCGGCCTCGATGCTCTTCGGCCGCGGTTCCACGGGCGGCGCCGTCAACCAGGTCGGGAAGGTCGCGCGCGCGATCGACGAGCACCAGATCGACTTCACGCTGGGCAGCCATTCCTACGCGCGCATGGTCGGCGACTTCAACCTGCGCCTGGGCAGCGAGAGCGCGCTGCGCATCGGCACCATGCTGACGCAGGCCGACAACAACGGCGCGGGAAGCTCCCTCGACAAGAGCGGCGTCGCGGCGACAGTGCGCTTCGGCATCGGTGCGCGTCACGAATTCAGCTTCACCGGCTACTTCCTCGACAACGGCAACGGCATGAACTACGGCATGCCCTGGATCCGCCCGACGCCGACTTCGCCGGCGAGCGAGGCCACGCTGCTGCCGCTGGATCCGGCCCGCTACTACGGCATGGCCAGCGATCGCAACGCCGGCCAGGCGACAACGCTGACCGCGACGCACACCTTCCGCCTGGATCGCGACAACGAGATCGTCACCAAGGTCCGGCACGGCGGCTACAAGCGCGACCAGCGCGCCGGTACCGTGCGGCTGGGCGGCGCTGCGACGCAGCCCGGCGGAGTCGCTGCCTCGCTCGAGACCTTCGGCCCCGACACCGTACTCACGCGCGGCACGCAGCTCAAGATCCAGGACCTCGACACCTGGTTCGCGCAGAGCGACTACAGCGGCAAGTTCCGTCTCCTGGGCATGCGCCACGAGGTGCAGGCGGGCGTTGACTTCGCGCGCGAGGAAAAGACCGTCTACGGCGCGCGCAATGCGGCGCAGGGCGGCGTCGTACCGACCAAGCCGAGGACCACCGTCGGCACTCCGAACGACGGCGCCACGATCGACGAGTCGCTGCGCGTGCTGCGCACGACGAGCGACTACGTCTCCGACGGCATCGGCGTCTACGCGCAGGATTTGATCCAGGTGGCACCGGCGTGGAAGCTGCTCTTCGGCCTGCGCTACGACCGGCTCGAGGGCGACTACAACACCTACTCGATCCCCAACAACGCCGCCGGCCCGGTGACGACGAGCGGCTACCGCATGAAGGTCTCGGAGTGGAGCAAGCGCTTCGGCGTGCTCTTCCAGCCGACGCCGCTGGCGTCGTTCCACTTCTCGGCGGCGACCTCGTTCAACACCTCGGGCGACGCCTATTCGCTGAGCGCGTCCAACGTCGACATCCCGCCCGAGCAGGCCATCAACCTCGAGCTCGGCGCCAAGCTCGATTCGGAGGACGGCAAGCTGTCGGCGCGCGTCGCCGCCTTCCGCTCGACCAAGCTGCACGAGCGCAACACCGACCCGCTGATCAACCTGGTGACGCTCTCGGGCAAGCGCCACGTCGCCGGGCTGGACTTCGACATCGCCGGACGCATCACGCCGGCCTGGGAGGTGTTCCTCTCCTACATGTGGCTGCCGGTGGCCAACATCGACAAGGGGGTAGCGGGCAGCGAAGGGCAGGGCACGCGTCCGTCGCTGACCCCGGTGCACTCGGGGACGGTCTGGAGCACCTACCAGATCAACCCGCGCTTGCGCGTCGGCGCCGGCCTCAACATGCGCTCCTCGCAGACGCCCAACCGCAACCCGGGCTGGAAGGCCGACGGCTACGTCACCGGTGACCTGATGGCCGAGTACGAGCTGGTGCCCGAGCAGGTCACCCTCAAGCTCAACCTGACCAACGTGAGCAACAAGCTCTACGCCGATTCGCTCTACTCGGGTCACTACGTGCCCGGCGCCGGGCGACTGCTGCAGCTGACGGCAAGCTGGCGTTTCTGATTTCGGTGCCCGGGCGCCGCTCTCAAGCGGCGCCCGGTTGCGGCCGATAAGCGTTGCATCATGGCTTCGTCGATGCGCGCCGGCCCCGGCCCGGACTTCATTCTCGGGCCCCCGCGCGACCTCGGGAGCTGGGTCGCCTGCTTCGATCCCGCGGCACTGCCGATCCTCGGAAGCAGCGCGCAGATGATCGAGGACTGCCGCGGCAACCAGGACGCCGTCGACGCGCACCTTCTCGCGCAGACGCTGGCCAGTGACGCGCTCTTCACGGTCAAGCTCTTCGCACACCTCGCGCGCCTGCGCCGCGGTCGCAGCCGATCCGAGCCGGAGACGCTCGTCCAGGCCCTCGTGCTGTTCGGCATCACGCCCTTCTTTCGCGACTTCGGTCCGCAGCCGACGGTGGACGATCATCTCGCATTCGTGCCGGGCGCACTGGCGGGATTCGCGGCCGTGCAGGAGCGATCTCGCCGCGCGGCGCGCTTCGCGCTGGCCTTCGCCGTCCAGCGCATGGACCGCGACAACGCCGTCCTGCACGAGGCCGCATTGCTGCACGACTTCGCCGAACTGCTGCTCTGGCTGCACGCGCCGACCCTGGCGCTGGAGATCGCACGACGACAGGAGGAAGACCGGACGCTGCGATCCGCGGCCGTGCAGACGGAGGTGCTGCGCATCACGCTCCCGGAACTGCAGAACGCGCTCATGCGCGCATGGCAATTGCCGCAGGTGCTGGTCGACCTCGCCGATGCGAGGCGCGAAGGCCATTCGGCCCAGGCGCGCACCGTCCTGCTCGCCATCCGCCTGGCGCGACACACCGCCAAGGGCTGGGACAATGCCGCCCTGGACGACGACGTGCGTGACATCGCCGGCCTCCTGCACATGGGAACCGGGCCGACGCTCGCCCTGCTGCGCGACATCGACAGCGATTGAGCCGCGCCCGCGCCGGCGCGAGGAGCCGTCACGGGCCGGGCGCGGACGAGTCCAGCCAATGCTGCAATTCGGCCCACGGCCGCGGATGCCAGACCATGTGGACATGCGCCACGTCGTCGAGCGCGTGGCTCGCCGCACCCTCGAGGCGCCCCGTCTCGGCGGGGAACACGATGTTGTCGCACCAGCTCCAGAAGCAGCTCGTTCGCGCGCGCCGCTCCGGCCCGTCGGCATCGGCCAGGCGGCGCAACCAGGGGTTGCCCCGCTGCATCTGGCGCACGTTCGGAAGCAGGGCGGCCACCGCGAGCGCGGTGCCGTGATGCGGCGTCCCGAGCGTGATCAAGCGATGGATGCGCTGCGGGCGGGTCGTCGCCCACCACGCACGTGCGGCCAAGCCGCCCATGCTGTGCGCCACCATGACCGGTGCGAGGCCGGTGCGCTGCTCGACACGCGCGACCGCCTCCTCGATCGTACCGACGTAGCGCTCGATCGGTCCCCACGGGGGCTCCAGGGTGACGGCGACGAAGGTGCGCCGCTGCAGCCGCAAGCGCTGCAACCAGGTCAACCACAGCGCCCGATTGCAGCCGAAGCCGTGAACGAGCACGACGCCGCGGCCCCGCGCATCGGCATCGGAGTCCGTGTCGGGCTCGCTCGCCGCACGAAACGGCTGCCGCCATGCAAAGACGCGCAGCGCTGTTCCCAACTCCCGTCGATACGCCCGCAGCACCGCGGCTCGTCCGGGGCTGCCGCCCGAAACGTCGCCCTCGCCCACGTCCGCGGCAGCGATCGTCGCCGGATGACGGCCGGAATTGGCACGCGTCATCAGCAGGAACTGAACAGCCAGTAGGATCGGAAGCGCGAAGAGCAGGATGAGCAGGACGGCGATGTTGAGTGCGCCGGGCCCGCGCACGCCGAGATGCCAGAGCAGACCCGCCGTCAGGAAGATCCAGAGCAGCACACCGGCTCGCTGTATTCGAGCGTTCATTTCGTCCTCGACTGGAACGTGCACGGATCCGGGAGCGCGTGCCTCGAGTCCACGCAAGGCCTTCGTCCCGAATGAAAGGGGAGATTCTCGACTGGCTGGCGACGGTCGAGGCCGAGCATGCCCGACGCCGGCAGGACCCCGCCCTCGAGGCCAGGGTACTGGCGCTCAAGCGCTACCAGCAGCGGCGACTCGAGTGGACTTACCGCGACCTGCTCGCCTCGACCCGCTACGCGGAGGCGGCGCGCTTCTTTCTCGTCGATCTCTACGGTCCGGTTGATTTCAGGCAACGCGATCGCGAGTTCGCGCGCATCGTGCCGAAGATCGAAGCGCTCTTCCCGCAGCAGACGGTCGCCACGGTATGGCAGCTCGCGCGTCTGCACGCCTTGTCCGAGGAACTCGATTCGGCCATGGCGAATGCATTGGATACCCTTCCGATCGATCCGGGCGTGTACGCGTCCGCCTGGCGTCGCGTCGGCCGTGAGAACGACCGCAAGAGGCAACTCGAGCTGGTCATCCAGATCGGTGCCGCACTGGAGCGCATGACGCGGCATGCCTGGCTCGTGAACACGCTGAAATGGATGAGGGGCCCTGCGCGCGCTGCCGGTCTGTCCGAACTGCAAGCCTTTCTGGAGCGCGGACTCGGCAGCTTCCGCAGCATGCGCGGCGCAACCGAGTTCCTGAAGGTCATCGAAGCGCGCGAAAGCGAACTCATGAACGGATTGTTCCAGGCCGCGCCCTCCGCGCTCGATGAGTTGCCTGCCGCCTGAATCCCGTCACCGCAGGAAAAAAAAGGGCCCGATCGATGAGACCGGGCCCTTTTCTGGGGGTAAATGGCCTGACGATGTCCTACTTTCACACGGGAACCCGCACTATCATCGGCGCAGAGGCGTTTCACGGTCCTGTTCGGGATGGGAAGGGG
>JAIXKR010000012.1 GCA_026932235.1 Burkholderiales bacterium
CCGGCGCGCTTGCGGTAGCGGAAGGCGACCGAGGCCGACCAGTCGGGCGCCTGCAACGGTCGGGGGAGGACGGCTTCGAGCCGCGCGAGCAGCGCCTCGGCGCGCGAGATCAGGGTTTCGACGGAAGACATGCGAACGAGTGTATTCAGCCTGCCGCCGCGGGCCGGCTGCAGCCGGGGCGCAGACGCTGCCCGATCGGGAACGCTTCAGCGGCGGATCAGGTAGCGGATCGTCGGCCCGTCCTGCTGCACCTCGAGCACCTCGTAGCCATGATTGCGTGCGTCGATCGGGATGTTGTTGATCGACTGCGGGCAGTCCGAGATCACTTCGAGGATCTGCCCCGGCGCGAGCTGGGGCATCGCTTCGAGCGTGGCCACTGCCGGGTAGGGGCAGGGCTCGCCCAGCATGTCGAGGCGGAAGTCCGGGACGTAGCGGCTGGGTTCCATGTCGATTCTCCTGCGATGTTCAATGGCCTCAATGGCCTGGCCTCAGGCCGCCACGGCGCTGCCCGTCCTCGCCCTGGCGGCGAAGAAGCGCTTCTCCCACCACAGCACGAGCGCCAGCGACAGCCCGAGCAGCACGTAGGTGAGGAGCAGGCCGCCGTGCGGGCCGAAAGCCTGCAACAGGTTGACCTTGTCGAAGTCGAGCGCGAGCGCCGGCGCGAGATCGTCCCACACCAGCGCCAGCAGCGTCGCGCCGAGGACATTGCCGAGCCCGACGACCCAGAAGTGCACCTGGCCCTCGACGGCGCGATACATCCAGCCGGTCTCGCAACCGCCGGCGATCACGATCCCGAAGCCGAACAGCAGCCCGCCGATCACGGCATTGGGGCCGGCCCAGAAGATCTTCGGGCTCATCCCGAGCTGCAGGTAGGTGAACACGCCCAGCGTGCCCACGGCCATCCCGGCGATGATGGCCTTGGCCATCTGCGTGCGCCCGGTGATCCAGAGGTCGCGGAAGGCCGAGGTGAAGCACACCTGGCCGCGCTCGATGATGAGACCGAAGGCCAGTCCGAAGAGCGCCGCGAAGCCGAGCTTGGGCGCATCGAGCATCTTCGAGGCGGCCCAGACGACGAAGAGCGCGAACAGCAGCCAGCCCAGGCCGAAACGCCGCCGCGCCTGCGCCTGATCCTGCTGCAGCGGTCGCGCGGCGCTGACTTTCTGCAGCTGGACCGGGACGCGGAAGAGCGGCAGGAGGCTGACCTTGGCGCCGGCGAGCGAGCCGAGTGCGGTCGCGACCGCGAAGAACCAGGCGTGCAGCGAGAACTGCGGGATCCCGGTGAAGAACGAGGCGAGGTTGCAGCCCATCGCCAGCCGCGCGCCGAAGCCGGCGATGATGCCGCCGACGAGCGCCTGCGCGAGGCGCACCCGGTGGTGCGGCAGGCGCAGCTTGACGTTGTTGGCCCACAGCGCCGCGCACAGACAGCCGGCGAACATCCCGAGGATCATCACGCCGTCGATGCGCGACAGCGGCGTTCCCGCCATGCCGATGAGCTGGTAGTAGCCCCAGTGCGAAACGTCGACCCCGAGGAACTGCAGCAGATGGCCGCCCCAGCGCGTGAACTCGCCGGTCACCGCCCAGTAGGTGCCGGTGATGCCGAAGTAGTAGGCCGAGAGGACGCCCGCGGCAATCACCGCGGGCACCGGCGACCAGAAACGCACCAGCATCCTTTGCCGCAGCTCGTTCGCACTCAAGGAATTCCTCCGCCCCGTCACGGCGCGGGATTGTGGCGCACCGGCGCCGGGCCTTTGGGCGCGAGGTCTCTCACGAACGCGAGGCGCGCCCGCGCGCCGGGATACCCATCCCCGCCCTGCGCACGCCGCGCGCTTCGCCGCTCAGTTCGTCAGCCGCTGCAGCGGGACTTCGATGCCTTCCGAGGGCAGCCGCCTGAAGCCCGAGCGCGCGTATCGCTGCAACCGGCCGACGATGAGCGCGGTGATCGCCGACGCCATCGCGTGGGCATCGGCGGTCGGGGTGGCCGAACCCTGTTCCTGCGCGCCCAGACGCAGGCACTGGCGCAGCTGCGACTCGACGCGATCGAAGAACTGGTTCATGCGCTGCGTCAGGCGCTCGTGCTCGAAGACGAGCGCGTCACCGACCATCACGCGCGTCATGCCGGGGTTCTTCTCGCCGAACTGAAGCAGCACGAGGGCGATGCGCTGAGCCTGCAGCGAGCCGGACTCGTCGCGCTCGGTGATCTGCTTGACCAGCGTGAAGACGCTCGCCTCGATGAACTCGATCAGGCCCTCGAACATCTGCGCCTTGCTCGCGAAGTGGCGGTAGAGCGCGGCTTCGGAGACCTCGAGCCGCGCTGCCAGCGCCGCGGTCGTGATGCGCTCGGCGCCGGGCTCCTCGAGCATGCCCGCCAGTGTCTGCAGGATCTGGACGCGACGCTCGCCGGGGCGCGGACGCTTGCGCGCCGCAGCAGCAGGAGCGGAGGCCTCTGCAGCGGGGCTGGCTTCGGAGCCGACCGGGTCGGTCGTCGTGTCGGACATCGCGTCGCGGGCTGCGCTGTCAGGGAGATCGCCTGGGGCGGACGGATGGGGTGGCGATGATTCTGGCATAGGGCCGCCACGCCACTGCGTGCAGGAAAATACTGAGCGCGCCGCGGTGCGGCGGGTGCTTCTGCACGCCTCAGGCGCCGTTGACGATCGGCAGCCGAAGGCGCAGCCCGCGCAGGCTGTGCACCTTGCAGTCGACGTAGGCCGGCAGCCGCATGCTGCGCGAATCCTGAGGGCTGCGAACGCGCACCCAGCGCCGGAACCACACGGTCTTCATCCCGATGCGCCGGGCCGCCTTCTGGTGCTTGAGCGTGTCCTCGACGAGCACGCAGCGCGCGGGCGGAACACCCAGCCGCGCCGCGACATGGCGCAGCATGCGCGCGTCGGGCTTGGGCCGCAGCTGCCCGAACATGCGCATGTCCTCGATCGTGAAGATGCCGTCGAACAGCGGCAGCAGCCCGAGCGTGCGCAGCACGCGAAGCGCATAGGCGCGCGGCGCATTGGTGAGCACGTAGCGCCGGCCAGGCAGCGTGGCCAGCGCGGCGATGTCGTGCGGGTGGCCGCGCAGTCGCGCCTCGAGCCCGGGCAGCTGGTGCGTCTGGTGCAGGAAGTGCGCGGGCTTGA
>JAIXKR010000122.1 GCA_026932235.1 Burkholderiales bacterium
AGGCCAGCCTCGTGGGCAGCATCGGCGTGCTGATGGACGGCTTCGGCTTCACCGGCGCGATGGAGAAGCTGGGAATCGAGCGGCGCCTGCTCACCGCGGGGCAGAACAAGGGCATGCTCGACCCCTTCTCGCCGCAGAACGAGCGCCAGACGGCTTACGCGCAGGCGATGATCGACCAGATCCATCGGCAGTTCATCGCCGTCGTGCGCACGGGCCGCGGCGAGCGCCTGAAGGAAATGCCCGAGACCTTCTCGGGCCTGTTCTGGAACGGCGAGGAGGCGATTCGGCTCGGGCTCGTCGACCGCCTGGGCAACCTCGATTTCGTCGCGCGCGAGGTCGTCAAGGCCGACGAGGTCATCGACTACACGCCGCGCGGCAATCTCGCCGAGCGCCTGGCCAAGCGCTTCGGTGCGTCGATCGGGCAGGGTGCGGTGCAGGCGCTGCGCGAGTTGCCGCGCCTGCGCTGATGGCCTCGCCGGAGGCCTTCACGCCGCAGGCGCGCCGCGCCGTGTGGCCGCAGTACCTGCTGCCCCGGCGCGCGCTGACGCGACTGGCCGGATTCGCGGCGCGTGCGCGCGCCGGCGCGCTCACCACCGCGCTCATCCGTCGCTTCATCGCCCGCTACGGCGTCGACATGGCCGAGGCCGCCGACCCCGATCCGGCGCACTACGAGACCTTCAACGCCTTCTTCACGCGTGCGCTCGCGCCCGGCGCCAGGCCGCTGGCCGAAGCCGACTGGCTGTGCCCGGTGGACGGCGCGATCAGCGAGTTCGGCGCGCTGGACGGGGAGCGTCTGCTGCAGGCCAAGGGGCATCGCTACAGCGCCACCGCGCTCGTCGGCGGCGACGCGGCGCTGGCGCGGCGCTTTGCCGGCGGCCACTTCGCCACGCTCTACCTGAGCCCGCGCGACTACCACCGCATCCACATGCCCGCCGCCGGACGCTTGCGGCAGATGGTCCACGTCCCCGGCGAGCTGTTCTCGGTCAATCCGACGACGGCGCGCGGCCTGCCCGACCTGTTCGCGCGCAACGAGCGCGTGGTCTGCGTCTTCGACGCCGTCGAGGGCTCGCCCGGCCCCTTCGTGCTGGTGCTCGTGGGTGCCACCATCGTCGGCAGCATGGCCACGAGCTGGCATGGCGTCGTCAATCCGCCACGGCCGGGCGTGCTGCGCCGCTGGAGCTACGACGAGGCGCCGCCGCGACTCGAGCGCGGGCAGGAGATGGGCCGCTTCCTGCTCGGCTCGACGGTGGTGCTGCTGCTGCCGCCGGGGCCGCTGGCCTTCGCCCCGGGCTGGGCGCCGGGCGGTGCGATCCGCATGGGGCAGGCGATGGCTACTGCCTGATCGCCTCGATCTGGATCGTCAGCTTCACGTCGTCGGCAAAGCCCATGCCGACTCCCCAGCCCGCGCCCCAAAGGCTGCGCTTGATCGTCGCCTCGAAGTCGCCGCCGCAGACCTCGCGCTTGAGCATCGGGCTTTCGTAGCAGTTGAAGCGCTGCGCCTGCAGCGTCACCGGGTGTGTCCGGTCGCGCAGCGTCAGCTGGCCCACGACCTGCTGCAGCTTGTCGCCGTCGAAGACGAAGCGCTCGCCGACGAAGCGTGCAGTCGGGTACTTGGCGACGTCGAAGAAGTCGACGCCCTTCAGGTGCGAGTCCAGGCCCGGCACGCCGGTCTGGATGAAGGACATGTCGAGCCGGATGTCGGCCGTTCCCGTTCGGGCCTCCTTGTCGAGCATGACGCTGCCGCTGGCCTTGCCGACGATCCCGCGGTTGGTCGACGTGTCGAAGTGCGGGATCGCGTAGCGCGCGAAGGTGTGCGTCGGGTCGACGGCGTAGGTTGCCGGCGCCGCGGCAGCCAGCGGGGCGGCGCCCGCCAGCAGGAAGGCCAGGGTGGTGACGAGAGTCGGTTTGTTCATCGGGTGTCCTGCGGGTCCTGGGTTGGAAGAGGTGTGGAAAGGACGGGGAAGGCCGACGTCGAGGCCGCGCTCAAAGCGGCGGCAGTCCGGTGAGCGCGAACTCGAAGCGCACCTGTACTTCATCGGCGACGAGCGAGGTGTCGGACCATTCGCCGTCGCCGATCCTGAAGGCCAGGCGTTCGATCGCGAAGCGGCCGCGGGCGGTGCTGGCGCCGCCGGCCTGCGTGATCTGCACCGGCACGACGAGCGGCCGCGTGCTGCCCTTGATGCCGAGCTCGCCGCTGACCTCGAAGCGGCCGTCGCCCAGTGCCTTGATGGCGCGCGACGTGAAGATCGCCTGCGGGAACTTCGCCGCGTCCAGCCAGGCGGGCTTGCCGACCTCGGCGTCGATCTCGCGCGCGCCGAAGCGCGCGCTGCCGGTGTCGATGCTCAGGCGCACGCTGCCGCCGGCGGGCTGGCGAGGGTCGAAGGCGATCTGCGCCTGGAAGCGGCCGAAGCGGCCCTCCACCGGAACGCCCATCTGGCGGATGGTGAAGACGATCTCGCTCCCAGCGGTCTGCAGCGTGGCCACCGGCGCGGTTTGCGCCTGCGCCGGCGGCAACGCCAGGCACGCTGCGAGCAGGCCGGATGCCAGCCATGTGCGCGGCCGGTGGAGGAAGAGCGGTTTCGGGATCGGCATGGGGGTGAAGGGTGAGGGGTTCGAGGGGAACGACGAAGGCGTTCGCGGCCGTCAGCGGCTGCCAGCGACTGCCAGCCACCATCAACGGCGCGCGGGCCACCAGGGCCACATGCGCCGCAGCGTGTCCAGACCGTCGAACCAGTGGTGCTTGAGGGCGGCGGCCACGTGCACCGCCACGAGTGCCGCCAGCGCGTAGGCGAGCGCGCCGTGCAGCGGGCGGATCGCCTCGGCCAGCCCGCGGTCGGGGGCGACGAGGTCGGGCAGGGGCAGCACGCCGAACCAGACGATAGGAACGCCGGCGGCCGAGCTGTAGACCCAGCCCGCAAGCGGCACCGCGAAGAAGAGGACGTAGAGCAGCAGATGTGCGGCGTGCGCCACGCCGGCCTGCCAGCGCGGCAGGTCCTCGTGCGGCGGCGGCCGATGCGTCAGGCGCCAGGCCAGGCGCAGCAGCGACAGCAACGCCACGGTCATACCGGCCCACTTGTGCCAGTTGTAGAGCCTCAGACGCGCCGGCGACAGCGGCAGCTCCGTCATGTAGATGCCCAGTGCCAGCAGCGCCAGCAGTGCCGGCGCGAGCAGCCAGTGCAGCGCGATGGCGGTGGTCGTGTAGCGGGGCGGTGCCGAAGACATCGCGCCAGTGTGCCCGCGGCGCCGCGGCGCGCCGTTCACGACGATCGAGTCCGCGATTCAGCGGATTCGAACGGGCGGGTCGGGGAGGTCGCGCAAGTGCAGCAGCCCGCGCTGCGGCAGGCGCGAGCGCGGCGCCCAGGGCGGTTGCAGGCACACGGCGCGGCGCCCGCTGGCGTGTGCCAGCACGAGCCCCGGCGATTCCAGGCCGGCGATCCAGGCGACCTCGTCGATGGCGTCGGCGAGCGTCGGCGCCACGTCGATGACCAGCTCGTGGTGCCCGCGGTGCATCGCCATCCAGGTGTTCCAGCGTCCCGGCGGATCGCGGTCGTGCGGGCGCAGCCGCAGCTGCAGCGGCGTCCGCAGACCCAGGCGATCGGCGTGAGCGAGAAGGTAGTCCAGCGCCTGTTCCTCGCCCGGCAGGCGACCGCCCCAGGCCATGCCGACGGGCTCGGGCAGCAGCAGCACCCCGGGGTTGCGCTGCGGATCGGGCGGCGGCGCCAGGCGCGCCACCTGCGCCTGCAGATGCAGGTTGACCTGCAGACGCACGGGCAGCCCGGGGAAGGTCGATCGCGCCAACGCGAAGGCCTCGGCGTCGGCGACCCAGAGCTCGTCGGGCAGCCGCTGCGCGCCGTTGCGCGTGAAGCGCGCGGCGTAGTCGATCCAGTGCTCCAGCACCGCCACCGAATGCAGGCCGAGCGCCGCGGCGGCCTGGCGCGCGCGGTGCTCGAAGTCGCGCGCATCGAGGCCGAGGCCGGCGCCGCTGAGCAGCATCGCCGCGCCATCGAGCGCGCGCTCGAGGTCCTGCACGAGCAGCTTGTCGCCCAGGCGCTCGCGCCAGTACTGCAGCGCGGGCCCGCGCAGGCAGGCACGAACGCGCAGCCGCGTCAGGTCCAGCCAGGGCAGCAGCAGCGCCAGCGGCCCGGCGTCGTGACATGCCAGGGCCAGCGGCGAGGCGAGGGTTCCCGTCATGCGCGCAGGCAGCGGTCGCGGCAGTGGTGCCGCCGAGACCGGGATGCGATGAATCGGCGGCCATGGTAGAGCGCAAAGAGCGCGCCGCCTTCCCCTCGATCGGGGATTGCGGCCGAACGGCGGTTCAGCCTGCGTCGGCCCCGAAGCGCGCTTCGAGTTCGCGCCGCAGCGCGTAGGCGCGCGTGCCGGTGTCGATCGCCACGTCGTCCCAGACCAGGCTTTGCCCCTGCCGTACCGGCCGCACGAGGCGCACGTCGTGCGCCAGACCGAGCGGCAGACCGCCCAGCGCCAGCGAAGCCGAGGCCGGCATCAGTTTGCCCCATGCCGTGTAGCCGCCCTCGCCGTCGAGCATCTCGCCGACCTTCAGATCGCGCTTGGCGGTGGCCACGACGTCGGCGTTCCAGCCCTGCGCCACACCCGTCGGCTCGCGCCGCAGCGCCAGGCTGGCGACCGACCAGCCGACTTCGAGCCCGATCAGGTGCCAGCGCTTGTAGAGCGTGAAGTAGCGTCCGCTCGGGTCCGTGTGCGCGTTGTATTCCTCGAAGCAGTGGCGGATGTACTCGCTTTCGCCTTCCACCGTCACCCACACGCCCATGCGGATGTCGTAGGGGATGGCGCGGCCGTCGGACTCGAGCGAGGAGATGACCTCGACCATGCCCTTCTTCTCGAGCACGCCGCCCTCGCTGCGCGGGCGCGTGACGTAGGGGATGTCGGCGATGCTCGCCGGCGGATAGAGCAGGCCGGTGCGCGGCGCGGCGAGACCGGTGGCGTTGGCGACCGCGGTGCTCTCGATCGCGGGTTTGGAGCCGTCGAGGAAGCTGTTGAACATCTTCGGGTTGAGCCCGCCGCGTGCGGCCTGTTCGGGGGTCAGGCCGTAGAGGCCCCACACCGTCTCGGGCGTGCTGCGGCTGAAGTGGGGCAGCCACTTGTGGCCGCGGCCGGCGGCGACGACGGGAAAGCCGCAGGTGCGCGCCCAGTCGACGAGTTCGCATATGAGCGCCGGCTGGTCACCGAAGGCCAGGCTGTAGAGCACGCCGGCTTCGGCCGCCTTCTGCGCCAGCAGCGGACCGCAGAAGGCGTCGGCCTCGACGGTGACGTTGACGACATGCTTGCCTTGCGCGAAGGCCGCCAGGCAATGGTCGACGGCGGCGATCGGGTGGCCGGTGCACTCGACGACGATGTCGACGGCGGGGTGCGCGACGAGTGCCTGCCAGTCCTCGCCCACATGCGTGCTGCCTTCGCGCAGCGCGGCTTCGAGGCTGGCGGCCTGCGCGCGCTCGGGCTCCCAGCCCACGCGCGCGAGGTTGCGCCTGGCGCCCTCGGGCGAGAGGTCGGCGATGCCCAGCAGGTGCACGCCCGGCGTCCGCGGCACCTGGCTCAGGTACATCGAGCCGAACTTGCCGGCGCCGATCAGGGCGACGCGGACCGGCCGCCCCTCGGCAGCGCGTTGCAGGAGTTGGCGGTGCAGGCTCATCGGGAAAAGGCCAATGCGAAGGGCGGCCCGCCGGGTTCACGCCGGCACCGGATCCAGCGGCAGCTGCCGCTGTCCCGAACGCGGCGGCTCCAGCTGCAGCAGCCTCCAGCCCTTGCGCATCGCGGTCGCCGCGAGGCGCGGGTCGGGGTCGATGACCACGGGCCGGCCGACCGCGCTCAGGAGGGCGAGGTCGTTGATCGAGTTGCTGTGGAAGCTCGCGCGGCGCAGCGTCGCCTCGCCCTGCTGCCGCGCATGCAGCCATTGCCGCACGCGTTCGAGCTTGTAGGCGCGCATGTTGGGGTGGCCGTGCAGCATACCGGTGCAGCGGCCGGCAAAGCACACGATCTCGGTTCCGAGCACGGCATCGACCTCGAGCGCGTGCGCGATCGGCCCGAGCAGCACCTCGCAGCTGACGCTGGTCAGCAGCAGGGTCTCGCCCTGGGCGCGATGCTGGCGCAGCAGATCCTCCACCGCCGGCGACAGGTGCGGGCGCAAGGCCTCGTCGACGAAGCGCGCGCACAGCGGTGCCAGCTCCTCGAAGCGACGCCCGGCGATCAGTGCCGCCTGCGCCAGCGCGTAGTCTTCGGGCACCACCGTGCCGGCGCGGTACTGGCGTGCCACCCAGGCGCAGCGCTCCAGGCGTGCGTCATCGATCTCGCCGCGCGCCTGCAGATAGCGCGACCACAGGACGTCGCAGGTCTCGCGCGCGAGCGCGGCGTCGAGGTCGAAAATGGCGAGGCGCATGGACATCTCGGTCGAGTTTATCGGCACGCGCCGTGGCCGGCTTGCGTGCGCGCCGCACGGGCCGGCCGCCAGGCTGTGGGTGCAGCCGCCGCCCGTGAACGATCTCACGCCGCTGGGCTTCGGGCGTATCGTCGCGCGATGAACGAAGCCATTCCGAGCGTCACCTTCGGTCCGGTGACGGTGTATTTCGGCGACAGGAGCGGCAAGTACCCCGACGGCAATCAACTCGTCGTGCGCGGTGCCGAGGCCGTCGCCGTGTTCGACACGCCGCTGGTGGCCAATCGCCTGCCGCAGGTGCTGGCCGAGGCCGACCTCGCGATCCTCGGTCACGTGCACGAAGATCACATGGCCGCGCTGCACCTGCTGCCGCAGCGGCCGCTCTTCGTGCACGAGGCCGACGTCGCGGCCGCGCGCAGCTGGGAGGCCATGGCGCGCCACTACGGCTATGACGACGCGGTGCTGCAGGCGCTGCGCACGAGGATCGAGCGCCAGTTCCACTACCGGCCGCGGCCGGATGCGATCGCCTATGCCGACGGCCATGTCTGGGACCTGGGCGGCGGCGTGCGCGTGCGCGCGCTGCACCTGCCGGGGCACACCGCCGGGCATACGGCGCTCGTCGTCGAGCCCGAAGGCCTGGCCTTCATCGGCGACATCGACCTCTCGGGCTTCGGTCCCTATTACGGCGACGCCAGCTCGGACCTCGGCGCCTTTCGCCGCTCGCTGGCGCGCCTGGCCGATCTGTCGGCGCGCGTGTGGGTGACCTCGCACCACAAGGGCGTCGTCGCCGAACGCGCGCAGTTCCTCGCCATGCTGCAGGCCTACACCGCCTGCCTGGACGAGCGCAGCGAGCGCCTGCTGCAGATGCTGCAGGGCGGCCCGCGCACGCTGGCGGATCTGGCGCGCGAGCGGCTGCTCTATCCGCCCGGGCACGATGAGCTGTGGGTCGCCTCGGCCGAGCTGCGCACGATCGCGCTGCACCTGGACGAGCTGCTTGCCGCCGGTCGCGTGCGCCTGCTCGAGGACGGGCGCTGGATGCGGGACTGAAGGGCTACAGCGGATCGAGCGGATACATCGGCCGGCGCAGGCGGGTGAAGCGCAGCGCGGCGTAGTCCGACGTGCAGACGCCGGTGCCGGCGCACTCGACGACGGCGCCGGCCAGTGCGCGCAGGCCGGCGCGCCAGTGCACGCGGCTCTTGAGCATGAGGAAGCGCTTGCTCGCCGGATCGATGCCCACGGCCTGGAAGGCGGCGAGGTCGTGCGGCTCGACCTGGCGGCTGACGACGACGATCTCGGCCTTGCCGGTGTCCAGCACCGCCGTCGGCCCCATGTGGTTGTGCTCGCCGCGCGCCATCGGCCCGCGGTTGCGGTAGTGGCCGTCGCAGAGCAGGCGCACGCGGCCCTTGACGCCGCGCGGCTGCCCGCCCAGATCGAGCGCCGGCATGTCGAGCTTGCCGCCGAGGGCAAGCTGGATCTCGGCGCCGATGCCGGCGTGCATCATCCGCTGTACCGCGCCCGGGTCGCAGATGGCGAACGCCGCCACGTCCTGCAGGCCGGCGTCGAGGATGGCGCCGAGCACCGTCATCGTGTCCATGGTGCCGCCGGAGGCGCAGTTGTCGCTGTGGTCGAGCAGCACCACCGGGCCGGCGTCGTCGGCCAGCGTGGCGCGCAGCGCCTGCGCGCGCGCCAGGGATGCGGCCAGGGGCTCGGGCTCGTAGGCGAAGCCGGCGCGCGCGGCCCAGGCCATGTCCAGCAGTTCGTCGCACCAGCGCCGGGCACGCGTCTCGTCGCCGTCGGTCACCACCAGCGCCGAGAGGCCGGCCTGGCTGACGTCGGCATTGGGGAAGCCGACGAAGACCGAGGCGCACAAGGCGCCCTGCAGCTCCATCTCCTTGCAGCGCGCCTGCAGCTCGCGGTTGGGGCTGTCGTCGCTGCCCTGGCGCATGACGTGCGGCAGCATGGGCCGGTTGCCCCAGGCCATCACCGGCCGCGCGCGGCCGGCGAGCATGGCGAACACCGCACGCCCGGCGCGCAGCCCGGTCTCGAACATGTCGATGTGCGGGTAGGTCTGGTAGCCCGCGAGGACGGTGGCGTGGTCGACCATCGCCGGGAAGAGGTTGGTGTGCATGTCCAGGGCCACGCCGATGGGCACTTCCGGGGCGATCGCGCGCAGGCGCCGCAGCAGTTCGCCCTCGCCGTCCTCGTAGGTGCGCGTGACCATCGCGCCGTGCAGATCCAGCAGCACGGCGTCACAGCCGTCGGCGACGGCGTCGACGATGCGCTTGACGATGTGCTCGAAGGCGGCGTCCTCGACCGGACCGCTGGGCCAGGCGCTGGCGGCCACCGGGAGCACGATCTGGGCACCGGCTTCTTCGGCGAGTTCGATGAATGCGCCGATGGCCGTCCCCGTGCCCTTGTAGGCCTGGTAGGCGTCTGCGCCCTGCAGCGGCAGCGCCGCGTCGCCGGCAAAGCGCGCCAGTGGCGTGGGCACCGGCGAGAACGTGTTCGTCTCGTGCTTCATCTGGGCGATGACGACCTTCATGCGTACTCCTTGTCGCACCGAGGCCTCATCCTCGCCCATTCCCGCCACGCGTGCACCTGAAAGCCTTCTCAGGGCGGCACCAGGGCTCGCCGCGACCGCGGCTCAGCCGCCGACGGGCGGATAGCCGGCCTCGGCGAGGGCGGCCACGATGCGTGCGGCCTCGGCCTGGGTGTCGATGCTGACGTGCTTGCGCGCGAGGTCGACATCGACGCGCGCGGCCGGATCGACTTCCTGCACCGCCTCGGTGACGGCGCGCACGCAGTGGCCGCAGGAAAGCTTGGCGATGTCGTACTCGAGCATGGGGTTCTCCGGATCGGGAATCGGCTCATGATCAAGCTTGCCATGGGGGCAAGGTCAAGAGCGCGATGATGTGCGCGACGATGTGCGCGGCGCTGCCGCACGAAAGGGCTTGACCTTCCCATCGTGTGAAGGATGATGCTGACCGCATGGAAACCATCACCGAAACCCGCGTGCCGGCCGGCGCTGCCGCGGCGTCGACACCGCGATCCTGGCATTTCGCCGTCGGGGGAATGACCTGCGCCTCCTGCGCCACGCGGGTGGAGAAGGCCTTGCGCAAGCTGCCGGGCGTGCACGGCGCCGAGGTCAACCTCGCCACCGAACAGGTGCACGTGCAGGCCTGCGCTGAGCTGCCGCTGCAGCGGCTGGTGGAGGCGGTGGAGAAGGCCGGCTACGAGGTGCCGGCACAGGAGTGGCGGCTGCGCATCGAGGGCATGACCTGCGCCTCCTGCGTGGCGCGCGTGGAGAAGGCGCTGCTGAAGGTTCCCGGCGTCACCGCGGCCAGCGTCAACCTGGCCACCGAGACGGCCACCCTCTCGACGCGCGGCCTGGCCGAAGGCGTCGCGCCGTTGCTGGCGGCGGTGGTGAAGGCCGGGTACGCGGCCCGCGTGGAAGTCGACGCCGCCGCCGCGCTGCCGGCGGAGCGCGAGGCGCCGACCTGGCCCTTGTGGACGGCCGCGGCGCTGTCGCTGCCGCTGTCGCTGCCGATGGTGGCGATGCTCTGGGGCGGGCACTGGATGTTGCCCGCCTGGCTGCAGTTCCTGCTCGCCACGCCGGTGCAGTTCGGCTTCGGCTGGCGCTTCTACAAGGCCGGCTGGAAGGCGCTTCGCGCGGGCAGCGGCAACATGGACCTGCTGGTGGCGCTGGGCACGAGCGCGGCCTACGGCCTGAGCCTGTACGAGTGGCTGCGCCCCGGTGCCGAGCCGACGCCGCACCTCTACTTCGAGGCCTCGGCGGTGGTCATCACGCTCGTCATGCTCGGCAAGTGGATGGAGGCGCGCGCCAAGCACCGCACGACCGCGGCCATTCGCGCGCTGCAGGCGCTGCGTCCGGAGACGGCGCGCGTGCGCCGCGACGGCGTCGACGTCGACGTGCCGCTCGCGCTGGTGCGCGTGGGCGACCTCGTCGTCGTGCGCCCGGGCGAGCGCGTGCCGGTGGACGGCGAGGTCGTCGAGGGCGCGAGCGAGGTCGACGAGTCGCTCATCACCGGCGAGAGCCTGCCCGTGCCGCGCCAGCTCGGCGACCCCGTCACCGGCGGCGCCGTCAACGGCGAGGGCGCGCTGCTGCTGCGCACGCGCGCCGTGGGTGCGGAGAGCACGCTCGCGCGCATCGTGCGGCTGGTCGAATCGGCGCAGGCGAAGAAGGCGCCGATCCAGCGCCTGGTCGACCAGGTGAGCGCGGTCTTCGTGCCCGCGGTGATCGTCGCCGCACTGCTCACCTGGCTTGCCTGGGGATCGATCGGCGGCCAGTGGCAGCAGGGCCTCCTGAATGCGGTGGCGGTGCTCGTCATCGCCTGCCCGTGTGCGCTCGGGCTGGCGACGCCGGCGGCGATCATGGCGGGAACCGGCGTGGCGGCGCGGCGCGGCATCCTGATCCAGGACGCGCAGGCGCTCGAGCTCGCGCACCGCGTCGGCGTCGTCGCCTTCGACAAGACCGGCACGCTGACCGAAGGCCGTCCGCGCGTCGTCGCCGCGTGCGCCGCCGACGGCGACGAGGCCGCGCTGCTGCGGCAGGCGGCGGCGTTGCAGGCCGGCAGCGAGCATCCGCTGGGTCGCGCCGTCGTGCAGGCGGCGCAGGAGAGGCAGCTCGCCGTGCCGGCGGCCGTCGGCGTGCGCGCGGTTCCCGGGCGCGGCATCGAGGGCGAGGTCGGGGGCCTGCGGCTGGCGCTGGGGAGCACGCGCTGGATGGACGAGATGCAGGCCGAGCGCGGCGCGCTTGCCGCGCAGGCGCAGGCGCTGCAGCAGCAGGGGCGCACGGTGTCCTGGCTGGCCGCGCTCGATGCCGAGGGGATCGCGCCGCGAGTCGTGGGTCTGCTGGCCTTCGGCGATACGCTGAAGGCCGGCGCCGCGCCCGCGGTGCAGCGGCTGCACGAACTCGGCGTGCGCACGGTGCTGGTGAGCGGCGACAACCGCGGCAGCGCGCAGGCGGTGGCGACGGCGCTCGGCATCGACGACGTGCGTGCCGAGGTGCTGCCGGCCGACAAGGCGGCGGTGGTGGCGGCGCTGCGCGAGCGGGGCACGGTGGTGGCGATGGTCGGCGACGGCATCAACGACGCGCCGGCGCTGGCTGCCGCCGACGTGGGCATCGCCATGGCCACGGGCACAGATGTCGCCATGCACGCCGCGGGCGTGACGCTGATGCGCGGCGATCCGACGCTGGTGGCCGAGGCCATCGAGCTCTCGCGCCGCACGACGCGCAAGATCCGGCAGAACCTGTTCTGGGCCTTCGGCTACAACGTCGTCGGCATCCCGCTGGCGGCGCTGGGCCTGCTGAGCCCGGTGATCGCCGGTGCGGCGATGGCCTTCAGCAGCGTCAGCGTCGTCACCAACGCGCTGCTGCTGCAGCGCCAGGGCCGCAAGCCGGCACCACCGCAGGCGCGCGGCGAAGCGGGGGCGGGATGAACATCGGCGAAGCAGCCCGGCTCTCGGGCGTGTCGGCGAAGATGGTGCGGCACTACGAGGCCCTGGGCCTGCTGCCGCGCGTGATGCGCACGGACTCGGGCTACCGCCAATACGGGCCGGCCGAGGTCCATACCTTGCGCTTCATCCGCCGCGCGCGCGAGCTCGGTTTCTCGATGGCGGAGATCGCCGACCTGCTGCGGCTGTGGCAGAACCGCGAGCGCGCCAGCGCCGACGTGAAGCGCATCGCTCAGGCGCACATGGCCGACCTCGATCGGCGCATCGCCGAGATGAGCGGCATGCGGCGCACGCTCGAGCACCTGGTGCGCGGCTGCCATGGCGACGCGCGCCCGCAGTGCCCGATCCTCGACGAACTGGCCGAACCCGCCGCGACGGCCTTGCCCGAGCGGCGGGGGAGTCCGGCGAGCTGAATTTGCCTCAGCAGGGTTTTCCCGGGCGCGCTACGATCACGGGTTCCATGCGCGCCGAACCTGCCCCGTCAGCCACGATGCCGGCGCCGCGCGCCGCGTCCGCGGCGCCATTGCTGCTGTTGCGGCTGCACGGGCGCGTGCAGCGCCTGGGCCCGACCGGGCGCGCGCTGCTCTGGAGCGTGGCCGCGGGCGTGATCTTCAGCCTGCTGAACGCGCTCGTGCGCGCCTTGTCGCAGCAACTGCACCCGATGCAGGCGCAGTTCCTGCGCTACTTCTTCGGTTTCGCGGTCATGCTGCCGCTGGTCTGGCATGCGGGCCTGGCGGCCTTCCGGCCGCAGCGGGTGTCGGGGCAGTTTCTGCGCGGCGCGGTGCACGCGCTCGGTCTCGTGCTCTGGTTTCTCGCGCTGCCGCGCATCCCGCTCGCGGACATGACGGCCATCGGCTTCACGGGGCCGCTCTTCATCATGATCGGCGCCTGGCTCTTCCTCGCCGAACCGATGCGCTGGGAGCGTTGGCTAGCCACGGGCATCGGCTTCGCCGGCATGGTGGTGATGCTGGCGCCCAAGCTCGCCGGCAGCGGCGCGCAGGCGGGCGGGTGGCATCTGGTGATGCTCGCCTCGGCGCCGGTGTTCGCGGTGTCCTTCCTGCTCACCAAGGCCCTGACGCGCACCGAGACGACTGCGGTCATCGTCTTCTGGCAGGCGCTGACGGTGACGCTCTTCAGCCTGCCGCTGGCGTTGCCGGTGTGGCAGTGGCCAGACCTCTGGCAGTGGGCGGGTTTCGCGGTCTGCGGACTGCTGGGCAGCCTCGGCCACTACTGCCTCACGCGTTCTTACCGGCACGCCGACATCTCCGCCACGCAGTCGGCGAAGTTCCTCGATCTCGTCTGGGCCGCGCTGCTGGGCCTGGCGATCTCCGGCGACGTGCCCAGCGCCAGCACGCTGGCCGGCGGTGTCGTCATCAGTCTGGCGACGCTGTGGCTGGTGCAGCGCGAGGCGCGCACACGCATGCGCGCGTCCTGACGAGTCGCCGGTGCGCAGCACCCACGCTCCGGATTCGCGCTACGCCTGGACGCGGCTGCTGATCGCGCTCGTCGTCATGACGATCGGCTCGGCGGCGATGTACGTGATCCCGGTGGTGCTGCCCGTGGTGCAGGCGCAGTTCGGTGTCGCGCGTGCCGACGCCTCGATGCCCTACACGGCGATGATGGTGGGCTTCGGCCTGGGCGGCATCTGGATGGGGCGCCTGGCCGATCGACATGGCGTCATGCGGCCGCTGCTGGTTGGTGCGACCGGCCTCACCAGCGGCTTCGTCGCCGCGGGGATGTCGGGCAGCATCGAGGCCTTCAGCCTCTGGCACGGGCTGCTGCTGGGCTTCTTCGGCTCCTCCGCGAGCTTCGCGCCGCTGCTGGCCGACACCTCGATGTGGTTCGTGCGCCGGCGCGGCATCGCGGTGGCGGTGTGCGCCAGCGGCAACTACGTCGCCGGCACGGTCTGGCCACCGATCGTGCAGCATTTCGTCGACCATCAGGGCTGGCGCAGCACCTACATCGGCATGGGCGTCTTTTGCGCGCTCACGCTGCCGCTGCTGGCGCTTGCCCTGCGCGAACGCGCGCCGGCCACGCCGCCGGCGCCGCCGCTGGTGCGGCCGAATGCGCCCGCGCCCTCGAACCGGCCCTTCGGCCTCGGCCTCACGCAGGCGCAGGTGCTGCTGTGCATCGCCGGCACCGCCTGCTGCGTGGCGATGGCGATGCCGCAGGTGCACATCGTCGCCTACTGCAGCGACCTGGGCTTCGGTCCGGCGCGCGGCGCCGAGATGCTGAGCCTGATGCTGGGCCTGGGCATCGTCAGCCGGCTCGTCTCGGGCGCCATCTGCGACCGCATCGGCGGCCTGCGCACGCTGCTGCTGGGCAGCTTGCTTCAGGGCGTGGCGCTGCTGCTCTTCCTGCCCTTCGACGGCATGGTTTCGCTCTATGTGATCTCGGGCCTCTTCGGACTCTTCCAGGGCGGCATCGTGCCGAGCTACGCGATCATCGTGCGCGAGCACTTCCCGCCCGCCGAGGCCGCGGCGCGCGTGGGCACGGTGATGATGTTCACGCTCTTCGGGATGGCGCTGGGTGGCTGGATGTCGGGCAAGGTCTTCGACCTCAGCGGCAGCTACCAGGCCGCCTTCGTCAACGGCATCGCCTGGAACCTGCTCAACCTGGCGATCGCCGGCTTCCTGCTCCGGCGCACGCTGGGTCCGCGGCTGCGTGCGCCGCGCCCGGCCTGAGGCATCCTTGCTTCTCCTCCTCTCCCCGGCGCGAGGCCAGTGCGCAGGGGTGAGGGGCCTCGGCTTTCAGCCGACCTGCGCCAGCTCGCGCAGCGCCGCCTCCTCGAGCCCGAGCGCGCTACCGGCGGCCAGCAGTTCGGCCCAGGTCGCGGCATCGAGCGCGATGCCTTCGGCCTCGCGACGCCTGCGGCTTTGCTGCTCGGGTTCGCCCGGCAGCATCACGCCGGACTCGCGCGACGGGGGCGAAGCCTTCACCCAGGCGGCGAAGGCGCGTGCCTGCGCCGCCAGGTGCGCTGCGCTGCCCAGGCGCTCGGGGTCGACGAGGATGCTCAGCATGTTGTTGAGGATCGCGCCGCCGCCGGGTTTCTCGTGCAGCGTCAGCCCGCCGGTGAGCGCCCCGGCCAGCAGTTCACAGGCCACGGCCAGACCGTAGCCCTTGTGCGCGCCGAAGGGCAGCAGCGCACCGCGCGGCTCCTGCAGCATCACCGCGGGATCGCGGCTGGGGCGGCCCTGGCGCTGAGCGCGGCGCAGCTTGCCCATGGCGAGGCGGCTGGTGGCGAAGTCCAGCAGCAGTGGCGCATCGCCGGCCCCCATCGGGATGCCGACGCACATCGGGTTCGTCGCCAGCCGCGCGTCGCTGCCGCCGAAGGGCGCGACCAGCGGCTGGGTGACGACGTTGACGAAGTGGATCGAGACCAGCCCCGCGTCCAGGCATTGCTCGGCGTAGGCGCCGATGCGGCCCAGGTGATGGCTGTTGGTCAGGCCGAGTACGGCGACACCGTGCGCGCGTGCGCGCTCGATGCCCAGCACCATCGCCTGCGCGCCGATGACCTGCCCGTAGCCGGCCTGGCCATCCAGCGTCACGAGCGCGCCGTGGTCGTTGACGACGACGATCTCGCGGTTGGCCACCAGGCCGCCCGTGCGCAGGTTCTCGAGGTAGCGCGGCAGCATGGCGACGCCTTGCGTGTCGTGCCCGCTGAGGTCGGCATCGACGAGATGGTGGGCGACGCGTTCGGCCTCGGTCGGCGACGAGCCGCTGCGCTCGACCAGGGTCCGAACCAGCCGCCGCAGCCCCTGAGCCTGCACCACCGCTGCCGGCGGTGCGGCCTCCGCGTGCGGATGGCGGCGGATCGGCCGCGAATCCTGGCGCGGTTCCGGGCCCCGCACCTTCGCCGGTGGCTGAGCCGCGGCCTGCCCTTGGCTGCGCGGGCGATCGGGGCGATCGGGGCGATCGGGGTGATCGGGCCGTGCCCGTGCTTCGGCGGGCGGGTGGGTCGCCATCCGGGCGGCGGCCTCCGCGCGGGCCAGTGCGAGCTGGGCGTCGAGCGCCTGCGGCGTGATGCCCTTGAGCGCGCAGAAGTTCGACTTCGCCAGCGGGCTGCTCTCGAAGGCACGCAGGAGCTGCGCGCGCTCGCGTCGCGCGGCCTCGTCGGCCGAGGCTGGCGTCGTCGTCGGCCGGCGCTCGGGTGCGCGCGCCGGCCGCGCTTCCCGCGCTGCCGTGCGTGGCCCGGCTCCCGCCTGGCGCATCTGCGCCTCGCGCTCCTGGCGCCGTGCGCGGCGGCGCTCGACTTCCTGTGCCGCGGCCTCACGGTGCTCGGCGGCGACTTCGCCTGCGGGCTGGCCGTCGAGGTCCAGCCGCTTCCCCTGCTGCGTGAGCGCGATCAGGTAGCCCGTCCCTGTGGTGTGGCGATGCAGGAAGGCCGAAAGCGCCGCGCGCGTGAAGACGCCGGGCGCACGCTCCTGGATGTCGGCCTGGATGCGCAGCTTCAGCGGCTTGGGCGGGCCGTCGAAGAGCGCCGGAAAGCGCGCCTTCAGCTCCGCGGCGCAGGCCGTCGTGTCCACCGGCGCACCGCGCTTGTCGCCGCGGCGCGCGCCCTGCCGCCCCTGCCGCCGCTGCGGATCGGGTGCAGCGGGCGGCTGCGCATCGGGCAAGGGCGCGGCCGGCGCGGGGTCGGGTTCATTCGCCGCGGGCGTCGGCGTCACCGCGTCGGGCGAAGAGGGCGTTTCGTTGGGCATGGGGCTCTCGTGCACGGCGGCTCGGGTCGCGGCGAATTCGAGGTTCGATCGCCAGGCGCGATCGTGGAGCGCGATTGTCTCCTGCCGGCGTCGCCGCGGCGAAGCGTTTCGGCGGCGACCGGGCTTGCAGCCAGCGCCGCACGCGACGTGCGGAACGCGTGTACGCCTCGTCGAAGAGGCGCTGCAGCACGCGCTCCTCGCGCGGGTCGGATCGCTTCAGCTCGCGTCCCTGACCTCCGCGCCTGCCGCACCGGACTGGGTGGCGGCGACCGCGCCCTCGCGCGCGGCCTCGGTGGTGAACATCGGGCTGGTGCCGACCACCTGCCCGTTGGCCGCCTTCAGGTTGAAGTAGAAGCGGCCGTCGCTGGCCGTCTTGCGCTCGCAGCGCTCGGGCAGTGCCGCGTTCGTCTGCACCGACGCGATGCCCTGCTGCGCCGAGGACTTGGCCTCGTAGGCTTCGCTGCTGAGCAGGGTGCCGCCGTCGTTCCTGAGTGCGAATCGAAATTTTCCGTCGCTGCTCTTTGTGAGGTCGAACCAGGTCGCCATCGGAAGGGTCTCCTTGCGGGTGGGGTGGAACCGGATCGGGTCCGGTACGCCATCGTACGCAAGTGTGCTTCGTTGATGGCCGTCAACGTGGTCGTCGCGATCCAATGCCGCAATGACGGCGGACACCCGGGCGGGCCGAGGCTGCCGTAAGGTCCCTGGCAGTTCGACGGGCTCCAATGGCGGACACGAAACCGGGGGAGGCCGAGGGAGGGCGCTTGCTGGAGTGCGCATCCGCGCAGTGTCGATGAGCCACGAATTCGATCCCTGGCGCAGCATGACCACCGCGGCCGACGTGGTGGCGATGTCGCACGCGACGCCCGAGCGTCTGGCCGCCGCGCAGGCCCGGCGCTTGACGGCGCTGCTGGCGGCCGCGCGCCGTGCGCCCTTGCATGCCGCGCGCCTGGCCGCGCTGCCCGACGACGCGCCGCTGGCGGACTTGCCGGCGATGGACAAGGCGCTGTTGATGGCGCGCTTCGACGACGCGCTCACCGAGGGCGACGTCGACCTCGCCAGCGCGCGCGCCTTCGTGCGCGACCCGGCGCGCGTGGGTTGGCCGATGAACGGGCGCTACGCGGTGTGGGAAAGCTCGGGCAGCAGCGGCAATCCGGGACTCTTCGTGCACGACCCCGCGGCGCTGGCGGTGTACGACGCGCTCGAGGCGCTGCGCCCGGGCTGGACCGACCCGCGCGCAAGCTGGATGGGTGTGGCGCCCGGCGCGCGCATGGCCTTCGTCGGCGCGATCGACGGCCACTTCGCGAGCTTTGCCTCGGTGCAGCGCCTGCGCCGCCTGAACCCCTGGATGGCGCCGATGCTGCGCAGCTTCTCGATCCTGCAGCCCTTGCCCGACCTGCTCGCACAGCTCGACGCCTGGCAGCCCACGCGTCTGGCGACTTACCCGACGGCGGCGGCGCTGCTGGCCTCCTGCCAGCGCCAGGGCTTGATGCGCCTGCGCCTGTCGCAGCTGATGACCGGCGGCGAGACGCTGGGTGCGGCGCAGCGCGAGGCCATCGCCAGCGCCTTCGGCTGCCCGGTGCGCAACAGCTACGGCGCCTCGGAGTTCCTGACGATTGCTGCCGAATGCGCGCACGAGGCATTGCACGTCAACGCCGACTGGGTCATCCTCGAAGCGGTGGACGCCGGGCTGCAGCCGGTGCCCGAAGGCGAGCTCTCGCACACGACCTTGCTGACGAACCTCGCCAACCACGTGCAGCCGCTGCTGCGCTACGACCTCGGCGACCGCGTGCGCTTCGTCCCCGGGCGCTGCGCCTGCGGCAGCCGCTTGCCGGTGATCGAGGTCGAGGGTCGGCAGGACGACGCGCTGCACCTGCGCGGCGCGCGCGGACAGTGGGTGACGCTGCTGCCGATGGCGCTCTCCACCGTGCTCGAAGACGAAGCGGGCGTGTTCGACTTCCAGCTCTGCCAGCACGACGCGCGCACCCTCGTGCTGCGCCTGGGCGCCGGCGAACAAGCGGACTGCTGGGCGCGCTGCAGCGAGGTGCTTCGGCGCTATGCGATGCAACAGGGCGCGGATGCGCTGCGCCTGCGCCACGATCCCGATACGCCGCCACAGCGCGGGCGCAGCGGCAAGGTGCAGCGCGTGGTGGCGCACGCGGGCATCAAGCCCGGCAGCGCCGAGCGCCCCTTGCGTCGCCGCAGGGGCGCCGCCGGGTGAAGCGGGGCGGCGGACCGTCTCAGCGCTCGAAGAACTCGTCCCACTCGAGCTCGTTCCACCACTCGGCCTCGAGCCCGTCGCAGGTCTCGCCGTGGGCGCGGCACATGAAGCAGCCGTCGCCGCGCGCGAGCACCGCGTCCTCGATCGGCGGGTAGCGCAGCAGCAGCGCCGCCGCGTCTTCGCGCGCGGCGGCCTCCGATTCGCGCATCGCCCGGTCCGGCAGCTCGTGGACGCCGTGGCGACCCAGCCGCAGAGCGCCCTCGACGTAAAGGACGGAGTTCTCGGCGTCGATATGCCGCCACAGCGCGCGCGTGTAGCGCACGGCCAGCGCGTGCAGACGGGCGTGATCCTCCACGGACGGCACACCCTGTTCGAGGAGCGGCGTCATCGCGCGCAGCCAGCCCTCCATCTCGGCGTGCTCCTGCAGGATGGCGAACACGGGTCCGCGCTCGCGCGGCAGCTCGGCCTGCGTGACCAGCGCTTCGAGCAGAACCTCCTCCTCGCGCTCATGATGGAACTGCCCGACGAAGGTGGTGAGGAAGGCCAGGTAGCGCGCGCCGTCGGCCCCATTCGCGCGGCCCTCCGCGAGCGCATCGACGTAGGCCCGAAGCGACCCGAGCACCGCATCGATCAGGGCGTGTTCTTCCTGCAAGGCGTCGATCAGCTTCATGCCTGCTCGCTTCCATGGAAAGCCGCGGGGGCGGGCTCCGGCGGCCGGCGCGCCATCAGGCTCGCGGCCAGGTTCTCGTAGCCCTGCGCGGCGTGCAGCAATTGGGCGTCGCCCTGCGGCGGCCCGATGAGCTGCAGGCCGCAGGGCCAGCGGCCGTTGGCGTGAAAGCCCGCCGGCAGGCTGATCGCCGGCAGCCCGGCGAAGGTGGCGTAGAGCGTGACCTCCATCCACTGATGGTAGGTCTGCATCGCGCGCCCGCCGAGGGTGCGCGGCCAGGCCTGTTCGAGGGGAAAGGGCCAGCACTGCGTCACCGGCAGCGCCAGCAGGTCGAAGCGCGTGAAGAGCGCGCGCATGTGCTCGTAGTAGCGGCTGCGCAGCGCCGCGGCCTGCATGAAGTCGGCGTTGGAGAGGCCGCCGGCCTGGTCCAGCTCCCACAGCGCCTCGGGCTTGACCTGCGCGCGCGTGGCCCCGGGCTGCGCCAGCGCCGCGGCCACGCCGGGCGCCACCAGCGCGCGCCGCCACAGCAGCCAGGCCTGCCAGAGCGCGTCGAGGTCGAAGTCCAGCGTCGTCGGCTCGACGAGGGCGCCATCGCCCTCCATGCGGCGCAGCGCCGCGGCGCAGACGTCGAGGATGCCGTCCTCCATCGCCAGGTGGCCGCCGAGGTCGGCGAGCCAGCCGATGCGCAGCCCGCGCAGCGAGGCGTCGGCAGGCGGCACGAAGTCGCGCGCGGCCTCGTGCAGCGACAGCGGCGCGCGCGCGTCGAAGCCGGCCTGCGTCGAGAGCAGACGCGCCACGTCGCGCGCGCTGCGCCCCATCGGGCCGTCGGTGGCGAGCTGGCTGACGAAGAGCTCGGGTCGCGGCCAGCCCGGCACGCGGCCCTGGCTCGGGCGCAGGCCGATGACGTGGCTCCAGGCCGCCGGATTGCGCAGCGAGCCCATGAAGTCCGAGCCGTCGGCCAGCGGCAGCATGCGCAGCGCCAGCGCCACCGCGGCGCCGCCGCTGCTGCCGCCGCAGGTGACGGTCTCGTCCCAGGCGTTGGGCGTGCGGCCGAAGAGCGGGTTGTAGGTGTTCGAGCCGAGGCCGAACTCGGGCATGTTGGTCTTGCCGATGACGATGCAGCCCGCGGCCTTCATGCGCTGCACGTAGAGGCTGTCGACCGCGGGCAGCGCCTGCGCCAGCAGCGGCGAGCCGAAGGTGGTCGGGAAGCCCAGGGCCTGCCCGGTGTCCTTGATCGCCTGCGGGATGCCGTGCAGCCAGCCCATCGATTCGCCGCGCGCGAGCTGCGCGTCGCGCGCATCGGCCTGCTGCAGCAACCGCTCCGCCGGTGCCAGGTTGACGATGGCGTTGGCCCTGGGGTTGAGCGCGTCGATGCGGGCGAGGAAGGCGCTCATCACCTCGCGGCACGAGGCCTGCCGGGTGTGGATGAGCTCGCTGAGGGCGTGGGCGTCGAGGTCGGTGAGCTTCATGCGCGCGTTCGCTTGGCTGGGCCCGATGATGCCAGCGCGCCTGCTGTGCTGGCGCGTCGACCATGGCCGCTGGCCTGGTGCTCTTTCGCGTCGATCCCTAGCCCGCGTCGCCCGCCCGCGCGGCCGGCGCGCGGTGCGGCATCGGCAGCGGGCCGGCGGCAAGCTCCCACTGCGCGGCCAGGCGCAGCAGAAGCGCGTCTTCGCCGAGTGCTGCCGAGAGCATGGCGCCGATGGGCAGGCCGCCGCTGCCCAGGCCCGCAGGCAGGCTGATCGCCGGCGCGCCGGTGGCGTTGGCCAGCGGGCAGAAGGGGCTGTAGCGCCACAGGCCCTGCGGCCCGAGGCGGTAGTCGATGAAGTCGCTGCGGTCCATGGTGTAGCGGCCCAGCGGCGCGGGCGGCTCGGCCAGCGTGGGCGTGAGCAGCAGGTCGTAGCGGGCGTGGAACTGCGCCATCTGGCGGCCCAGGCGGTGAAAGCTGTTCACCGCCTCCAGATAGGCGCTGGCCGGCAGCGCCTTGGCGGTCTGCCAGGCGCTCCAGACGACGGCTTCGACCTCCTCGGGCGCGATGGCGCGGCCGCGCTGCGCCTGCAGCTGCTCGAGGAAGAGCGCGGTGCCGGTGGCCACGGCGAGCATGACCGGGCGCAGCACCTCGTGCGTGCCGAAGGGCAGGCGCGCCGGCTCGACCGCGTGGCCCAGCGCCTGCAGGCGCTGGGCGAAGGCGTCGACCGCGGCGGCGACCTCGGCGTGCACCGCGTCGCCCTCGTAGAAGGCGTTGACGAGGCCGATGCGCAGCGCGCGCAGCGGCTCCTCGAGCGCGCGCACGAAGCTGGGCGGCCGCGGCGGCGCGGCGTAGGGCGCGCCGGGGTCGGCGCCGGCGCCGACGTCGAGCGCGCGTGCGCAGTCGCGCACGCTGCGCGCGAGCACGTGGTCGCTGGTGAGGCCGCCCCAGCCCTCGCCGGCGAGCGGGCCGTTGGGCATCAAGCCGCGGCTGGGCTTGAGGCCGATGAGGCCGCAGGCCGAGGCCGGAATGCGGATCGAGCCGGCGCCGTCGTTGGCGTGGGCGATCGTCACCATGCCGCTGGCGGTGGCGGCCGCGGCGCCGCCGCTGGAGCCGCCGCTGGAGTGCGCGCGCTGCCAGGGGTTGCGCGTCGGGCCGCCGTAGGCGAGCGCCTCGGTGCTCGCGCTCATGCCCATCTCCGGGCTGGTGCTGCGGCCGAAGGGGACGAAGCCGGCGGCCAGGTAGCGCTCGGTGAGCGTGCCGTCGACGGGCCAGGGCATGCCCGCGGGGAACAGGCGCGAGCCCATGCGCGAAGGCAGGCCGCGATGGGCGGTGGCCGGGCCCACGTCCTTGAGCAGCAGCGGCACGCCGAGGAAAGGCCGCCGCTGCAGCAGCGCCTGCCGCGCCGCGTCGCTGCGGCAGGCGGCGAGCTCGGCGTCGAGCGCCTGCGCCTGCGCGCGGCCGACCTCGGGGGCGAGCAGGCAGACGGCGCCAAGCTGCGGGTCGATCGCGGCGATGTCGGCGAGCGTGCGCTCGAGCGCCTGCTCCGCGCTGCACTCGCCGCGCGCGATCGTTTCGGCAAGCGCCGTCGCGTCATCGGTGAACCAGGGGCGGGGCAGAGGGGCGGTCTCGGTCGTGGATCCGGTCATGGCGGTGCGCGTCAGGGAGGCAGCGGAAGGGTTCGGCGGTGGATCAGGGGCGGCGGCGGATCGTCTCCGGCAATCGCGTCCACGGCAGGTCGGCGGGATCGGCGGCCATCGGGCCGGCGGCCTTGGCCACCAGCACGTGGCTCGCGTGGGCTTCGAAATCGGCGCGGAAGTGGTTGCTGCTCTTGACGACGATGATCTTCATCTGCTCGGCGTGGATGCCGACCATGCGCAGCAGCTGCCGGTCCAGCAGCTGCTTCTTGCCGCTGACCACGGCCACGCGCACGCCCTCGATCTCGAGGCAGGCGCTCTCACCCAGCCGGACGCCGACGCCGGTCATCATCGGCCCGGTGAGCGTGCAGCGGCCGTCGGCCAGCCCCAGCACCTTGAAGCGTCCGCGCAGCGGCGGATCGCTCGCTCGCCCCGTGAAGGTCGGCACCGCGCGGCCGAGCGCGATCTCGATCTCCGCGCCCACGCCCGCCTCGTGCGCGGCCTGCGCCGCCTGCGGGTCGAACATCAGGCCCAGCGCGACCTGGCCCGGAAAGCGGCGCCCCGCGCCCTGCGCCAGCAGCGCGTGCAGCATGCCGGTGGTGTTGCTGTCGCCGC
>JAIXKR010000019.1 GCA_026932235.1 Burkholderiales bacterium
CAACGTCGTGCTGCGCGACGCCAAGTTCGCGCTGATGCTGCTTTCGCTTGCGATGCTCTCGTGGGCGGCTGCCCGGGCTCAGGGCCCGGCCGAGGGAGCGGGATAGCGCGCCCGCAAGCGCGGGGCAAGCTCTGTCCAAACGCCTTCCAGCCCATCGCGCCAGCTCTGTCGCGCTACGCTCTGGAAGGCTTCGGCATGGCTTACCGCCGGACCCAGCGTGTAGGCACGATAGCGATTCAGGCCCAACAACTGCTCCCCGTAGGCCTGCACCGCCAACTGCGACGCGAAGCAATCGATTGCATCGCGCTTGAGCGCAATCCACCGCGTGATGTCGACCAGACGATCGGCCAGCAGCGGGTGCCCGACTTCGTAGAAGAGCAGCTCGCCCTCCCAGTCCAGCGTGCGCGCGGCCTCGATGCCAGCCAGGCACAAGCCTCGATGATCCGGGTGGATCTCGAGCGGCGAGGGCAGGAGCAGGAGTTCCGCCTTCGTGTTTGCAAGTCGATCGGCTATCCGGCTGCCCAGTTCCGGATGGCCTGCGAGCGTGCGATCCGGTAGGCGCCAGAACGAGAGCTGCAGCCGGCCGTCGCCTGCCGCGGAGAGCACGCGGGCGGCCGCCGTCGACTCCGCCTCGCGCGTGCGGGGGTCGCCGCCGAGCCCACCGTCGCTGGCGACGATCACGTCCACGAACGCCCCCTGCGACAGGCTTGCCGCGATGCTTCCGCCGCAGCCGAGCACCTCATCGTCGGGATGCGGTGCCAGCACGAGCACTCGGCGCGCCGGCAGCGCGTCCCACGCCGTGTAGGGGTAGAGCGCAGCTTCATCGGCCCAGGGGGAACGGCTGGTAGGCAGAGTCATGGTTCAACGGGAGTCGGTGTCGCCGGACATCAGGAACCAGCGTCCGCGCAAGGTCTCGGGAGCTGGCCCCGGCGTATGGACGCAGGACGGCACGGTCACTTGTATCGGTTGCTCGATGGCTCCCGGAGCCGCCCGCTCGAGCAGTACCCGGTGCGAAGCGCTCACCCATGCGTGCAGCGGCCGCGGTCCCGCATCGCGTCGGGCCGCGCGCAGCAGACGATCCCAGATCGACGGTGGCCCGACCAGATCCATCAGCTCGACGTGGTCGCCATGATCGCGCAGCACATAGGCGCCCGTTTGCCCATGTCCAACGCGGCTCTCGCAGAGGCGGACACGGTACTCGACTTCGGGTCGCTGCGCGTAGCGATACCGGAGCCAGTCCAAATCGCGCTCGGGCAGCACGCTGCGTGGCAGCGCCGCCGCCATGCGCAGCCATGCCTGTTCGAGCGTGCGTGCATCGGCATCGTCGTCGCCCAAGCGGCTCAAGTCGATCTCGCGTCGTCGCCACAGCTTCTCGCGCCAGCGCTCGGCTTCGGTCAGCGGCGGCCAGCGCAGTTCGACAATGGCATCCACCGGCGCGTAGAGCCCGATGCGCTCGGCCACCTTCATGGCGCGGGCGTTCGGGAACCCGAAGCCCAGGAGGTGCGGCCGCCCCCAGCCGATCTGCGCCTCGAGCAGAGTCGCGCTCACCTGGTGCAACGCACCCTCGCGCACCAGGCCCGCATTGGCCCGCGCACTCACCATGACGTCGCCCACCTGGCAGGCGAGCTCGCTGCGGCCGTCGATGCGAACTCGCCGCGTCATGCCGCCGTAGTGCGCAAGCAAGGCCTCGCCTTCCCACAGCGCGACTGCACGTCCTCGCCCTTCGCCGTACTTCCAGTCCCAGACAGCCTGGCTCATCGGCACGTCGAAGGTTTGCTGCAACAGTGTGCGCACCGCCGGTGCCTGCGCCGCGCGCACAGAGGCCAGCCGGCGCGCCGGGCGCCGCGGCCGCTGCAGGCGCAGCAGGCGGTAGCCATAGACGCCGCTCGCGTAGAGCTCCGCGTAGCGCGCGCAGGCATCGAGCAGGCCCTGCAGCGAGCCGTCGTCCAGCGCTAGGTCGTTGCGCAGCGCCTGGCGATGGCGCCGCACGAGGCGCGCGATCGCGGCGACGGTGCCGGCCGCGGTGCCCGAGAGATCCTCCTCATGCACGAGGTTCCAGCCCAGGCGCCGTGCCAGTGCCTTGAAAGCCGCCAAGTCGTGCAGTCCGGTGTCACCCGCGTCACGGCGCTGCAGCGCGAACTCGTCCATCACCACAATCTGCGCACCCGCGGGCGCCAGCACGCGGTCGGCAGCCTCGAAGAGGTCCAGCGGCGCGATGTACTGGGCGCTCTCCTGGAACAGCATCAATTCCCAGGGCCCACCACGACCATCGAACGCTTCCAGCGTGCTCACGCGCAGGTCCAGACCCTGTCCGTGGCGCGCACGCGCCTCCCCGACCTGCGCCGCATCCGGCGTCAGGCCTACTACCGCATAGCCCGCCGCCTGCAGACGCTGCAGCGTCGTGCCCAAACCGATGCCGACCTCGAGCGTGCGACAAGGCGGCGGCAAAGCCGCCCACAGGCGGGCGCTGGCCCGTTCTTGCGCCTGCCCCACCGGCTCGTCCTCGCGCTCGAAGAGCCCGTAGTGCAGAGCGTCGACGCGGCCCTCCTCCAGCGCCAGCATGTGCGCGTAGACGTTGAGCGGAAAGGCAAAGCCCCGCGCATCCATGAGGCTCGTCACCCGCTCGGCAGCAGCGCCGAGCGCCCTACTGCCCCCACCATCCATTGGTGAGGGAGCGAGACCACGCCCTGCTCGAGGTGCTCCTGCACGATCTCGACGGCCAGCACGTGCTCGGCCGCGGCCCACAGGTTGATCGCGCGATCGCACAGCACATAGACCGAGATCGTGTAGCGCCCCTTGAGCAGTGGCAGCGCCGGCCAGCACAACTGCACCGAGATCTGCCCGTTGGCATCCCGCGCCAGCGCAACGCCATCAAGCCAGCTCCCCGCGCTGCTGATCGAGCGGCCATCGGCCCCGTGCAAGACAACGCCGAGCGTCGGCAGCGCGGCATCCGATCGCGACTTCAGCACGATCTCGAGCGCCAGGCTGTCCTGCCCGCTGCGCAGCACGTCCTCGCCGGCAGGGGACAGGCGCTGCACGCGCACGATGCCGGCCTGCTCGGAATCGAAGCGCGTAGCCTGCACGCCGCCCTCGGCCGCATCATGGTCGTGGCGCTGCAGCCACTCGCTGTACTCGACCGTCACCCGGTGCGCCGGACCATCGGCGCGGATGCGCCCGCCCTCGATCCAGATCGCGCGCGTGCACAGCGACTCGACCTGGAACATCGAGTGCGAGCAGAAGATGATCGTCGCCCCGCGCTCCTTCAGCGCCATGATGCGCTCGAAGCTCTTGTGGGCAAAGGCGCCATCGCCGACCGACAAGGCCTCGTCGATGACCAGAATGTCCGGGTCGACGCTCGTGGCCATCGAGAAGGCTAGGCGCATGAACATGCCACTGGAATACGAGCGCACCGGTTGGTCTATGAAGGCGCCGATGCCGGCGAAGTCGATGATCGCCCCCATCGCCTGCTCGATCTGCGCCGGGCTGAGCCCGAGCAGCGGTCCGTTCAGGCGCACGTTCTCGCGACCCGTCAGCTCCGGGTTGAAGCCCGCGCCGAGCTCGAGCAACGCAGCGATACGGCCGTGCACGACACACTCGCCCCGCGTTGGTTGCAGCACTCCGCACACCAGTTGCAGCAGCGTCGACTTGCCCGCGCCGTTGCGACCGATCACCCCCACCACCTCGCCGCGCCGGACGATCAGATCTGCATGCTGCAAAGCGTGATGCTGCGGCCCACGATCCTGGCGGCCGCGCAACTGGTACCAGAGGCGGTGCCAAGGCCGTGTCTCGAGCGAGTAGCTCTTGTGCACGTCCCGCAGTTCGATGACGCGATCCTCAGTCATCACACCAGGTCAGCGAAGCCTGTGCGCAGGCGCCGGAAGAGCCGGTGAGCCAGAGGCAGCAACAGCAGCAGCAGCAGGCCCTGGGCGACCGCGGCCCGCACGTCGACCGGATCACCGAACCACGCCCAACGCATCAACTCGATCGGCACCGAGATCGGATTGACCGCCAGCACCCAGCGCAGCGGCTCGGGCGCCGAGGCCGCCGGAAAGAAGACCGGCGAGAGGAAGAGCATTCCCGTCATCATCACCGGGACCGCGTGCTGCAGGTCCCGCAGATAGGCACCCAACGCCGCCAGCGCCAGCGCCAGCACCTGCATCAGCAGCAGCAGCCACAGCAGCGCCAGCGGCAGCAGCAGCCAGGACAGGCGCACGCCACCGCCGAAGACCCCCTCGAACACGGCCAGCAGCGCGACCTGCAGCAGCAGGTGCACGCCCACCTGCAGCAGCAAGGCGGTGCACAGCAGCTCGAGGGGGAAGACGACACGCTTGACCAGGTTCGCATGGTCCTGCATCAGGCGCGTGGCGCGCGTGGCCACCTCGGCCACCGCCTGGAACACCATCAGCCCCGCAAACAGCCGCGTGACGTATCCAAAGCCGTCGACCGCGGACTCACCCACGCCCCAGCGCGCGCGGAACACCCCGCGGAAGACCAGCGTGTACACCAGCACCATGCCTAGCGGCGCCACCAGCGCCCAAGCCAGGCCTGCGACGCTGCCTCGGTAGCGGGCGAGCACGTCGCGCTTGGCCAGAGGCCAGGCCAGCGCCAGCCCGCCCCAGGGCCAGGCCGTGGCCCTGGCGCTCGCCGATGCCTTGCCAACGCTGCGCGTGGAGCCCACGCCCTCTCGCCCTCGCGGCTCTCAGCGCGACTGCAGTGCCGCGCTGATGGTGACCGTCGGCACCGGCACCTCGGCCAGACCCGTCGCCAGGTCGGGCCGCACCTCGGCCGCTGCCACCTTGTCGAGCACGTCCAGGCCGCCCTCGAGTCGGCCGAACACGGTCACCTCGTCGGGCGCGTCGACGTCGAAGACGGCGTTGTCGGCAGCCCCGATGAAGAAGATCGCATTCGCGCTGCCCGTACCCGCCGGGCGCACCATCCCGATGGCGCCGCGCAGCCGGGGCAGGTTCGACGGCTCGGCGGGCAGAGCCGGCCGCGTCGGCACCTTGTTTGCCAGCGCCCCGTCCGTGGCGACCACGTAGCCGCCGCCGAGGATGCCGACGCCTGGGCGGGCGCGGTGGATGATCGTGTCTCGGTAGAAGCCGCCGTTCACGTACTCAAGGAACTGCGTGACGGCCTGCGGTGCCGAGCGCGCGTCGAGGTCCAGCGTCAGCGTCCCGGACCACGTCCCATCCGTGAGCGCGAGCAGCACGCGTGGCTCGGGCACGTCGAAGGCCAGGCGCCCGTATACCCGCGTGCCGTCGGCGCTCACCGCGGAGGCCGTGATGCGACCCACCCCCTCCACCCTGCAGGAGTACTGCAACGTCGTGGGTGTCGCGCCGCCCATCCGTTGCAGGTTGCTGCAGGGACCGCTCACCTGCACCTCCACGCCCTCGTCCAACCCCGCGCCGTTGAAGGTGATGGTCGTCGACTGCGTGAGCCGGACATTGCTGGCCGAGGCGTTGCTCACCGAATGCCCGTCGCCCCCGCCGCCGCAGGCGCCAAGCAGCGCGGCCAGGACGATGCAGGCCGCAAGCACAGGCGGCTGGAATGCTCTCATGGTCGGGAGGTGAGATGGATCGGGGGCGGCAGCAGTTCGACCTGCTCCGAAAGGATGGCGTCGACCTGGTCGATGACGCGGCCGGCCGGCTCGCCGGCCTGCAGCATCAGCCGCGTGCGCGCCGCCAGGTGGTCGTAGCGCGCCTGTGCCAGGTCGCGCCGCGAGGTCTGCAGGCGGCTGTAGGCCTCGAGGACGTCCGAGAAGGTGCCCATCCCCGCCTCCTGACTGCGTCGCGCGCCGGTGAGCGCGACCTCGCCTGCGGCGATCGCGCGCATCAGGGCCTGCGTGCGCTGGGCAGCGCTGTCGCTGAGTTGAAGCTGACGCACGATCTCCAGTTCGTTGTTCTCGCGCTCGGCGCGCAATTCCTCCTGCGTTCGCGCCAGGTCGGCCTGCGCCTGCTGCACGGAAGCATCCACCCCGCCGCCGCTGTACAGCGGCACCGAGAGCTGGATCCCCACGCTGCGCAGCGTCGAGGTCTGGTCCAGGTTGCTGAGCGAATCGTTGCGCGCCCGCGCGATGCTGCCCACCAGGTCCAGGCGCGGCCAATGCCCCGCCTGGCTGCGTCGCACGCCGTGACGCGCGGCCTCGACTGCCGCCTCGCGCACCGCCAGCACCGGATTCTGCAGCAGCGCCCGCTCCGTCCAGTCGGCGAGGTCCTCGCTGCGCGAGCGCCCCGGCAGGAAATCCGCGGGCACGTCGTGCAGCTTCGGCGGGCGCTGCCCCGTCAGGCGCCGCAGCCGCGCCGCGGCCACGTCGACCAGCTCGGTCGTGTCGACCAGGCGCGCGCGCGACAGCTCCAGCGCCGCCAGCGCCATCGCGTCATCGGTGCGCGTGCCCTCCCCCAGGCGCAGCCGCTGCTCCGTGCGGCGCTGCTGCTCGCTCATCGCCTGCACCTCGGCCTGCGCCAGCGACTGCTGCGCACGCGACTGCAGCAGGTTCAGGTAGGCCAGGACGACGCGCTCCACCAGCTCCAGCGACCGTGCGCGGAACATGGCCTCGGCGCCTCGGCCCTGCGCCGTCGCCTGGTCCAGGCGGGACCAGGCCTCGTAGCTGAACAAGGGCATGCGCAGCGACAGCGAGGACTGCGCCGAGGTGTAGTCCAGGCTCGTGCTCACCTGCTGCTGCAGCGCGTTCGGGAACTCCCGCCGGCCCTCGACGCCGGCACTGGAATAGCCCAGCGAAAGCTGCGGCAGCAGGCCGGCGCGTGCGATCGGCACGCCCTGGCGCACGGTGTCCCGCTCGTGCTCGGCGGCACGGTACTGCGGGTCGTGCACGCGCGCGGCCTCGTAGGCCTCGGCCAGGGTCATCGCCCCCGCCGGCGCCCACGGCAGCAGCGCGCCCGCGGCGAGCGCGCACAGCAGACGGCGGCCCTTCATTCCTCGATCATCGCCGCGGCGATGCGCTTGGTCAGCGGGTGCAGCAGGTAGGCCATCAGCGGCCGCTCGCCGGTCTTGACGAGCACCTCGGCCATCATCCCGGGCAGCAGGTGCCGCGAGCCCAGGGCCTTGCGGCCCTCCGGCGTGATCTCCACGCGCCCGAGGAAGTAGGAGTGCGGGCCCATGGGTGTCGCCTCGCTGATGGCATCGCCCGACAGCGACACCAGCCGCCCGTCGGCCACCAGCTGCGGCGCGTTGGCGAAGGCGGTGAAGCGCACCTCGACCACGTCGCCGACCTTGATGCGGTCGATCGCCATCGTCGGCACCTGCGCATCCAGCAGCAGGCTCTCGCCCTGCGGGACGATGTCCATCAAGCGCATCCCCGGCGTCACCACCGCCCCCGGCCCGTTGACGGCCAGCCCCAGCACCTGCCCTCCCAGGGGTGCACGCACCTGCGTGCGCTGCAGTTCCTCGGTGATCGCCACCAGGCGCTCGCGGTTGGCCTCCACCTCGCGCTGCACGTCGGCCAGTTGGGCGGAGACCTCCTTGGTCAACTCCTGCTCGCGCTGCGCGATGCGCAGCCGCGTCTCGGCCACGGCGCTCTGCAGGCGCTGCAGGCTGGTCTGCACGTCGGCGATCGAGGCGCGCAGGTCCGCCTGCGCCTGCTCCAGCTGCAGCGCCTGGTTCTGCGGTGCAAAGCCGTCTGCCGCCAGGGCCTTGACGTTGGCCAGCTGCTGCGACTGCAGCTGCGCCTGCGTGCGCCGGCTCTCGAGCACCTGGCGCAGCCCGCTCATCTGCGCCTCCATCCCCTGGATCGTCTGGTTCGCCGCCGCGATCTCCGCGGCATAGGAGGCGCGGCGCGCCGCGAAGAGCTGCTGCTGCACCTGCATGTGCTGCGCCGCCTGCGGGTCGGTGGCGCGCAGCAGATCCGGGTGGAAAGTGATCGCCGGGGCGTGCGCCGCCTCGGCCAGCAGCCGGCTCTCGGCGGCACGCTGAGAGAGGTAGGTCTGCTGCATCGACTCGTAGGCGGCGCGCGTGGGCGCGTCGTCGAGCACCATCAGCAGCTCGCCCTCGCTCACCATCTGGCCTTCCTTGACCTGCACCGACTTGACGATGCCGCCGCTCATGTGCTGCACGACCTTGCGCCGCGTCTCGAAGGACACCGTCGCGGGCGCCGAGACGCCCTCGTCCAGCGGTGCCCAGATCGCCCAGGCCAGGAACAGGCCGAAACCGACGACGAGCACCCAGAAGCCCAGGCGCATGACCGAGCGCGTGTCCGCGCGCGCCTCCAGGTCGGTGATCGTTTCGGGAGGGACGCCGCGACCGGCGCCGGCCGTGGCCAGCGTGCTGCCGACGGCCGCTTGCAGCGAGTTCGATGAGCTCATGAGGAGGGGGTTTCCTTGGGGGCGGCGGCCTCGAAGCGCAGCTTGCCGAAGCGGGCGACACGCCCGTTCTCCAGCACCAGCAGGCGGTCGGCCACGCGCAGCATCTGGGGTTGGTGGACGATCATGAAGACGGTGGCGCCGCGCGCCTTGAGCTCGGCCACCGCCTGCAGCAGCGCCGCCTCTCCGGCGTCGTCGAGGTTGGCGTTGGGCTCGTCCAGCACGACCACCAGCGGGTCGCCGAAGATCGCGCGCGCCAGGGCCACGCGCTGGCGCTGGCCGCCCGAAAGCGCGGCGCCGGCAACACCCATGGGCGTGTCGTAGCCGCCCGGCAGCCGCAGCACCAGATCGTGGATGCCCGTGCGCTTGGCCGCCTTGATGACCTCGTCACCGGCATCCGGTTCCAGGCGCGCGATGTTCTCGGCGATGCTGCCGTCGAACACCTCGATGTCCTGCGGCAGGTAGCCCAGCAGCGGGCCGATGGCCTCGCGCGACCAGTCCTGGATCGGCGTGCCGTCCAGCAGCACCTGGCCCTGCGTGTCCGGCCACACGCCCAGCAGGCAGCGCGCCAGCGTCGACTTGCCCGCGCCCGAGGGGCCGATGATGCCGACGACCTCGCCGGGCTCGAAGTCCAGCGTGATGTCCTGCAGGATCGGCAGCTTGCGCCCCGGCGCGGTGGCGCTCAGCCCGCGCACGCTGATCTGCCCGCGCAGGGTCGCCACGTCCGCGCGCCCGCTGCGCGCCGGGTGGGCCTGCAGTAGGGCGTTGAGCCGCTGGTAGGCGCCGCGCGTCTCGACGAAGGTGCTCCAGGCGGCGACGATGAGGCCGGTGGGGCGCAGCGCGCCGCCCATCAGCGAGTTGCAGACGATCATCGCGCCCGGGCTGATGTAGCCGAAGATCGCCAGCACCGCGCCCTGCGCGAGCACGATGGACTGCTGCGCGTGCTGCACGAACTTCGTCAGCGCCGAGAGGCGGTGCGTGGCCTCCTGCGCGCGGCGCTGGTCCGCCAGGTGCGTGTCGTGGATGACGAGCCAGCGCCGCTCCAGCGCCTGCAACATGCCCATGGCCTCGACGGCATCGGTGTTGCGCAGCTTGCCGTGCAGGTAGTTGTTGCTCAGGCCCAGGCTTTCCTGCGCCTTCTTGTGCAGGGGCGTGGCACGGCGGTTGCCCACGAGCGCCATCGTCACCATGAGGACGACGAAGATCGCCGCCGTCACGCCCAGCGAGGGGTGGATGAGGTAGAGCACGCCGGCGTAGATGAAGGTCCAGGGGGTGTCGATCGCCGCGAAGACGGCGTTGCCGGTCAGGAATTGTCGCAATTGCGTGAGGTCGGCCAGCGCCCTGCCCTTGCCCGCCTCGCTGTTGCGCAGCGCCGCGTCGAAGCTGGCGCGAAACACCGGCTCCTGCGCCACCAGGTCGAAGCGCGTGCCGGCGCGCACCAGCAGGCGCGAGCGCAGCCATTCGGCAAGGCCCAGCACCAGGAAGAAGAAGAGCGTGATGAGCGAGAGCGCCGCCAGGGTGTACTGGCTGCCGCTGGCCATCACGCGGTCGAAGACCTGCATCATGTAGATCGTCGGCGCCAGCGTCAGCACGTTGGAGAAGAAGCCGAAGATCGCCACCCAGATCGCCTCGCGGCGAAAGCTCAGCAGGACGCGCCGGATGTCCAGCACGGGAAGAGGTGCCCGCGGGGGCGCCGCGGAGGGCACGTCGGCGGCGCCCGGCGCGGCGCTCAGGGCCGGGCGGTCCAGGGTTTGCGTGCTCATGGTGTTGGCGGCGGCGTGCCGTCCGAGGAAGATGGCGCGGCCTTGGCTGCGGCGGCGGCCGCCAGCCGCGCAAAGCCGCTCAGCGCCGGCGCCGGCTCGCCCGAGGTGGCCGCGGGCGCAGGGTTCGTGGCCGCTGCCGCAGGCGCGGTCCCGTCCGCCGGGGCGGCCCCGGGGGCCGAAGGCGGGGCGGCGGGCCGCGGCGGCAGCGGGCGCGCGGCCGGCGCCCCCGGCGGGGCCGCCGCCTGCAACTGGCGCTGCGCTGCCTGCTGCAGCGCCTGCAGCACTTCGTCGCGCGGGCCGAAGCCGGCCACGGCGCCGTCGCGCAGCACCAGCAGCTTGTCGGCCACGGCCAGCAGGTTGCTGCGGTGGGTGACGACGAGCGTGGTCACGCCCTGCGTCTTCAGGTGCGCCAGCAGCTCCAGCAGGCCCTTGTCGCCGGCCTCGTCGAGGTTGGCGTTGGGCTCGTCGAGCACCAGCAGTCGCGGCGCGCCGTAGAGCGCACGCGCCAGGCCCAGGCGCTGGCGCTGGCCGCCGGAGAGCACGGCGCCATCCTCGCCGATGCGCGTGTTCACGCCCTCGGGCAAGGCCGCCACGGTTTCGGTGAGGCCCACCATCGCCAGCGCGGCGGCGACTGCATCCGCGCGCACGTCGCCGAAGCGCGCGACGTTCTCCGCCACGCTGCCGTCGAAGAGCTCGACGTTCTGCGGCAGGTAGCCGATGTGCGGGCCCAGCTCCTGCTTGTTCCAGGCGTGCAGGTCGGCGCCGTCCAGGCGTACCTTGCCAAGCGTCGGCGGCCAGACGCCGACGATCAGGCGCGCGAGCGAGCTCTTGCCCGCGGCGGTGGGGCCGATGATGGCGGTGACCTCGCCCGGGCGCGCCGCGAAGCTCACGCCGCGAAGCACACGCAGCTGCGTGCCCGGCGGGCCGGCGTGCACGTCCTCCACGGTCAGCAGGCCTTGCGGCGGCGGCAGCGGCATGCTCGGCTCCGGCGGCTGGTACCAGTCGAGCAGGCCGACGAGACGGTTGTAGGCATCGCGCCCCAGCACGTAGTTGCGCCACTGCGTGACGAGCTGCGACAGGGGTTGGAGCGCCTTGCCGCCGAGGATGGAGGCGACGATCACCATGCCCGCGCCGCCCCAGAGCTGGCCGTAGAGCATGATCCAGGTGGCGGCCCCCAGCAGCACCGAGCCCTGCATCATCTGCAGCACCTTGGCCACGGCCCCGGTCATCGCACCGTAGTCCGAAGCGGCGCCCTGCTGGTCCAGGAACTGCACCTGGCGCCGCAGCCACTGCTGGTGGGTGCGCGGCAGCATGCCCATCGACTCGATCACCTGGGCATTGCGCAGCGCACCGTGGGCGTACTGCTGCGCGCCGATGGCCGCTCCGGAGGCGCGGGTGAGCAGGGGCAGCGTGTGGCGCTGCGTCACCCAGATCAGCCAGCCTTGAATTGCAGCGCCGATGAGGCCGAGGACGCCCAGCCAGAAGCCCAGCGCGAAGAGCAGCGCCATGCAGATCAGCGCGGCGGGAATGTCGAGCAGGGACTTGACGAACTGCGAATCGAGCAGGTCCTTGATGGTCTTGAGGTCGGTGAGCGCCTGGGTCGCGCCGATGGCCACGCGCCGGTTCTGCGCCGTGAGCGCTGCCTGGAACACGCGCGGGCGCAGCTCGCGCTCAAAGCTCTCGGCGACATGGTGCAGGTGCCGCGCACGCACGACGTCGAGCAGCTCCAGCAGCACGTGCACGCCCAGCGTCATCACCAGCAGCCAAGTGAGCGTCGTCAGGTTGCGGCTGTTGAGCACGCGGCCGTAAACCTCGAACATGTACCAGGACGGCACCAGCGCCATCATGCCCATGGCGCTGCTCATCCACAGGGCGTTGCGGATGTTGCGCGTCTGGCGCAGGAGGGCCTGCTTCAGGGGCGGGATCGGGGTGGTGGCCATGAGGAGGTCGGGCGCGGCCGCTGCGCGCGGCGTGGCTGGGTTCGGACGCGAGTCCAGGATAGGCGTCGGTGCGCGGTGGGTGGCGCGCGGTGCTCAGGCGGCAGGGCCCAGCGCAGTCGCGGGCGGTCTCTCAGGAGGGAGTACGATCTGCAGGTGCCTCGCCAGCGCAGCGCCTTCGCTTGCCGCAGGGCGGGGCCGATTGCGCGGGCGCGCCGGCACATCAGCCTCGAAGCAGAATTCCAGCACGAAGCCCTGGTCGGTGGCCATCAGCAGCGTCTGCACGAGGCGCTCGGCGCCCAGGCGTTGTTGCAAGCCGGCGCTCAATTGAAGCTCGCAGTGCAAGCGACCTTCTAGGGTGTAGAGCGAAGCCCGCGTACCGCGCAAGCTCAGCGTGTGCTGATCGAAGTACACCGGCGCGCGCGCGGAAAAGGCGATGTGCGGCAGCGGCGCCGGTTCGGGCAGACGCGGGTTCCAGGGGTAGTCCGGATGTAGGTAGACGGCGATGCAGGCTCGGCAGACGGCGTGGATTGCGTTGCAGGCCATCTGCGCACCGAGCTCCGGTTGTGCCTCGCGAAGCGGGCGGTATGCCAAGTGATGCAGCGCGACGCGGCTAAAGCAGCCATGTTGGCGCGCAATGGCGACCACGAAGTTGCAGGCGCGCGAAAAGGCTGTCGCCAAGCGAAGCAAGCGCGCCTGCCCCTCGCGGTCGAGCCGCAAGGCCGCCACGCGACCTGCCACTGGCTGGCGCCCCACGCCCGAGATATTCATATATGAAAGCGTAAAGCTAAGCCGACGGCTTGTCAAGGACTAGTTGATGAGTTCGCCAGCGATCGGGAAAGTCGCTCCCGCAGCTCGAGCGGGAACTGCGCGGTCAACTCCACTGACCCGATAGGCGTGGCGTGGCCGGAGCTTTTACGTCCGATAGGCCACGTGCACCTCGACACGTTGGAGCTTGCCTGACACCCCGTCGGCAAATTCGGCTGGCGACTTGCATTCTGGCGGCGGTGCTCGTGCCCCGGAAGGGGACTTGAAAACGAACAAGGCCACGCGCAAGCGTGGCCTTGGCTCCGTGCGGGTTATTGGCGGCCCGCACGAGAGGTCATAGTCGAGGCTTTCTCTACCCGATCAGCCCCAGAAGTCGGTCGCGGCGAGGGTCGCCCACGGCACTTCGGCCAGGTCGATCTCACCCATCTTGGTCACAGTGGCGTCGACCGTGAAGGTATCGACCACCTTATAGACGTGACCCACGTTGTGCGGGTCGACCGCGATGTAGACGAAGGTCTCGCTCGGCAGCGGGTTGCCATGGAAATCGGTATCCTTGGTCACGTTGCTGGTCGAGACGCGCCCCGAGATGATCGCGGGCGTCAGTGCCGTCATGCCGGCCGCGTCGTAAAGCTGCACGTAGATTGCACCATCCACCAGCGTCGCGTCGCCAATGTTCGTCGCGTCGTTCACGACAGCGTTGTACGTCTCGCCGGACGATCCGAAACCACCGATTGCGGTCAGGTCAAGCCAGTCGCGGTTAACCGCGGGGCCAGCGCCGGCCGGTGTGAAGTTCACGATCGTGTCGTGCCCGAAGTCGGCGCCGAACTTGATGCGGTCGTTGCTACTCCCGAGCATCGTCGCACCGTCGTTCGCCGTGCCCAGCACGATCACATCATTTCCCGACCCCGGGGTGATGAGGTTGTCGCTGGTGGCTGTGCTGGCGGCACCCGCCAAATCGGTCACACCGTCGTTGCCAAGCGCCGCAACGTAGCTCTGGCCGGCGCCGCCACCACTCTCCAGCAGGCCGATCGAGCCCGGCCCGCCAGCGGGCAGCGCGCCGGCGCCCGTGCCGTCCATCCACGCAACCAGACCGGCTGTCGTCGGCGTCGCGATCAGAGGGTGGAGCGCGCCGTGCTGCGGAGAAGCCAACGCGAAGTCGGTTTCCCAGGCGGCCGCCACGCGCGAGACCTCGGTCGTCGTCAGTTGCGTCGCCGTCGGCAGGGTGATGTTGATGCCGATGTTGTTGTCCGCGCGGACGCCGTCGATCAGCGACTTCACCACGAGCGAATAGCCGGGGCCGTCTTCGGCAACCAGGAGCTTGCTGAGCACCGGGTCGTTGTTGATCGCGGCCTTGATCGCCTGGTTGATGTGCAGGTCGGACGACTTGTACGTGCTCGGGTTGAAGCCGATGGGAATCGACGCGGACTCCAGCGCATCGGCCGGAGCACTCGTAGCGCCGCCAAGCGTATTCGCGCCCAGGAAGGTCACCGTGAGGCTGGCCCGGTAGATGTACCAGTTCTCATTCGTCGTCGACACGATGTTGTCGACGTTGCGAGCCGGGTGGATAGCGGCTAGCTGATCATCGGAATTGAACACCCAGATCGCGCGGCCGGCGTTGGTGATCACCGTGTTGGCGGACCCTTGCGCACCGCTGTTGTCGGTGTAGAGCGTGTCGTTGCCTGCGCCGAGGTCGTAGGTCACGTCGCCCGAGCCGGGCTTGTTGATGGTGTCGTTGCCGTCGCCGCCGAGAACGGTGACGTTCTTCAGCGAGGTTTGGTGCTGGTACCAGTTTTCGGTTCCACCCGGCTGGTTACCGTCCATCCGCAGCGAGATCTTGTCGTCACCGGCCTTGCCGTCGATGAGGAAGCTGAAGTCCTCGCGGCCGACTTCGACGTTGCTGTGGCTCGCGACGACGCGAGGCTCGATCACGACGGCGATCGTGTCGTTGCCCTTGCCGCCGGTGTAGTCGAAGTCCGCAACCTGACGCGTCGTCTTGCCGTCGGTGGAGTCGTTGTCCGTGCCGGGCTGCGGGTCGGTGTCGGTGAGCTGAATGTACTTGTTGAATGCCGAGGCGCGAACCTGCGCGTCGTAGGAAACCGCGCCATTCATCGCCGACATGTCGATCTTGCGAACATCGGTAAAGCCGTAGGCACCGTGGACGCCGGTGTTGCCTACGTTCTCCGTGATATCGGGGAGGGCGTTGTTGTTGTTGCCACGCGCCGCATTCGCCGCGAGGCTAACGGTATTGTCGTAGCCTTGGACCTTCAGCGTCCCGTTGACCTCACCGTTCTTGACGATGACTTCCTTGAGCGCTTCATTGGTCGAGGCGATCACGCCCAGGGCGCTGTTGTTCTCTACGGTGATCTCGAAGCGGGCAACGCCTTGAGAGCTCGAGGTCTCGCCAGTCGACTTGGCACCGACAACGATGTCGCCGCCGTTGGAGCCGCGGCCGACGTCGTCGAGGATGATGGTCGAGGTGATCAGGTCGGTGCTGGAGGTGATCGCGGTCGACTGGCGGGTGTGCAGACCGGAGTCGGCCGGCACGCCGTCGTCAGCGATGAAGTTGCCCACGGCAAGCGTCACACCGCCGGCGGCGCTGCCGGAGAGGACAATGCTGCGACCGGTGGCGGAGATGCCGCTGGCGGTGTCGACTGCGATGAAGTCGGGGCCGAAGTCAGCGGTGATGTCCGAGGCAAGCCCGGCGTTTGCCAGCATCGTGCGGATGGCGCCCAGCAGTTGCTCGTAGGTCTGCGCCCCGTTGAAGGTGCCGGTGTCGGTGGACTGCGGGTCGGCGTCCCTGAGGGTGTACTTCTGGCCGTTGACGAAGAAGGAGAAGCCGTTGTAGGGGCTGTCCTTCAGGGGGTCCAGACCCTGGCTGGCCGCGCGGGTATCCATCAGCTCGATGGTGATCTGCGCACGGCTGGCGCTGTCGGCACGCAGGCGGTCGAAGTAGACGCCGTAGTCGACGTTGCCCTGATCCGTCCCGATCATGCCGATCGTGATGTCCTTGGTGCGCAGCGGCGTGCGCACGTCCTCGATGATGAGGTCGGCGCGGCTGCCGTTGGAGTCGAAGCGGGTGACGCCGACCATGCGCTCGGCGTCGACGATGACGCGGGCCGCGCCATCGAGGTTGTTGTCGCTTGTATCCGAGCCATCGCGCGCCTGGGAGCGAACGACGAAGTGCTCGACGTTGACGGTCTCCGGCGTGATCGCAAAGGCTTGCGAAGTCCCGAGATCTGCCTCGAGGCGGTCGTAGCCTGCGGCGCCGTCGACCCAGTCCCCCGACTGCAGGGTGTTCTGGTTGTCGAAGATGCGGGCGGTGATGACGTCGTCACCCGCCGTACCCGTCAGGAAATCCTGGTTGACCGACAGCGGCAGGAGCGAGCCGGCGCTGAAGGCGCGATCGACGGTGCCATCGCGCTGGGCGTAGGCGACGGCGGACTCGATGCGGTCGTTGAACGCGGCGGCGGCAGCGCCGAAGACCGGGTCGGCGGTCAGGCCTGAGAAGAGCGCGGCGGCCTCGGCGATGGCGGCACCCTTGTTGGCGCCAGCGACGTTAAGCACGCTCTCCAAGTATTCGCGCGCCTCGGCGACACCGGCGCCGGTGATACCGAGGTTGGAGGTGACCAGGGCGGCCACCTGGGCGTTGGTCTTGTTGCCGAAGTCGGCATTGAAGACCGAGTTGACGACGGCGTTGACGCCACCGTTGGCGTTGGCTTCATTCAGCACCCAGTTCATGGTGCCGTTGCCGACCTGCAGGCCGTAGAGCGCCGCAGCAGCGCGGGCGACCACGGTGTGGGTAAAGCTGGGAAGTGCCATTCAATTCGCTCCTGAAGGGTTCAGAAAAAAGTTTCTCTGGCAAGAAACCGGGGGTGGACGACCAGCGCCGCCGCCGCAGACGCGCCCAAGCCGCCGCCGAAGCGGCGCCCGTTCGCGGAATGGACAGAAGTGTTGATCATGCTTGGCATTGTGCTGCCCGCCGCCGGCTGGCCTTGTGATCGCCATCACATGGCGAGCCACCTTGCCTGCCGACCCGAAGTCGATGCGCCCATGCCATGACGGCCACCCGCCCGATGCGACAGCCCGCGGATTATTGCATCGGCCCTGCGCGCAAGCCCCCGGACGCGGGTGTGCACCGCGTTTGCGGGCTTGTTGCTTGATTTATTTGTTGTATATCTACTACAAAAGGGCTCCTACTGCAGAAGAGAGCGCGGATTACCAGGGCCAGCGCAAGCCGGTGTAGAGCGCGAAACCGTTGTGGCGAAAAAGCGCCAGATTGCTGTCCTGCGTGAAGCGGGTAGCCTGCACCACCCACTCCAGGCCCGGCAGTGCCTGGACGGACAAGGCACGGCTGAGCTCCAGCATCAGGTAGCTCTGGGCTTGCCAGCGGACGGCACCATGGTCCAGCAGCGGGCTGTAGCCCTCGGCATCGGTGATGCGGGTGTAACCGGCGGCGATGTCCAGCGCGGTGAGGGCGTCGGGGCGGTGCGTGAGGCGCAGCGTCGCGGCGCCGATGCGCTGGCGCCCGCCGGGGCGCTCGGCACTGCGCGGGCGGTCGAGCGCGCCCCGCAGTTGCAGCGTCCACTGCCACTGCGGCGCTGCCGGCGGGCGGCACTGCAGCGACCAGGAGAGCTGGATGATGCGACTGTCGGCCAGGCGCGTGTGGGACTGGCGGCGGGCATCCAGCTCGAGCTGCAGGCCCTGGCTGCAGGGCTCGAGCGCCCAGTCGGCCAGCAGGCGCGAGCGCCAGAGCGCGTAGGGCTCGGTGAGGCGGCCGCCGAACCAGGCGGCGTCGAGCTGCGCGCCGGCGCTGAGGGCGCCGAAGCGGCGCTGGTAGCCGAGGACGGCGGTGAGCTGGTGCCAGTCGGTGGCCGGATGGCCGGCGGCGTTGCGCGTGCTGAGCGCCAGCCCGGTGCGCAGGAGCTGGCGCGCGTCCGGCGCCCAGGCGGCCTGCCAGGAGAGGTCGGCGCGCATGGCCAGGCCGCGCCGGGGAATGCTCAGCACGGGCTGCGTGAGCTCGCCTTCGGGTGGCGTGAGAGTGAGTTCGGTGAGGCGCGGCGAAACGGCGAGGTTGGTCTCGTAGCCGAGGGTGAGCGCGGCCTCGCCGCGCGCGGCGCTGCGCCTGCGCTCCACGGCGGGCGCACCGAGCCGCACCAGGGGCAGGCGCAGGGGTTCCTGCGGGTCCAGCGTGGCGAGCAGGCGTTCGCGCAGGGACGGCGGCACATCAGCGCGCTGCCGCCAGGCAGCGGCGAGTTCGCGCAGCGCGGTCGGTTCGCCCAGCGCCGCCAGCGCCAGCGCGTGGTCGGCCTGGGCGCCGAGGTCGTCGGCGTCGAGCATGAGCGCGCGTTCGAGCCAGGTGAGCGCCTGCTCGGCGTCGCCGTCCTCCAGCCACAGGGCGCCGAGCGCGGCGAGGAAGGCGGGGTCGTCCATGCAGCGCGGGCGCGCGGCTTCCAGCCGGCGCAGGTGCAGGCGGCGCTCGACCAGCGTGGCGGGCCAGGGGCGCGGCAGGAGGGTGGTGCAGGGGCGCGGGAGCGCCGGGGGCTCCGTAGGCGCTGTGGCAGCGGGCGTGGCGGCGGGCGTGGCAGCGGGCAGATCGGCGGCCGCGTTGCCGCCGATCAGCGCGGCGCAGGCACAGGCGCAGGCCCAGCGCCGCGCCCGGCCAGGGAGCAAGCCGCGCCGGGTCACGCGTCGCGTGCGCCGAGCCAGTGAGGCGAAGGCAGCCGTTGCCGCAGCGAAGAGGAGCGCTGGTGCAGGCCGGCCCAGCGCGCCCAGAGCGCGGCCTCGGCCGGGCTGGCCGGGCGACTGGCGGCGCGCGCCCAGGCGGGGTCGACGGGCGCCAGTTCGGCCCAGTCGACGGGAACGAAGAGCGGGCACTCCCGGCCCAGGCCCTCGAGCAGGTAGTTGCCCAGGGATTCGACGCGGTCGGCGCCCAGTTGCGCGGCCAGGCGCGGCCCGACGAGGATGGGGACGGAAAGATCGGCGGTCATCTGCTGGATGCGGGCAGCCACGCTGACGGGTTCGCCCAGGGCGGCGTGCGCGCGCCGGCGCGCCGGCCCGAAGGAGCCAACGATGGCCTTGCCGGCCTCGATGCCGATGCCCAGGGCCAGCGGCTGCACGAGGCCGTCATCGCGTTCCAGGGCCGGGGCGGCGAGCAGCGCGCGGGTGGTCTGCAGGAGTTCGCAGGCGGCGTCCATGGCCTGCCGGGGATGGGAGGCGCAGGGCGAGAAGGCGTTCCAGACGGCGAGGATGGAGTCGGCGGCGACGCGCTCGACGACGCCGCCGTGACGCTCGACGACCTCCACGGCCAGCGTGCTGAAGGCGTGCAGCAGGGTGATCGTCTCCTGCGCCGGTCGGTGCGCGGCGAAGGCGGAGAAGTTGCGGATGTCCGCCACGAGCACGCTCACTTCGCGCTCCTCGACCTGCACCTGGCCGGTGGGCTCGGTGGCCGCCAGGCGCTGCGCCACCGGCTGCGGCAGGTAGGCGCCCAGGTGCGCCGAGAGGCGTTCGCGCTGCAGCAGCGTGAGCGCGTGCTCGGCCACCGCGAGCGTGGTGGCCGCCAACAGCATGAAGAGCGCCGGCAGCGCCCAGGGCAGCCAGAGTTCGTGCGCGAGCAGCGTCCACTGCGCCCCGCCACAGAGCGCGAGCGCGCCCAGCACGCCGGCCACCGGCAGACGCCGCAGCGCGCGCCCGCCGACGGCCACCACCAGCAGCAGCGCAGCAGTGCCGGCAGCGATGGCTGCGGCCTGCAGCAGCGGCGCCGCCTGCGGCGTGTAGGGCAGGCGGCGGTCGAGCAGGCCAGTCAGCAGTTGCACGTGGACCTCGACGCCCGAGGCCACGGCCGCTTGCGGCGTGGCGACGACGTCGCCGGCACCGAAGGCGGTGGCGCCGATGACAGCGATGGCCCCGCGCAGCAGGGCGAGATCGGCGTCGCCGCGCAGGACGCGCGCCGCCGGGATCGAGGCGACGGCGCGGCGGTCCACCCGGTAGGGGACGCGCACGTCGCCCTGCGCGTCCAGCGGCACGACGAGCCCGGGAAGGGAAGCGCTGCTGAGCCAGGCGGGCGGCGTGAACCCGATCACCGGTGCGGCCGAGGCACCGGCGCTGTGCCACACCCAATCGGGGTTGGCGTCGGTCGGGGCGGTGGCCGGGCCGACGGCTTCGGGCTGCACCAGACGCCAGATCGCCGCCAGGGCGAGGCTCGGGTAGGCGCGACCCTCGTGGCAGATCAGCGCCGGCAGCTTGCGCACGACGCCGTCGCGCTCGATGCGCGGCGTCATGTGGCCGACGGCGGGCTGCGCAGCCAGGAGCGCAGGCGCGCTGCCGTAGGCGCCATAGCCTGCCGGTGCGAACGCCGGGCAGCCGAGGGCGGCGAGGCTGCCGGCCAGCTCGCCGGTGCGCGGCGTGACGGCCTCGTCGAGCGAGAAAACCTGCCCGAGCACGGCCGGGCCCAGGCGCAGAGCATCGGCGAGACGATCGTCGCCGTCCTGCGCATCGGCAAAGCCGATGTCGAAGACGCGCAGCGCGGCGCCGGCCTCTGCGATGCGGCCGGCGAGCGCGGCGGTCGTTGCGCGCGGCCAGGGCCAGGGGCCGATCTCGCGCAAGCTGGCCTCGTCGATGTCGACGACGACGACGCGACGCTCAGGCTGGGTGCTGCCGCCCAGCCGCCAGGCAAGGTCGCCGGCGGATTCCTCGACGCCGGAGAGCATCGACGGCGCCAGGAACTGCACCGCCGCGGCGACCGCCAGCGCCAGGGCCAGGGCTGCGGCACGCAGCGACCAGGTCCGGCGGGGCGGATGCATGGGGCGGCGCTCGGAGGGCTGGGAGCGGGTAAGGATGAAGGCAGAGGAAAGCGTGTGGCGATCAGTAGCCGCCCTCAGCTCCCCAAAGGGTGCGACCCTTGAAAAGGCCGCCGGCGGCGCTGCGCTCGAAGAGATAGCCGGCTTCGCGTCCATCGACGGCGATGGCGCCGGCAACGACTTGCTCGGCGTCGCGCACGGCGAAGCTGCCGTTGCTGTTGACCTGGCCGGCAGCGCGCAGCACGGCGGCGCCACCGGACGGCGACGAGAGCTCGAGGCCGGTGGCGAAGGTCCGGCGCGCGAAATCGATGCGCAGGGTGTGGCCGTCGATGCGCGCACCCTCCACCAAGCCGCCGCGCTCGAAGGAGGCGCTGCCGCGCGTCAGGCGGAAGTCGACGGTGGCGGAGAGATCGTTCGGGAAGAGGCCGCCAGGGCGCGTCTGGTCGGCCCGGTAGAGGTAGAGGCCGAGCTGGGAATCGCCGATGCCGGTGTAGTGGCGGCCCTGCATCGCCAGGGATTCGGGCACGCCGACGCGATCGACCGGGTCGGCCACCGTACCCCAGCGGCCCCAGACCATCTGCGCGGAAAGGTCGGACGGACGATTGGGGTCGGGGTCGGAGAGGGCGACCTTGGCGATCGTCAGCAAGTCTGCCGCGGCGCGGTCGTTCACGGCATAGGTGAGCGGCTCACCCTGGGCACGGGCGTGTGCGCCCTCGTCGGCCTTGCCCGGCGAGGCCGCAAGCAAGGTGTTGGCCGCCGGCACGAGGCGCGTGCGGCCCTCGCCGGGGCGTACTTCGGCGACGAGGTGCCCCATGCCGGCGGAGAGGACCTGCACGGCGTCGCCCGCACACGGGCCCAGCGCCCCGGCCAGGCACTCGCCGCTGAGCGGACTGACGACGATCGCACCGTCGGCAACCGTGGCCTGGACACCGCGGTCATCGCTGCGCACGATGAAGTCCGTGCCGCGCACGCCGATGGCGGCGATCGGGGTGTTCAGGCGAAAGCGCGACTTGTCGACTTCGGTGGCGGCACCGGAAATGGAGCGCGTGGCGCCCTGCTCGAGGCGCAGACGGACCTCGTTGACCGCGGGGTTGCGCGCGTCGTAGTGGTAGGACTGCACCTGCAGCACGCTCTGCGGGCGCACGCTCACGACGCCGTTGTCGATGAAACGCACGTGGACGTGGCCGTTGCTGCCGGTCTGCACGCGGTCGCCGACGACGATGGGAGCGCCGCGGCGCAGCGTCTCGCTGCGGCCGTCGCGGCGCAGGACCTGGGCGTCGCCGATGACCAGGCTCACCTGGCCCACCGCCGTTTCCGACGTGGGCAGCATCGCCGCCGGGGCCAGCGCCACGCGGGCGTCATCCGCAACGGAGGCGGCTGCGGTGACCGCAACACCTGCGTCCGCAAGGGCCAGCCCGCTGGCGGCCATCAGCCCGGCGAGAACCGGGGCGAGGGCGAGGTGGCGCGGGGAGCGCCGCAGCTTGAGACTCGACATGGAAACCTCCACTGGCCGACTGTGCGGCGGGCGCGGCTCGGCAGCCCGCAAGACGGCATCAAGGACAATCGATCATCGACGCTGGCGCGGCCGGGCGATGTGTCCTGCATCACATCGGGCGCCTTTTCGTCGACGTACAACCGCCCCCCGATGCCGATCCTGATCCCGATCCTGCAGGGCCTGCGCCTCTTCGACCACCTGCCGCAGGAGAAGCTCGCCGAACTGGCGGCCACGATGTCCGAACGGCGGGTCGAGCGGCGTCAGGTCGTGATCACCCGCGGGCAGACCGATGCGGGTCTGGGCTTTCTCATCGAGGGACGCCTGCAGGCCGTCAATTTTACGCTCGACGGACGCGAGGTCGGGCTCGAGTTCATCGGCGACGGCGACTTCTTCGGGGAGCTTTCGGTGATCGACGGGCACCCTGCGCCCGAATACATCATCGCGGTGGCGCCGTCGCGCCTGACCTTCCTCGACCGCGAGCACGCGCGCGAGCTGATGTTCGCCAGCCCGCGCAGCGCCGAAGCCGTGGCCACGCGGCTGGCCGAGCGCATGCGCCGGGTGGCCAGCCATCGCGCGGTGCTGGCGCTGCCCAGTTCCTTCCAGCGCGTGTGCGCCCAGCTCGCGCTGCTGGCGCAACAAGGCGTGGACGGCCGCCGCGTGATCGTGATGCCGCCGACGCACCAGGAGATCGCGATCATGGTCAACACCAGTCGCGAGACGGTGACGCGCACGCTGCAGTTCCTGCTCGGGCAGAAGGTGGTGATCCGCGCAGGCAACGAACTGGTGGTGCAGCAGCCGGACACCCTGCAGGACGCCGCTGACGGGAAGGTGGTGCCGAGCAAGGGCTGACCCCCACCGGGCTTGCTCCACCTATCGCCAAAACTCAGGCACCACCCGCGCCAGCGCCGCGCGCACCGCGTCGTCTGCAGGTGCCGGGGCCGGCTGGCGCGCCAGCTCGAGCAACTCGTCGATCGACCCGCTCTCGTTGGT
>JAIXKR010000147.1 GCA_026932235.1 Burkholderiales bacterium
AGCCCTCGCTCATGACCTTGGCGTAGCCGCCGCCGCCCGAGCCCTCTTCCTCGTAGTCGACCTTGACGAACTCGCCGCCCAGCGACACCACCTGGTCGGCGACTTCGGCGCGCGTGTCGTTGGCGCGCACGATGGCGCCCATGTTGGCCGCGGTGCCGATGGCCGCCAGACCGGCGACACCGGCGCCGGCGATGAAGACCTTGGCCGGCGGAATCTTGCCCGCGGCCGTGACCTGGCCGTTGAAGAGGCGGCCGAAGGCATTCGCCGCCTCGATCACGGCGCGGTAGCCGCTGACGCCGGCCATCGAGGTCAGCGCGTCCATCTTCTGCGCGCGCGAGAGCTGGCGCGGCAGGCTGTCGATGGCCAGCACGGTGGCGCCCTTGGCCGCCAGCTGCTGCATGAGCTCGGGGTTCTGCGCCGGCCAGACGAAGCCGACCAGCATCCCACCCTGGCGCATCAGCGCCACTTCCTCCGCGCTGGGCGGACGCACCTTGAAGACGATGTCGGCCGCGGACCACAGCTCGGCCGCGCTGCCGACGACCTCGGCGCCGGCCTCGCGGTAGCTGTCGTCGCTGAAGTTGGCGGCTTCACCGGCACCGCTTTGCACCGTCACCGTGAAGCCCAGCTTCACGAGCTTGCCCACCACTTCGGGCACGGTCGCGACACGCTTCTCGCCGCCAGCCGCTTCTCTTGGCACTCCTATGCGCACGCAGTTCTCCTCGGTTTCATCATCGACTCGTCCCGGCGCGGTCGGCGCGTCTTCGTTGCCCTGCGCGCACGCGCCGCAGCGGGCGTGAGCTTACACACAAGTGCAGCCGCCCCGCGGCCATCCTTCCCGGCGTCCCGCCGGCGCCGCGCGCGGAGGGACAATGGCGCATCATGCGCACCGTCCGCTGGACCCCCCGCGTCACCGTCGCCGCGATCATCGAGTCGCAGGGTCGCTATCTCCTTGTCGAAGAGCAAACCGCCGAAGGTTTACGACTGAACAATCCCGCCGGTCATCTCGAGTGCGGCGAGACGCCGGAGGAGGCCGTCGTGCGCGAGGCACTGGAGGAAAGCGCGCGCGTCTTCGTGCCGCAGGCGCTGGTGGGCGTCTACCTGGCGCGGCTGCGGGAGCCGACGCGCGCGGAGCAGGCGGCGCGGGACGTGACCTACCTGCGCTTCGCCTATGCCGGGACCGCCGGTGAGCCGCTGCCGGGGCGCGCACTGGATGCCGGCATCGAGCGCACGCTGTGGTTGACGCTGGACGAGGTGCGCGCGAGTGCGGCGCGCCATCGCAGCCCGCTCGTCCTGCGCTGCATCGAAGACCATGCAGCGGGCGTGCGCCACGCACTGCAGACGGTGGTCACGCCCGGGAACCTGCGCCCCCCGCAGCCCGATTGACGCGCGCGCAAGCGCGGTGCCCTCCGGGTTTGCATCGTTGCCGGGCAGCGCGATTGTCTCTACCGTGCCGCCCCCAGGGCGCCGTGCGGCGCCGCCCCGCAATCCACTTCCTTCGGAACCCGATCATGACCAAGACCTCGAACCGCCTGACGCTGGCGACGCTCTTCGCCGCCGCCGTGACGACCGCCGTTCCGGCGCATGCCGGCAAGACGCTGGACGCGATCAAGCAGCGCGACCAGCTCGTCTGCGGCGTCAACCCCAGCCTGCCGGGCTTCGCCGCCGCCGACAGCCAGGGCAACTGGACGGGATTGGACGTCGACATCTGCAAGGCCATCGCCGCGACCGTCGTCGGCGACGCGAGCAAGGTGAAGTGGGTGCCGCTGAACGCCTCGCAGCGTTTTGCCGTGCTGCAGTCGGGCGAGATCGACGTGCTTTCGCGCAACACCACCTGGACGCTCACCCGCGACGCCTCGCTGGGCCTGCACTTCACCGGCGTCACCTACTACGACGGCCAGGGCTTCATGGTTCCCAGGAAGCTGAACGTGACGAGCGCCAAGCAGCTCAAGGGCGCCACCGTCTGCGTGCAGAGCGGAACCACGACCGAGAAGAACCTCACCGACTACTCCAAGGCCAACAACCTGAACATGAAGCCGGTGGTCTTCGACTCCCAGGAAGCGACCAACAAGGCCTACTTCGCCGGCCGCTGCCAGGCCTACACGACCGACGCCTCGGGCCTGGCCAGCGTGCGCAACAAGGAAGCCGGCAACCCCGACGACCACGTCATCCTGCCCGAACTCATCAGCAAGGAACCGCTGGGTCCCTCGGTGCGCCGCGGCGACGACGAGTTCTTCGCCATCGTGAAGTGGGTCGTGTTCGCGCTCATCGAGGCCGAGGAATACGGCATCACACAGGGCAACGTCGACAAGCTCAAGGCCGAGAGCAAGGATCCCGTCGTGCAACGCATCCTCGGCACCTCGGAGGACAGCGGCAAGCTGCTCGGCCTGGACAAGGACTGGGCCTATCGCGCGATCAAGGCGGTGGGCAACTACGGCGAGATCTTCGAGCGCAACGTCGGGCCCAAGAGCGCACTGAAGCTGCCGCGCGGCGCCAACAACCTGTGGAACCAGGGCGGCTTCATGTACGCCCCGCCGGTGCGATGACCCCGTGATTCGCGACGGCGCCATGCGCCCGCCGCCGCGCACTCGCCGCCTCACCTGGCGCAGCCAGGAGTTCCGCGGCGTGGTCTACCAGGTCCTGGCCCTGCTGCTGCTGGCGGCAGCGGTCGGCTACCTGCTGCACAACACGCTGCAGAACATGCGCAGCCGCGGCATCCAGAGCGGCTTCGGCTTCTTCCTCGAGACCGCGGGCTTCTCCATCGGCGAGACGCTGCTTCCCTTCGACTCGTCGGAGAGCTACGCCAAGGCCTATGCCGTCGGGCTCTCCAACACGCTGCGCGTGGCGATCGTGGGCATCATCGGCGCCACGCTGCTGGGCACGCTGGTGGGCATCGGGCGGCTCTCGCGCAACGTGCTCGTGAGGGGCCTGTGCGGCGCCTACGTCGAGCTGTTCCGCAACGTGCCGCTGCTCCTGCAACTCTTCATCTGGTACTTCGTCCTCACCGAGTTGCTGCCGCCGGTCGACGACGCGCTGCACCCGCTGCCGGGCCTGTGGTTGAGCAAGAACGGCCTGCAGTTCCCGGTCCCCTTGTGGGCGCCGGGGCACTGGGGCACGCTGGCGGGCCTGGCGCTGGGCGCGGCCGCCGCCTGGGCCTGGGGACGCGCGGCGCGCGCGCGCTTTCATGCCACCGGACGCCGCCCGCCGGTAGTCATCCCGGCGCTCCTGCTGCTCGTCGCCGCGATGCTGCTGGGCTGGATCGCAGGCGGCATGCCCAGCGGGCTCGACGTTCCCGAGAAGACGGCGATCACCGTCGTCGACGGCGGCGCGGTGACGCCCGAGTACCTCACCGTGCTGCTGGGCCTGGCGATCTACACCGCGGCCTACATCGCCGAGATCGTGCGCGCGGGAATCCAGTCCGTGCCCTACGGGCAGCACGAGGCGAGCGCGGCGCTGGGCCTGTCGCGCGCGCAGGCACTGCGCCTGGTGCAGTTGCCGCAGGCGCTGCGCGTCATCATCCCGCCGCTCACCAGCCAGTACCTGAACCTGACCAAGAACTCCTCGCTGGCGGTCGCCGTCGGCTACCCCGATCTGGTCTCGATCGCCGCCACCACGCTCAACCAGACCGGACGCGCGCTCGAATGCATCGCGGTGATGATGGCCTGCTACCTCACGCTGTCGCTGCTGACCTCGCTCTTCATGAACCTCTACAACCGCCGCGCGCGCATCAGGGAGCGCTGAGGCGATGGCCGCGGAGCAGGCGTTCACCCCCATCGCCAGCCGCCCGCCGCCGCAGCGGCACCTGGGCGCGCTGGCGTGGATGCGCAGCCGGCTCTTCGACGGGCCGCTGAACAGCGCGCTCACCGTCGCGCTGCTGGCGCTGCTGGCGCTCGCGCTGCCGCCGCTGCTGTCCTGGGGCCTGCTGCACGCCGTCTTCGGCGCCGACAACGACGCCTGCCGCGCCGCCTACGGCAGCGGCGCCTGCTGGGGCGTGGTGGCCGAGAAGGGGCGGCTGATCGTCTTCGGCCGCTATCCCTACGCCGAGCAATGGCGCCCGCTGCTGGGCTGCCTGCTGCTGGTGGCGGTGCTGGTCGCCAGCGGCATGCGCCGCTTCTGGAACGCCTCGCTGCTGCTGGCCTGGGCGCTGGCGCTGGGCGGCTTCTACGTGCTCATGCGCGGCGACGTGTTCGGCCTCTCGTCGGTGGAGACCGACCGCTGGGGCGGACTGCCGCTGACGCTCATGCTCTCGGCGGTGAGCCTGGCGATCGCCTTCCCGCTGGCGGTGCTGGTGGCGCTCGGGCGGCAGTCCAAGCTGCCGGCCATCCGCACGCTGTGCGTGCTCTACGTCGAGCTGATCCGCGGCGTGCCGCTCATCAGCGTGCTCTTCATGGCCTCCTTCGTGCTGCCGCTGTTCATGCCCGGCGGACGCATGGACGTGCTGCTGCGCGTGCTCATCGGCATGACGCTCTTCGCCGCGGCATACCTCGCCGAGGTCATCCGCGGAGGCCTGCAGGCCATCCCCAAGGGGCAGGTCGAGGCGGCGCAGGCGCTGGGGCTTTCGTACTGGCAGATGCAGCGCAAGATCGTGCTGCCGCAGGCGCTGCGCATGGTGGTGCCGGCCATCGTCAACACCTTCATCGGCGCCTTCAAGGACACCTCGCTGGTCACCATCGTCAGCCTCTACGACCTCACCGGCGCCGTGCAGCTGGCGCTGGGAGACGCCGACTGGCGCAAGTTCTTCCTCGAGGGACAGCTCTTCGCCGCGGCCATCTACTTCGTGGCGTGCTTCGCGATGTCGCGCTACAGCCGCTGGCTCGAGGGCCATCTCAACACCGGGCTGAAGCGTTCATGACGACACCCATCATCGAGTTCCGGCGCGTCAACAAGTGGTACGGCGACTTCCACGTGCTGCGCGACATCGAGCTGCAGGTCGCCGCCGGCGAGCGCATCGTCATCTGCGGCCCTTCCGGCTCAGGGAAGAGCACGCTGATCCGCTGCATCAACCGGCTCGAGGAGCACCAGGACGGCGAGCTCATCGTCGACGGCATCGAACTCAAGGACGACGTGAAGGCGATCGAGGCCATCCGCCGCCAGGTCGGCATGGTGTTCCAGCAGTTCAACCTCTTCCCGCACCTGACGGTGCTCGAGAACCTGACGCTGGCGCCGATGTGGGTGGGCAAGGTGCCCGGCAAGGAGGCCCAGGAGCGCGCCATGCGCCAGCTCGAGCGCGTGCGCATCGCCGAGCAGGCGCACAAGTATCCGCTGCAGCTCTCGGGCGGCCAGCAGCAGCGCGTGGCGATCGCGCGCGCGCTGTGCCTCACCCCCAAGATCATGCTCTTCGACGAACCGACCTCGGCGCTGGACCCGGAGATGATCAACGAGGTGCTCGACGTCATGATCGAGCTCGCCGGCCAGGGCATCACCATGCTGTGCGTCACGCACGAGATGGGCTTTGCCAAGAGCGTCGCCGACCGCGTCATCTTCATGGACCAGGGCCAGATCGTCGAGCAGAACACGCCCGCCGAGTTCTTCAGCCACCCGAAGACCGACCGGACCAAGGACTTCCTCTCGAAGATCCTGGCGCACTGAGCACCCGAGGGGCGGGCCGGGCACACCCGGCCCACCGGGATAATCCGCGCCATGTCCGCCAAGTCACGCGTCGTCGTCGGCCTCTCGGGCGGCGTCGATTCCGCCGTCGCCGCATACCTGCTCCAGCAGCAGGGGCACGAGGTGCTGGCGGTCTTCATGAAGAACTGGGAGGACGACGACGACTCCGCCTACTGCGCGTCCAACGTCGACTTCGTCGATGCCGCCGCGGTCGCCGACGTGCTCGGCATCGAACTCGAGCACGTCAACTTCGCCGCCGCGTACAAGGACCGCGTCTTCGCCGAGTTCCTGCGCGAATACCGCGCCGGGCGCACGCCCAATCCGGACGTGCTGTGCAACGCCGAGATCAAGTTCAAGGCCTTCCTCGACCACGCGCTGCGGCTGGGCGCCGAGAAGATCGCGACCGGCCACTACGCCCGCGTGCGCGAGCGCGACGGCCGCTTCGAGCTGCTCGAGGGGCTGGACGCGAGCAAGGACCAGAGCTACTTCCTGCACCGCCTGACGCAGGCGCAGCTCGCGCGCACGCTGTTTCCGCTGGGCGCACTGAAGAAGGCCGAGGTGCGCCACATCGCCGCCGAGCTCGGCCTGCCCAACGCCGCGCGCAAGGATTCGACGGGAATCTGCTTCATCGGCGAGCGGCCGTTTCGTGCCTTCCTGCAGCGCTACCTGAGCCACGAACCCGGCCCGATGCTCGACGAGCACGGCAACGTGGTCGGGCGCCACGTCGGCCTGTCGTTCTACACGCTGGGCCAGCGCCAGGGCCTGGGGCTGGGTGGCCTCAAGCGCGGCGGCGGCACGCATGCGCCCTGGTACGTGGCGCGCAAGGATCCGGCACGCAACGCGCTCGTCGTCGTGCAGGGGCACGACCATCCCTGGCTGCTGTCGCGCACGCTGGCGGCCGACGACTGCAGCTGGATCGCCGGCGCAGCGCCGCCGGCGGCCCGCCTGGCGGCGAAGACGCGCTACCGCCAGCGCAACGCCGGCTGCCGCTTCGAGCCGTCGGCGGACGGCTTCACGCTGCACTTCGACGCGCCGCAATGGGCCGTCACGCCGGGACAGTCGGCCGTGCTCTACGACGGCGAGCGCTGCCTGGGCGGCGGCGTCATCCACGCCGCCGGCTGATCAGCGCGAGCGCGTCCGCGTGCCGGCCGCTCCGCGCGCGCCGCGGGCGTCATCGGTGGCGCGCGCACCGCTGCTGCGACGGCGCCGATGGCGCCCGCCACGGTCCAGCCGCCAGAGCATGACCATCGCCGCCAGCACCAGCGGCACGACGATGAAGACGCTGACCATCCGCGTGTGACCCGGCCCGAGGGCAGCGCCTTCGGGCGCACCCGGCAGAGGCGCTGCCGCCGCGGACGCGCCGCGCCGGTCGGGCGGATCAGGCGCAAGCGCGAAAGCATCCTCCGCGTCCGCGGCGTCGCCCGCATCGCCATCGCCTGCGTCGACGACGCCCTCTTCACCGCCGGCATCGCGGCGGCCGAAGGCACCCAGGCGGCGTTGTTCGGGCAGCGCCGGCGGCACCGCCGTTGCGCCGTCGCCACCGAGCAGGCGCAGCTGCCCCTGCGTTTCGTCCGGAGGCGGCAGCGCCAGTTCGCTGCCGGTCTCGCGGCGCGGCAGCGCCAGGGAAGGCACGAACTCGCGTTCGCCCTCGTCCACCGCATCCGTGCCCGCCTCGCCGGCCGAGGCTGCGGCCGCCGGATTCACGGCGACGAAGCGCGCCGTTCCGGCAGCGGACGCCGCCGCGCTCGCGGGCCCGGGATCGGCGCGTCCGTCCACGCTGAGGCGCATCGGCTCGGCCAGCGCCACCGGCCCCAGAGCCGGCATCAGCGACAAGCCCCACACGCAGGCCCAAGCCCGCATTCTCGAACCCCTGCGCCGCTCCATCGCCCCGCTCCATCGCCCCTCTACGTGATCTCCCGGAATCCGCGCCCGCACGCGTGCCCGCATTGTGGCGCGCTGCGAACGTCGCCGCCCCTGCACCACCACTCCACCACAATCGCCCCCACATCCACCGGCCAATGGCCGCAACGACATCGGCATGCACTCGCTTCCCCTGTTCATCGCCCCGGCCCGATTCACGGACCCCGAGGCCGCGCTGGCCCAGGTACAGCGCATCTATGACGCCAGCGTCACGCACCTGCGCGCAGCGCTGCTGCGCTTCGTCGCCGGCGAGGACGTGGGCGCGCACGTGCGCGCCTGCTACCCCTTCGTGCGCGTGCACACGAGCACCGTCGCGCGCGCCGACTCGCGCCTGGCCTACGGCTTCGTCGCCCGCCCCGGCACCTACGAGACCACGCTCACGCGCCCCGACCTGCTCGGGCGCTACTACCGCGAGCAGTTCGAGCTGCTGCTGAAGAACCACGGCGTGGCGCTCGAGATCGGCACCAGCACGCAGCCGATCCCGGTGCACTTCAGCCTCGCCGGGCAGGATCACCTGGAAGGGAGCCTGGGCCCCGAGCGCCGCCTGCAGCTGCGCGACGTCTTCGACCTGCCCGACCTCGCCGCCATGGACGACGGCATCGCCAACGGCACGCACACCAGCCGGCGCGGCGAGCCCGAGCCGCTGGCGCTCTTCACCGCGCCGCGCGTGGACTACTCGCTGCACCGGCTGCGCCACTACACCGGCACCGCGCCCGAGCACTTCCAGAACTTCGTGCTCTTCACCAATTACCAGTTCTACATCGACGAGTTCATCCGCCTGGGACAGCAGATGGTGCAGGACCCGGACAGCGGCTGCAGCGCCTTCGTCGAGCCCGGCAACCTCGTCACGCGTCGCGCGGCAAACCCGGCGCAGGGCGATGCGGCCCTGGGCGGCACACCGCCACGCCTGCCGCAGATGCCGGCCTACCACCTGGTGCGCGAGAACAACGCCGGCGTCACCATGGTCAACATCGGCATCGGGCCGGCGAACGCGAAGACCATCACCGACCACATCGCCGTGCTGCGCCCGCACGCCTGGCTCATGCTCGGCCACTGCGCGGGCCTGCGCAACACGCAGCAGCTGGGCGACTACGTGCTCGCGCACGGCTACGTGCGCGAGGACCACGTTCTCGACGAGGAGCTGCCGCTGTGGGTGCCGATCCCGCCGCTGGCCGAGGTGCAGCTCGCGCTCGAGCAGGCGGTTGCCGACGTCACGCAGCTCAGCGGCTACGAGCTCAAGCGCATCATGCGCACCGGCACCGTGGCCAGCACCGACAACCGCAACTGGGAGCTGCTGCCGAGCCTGGGCGGCAGCTCGCCCGAGCGCCGCTTCAGCCAGAGCCGCGCCATCGCGCTCGACATGGAGAGCGCCACCATCGCCGCCAACGGCTTTCGCTTCCGCGTGCCCTACGGCACCCTGCTGTGCGTCAGCGACAAGCCGCTGCACGGCGAGATCAAGCTGCCCGGCATGGCCAACCAGTTCTACCGCGAGCGCGTCGACCAGCACCTGCGCATCGGCCTGCGCGCCATCGAGCTGCTGCGCCAGGAACGCCCCGGCCGCCTGCACAGCCGCAAGCTGCGCAGCTTTGCCGAGGTGGCGTTCCAGTAGCGTCGCGGGCCGCCGCCGCGCTCAGCGGCCGGCGCGCTGGCGCCACTGCGCCGGCGTGTGGCCGGTCCAGCGCCTGAAGGCGCGCCAGAAGACGGCGGGCTCGGCAAAGCCCAGCGCCTGGGCGATCTCGGCCAGCGGCTGCTCGCCCTGCGCCACCGCCTGCAGCGCGGCCTCGCGCCGCACGGCATCCAGCAGGCCGGAGAAGCTCAGCCCGCGCGCCTGCATGCGCCGGGCCAGCGTGCGCTCGCTCACGCCCAGCGCCCGCGCCGCCTCGGCGCGCGTGGGTACGCGCCGGGTCAGCGCCGCGCCCATCCAGGCGCGCAGCTCCTGCGCCAGCGCGCCGCCCTGCGTCAGCCCGGCCAGGCGCGCGGCCGCCTGCTGCTGGTGCCAGCGCGCGCGCCTGGCGTCGGCGCGCGCCAGCGGCGCGTCGAGCAAGGCGTTGTCGAGCAGCACGCCGTTGAAGGCCTGCTCGAAAGCCAGCGGACAGGCGAAGACGCGGCGGTACGCCGCCAGCGGTCCCACGCGCGGCTGGCTGAACTGCACCTGCTGCGGCCGCACGGCGGCACCCATGGCGCCGCGCACGAAGGCGAGCACGGCCGCCAGCACGGCTTCCACCTGATGCGGGCTGAAGGCCAGCGCCCCCTGGCGCGGGTGGTAGATGAGCCAGCTTGCCGGCGCGCCGGCGAGCATCTGGAAGCGGCCGCCGTCGCTGATCAGGCGCTGGTACTTCTGCAGCGCGGCGATCGCCTCGCGCAGCGTCGCCGAGGCCTGCAGCAGTTCGCCGACGACGTTGAAGTTGTCCGGCCCGACCTGGCTGCCGGCCTCCAGGCCGAAGCTGGCGTTCTGCGTGCACTGCACGGCCGCGCGCCAGAGCCGCGTGATGTCGTCGATCGGCCAGCGCTCGAGTTGCAGGGCATCGAGCGCGAGCCCGGCCTGCGCCAGCAGCGCCTGGCGCGAAACGCCCTGGCGCTGCGCCGCGGCGAGCACGGTGCCGACCCAGCTGATCGCCACGCTGGCCTGCAGACTCATGCCAAGCCTCCTTTGCGCGCCGAGCCCGCGCCGCCGCGTCGACCGGCAGATCGACTCGTTCCGCGCCCGAACGGCGATGATGCCCGCCTGGCCTGTAAAGTCAATGAACCTGTCCCGCAAAGTCAATCGCATCGCGGCGGCCGCGGCTATCTTTTCGGCCTCGGGCAAGTCGTGGGGAGCAGAGGCATGACAGAGCTGCAGGCACACGCGCTGGTCGTCGGCGGCGGACTGGGGGGCATCGTCACCGCGCTCGAACTGCTGCGCGCGGGGCGGCGCGTGATCCTCGTCGACCGCGACACGCCCGAGCGCTTCGGCGGCCTGGCGCTGTGGGCCTTCGGCGGCATGGCGCTGGTGGGCACGCCGCTGCAGGCGAAGATGAAGATCCCCGACACGCCCGAGCGTGCGCTCGCCGACTGGCTGCGCTTCGGCGAACTGGGCGCGCACGAGCGCTGGCCGCTGGCCTGGGCGCGCCACTACGTCGAGCATTGCCGTACCCAAGTCTACGACTGGCTGACGGCGCAGGGCCTGCGATTCATGCCCGCGGTGAACTGGGTCGAGCGCGGCCTCTACGGCGAGGGCAACAGCCTGCCGCGCTACCACATCGTCTGGGGCAGCTCGCGCTTCATGACGCTGCGCCTGATCGAGCAGCTGCGCGCGGCCGGCAGCGGCGGGCGCCTCACGCTGCTGCACCGCCATCGCGTCACGCAACTCGAGCGCACGGACGGCCGCGTGTGCGGCGCGCTGGCCGTCGACGAGGCCAGCGGCCGCGAGCTGCGCCTGTCCGCCGACTGCGTGGTGCTGGCCACGGGCGGCCTCAACGGCAGCCACGCCGAACTGCGTCGCAACTGGCCCGCCGGGCGCCCCATGCCGCAGGCCATGCTCAACGGCGCGCACCCGTTTGCCGATGGCCGCATGCACCGCGCCGCGGCTGCGCTCGGCGCGCAGATCACGCACGCCGGCGAGATGTGGAACTACGCCGCCGGCTTCCCGCATCCCTTCCCGCATTTCGAAGGGCACGGCCTGTCGGCCATTCCCTGCAAGTCGGCGCTGTGGCTGGACCACCGCGGGCGGCGCATCGGCCCGCAGCCGCTGGTGACGGGCTTCGACACCCACTGGCTGTGCCAGCGCGTGGCCGAGCAGGACAAGCCCTGGACCTGGCATCTGCTGAACTGGCGCATCGCGGCCAAGGAGTTCGCCATCTCCGGCGCCGAGCACAACCCGCGCATCCGCGACCGGCAGTTCCCCGCCTTCCTGAAGGAGACGCTGCTGGGCAACCACCGCCTCGTGCGCCAGATGCAGCGCGAGAGCGCGCACTTCCTCGTCGCCGACACGCTGGCCGAACTGGCGGCGAAGATGAACGCGCTCACCGCCTCGCACGACGTCGACGCGGCCGTGCTGCAGGCCACGGCCGACGCCTTCGACGCCAACTTCGCGCGCGGCAGCAAGCTGGAGAACGACGACCAGATCCGCCGCATCCTGCACGCGCGCCAGTGGGGCCCGGACCGCTTGCGCACCTGCAAGCCCGCGCCGCTGCAGAAGAAGGGCGCGGGCCCCTTCATCGCCATCCACATGCAGCTCATCACACGCAAGAGCCTGGGCGGGCTGCAGACCGATCTGCACAGCCGCGTGCTGGGCGGGGACTGCGCGCCGCTGCAAGGCCTCTACGCCGTGGGCGAGGCGGCCGGCTTCGGCGGTGGCGGCGCCAGCGGCAAGCGCTCGCTGGAAGGCACTTTCCTGCCCGGCTGCATCCTCACGGCGCAGGCCGCGGCGCGGCACATCGTCCACGGGACCTGAGCCATGGGCCTGGAAACGCACGACTTCATCGTCGTCGGTGCCGGCCCGGCCGGCTGTGCCGTGGCCGGCCGACTCTCCGAAGACGCGCGACACCAGGTGCTACTGCTCGAGGCCGGGCCCGGCCACCGCACCGGTCTGCTCGGGCGCAACGCCGCGCTCGGCTCACTCGTCTACGGCCTGCGGCCCAGCCGCTACAACTGGGGGCTCAGCAGCACCGAGGCGGAACTCGCCAGCCGGCGCGCCTATCACCCGCTCGGGCGCGGTCTGGGCGGCGGCACCGCGCTCAACATGCTCATGTACATGCGCGGCAACCCGCGGGACTACGACGGCTGGGCCGCGGCCGGCAACCCGGGCTGGAGCTGGAAGGAGGTCCTGCCCTACTTCAGACAGAGCGAGAACAACCAGACCTTCAACGCCGACGATGACCCCTGGCACGGCAATCACGGGCCGGTGTGGGTCGAAGAGCTGCGCACCGACAACCCCTGGCACGCGAGGCTGCGCCAGGCCTGCGAGGAAGCCGGCTGGCCCTACAACCCGGACTTGAACGGCGCCACGCAGGAGGGCTTTCGTCCGACGCAGGTGATGATGAAGGGCGGCGAGCGCCACCACGCCGGCCAAGCCTACGTCCTGCCGCACCTGGGCAAGCGGCCGAACCTGCAGCTGCAGTGCGACAGCCCCGCCACGCGCGTGCTCTTCGAAGGCCGGCGCGCGGTCGGCGTCGAGGTCGTGCAGCGCGGGCAGCGGCGCGAGATCCGCGCGCGCAAGGAGGTCATCGTCGCCAGCGGCGGCCTGCTCTCGGCCAAGCTGCTGCAGCTCTCGGGCGTGGGCGCAGGGGCGGCGCTGCAGCCCTTCGGCATCCCCATCGTTGCCGACCTGCCCGCGGTCGGCGAGCACCTGCAGGACCACCTCGACGTGATCCTCGGCCACCACATCCCCGGCGACCCGGACCTGGTCGGCATCTCGCCGACCGCCGCGCGCAGCCTCTGGCGCGCGATCGGCCGCTGGCGGCGCGAGCGCCGCGGCATGGCGACGACCAACTTCGCCGAAGTCACCGGCTTCATGCGCCTCTCACCCGATTCGCCGGTGCCCGACATCCAGTACGAGTTCGTCGTCGCGCTGGCGATGGACCATGGCCGCACGGTCTACGCCCGTCACGGCCTGTCCACGCACGTGCTGCTGCTGCACCCCAAGAGCCGCGGCAGCGTGCGCCTGGCCAGCCCTCGCTGGGAGGACGCGCCGGCGATAAGCTTCCGCTACTTCTCGCATCCCGACGACATGGCGACCCTGGTGCAGGGCCTGCGCCGCGTGCTGCAGGTCTACGAGACGCCCACGATGCGCCGCCTGGTCAAGGCCGACCTGCGCACCGCGCACTGCAGGAGCGACGACGACTATGCCGCCTTCTGCCGCCGGGTCGCCGGCACCAACTACCACCCGACGAGCAGCTGCCGCATGGGGCCGGGCGCTGCGGACAGCGTCGTCGATGCGCGGCTGCGCGTGCACGGCCTGCAGGGCCTGCGCGTGATCGACAGCTCGATCTTCCCGACCATCCCGAGCGGCAACACCACGGCGCCGAGCTACATGGTCGGAGAGAAGGGCGCGGCGATGCTGCGCGAGGACTGGCGGTGAGGGCCGACACGCGCTACCGCTGGAAGCACGGCGCGCCGCGCACCGTGTTCATCACCGGAAGCCGCAGCGGCATCGGCCGCGAGATGGCCAGGCAGCTCGCGGCCGAAGGCGCGGACATCGCGCTCTTCAACCGCTCGGCGGCAGAGGACGTGCTGCCGGAGCTGCGCGCCGCAGCGCGCAGCCCCGGGCAGCGCTTTGCCGCCTGGCGGGCCGACGTCGCGAATGCCGACGCGATCGACGCGGCGGTGCGCGACGCGGCGCGCACGCTCGGTGCGCCGGATCTGGCGATCAACAGCGCCGGCGTGCTGAACGCGCTGCCCTTCGACGCCGCGAGCAGCGCGGACTTCGAGCGCGTCGTCGACATCAACCTCAAGGGCACGCGCCACTTCGCCGCCGCGGTGCTGCCGCACATGGCTGCAGGCAGCCATCTGGTGTTCGTCGCCTCTCTCGCCGCGCTGACCGGCAACTACGGCTACACGGCCTATTGCGCGTCCAAGTTCGGCGTGCGCGGCCTCGCCGAAGCGCTGCGCTTCGAACTCGCGCCCAGGGGCATTGCGCTCAGCCTCTGCTGCCCCGGTGAGATCATGACGCCGATGGTCGAGGAGGAGAAGCGGCAGCAGCATCCGGCGTCCGCGGCGCTGAAGGCCTTTGCCGGCACCGCGACGCTGGAGCTCGCCGTCCCCGCGCTGCTGCGCGGCATCGCGCGGCGGCAGTTCGAAATCGTCGACGGTCCGCGCCCGGCCCTCACCGCCTTCCTCTCCCGTCACCTGCCGCGCCTGTCCCGATGGACCGGCGATCGCATCGCCGCCCGCGCGATGCATGCGCCCAAGGATCGACGCCCATGACCACCTTGCCGCTGAACGAAGCCCAGGCGCCAAGCCGAGCAACATCGCCGAATCGAACGAGGGAATCCCCATGAACGGCGCCCGCGCCCTGCTGCAGACCCTGGCCGATGCCGGCGTCGAGCTCTGCTTCACCAACCCCGGCACGAGCGAGATGCACTTCGTCGCCGCGCTCGACGCCGAGCCGCGCCTGCGCGCCGTGCTCACCCTGTTCGAGGGCGTGGCCACGGGCGCGGCCGATGGCTATGCGCGCATGGCCGGCAAGCCCGCGGCCACGCTGCTGCACCTGGGCTGCGGCCTGGGCAACGGCCTGGCCAACCTGCACAACGCGCGCAAGGGCAAGGTGCCGGTGCTCAACATCGTGGGCGACCACGCCAGCACGCACACGCGTTTCGATGCGCAGCTGCAGTCGGACATCGAGACCGTGGCGCGCAACGTCTCGCCCGGTTTCGTGCGCACCTCGGCCAGCCCGGCCACGCTGTGCGAGGACGCCGTCGCCGCGCTGCGCGCCGCGCGCGGCCTGCCCGGGCAGGTGGCCACGCTCATCCTGCCCGCCGACGTCTCCTGGGGCGAGGGCGCCAGGCCCTGTCCGCCGCCGCCGCCCCCGGCGCCGGCCGCGGCCCGCGACGAGGTCGTGCAGACGATCGCCGAGGCCATCGCCGCGCGCGAGCGCACGCTGCTGCTGCTGGGCGGCCAGGCACTGCGGGAAGGCCCGCTGCGCACGGCGGCCAGCATTGCCGCCCACAGCGGCGTGCAGTTGCTGGCCGAGGTCTTCCCCACGCGCATGGAGCGCGGCGCGGGGCTGCCGGCGGTCGAGCGCGTGGCCTATCTGGCCGAGCTCGCCGGCGTGCAACTGGCCGGCGTGCAGCACCTGGTGCTGGTCGACGCCAAGTCGCCGGTGTCCTTCTTCGCCTACCCCGGCAAGGCCAGCGACCTCGTCCCCGCAGGCTGCCGCGTGCACACGCTGAGCGCCGCGGACGAGGACGCCGCGGCGAGCCTTACCAAGCTCGCGCAGGCGCTGGGTGCCACCGACACCGCGCCGCCGCTGGCCCCGGCGCGCCGGCCCGAGCGCCCGCGTGGCCGGCTCAGTGCGCCCAAGGTCTGCAAGGCCGTCGGCCATCTGCTGCCCGAGCGCGCGATCGTCGTCGACGAGGCCATCACCTCCGGCCTCATGCTGGGCGTGATGACGCAGGGCTGCCCGCGCCACGACCTGCTCACCCTCACCGGCGGCGCCATCGGCCAGGGCCTGCCGAACGCCGTCGGGGCCGCCCTCGCCTGCCCCGACCGGCCGGTGCTGGCGCTGGTCGGCGACGGCAGCGCGATGTACACGATCCAGGCGCTTTGGACGATGGCGCGCGAGCACTTGCACGTCATCGCCATCGTCTTCAACAACGCCAGCTATTCGGTCCTGAACGTGGAGCTCGAGCGCGTGGGCGCGCAAGCCGGCGCGGCCAGCGCCAAGGCGCGGGCGCTGTTCGAACTCGACGCGCCGGCGCTGGACTTCGCGCGCCTGGCGCAAGGCATGGGCGTGCACGCCGTGCGCGCCAGCAGCGCCGAGGACTTCTGCCAGGCGCTCGAGTACGCGCTCGCGCAGCCCGGCCCGCACCTCATCGAGGCGATGGTCCCCGAGTCCCTGGCCGGCGCCAAGCGCAAAGTGCTGCCCTGGCTGCTGAAGTCCCTCCCCAGCCTGCCACCGCCGCTGGCGCGCGCGCTCAAGAGCAAGATCGCGCCGTAAGCCCTGCTGCGGCTCGAGCGCCGGGACCGCTCAGGCCGTCTGCGCCTGCGACCTGGCTTCCTCGATGCGCGCGGCCAGGTGCGCCAGGGCTTCCTGCACCTGGTCGACGAGCACCAGGCAGAGGTCGCCGCTTTGCAGGCCTTGCAGCGCGGCGTCGATGGCGGCGAACTCGCCGTGCACTTCGCGCACCTGGCTTGTGCGCGTGGCGCCCTGCAGGCCTTCGCGCAGCAGCGCCATGACCTCGCCGTCGGCGCGGCCGCGCTGCGCCGCGTCCTGGTAGAGGATGACTTCGTCGAAGGCGGCGCCGAGGATCACCGTCTGCTCGCGCAGGTCCTGGTCGCGGCGATCGCCGGCGCCGCTGATGACGACCGTGCGCCGCCTGGCCGGCAAGGCCTGCACCGCGCCCACCAGGGCGCGCATGGCGTCCGCGTTGTGGCCGTAGTCGGCGATCAGCGTGGCGCCGCGGTAGTCCATGAGGTTGAAGCGTCCGGGCGTGGTCTGCACGTCGCTGTCGAAGCTCTCCAGGCCGCGACGCATGGCGTCCCAGTCCAGCCCCAGGCACCAGGCCGCGGCCACCGCCGCCATCGCGTTCTCGACCTGGAAGCCGATGACGCCACCGCGCGTGATCGGCGCCTGCGCCAGCGCCAGGCGTTCGCGCCACGAACCCTCGGCGGCGACGATGGCACCGCCCTCGACGTAGACGACGCGGCCACCGCGCGCGCGGTGCGCGGCCAGCACCGGGTGGTGGCGGTCGGCGGCGAAGTAGCAGATCGCCCCGGGGCAGGCCACGCTCATCGCCACCACGTGCGGGTCGGCGGCGTTGAGCACGGCAAAGCCCTCGGGTGCGAGGTTGCGCACGATGACGCGCTTGAGCACCGTCAGGTCCTCGACGGTGCGGATGTAGTTCAGGCCGAGGTGATCGCCGGCGCCGATGTTGGTGACGACGGCCACCGCACAGCGGTCGAAGCCCAGGCCCTCGCGCAGGATGCCGCCGCGCGCGGTCTCGAACACCGCGGCGTCGACGTCCGGGTGGGCGAGCACCCTGCGCGCGCTGCGCGGGCCGCTGCAGTCGCCGTCATCGATCGGGCGCCCGGCGACGAAGGCGCCGTCGGTATTGGTCATGCCCACGCGCAGGCCGCTGGTGGCCAGCAGGTGCGCGATGAGCCGCGTCACCGTGGTCTTGCCGTTGGTGCCGGTGACGGCCACCGTCGGCACGCGGCCGTCCTCGCCGTGGGCGAAGAGGTGATCGATGATGGCCTCGCCGACGGCGCGCGCGCGGCCGTAGGAGGGCAGCAGGTGCATGCGCAGCCCGGGCGCGGCGTTGACCTCGACGACGCCGCCGCCCTGGTCCTCGAGCGGACGCATGACGCTTTCGCAGACGACGTCGACGCCGCAGATGTGCAGCCCCACCATCTGCGCCGCGGCCACGGCGCGCGCGGCGACTTCGCGGTGCACGTCGTCGGTGACGTCGGTGGCGATGCCGCCGGTGCTCAGGTTGGCGTTGTTGCGCAGCAGCACGCTCTGCCCGACGGCGGGCACGGCCTCCGGCGTCAGGCCTTGCACGCGCAGGCGCTCGATGGCGATGTCGTCCAGGCGGATCTTGGTCAACGGGCTGGCGTGCCCCTCGCCGCGGCGGGGGTCGGCGTTGACGCGCGCGACCAGTTCGCGCACCGTGGCCTGGCCGTCGCCGATGACGATGGGCGGATCGCGCCGCGCTGCGGCGACGAGCCGGTTGCCGACGACGAGCAGGCGGTAGTCGCCGCCGCTCAGGTACTTCTCGACCATCACCGCGCCGTACTCGGCCGCCGCCTGGTACGCGGCTTCGAGCTGGTCGCGCGCGACCACGTTCACCGTCACGCCCTTGCCCTGGTTGCCGTGCTGCGGCTTCACCACCACGGGCAGGCCGATGCGCTGCGCGGCCGCCCAGGCGTCCTCGACGTCGGCGACGGGGCGGCCGCTGGGCACGGGCACGCCCGCGGCCTGCAGCAGCGTCTTCGTCAGCTCCTTGTCCTGCGCGATGGCCTCGGCGACCGCGCTCGTGCTGTCGATCTCGGCGGCCTGGATGCGGCGCTGCCTGGCGCCCCAGCCGAACTGCACGAGGCTGCCGTCGGTCAGGCGCCGGTAGGGGATGCCGCGCGCCAGCGCCGCGGCGACGATGGCGCCGGTCGAGGGCCCCAGGCGCAGGTCCTCGTCGAGCTCGCGCAGCTCGGCCACGGCCGCTGCGGCGTCGTAGGGACGGCCGGCGACGGCCGCCTCCAGCAGCGCCTGCGCCTGCGCCAGCGCCAGCCGCCCGACCTTCTCCTGGCTGTACTCGACGACCACCTGGAACACGCCGGGCTCGACGGTGGGCGCGGTGCGGCTGAAGCTCACCGCGCAGCCGGCCTGCGTCTGCAGCGAGAGCGCCGCCACCTGCAGCACCTGCGCCAGGTTGAGCTTCTCGGTCTCCAGCGGCCAGCGCTCGCCGATGCCGGGGTAGAGCGCGCGCAGACGGCTCTCGAAGCCGGTGAGGCCGTCGATGTCCAGTTCCTGCGGCGTGCAGTGGACGATGACCTCGATCGCCGTCTCGCGGGTCCAGAGGTTGGGGCCGCGCAGGGCGCGGATGCGCTGCAGTTCCATCAGGGCGTCTTTCGGGATTCGGGCAAGGCGTGCGCCGGCGCCGCGGCGGCTGCGGCCTGCGGCGCGGCTTCGAAGGTCTGCACGCCGACGGCGATGAGGTCGATCTCGATGCCCAGCGCCCAGACCGCGGCCACCGCCGCCAGCAGGGTCTGGCGCGGCAGCGCCTGCAGCATGGGCGCGTCGGGCGGCAGACGCGGCACGAGCGTGCGACTGGCCCCTTCGGCGAGCACGCAGCCCTCGGCGCTCATGAACACCGCGCGCCCGCCCGCGGCGCAGTGGCGCACGAGCTCGGGCGTGCTGCCGTCGACGGCGTAGAGCAGCACGCTGCCGTCGCAGAGCGCGGCCAGGCCGGCGATGCGCGGGTCGGCGGCGTGCAGCACGGCCACGCCCTCGGCGAGCACGACGTCGACCTGCGTGCGCATCACCTTGAGCAGATCGTCGGCATCGTGCACGTCGTGCTCGGCGAGCGCGGGCGACAGGTCCAGATCGGTGACCACGCCGACCGTGCAGCGGTCGTAGGGCAGGCCGTCGCGCAGCATGGCCGCGGCGTCGTTCTCGAACACCGCGGCCTCGACGCCGCGGTTGACGAGCAGTCGCTGGCCCGACGCCCAGTCCGTGCAGTCTCCGGCCTGCACGCGCCGCCTCCCGAGGAAGAGGCCGTCGCGGCAGGCCAGGCCGACCTGGCGCCCGCTGAGCTGCGTGATCCAGGACACCAGGCGCGCGATGCGGGCGCTGTCGCGCGAGCCGGCGATGCCGACGATGGCGATGCGCCCGTGGTCCTCGGTGTCGGGAAAGAGGTGGTCGACGATGGCGCGGCCCACCGGGCGCGGCTTGCCCTCGGCCGGGCGCAGGTGCATGAGCAGGCCCGGGCCGGCGTTGACCTCGATGACGGCGGCGCCCTGCTCGTGCAGCGGGCGGCCGATGTCCTCGGCCACGAGGTCGATGCCGGCGATGTCCAGGCCCACCGTGCGCGCGGCCAGCGCGACCTGGTAGGCGACTTCGGGATGGACCTCGTCGGTGCAGTCGATGGCGACGTTGCCGTTGCGCTGGATGAGCACGCGCTGCCCGGCTGCCGGCACGCTCCGCGCGTCCAGGCCCATGCGCCGCAGGTCGGCCTGCACGACGTCGTCCTCCTCGATGACGATGCGGTTGAGCGGGTGATCCTCGCTCGTGCCGCGCCGCGGGTCGCTGTTGAGCTGGGCGTCGATGAGCTCGCGCACGCTGCGGCGGCCGTCGCCGGTGATCCAGGCGGCATCGCCGCGCGCCGCGGCCACGACCTCGCCGCCGACGACGAGCAGCCGATGCTCCTGCCCCTGCACGCAGCGCTCGACGACCACCTCGCGCCCGTGGCGGCGCGCCAGCGTCCACGCCGCCTCGACCTCGGCTTGCGTGCGCAGGTCGAGCGTGACGCCGCGGCCGTGGTTGCCGTCGCGCGGCTTCACCACCACCGGCAGCCCGATCGACTGCGCCGCCGCCCAGGCGTCCTCGACGCGCTCGACGACCTCGCCCTCGGGTACCGGCACGCCGACCTCGGCCAGCAGGCGCTTGGTGAGGTCCTTGTCGCCGGCGATGCCTTCGGCGATGGCGCCGGTGAGCTCGGTCTCGGCGGTCCAGATGCGGCGCTGGCGCTTGCCGTGGCCGAGCTGCACCAGGTTGCCGTCGTTGAGGCGCAGGTGCGGGATGCGGCGGTCGGAGGCGGCGGCGACGATGGCCGCCGTGCTCGGCCCCAGGTAGCACTGGTCGAGCTTCTCGCGCACCGCCGCCACCGCGGCGCCGACGTCGAAGGTCTCGTCGTGGATGGCGCACATCAGCAGGCGGTGCCCTTGCGCCAGCGCGGTGCGCGCCACCTGCTCGTCGCGGGCGCGAAAGACCATGCGGTAGACGCCGCGCCGGCTCGTGCTGCGCGTCTGGCCAAAGCCCGTGGGCATGCCGGCGAGGTTCAGCAGCTCGATCACCACGTGCTCGAGCACGTGGCCGCACCAGGTGCCTTCCTGCAGCCGCTGCAGGAAGCCGCCGCGCTCGCCGACGCCGCAGTGGTGCTCGGCCAGCGCCGGCAGCCAGGCGCACAGGCGCTCGGTGAGGCCCGGCAGGCGGTTGGTCGGCAGATCCTCCAGCACGCCCAGGTCGAGCCAGGTCTCGAGCGCCGAACGGTAGGTCCAGAGGTTGGGGCCGCGCAGGTAGTTGATGCGCAGCAGTTGGATATCGGGGATCCGGTCCATGGAGGCGGGGCGGTGAATGCCGACGGGTGTTGCTTGGGCCAAAATCTCGCCGCCCCATGTGGCGGCCGACCTCGAATGCCATGTCCAATCCCGACGACGCGGCCGCCCCACCCGAAGCGCTGGGGCGACACGCAGCTGCCGAACTGCACGCGGAGCTCGCTGCCGGCGAGAACGTGCTGGCGCTCGCGGCGGTTGACCTGGATGCCGGATTGTCCTTCGCCGCGGGCGAGCTTGCGCTGAGCGAGCGCAGCCTCTGGGCGCGCACGCCCGCTTCGGGCTGGAAGGCCTGGACGTTGGCGCCGCAGCTACGCCTGCGCCAGGGCGAGCACGGCGGCGTGGGCACGCTGGAGCTGGTCGACGAGCGGCAGCGTCTGGCGCAGTGGCACTACACGCTCGCCGTCGAGCCGCAGGTGCGCAGACTGGTGGCGGCCTTTGCGCGCCAGCAGGCGCGGCTGGCCGGCCAGGCGCCCGCGCACGAGGACGCAGGCGCGGACGAGCTCCCCGGCGCACAGCCGCCGGGGCCGCCCTCGACCTGGGTGCTGCTGCGCCTGCTGCACTTTGCGCGTCCCTACCGGCGCCAGCTCGTGCTCGGCTTCCTGCTCACGCTGGCCGGCACCGCGGCCACACTGGTGCCGCCCTACCTGACGATTCCGCTCATGGACCGGGTGCTGATCCCCTTCCAGGGCGGGCAGCGCATCGAGCCCGGCTACGTGCTGCTGCTGCTGGGCGGCCTGCTCGCCTCGGCGCTGCTCGCCTGGGGCCTGAGCTGGGCGCGCACCTGGCTGCTGGCGCTGGTGTCCGAACGCATCGCCGCCGACCTGCGCACGGCCGCCTTCGAGCACCTGCTCGGGCTGAGCCTGGACTACTTCGGCGCCAAGCGCACCGGCGACCTGATGGCGCGCATCGGCTCCGAGACCGACCGCATCTCGGTCTTCCTCTCGTTGCACGCGCTGGACTTCGCCACCGACGTGCTGATGATCGCCATGACCGCGGCCGTCCTCTTCTCCATCGACGCCCAGCTGGCGCTGGTGACGCTCGTCCCCCTGCCCTTCATCGCCTGGATGATCCACCTCGTGCGCGACCGCCTGCGCACCGGCTTCGAGAAGATCGACCGCGTCTGGGCCGACGTCACCAACGTGCTCGCCGACACCATCCCCGGCATCCGCGTCGTCAAGGCCTTCGCGCAGGAGGCGCGCGAGGCGGCGCGTTTTCGCGCTGCGAACGGGCAGAACCTGGCCGTCAACGACCGCCTCAACAAGACCTGGAGCCTGTTCTCGCCCACCGTCTCGCTGCTCACCGACCTGGGCTTGCTGGTGGTGTGGGCCTTCGGCATCTGGCAGGTCGCGCGCGGCCGCGTCACCGTGGGCGTGCTCACCGCCTTCATCGCCTACATCGGCCGCTTCTACACGCGGCTGGATTCGATGAGCCGCATCGTCAGCGTGACGCAGAAGGCCGCCGCCGGCGCCAAGCGCATCTTCGACATCCTCGACCACCACAGCAACGTGCCCGACCCGGCCGAGCCGCTGCCGCTGCCGCGCCCGGCCGGCGCCATCACGCTGCGCAACGTCGGCTTTCGCTACGGCAGCCGCAGCGTCGTGCGCGGGCTGGAGCTGAGCATCCGCCCCGGCGAGATGATCGGCCTCGTCGGCCACAGCGGCTCGGGCAAGAGCACGCTGG
>JAIXKR010000110.1 GCA_026932235.1 Burkholderiales bacterium
GCTCGGCGCGCGCCGCGACTGACGTTCCGGCCGCGCAAAAATCAGTCTCCGCGGCGCATTCTGCCGCGGCGCCGCCTCACGGCCAGTTCAGGCGCAGGTAGCCCGCCTGCTGCGTCGGCACGGTGAAGCGCACCAGGTTGGCGCCGCGCACGACGGCCGGCCCGGCGCCGACGACGCGAAACGGCCCCATCGGCGAATCCGCCCGCTCCAGCCGCAGCCGGCCCGCGCGCGGCGAATGCAGGCGCAGCACATAGCGCCCGCCGCCCAGCGCGCGCAGCGTCGGCGCGAACGGCCGCGCCAGCGGCTCGCCGACGAACACGCCTTCGCCCGGCCAGGCCACGCTCTTCCAGTACGCCTCGATCGCCGTCGCCCCCGCCGCGTAGAAGAACATCGCCAGCGCCGGCAGCGGAAACTTCTGCGGATGGTTGCACGGCTCCACCACCGTGCCGTAGCTCGCCGTCGCCCCCGCCTCCAGCCAGCGCAGGCTGCTCATCTGGCGCGAATCGGTGAGCTGCCCGCCGAACGACGTCAGGTGATCGGCCAGCGCCCCCGGCAGGAAAGTCAGCGTCTCCAGCGCGCCGACCTGCGCCAGGCCGGTGAAATAGAACAGCACGTCGTGGCGATCGCGCAGGTCGGACGCCTCCAGCACCTCGATCGGGAACACCCCCGCCAGCTCCTGCGCCGTCTGCGCGAAGGTCGCCGCGCGCACGCTGCGCGCCTTGTCCGGCGTGTGCAGGAGATAGGCGCGACCCGCCGGGTGGCTGCCGTCGGCCGCCACGCCGCGATCGATCAGCGCCTTCGCTCCGGCGAAGTCTTCCGCCGCCAGCAGCATCGCCGGGCGCAGGCCCAGGTCCCGCGCCGGATACAGGCTCGGCGAATTGAAATACGGGCTTGGCGCCGTGGCGCCGCAATGCTGCGAGCAGAAGCGCTCGTCGAAGCCGAAGGCCAGCGCCGAAGTGAGCGACATGCAGCCGGCGCGCCAGGGCTGCGCCCACGCCAGCGCGTAGGCCTGCACGTGCTCGGGCGTCGCCGCGACGATCTCCTCGCGCAGCCGTTCGAATTCCTCGCGCGCGAGCGCGCCGCGCCCCGGCGCGAAGCGCACGCGGATCACGTTCGCCGCCGGCAGGCGCCGCGCCGCCGCGTAATACGCGCCGATCTCGCGCGAGAGCGGGTCGGATTCGTTGATGACGAGCGCCAGCTCGCCGGCCGTCAGCCCCGTGCGCGGCAGCAGAATCCGCGGTTCGGCCCGCGCGGGCGCGGCCAGCGCGGCCAGGAGGGGGAACAGCAAAAAAAATCGGCGCATCGCGCCGATGATACCGGGCCCCGGCCTGGGCCGGGGCGAAGTTCAGACCCGCCGCCGCGCCGCAAAGCCGATCAGGCCGAGGCCAGCGAACAGCATCAGATAGACCGAGGGCTCGGGCACGGCCAACACATTGCCGCCAAGCCACATACGATCAAAAACCGTGGTGTAGTTGCCGGAATTGCCTGAGACGAAAACCTGAACCTTGAGGGACTGCAGGTCCGTACGGCTGGCAAAAGAACTCCAGGTACCGGTTTGCCAAAAACTCCCGCCAGACGCCGCATGAAATGAAGCATCGCCCGTGGAAACATCAAACCAGACACTCTCGGCCGAAAGCGGCGCGTCATTGGGCCAGGCGCCCACATGGTAATTCGCACCGGCAGTGCCCGACGCACCAAATGAAAAGAGCGCGCCCGTGACCTGGAAGGTGTAGCCGGGATCGGCGGTGAGGGTGAAGTTAACCAGGTAGCCTCCGCCGCTCCGGTTCATCACCAGGGCCATGTTGCCGCCGCCCAGATCCGAAAAGCCGTACGGCGCCGGGTTGCCAAACCGGTCAAGACCCACCGCCGGAGTCACGTGCAAGTGTCCCGCCACGCTCTGGGCCACATTGGTTCCGGTTCCGCTGCCGAAAGTGAAATCGACCAGATCCGCCGCCGATGCCGGCCCCTGGCCGAAGGCCAGGCAGACGAGCCCCACGGCATAGACACGAAGCGATTGCAACCGCCCGCAACCAGGCCTTTTGGCCTTTGTTCTCTTGTTCATACCCGCCCCTCCCTTCGTTGTCATAACCAAGGTGTGCTCAGACCCGCCGCCTCACCGCGAAGCCGATCAGGCCGAGGCCGGCGAACAGCAACGCCCAGGTCTCCGGCTCGGGCACCGGCAGCGCGGTGAGCACCACGTTGTCATAGGTGACGTTGTCCGACCAGGAGATCAGGCCGATGCCGCCGCCCGCGTTCTGGTTGAGCAGGGCGAAGTCCGCCCCGCTGAACGTCGTAGACCAGCCGCCCATCGACACCGTCATTTGCTGGGCCAAGTAGTTAACGTCGACGGCGAGGTGGTAGACCATGCCGTTGGTCGCGCCCGGCGTGACGAGAAAACGTTCGCCGCCGGGAGAGTAAGGCCTGCTCCAGCTTGTCACGTGATCCGAATGCGTGCGCAGATAGCTGGTATTGAAATCCCCCGTGATCGTGTTGACACCCCAGATCAGACCGACATGTCCCCAGTCGGCGCCATGGATGCTCGACGCGACGCGAACGTCGGCCTCAAGCGAGAAATGGGTTGGCGTCGTGACGCCGTCGATCAGCGCATAGGCGGGCTGCCCCGTGTAGCCGCCGCCATGCTGCAGGACGCCCCCCGACACCGACCAGTTGCCGGGGTTGAGACCATAGAAGCTCCAGCCGGCCGCGTCGCCGTCGTTGAAGTTGTCGCTGAATAGCGGCGCGGCCTGCGCGCCGGCGCCGAGCAGCAGGCAGCACGCTGCCGCGAGGAAACCACCGAGCGTTCGCCTGAAGGTCATGTGCGGCCTCCTTATCCTGTTTGCGAGTCCTGGCCGCGCCGGCCTCAGATCCTGCGCCGCGCCGCGAAGCCGAGCAGGCCGAGGCCGGCGAGCATCAGCGCCCAGGTTTCCGGTTCGGGCACGGCGGCGACGCTGAGCGAGACGCCGCCGGAGTTGTCGTAATAGGGGGAGTCGGCGATCCAGAAC
>JAIXKR010000158.1 GCA_026932235.1 Burkholderiales bacterium
CCGAGAAGAACTACAAGCGCGGCGCGATGGGCCTGGCCTACGAGATCGTCATCAACTCCAACCCCTGCATCAGCTACCTGATGGAGGAGAACACGATGGCCATGCAGGCGCTGGTCATCGCCCACGCCGCCTACGGCCACAACAGCTTCTTCAAGGGCAACTACCTCTTTCGCATGTGGACCGACGCGGCGTCGATCATCGACTACCTCGTCTACGCGAAGAACTACGTGCGCCAGTGCGAGGACAAGCACGGCATCGACGCCGTCGAGCTCTTCCTCGACAGCTGCCACGCGCTCGCGCACCACGGCGTCGACCGCTACCGCCGCCCGTCGCGCAAGTCGCTCGCGCAGGAACTCTCCGAGCGCAAGGAGCGCGAGGAATACGCGCAGCAGCAGGTCAACGACCTCTGGCGCACGCTGCCCCGTCGCGGCGACCGCGATGCGGAGAGCCACGATGTCAAGCGCTTCCCCGCGGAGCCGCAGGAGAACCTGCTCTACTTCATCGAGAAGAACGCGCCGCTGCTCGAATCCTGGCAGCGCGAGATCGTGCGCATCGTGCGCAAGATCGCGCAGTACTTCTACCCGCAGCGCCAGACGCAGGTGATGAACGAAGGCTGGGCCACCTTCTGGCACCACCGGCTGCTCAACCAGATGTACGACGACGGCTACCTCACCGACGGCGTGATGATCGAGTGGCTGAAGTCGCACACCAACGTGATCGCGCAGCCGCCGGTCGGACACCCGGCATACAGCGGGATCAACCCCTACGCGCTGGGCTTTGCGATGTACACCGACATCAAGCGCATCTGCGAGCAGCCCACCGACGAGGACCGCGAGTGGTTCCCCGAGATCGCCGGCACGCCCTGGCTGCCGGCGCTGGACCACGCGATGCGCAACTACAAGGACGAGAGCTTCGTCGGCCAGTACCTCAGCCCCAGGCTGATGCGCGAGATGCGCCTCTTCGCCATCCGCGACGACGAGCACGAGAGCGAACTCGAGGTCGCCGCCATCCACGACGAAGCCGGCTACCGCCGCCTGCGCGAGGCCTTGTCGCGCCAGTACGACCTGGGGTCGCGCGAGCCCGACATCCAGGTCTGGAACGTCAACCTGCGCGGCGACCGCTCACTGACCCTGCGCCACTTCCAGCACAACGAGCGCCCGCTGCACGACTCGGCCGAGGAGGTCATCAAGCACGTCGCCCGGCTCTGGGGCTTCGCCGTGCAGCTCGAGAGCGTCAACGCCAAAGGCGAAACCACCCGCCAGTGGAGCGTCAGGCCGCCGGAGTGAGGGCACCAGTCCGCCGGACTGACGGCTTCGCGGACTACCGCGATCTGGCCGCGCCGCAAGAGGCAACGCGTGCCAAGCGCGAGGCACGAGGCACGGTGCCTGGCTTGGCTCGGCCGCCTAGAGCGCCAGCATCTTCCCCGGGTTCATGATGTTCTTCGGGTCCAGGGCGCGCTTGAGGCTGCGCATCACCGCCATCGCGCCTTCGCCGTGCTCGCCGAGCAGGTAGGGCATCTTGTGCAGGCCCACGCCGTGCTCGCCGGTGCAGGTGCCTTCCATCTGCTGCGCGCGCTGCACCATGCGCACGTTCAGCTCCTCGACGCGCTGCGCCTCGGCGGCGTCGTTAGGGTCCAGCAGCCAGCTCAAGTGGAAGTTGCCGTCGCCGACGTGGCCGACGATCCAGTAGGGCACGCCATGCGCCTCCGAGTCGGACATCGCGGCATCGATGCACTCGGCCAGACGCGAGATCGGCACGCACACGTCGCCGGCCTGGCAGCGGCAGCCCGGACGCGTCTGCACGGCGGCGAAGTAGGCGTGGTGGCGCGCCGTCCACAGCCTGGTGCGCTCCTCGGGCGTGGTCGCCCACTGGAAATCGGTGCCTCCGAACTCCTTGGCGATCTCCTGCACCGTCTCTGCCTGCTCCTTCACGCCGGACTCGCTGCCGTGGAACTCCATCAGCAGCATCGGGCTTTCCTGCAGATTCAGCTTGTCATGCTTGTTGACGGCACGCACGGCGTTGGCGTCCAGCAGCTCGCAGCGCGCGATCGGCACGCCCATCTGGATGATCTGGATGGTGGCGCGCACGGCGGCATCCACGCTGGGGAACTGGCAGATCGCCGCGCTCACCGCCTCGGGAAGCGGGTAGAGCTTGAGCGTGATCTCGGTCATCACGCCCAGCGTCCCCTCGCTGCCGACGTAGAGCCGCGTGAGGTCGTAGCCGGCCGAGCTCTTCTTGGCGCGCGTGCCGGTGCGGATGATGTCGCCGCTTGCGGTCACCACCTGCAGCGCCAGCACGTTCTCGCGCATGGTGCCGTAGCGCACGGCATTGGTGCCGCTGGCGCGCGTGGCGCTCATGCCGCCGATGGAGGCGTTGGCGCCGGGGTCGATGGGAAAGAAGAGCCCCGTGTCGCGGATCTCGCGGTTGAGCTGCTCGCGCGTGACGCCCGGCTGCACCGTCACCGTCAGATCCTCCGGGTGAACCGCAAGCACCTTGTCCATGCGCGAGAGGTCGATCGAGACCCCGCCCTGGATGGCCAGCAGATGGCCCTCGACCGAGCTGCCCACCCCAAAGGGAATCACCGGCACCTCGTGCAGGTCGGCCAGCTTCACGACCGCCGCCACGTCATCGGTGCTCTCGCAGAAGACGACCACCTCGGGCGGCATCATGGGGTAGACGGACTCGTCGCGCCCGTGCTGCTCGCGCACCGCCTGCGCCGTCGAGCAGCGCTCGCCGAAGCGCGCTCGCAGCGCGTCGAGCATCGCCGACGGGACAGGGCGCATGGCCTGGACGATCGGGTGCGGATCCGGTGCGTTCATGGGGCCTCCGGCCTTCGCGGCCAAGCGGGTTGACGAGCAGGCTGGCGACAGGCGCGGCGAAGAGCCGGCCAGGAGCCGCGTTTCATTGTAGGTAGCGTGTCCCGCGCGTGCAGCGCGGGGGCTTGCCCTGCTACGATGCCGGCGCATGGGCAACCGACTTTCGCAGATCGCCACGCGCACCGGCGACGACGGCACCACCGGCCTGGGCGACGGTTCACGAGTGCGCAAGGACGACTTGCGCATCGCCACCATCGGCGAGGTCGACGAACTGAACTCCAGCCTGGGGGTGATCCTCTGCGAGCCGCTGCCCGACGCGGTGCGCGAGCTGCTGCTCACCATCCAGCAGGATCTCTTCAACCTCGGCGGCGAACTCGCCGTTCCCGGTTACAGCCTGCTGAAGGAAGACGCGGTGTTGCGCCTGGACGAGGCCTTGAAGCACTACAACGCCGGCCTGCCGCGGCTGGCGGAGTTCATCCTGCCCGGCGGCACGCGCAGCGCGGCGCTGGCGCACATGAGCCGCACCATCGCCCGCCGCGCCGAGCGTTCCCTCGTCGCGCTGCAGGCACAGCAGGAGGTGAACGCCAGCCTGCGCCACTACCTGAACCGGCTCTCGGACCTGATGTTCGTGCTCGCACGCGTGCTCAACCGCGCCAACCTCGACGGGCTGGCCGGAGACGACGTCTACTGGAAGAGCGAGCGTCTGTCGCGCCAGGGCGGCTGAGACGCGCCGGCAGGCCGCGCTCAGGCCGCGCTCAGGCCGCGTGACGCCGCCGCGCGCGCACCGCGGCGGCCAGGATCTGCAGCGCCTGCACCGAGTCGTCCCAGCCGAGGCAGGCGTCGGTGATGCTTTGTCCATAGACGAGTGCCGCCGGATCGTCCTTGCCGGGCGTGAACTTCTGCGCCCCAGCCACGATGTGGCTCTCGATCATGACGCCGAAGATGCTGCAGCTGCCGGCGCCGAGCTGCGCACCGATGTCGCGCACGACCTCGACCTGGCGCTGGTGCTGCTTGCTGCTGTTGGCGTGGCTGGCATCGATCATCAACCGGCAAGGCAGCTTCGCGGCCTCCATCTCCTTGCAGGCGGCGGCGACGCTCTCGGCATCGTAGTTGGGCGTCTTGCCGCCGCGCAGGATGGCGTGGCAGTCCTTGTTGCCCTTGGTCTGCACGATCGCCACCTGGCCGTTCTTGTGCACCGAGAGGAAGTGGTGCGGCTTGGCCGCGGCCTGGATGGCGTCGCAGGCGATGCGCAGGTTGCCGTCGGTTCCGTTCTTGAAGCCCACCGGCGCCGACAGGCCCGAGGCGAGCTCGCGATGCACCTGGCTCTCGGTCGTGCGCGCACCGATCGCGCCCCAGGTGATGAGGTCGCCGATGTACTGCGGACTGATGACGTCGAGGAACTCGCTGCCCGCGGGAACGCCGAGGCGGTTGATGTCGACCAGCAGCTGGCGCGCGATGCGCAAGCCCTCGTCGATGCGGTAGCTCTCGTCGAGGTAGGGGTCGTTGATCAGCCCCTTCCAGCCCACCGTGGTGCGCGGCTTCTCGAAGTACACGCGCATGACGATCTCGAGATCGTCGGCATGCCGCCTGCGCTCGCCCACCAGGCGACGCGCATACTCCAGCGCCGCCTCGGGGTTATGGATCGAGCACGGCCCGATGATGACCAGCAGCCGGTCGTCCTCGCCCTGCATGATGCGCCGCACCGTTCGCCGCGCCTCGCTCACCAGCGTCTCCACACGCGTGCCGGCGATCGGGAAGAAGCGGATCAGGTGCTCGGGCGGCGGCAGCGGCGTGATGTCGCGGATGCGCTGGTCGTCGGTCTGGCTCGTCTTCTCGGACGACGCCAGGCGCGTCTCTGCCGTGGCAATGCTGCCGGAGGAGGCTCTGGGGCTCATTTTCGGGGCTTTCTGAATGGGGCGGGCAACGAAAAACCGCCGGGGCTGCCGGCGGTTCGAGGGGGGTTTGCGCTGCTTGCGTTTCGCGTGCGTTCAGGCCTCTCCAGCCGCCGGTCGGGGCAAGATCCAAAAGTACGCAAAGAAGAAGCTCGGGTGACGCATGGGAGCGAAATGTAGCACGTCGCCGCCGCAGACAGCGGCCGGGCACGCGACCGCGGTCAGTAGATCGATGCCTGCAGGCCGTGCGCCTGCAGGCGCTGCACCACTTGCGCCACGTGCTCCGGATTGCGCGTCTGCAGCACGAGCTCGATTTCGACGCCTTGCGCAGCCAGCGAGGAGAAGGCGCGCTGGTGGTGCACTTCGTCGATATTGGCTCCGGCGTCGGCGACGATGGACGAGATCTGGGCCAGCATCCCCGGCAGGTCGCGCGCGCCGACGCGGATGCGCGCCAGACGCCCTGCGCGGACCATGCCACGCTCGATGATGGCCGCCAGCAGCAGCGGCTCGATGTTGCCGCCGCCGAGGATCAGCCCGACCTCGCGCCCCGCGAAACGCTCGCGGTGCTGCAGCAGCGCCGCCAGGCCCGCCGCGCCCGCGCCCTCGACCACGGTCTTCTCGATCTCCAGCAGCATCAGCACCGCGTGCTCGAGCTCGCCTTCGTCGACGAGCAGCAGTTCGTCCACGCAACGCGCGACGATGGCGCGCGTGAGCGTTCCGGGCCGACCGACGGCGATGCCCTCGGCGATCGTGCTCGCGCCCTGCGCGTGCTGCGTGCCCTGGATCGCGTTCACCATCGCCGGGAAGCGCTCGGCCTGCACGCCGACGATGCGCAGCTGCGGGCGCAGCGCGCGCGCGGCCGTGGCCACGCCGGCGATCATGCCGCCGCCGCCGACGGCCACCACCAGGGTGTCGATGGCCGGCTGCTCCTGCAGCATCTCCAGGCCGATCGTGCCCTGGCCGGCGATCACCAGCGGGTCGTCGAAGGGATGGACGAAGGTGAGCCCCTGCTCCTTGGCCAGGCGCTGCGCGTGCGCGAAGGCCTCGTCGAAGGTCTGGCCGTGCAGCAGCACCTCGGCGCCGAAGCCGCGCGTGCGCTCGATCTTCACGCCTGGGGTGGACTGCGGCATCACGATCACCGCGTGCAGTCCCAGGCGCTGCGCGTGGTGCGCCACCCCTTGCGCGTGATTGCCGGCCGAGGCGGCGATGACGCCGCGCAGCTCGAGCTCGCCGGCATCGCGCGCGGCCACCAGCGCCAGCAGCTTGTTGAGCGCGCCGCGCTCCTTGAACGAGGCCGTGAACTGAAGGTTCTCGAACTTCAGGAACAGGCGCGCGCCGACGATTTCCGAGAGCGTGCGCGACTCCACGCAGGGCGTGCGCAGCACCTGGCCTTGCAGGCGTGCGGCGGCGGCTTGGATGTCGGCCAGGCCGACGCCCGCAGGGCTCAAGCCGTCCCCCCGACGGTCAGCCGGTCGATGCGCAGCGTCGGCTGGCCGACGCCGACCGGAACGCTCTGGCCTTCCTTGCCGCACATGCCTACGCCGCTGTCGAGCCGCAAGTCGCTGCCGATCAGGCTCACGCGCGTGAGCGCGTCGGGCCCATTGCCGATGATCGTCGCGCCCTTCACCGGGTACTGGATCTTCCCCTTCTCGACCCAGAAGGCCTGGCTCGCCGAGAACACGAACTTGCCGCTGGTGATGTCGACCTGGCCGCCGCCGAAGTTGGTGGCGTAAAGCCCGCGCTCGAGGCTTTCGACGATCTCCGCGGGCGGCGTCTGCCCGCCCAGCATGTAGGTGTTGGTCATGCGCGGCATGGGCACGTGCGCATAGCTCTCGCGGCGCGCGTTGCCCGTGGGCCGCACGCCCATCAGGCGCGCGTTCAGGCTGTCCTGCAAGTAGCCGCGCAGGATGCCGTCCTCGATGAGCACGTTGCGCTGCGTGACGTGGCCCTCGTCGTCGACGTTGAGCGAGCCGCGCCGGCCGGGCAGCGTGCCGTCGTCGAGCACCGTCACGCCCTTGGCCGCCACGCGCTGGCCGATGCGTCCGGCGAAGGTGCTGCTGCCGCGGCGGTTGAAGTCGCCCTCCAGGCCGTGGCCGACGGCCTCGTGCAGCAGCACGCCGGGCCAGCCCGGGCCCAGCACCACCGCCATCTCGCCGGCCGGCGCGGGGCGGCTGTCGAGGTTGGTCAGCGCCGCCTCGGTGGCCTGGGCGACGTAGCCGGCGACGACCTCGTCGCTGAAGTGCTCCAGCCCGCAGCGCCCGCCGCCGCCGCCGCTGCCGACCTCGCGCCGCCCGCCCTGCTCGGCGATGACGGTCACGCTCAGGCGCACGAGCGGACGCACGTCGGCCGCGCGCGTGCCGTCCGCGCGCGCCACCAGCACGACGTCGTACTCGGCGGCGAGACCGGCCATCACCTGCACGATGCGCGGATCCTTGGCGCGCGCCAGGCGCTCGACCTTCTCCAGCAGCGCCACCTTGCGCGCACTGTCCAGCGTGGCGATGGGGTCCAGCGCCGGGTAGAGCAGACGACTGGACGCCAGCTTGCCGCGCGCACCGCGCACGCGCACGCGGCGCTGCTGGCCGGCCGCGGCGATGCTGCGCACGGTGCGCGCCGCGTCCATCAGGCTGGCCTCGGAAAGATCGTCGCTGTAGGCGAAGGCGGTGCGCTCGCCGGCCACGGCGCGCACGCCCACGCCCTGGTCGATGCTGAAGCTGCCGCTCTTCACGATGCCCTCTTCCAGGCTCCAGCCTTCGTGGCGCGTGGTCTCGAAGAAGAGGTCGGCATCGTCGACGCGGTGCTCGCCGATGCAGGCCAGCGCGCGCGCCAGCACCGCCTCGTCCAGCCCGAAAGGCTCCAGCATCAACGCCTGCGCGACCGCCAGACGCTCGAGAGTGGGTTCACGGCTGATCATGGGCGGCCTTGCAAGCGAACGAAACAGGCCGGAGATTCTAGGCAGCTGACCCGCGCCGCGCTGCCGTGCCGCCGGCGTGTTCGACGCCTGCGCGCGAGGGCTTCACCGATCTTTACGTGTTCGACGCACGCGCGCGTCCACGGCGCTGCGCCCGCGGCCGTTGAAGCACGGCATCGCAACTCCAGACCACGTGAGGTACACCATGCCCAAGCTGAGTCAGACCCTTGTCATCGCCGCGCTCGCGGCGGCCGGCGCAAGCGCTTTCGCAGCGCCGGCGACACCCGTCGTCGACGCCCGCCAGGACCAGCAGCAGGCGCGCATCGCGCAGGGCGCGGCTTCGGGCGCCTTGACGCGCGCCGAGCAGCGTGGCCTGCAAGCGCAGCAGCGGCACATCGCGCATGCCGAGGCCCACGCCAAGGCCGACGGCCGCGTCACGCGCGCCGAGCGCAAGCGGCTGCATCGCCTGCAGGACCGCGCCAGCCGCGCCATCCATCGGCAAAAGCACGACGCTCAGCAGCGTCGCGCGCCAGCGGCCGGCGTGTCCGGTTGAGCCTGGTCGGCACGCGTGCGCAGCGCCTCGCGGTACAAGGCCTTGCGCGCGGCGCCGCTGATCTCGGCGGCCAGCGCCACGGCCTGCTTGAGCGGCAGTTCGCGCAGCAGCACCTGCAGCGCGTGCGCAGCGGCAGCGGGCAGCGCTTCCTCCTCTTCGGCGCCGGCGCCGGAAGGCGGCGCGGCATGCAGCACGAGCACGAACTCGCCGCGCTGGCGTTGCGGCCTGGCCGCCAGCCAGGCCGGCGCCTGCGCGGCGGGCAGGGTGGCGACTTCCTCGAACTGCTTGCTGAGCTCGCGCGCCACCGTGAGCGTGCGCGTGGGCGCGAGGGCGGCCAGCTCGGCCAGCAGCGCGGCGATGCGATGCGGCGCCTCGAAGAGGATCTGCGAACGCGTCTGCGCATCGCCCTCCATCACCAGGGCCTGCAGCGTCTGCGCGCGCGCCGCGCCCTTGGCGGGCAGGAAGCCGTGGCAGACGAAACCCTGGGCGTGCACGTCGCCGGCCACGCAGAGCGCTGCCAGCGCGCTGCTGGCGCCGGGCAGGGGTACGACGCGATGCCCTGCGGCCGTGACCGCCGCCACCAGGCGCGCGCCGGGGTCGCTGACGGCGGGCGTTCCCGCGTCGCTGACGAAGGCCAGCGCCTGCCCCTGCGCAAGGCGCTCGATCACGATCGCAGCGGCTTCGTTCTCGTTGTGCGCGTGCAGCGCCAGCAGCGGCTTCTCGATCCCGTAGTAGGCCAGCAGCTGCGCGCTGACGCGCGTATCCTCGCAGGCCACGGCGTCGACGCGCGCCAGCACGTGCAAGGCGCGCAGCGTGATGTCGGCGCGGTTGCCGATCGGCGTGGCCACCAGGTAGAGGCAGGCGCCGGGGTGTCGCTGCGCACCGGCCAGCGCGTCGGCGGCTGCGCGCAGCAGGGAGGCATCGATGCTCGACAAGGGGAGTGCTCGGTTCGGCAGCGCGCGCGGCGCGGCGGCCGAGGCGCGTGCCCTGGCCCATCTGCAGCAGCACGGCCTGCGGTTGGTGGAGCGCAATTATCGAGTCGCCCGCGGCCCCTCGGCGCGCGGCGGCGAGATCGACCTCGTGCTGCGCGACCGCGACGGCACACTGGTCTTCGTCGAAGTGCGCAGCCGCAGCAGCCCGGCGAAAGGTGGCGCTGCGGCGAGCGTCGGCGCCACCAAGCGCGCACGGCTCTGCCTGGCCGCGCGTCACTACCTGCTGCGCCTGCCGACGCTGCCGCCGTGCCGCTTCGACGTCGTCGCCATCGACGGCGCGCGCATCGAGTGGATCCGTGCCGCCTTCGACGACGGCTGAACGCCCCGCGGCGGCGCTGCGGGTGCCCCACCGGGCGGCTACCGGCGGCAGCCGCTCGCCTATCATCGGCCTTCATGCTCGAGCAGCGCATCCAGCAGCAGTTCTTCGAGGGCGCGGACCTGCAGTACCAGACCGCGGAGTCGCTCGCGCGCCCGATCGCGCTGGCGGCGGGTGCCGTCGTCGATGCCCTCACCGCCGGCAGCAAGCTGCTGCTGTGCGGCACCGGCGCCGCCGGTGAACTGGCGCGGCACACCGCGGCCCTGCTGGTCGGCGGCTTCGAGCGCGAACGTCCGCCGCTGGCGGCGATCGCCATCCGGCCCGAGCCCCGCAGCGTGCAGGCGCTGGGCCTGCCGGGCGACCTGCTGCTGCTCGTCGATGCCGCGGGCGGTGAACTCGACGCCTGCATGGCGACGGTGCGCGCCGCGCAGGGCAAGGACATGACCGTCGTGCTGGTCCTGGGAAGCAGCAGCGACGGCCTTCGTGAAACCCTGGCCGAGACCGACCTTTCCATCACCGTGCCGCACGAGCGCACGAGCCGCGTGCTCGAGAGCCAGTTGCTGGTGCTGCATGCGCTGATCGACGCGGTCGAGGCCCAGCTCATGGGAGACCCCGAATGAACCGGAAAAAGTTGCCGCTGCGACTGGCGGCATGCGCGCTCGCCGCCGCCGGCGCCCTGACCATGCTGCCCGGATGCGCGCCGCTTCTCGTGGGGGGCGCCATGGTGGGAGGCACGATGATGGTGCTCGACCGCCGCAGTTCCGGCACGCAGGTCGACGACCAGGCGATCGAGCTCAAGGCGGGAATGCGCGTGCGCGAGCTCGGATTGCCCGCGCACGTCAACGTCACCAGCTACAACCGCGTCATGTTGATCACGGGCGAAGTGCCGAGCCAGGCCGACCGCCAGACGATCGAGCAGCATCTCAGCCGCATCGACGCCGTGCGCTCGGTGGTCAACGAACTGGCGGTGACCGAGAACAGCACGGTCGGTTCGCGCACGAGCGACAGCGTCATCACGAGCAAGGTCAAGGCCTCGTTCGTCGACGCCAAGGACCTGCAGGCCCAGGCGGGCAAAGTCGTCACCGAGCGCGGCGTCGTCTACCTGATGGGCCGGGTCACCGAGCGCGAGGCGGCGCGCTTCGCCGACGTCGCGCGGACGGTGGAGGGCGTGCGCAAGGTGGTGCGCGTGTTCGAGATCATCTCCGAGGCCGAGCTGGCGGCGATGCAACCCAAGCCGTAGACGCCCTCGGGCCCCGAACAGGGCCTGGCCGCGCTACCTCAGCCGGCGGATGAGGCTGCTGGTATCCCAGCGCCCGCCGCCCTGGCGCTGCACGTCGGCGTAGAACTGGTCGACGAGGGCCGTCACCGGCAGCCGCGCGCCGTTGCGCCGCGCCTCGTCGAGCACCAGGCCCAGATCCTTGCGCATCCAGTCCACCGCGAAGCCGAAGTCGAAGCGGTCCTCGACCATGGTCTTGCCTCGGTTGTCCATCTGCCAGCTCTGCGCCGCGCCCTTGCCGATGACCTCGAGGACGAGCTTCATGTCGAGCCCGGCACGCTCGCCGAAGGCGATCGCCTCGGACAGGCCTTGCACCAGGCCGGCGATGCAGGTCTGGTTGACCATCTTGGCGAGCTGCCCGGCGCCGCTCGCGCCGACCCGGGTCACGGCGCGGCCGTAGGCCAGCGCCACCGGCTTCATGGCCTCGAAGGCCGGTTCGTCACCGCCGCACATCACCGTCAGCACGCCGTTCTCGGCGCCGGCCTGGCCGCCGGAGACCGGCGCGTCGACGAAGCCCAGGCCACGCTCGGCGGCCAGCGCGTACAGCTCGCGCGCCACCGCGGCCGAGGCCGTCGTGTGGTCGACGAAGACCGCTCCGGACTTCATGCCGGCGAAGGCGCCCTGCTCGCCCAGGACGACCGCGCGCAGGTCGTCGTCGTTGCCGACGCACGCGAAGACGAAGTCGGCGCCCGCGGCGGCCTGGGCCGGCGTCGCCGCATGGCCCCCGCCATGTTCACGCACCCAGGCCTCGGCCTTGACCGCGGTGCGGTTGTAGACGCACACCGCGTGTCCGGCGCGCGCCAGGTGCGCCGCCATCGGCGCGCCCATCACGCCCAGGCCGAGGAAGGCCACGCGGTGCGCGGCAACGGGTTCGTAGGTCTTGCTGCCGATGCTCATGGCACGCATGGTGCCACGAATGCCGGGCCGCTTCAGCGCGGGCGCGCTTCGGTGGCGCGGCGTGCCGGCGCCAGCTTGGCGATCTCGGCCTGCGGATCGCCGACGATCTCGAGGTGTTCGGTGCCGGCGGCGAGGTCCGGGTTGCGCGCGCGCTGGCTCTTGAGCTTGATCTGCAGGCGCAGGTCGTTGACCGAGTCGGCATTGCGCAGCGCGTCCTCCAGCGTCACCAGGTTGGCCTCGTAGAGGTCGAAGAGCGCCTGATCGAAGGTCTGCATGCCGAGCTCGCCCGAGCGCTTCATGAGCTCCTTGATCTCGCCGACCTCGCCCTTGAAGATGAGGTCCGAGATCAACGGCGTGTTGAGCATGATCTCCACCGCCGCCACGCGCCCGCGCCCCTCCTGGCGCGGCAGCAGGCGCTGCGAGACCATGGCCTTGAGGTTGAGCGAGAGGTCCATCAGAAGCTGCGCGCGCCGCTCCTCGGGGAAGAAGTTGATGATGCGGTCCAGCGCCTGGTTGGCGCTGTTGGCGTGCAGCGTGGCCATGCAGAGATGGCCGGTCTCGGCGAAGGCCACCGCGTGCTCCATCGTCTCGCGGTCGCGGATCTCGCCCATCAGGATCACGTCGGGCGCCTGGCGCAGCGTGTTCTTCAGCGCGATCTCCCAGCCGTCGGTGTCGATGCCGACCTCGCGCTGCGTGACGATGCAGTTCTTGTGCGGGTGCACGAACTCCACCGGGTCCTCGATCGTGATGATGTGGCCATACGAGTGCTCGTTGCGCCAGTCGACCATCGCCGCCAGCGACGTGCTCTTGCCCGAGCCCGTGGCGCCGACGAAGATGACCAGGCCGCGCTTGGTCATCGCCACGTCCTTGAGCACGATCGGCAGGTTCAGGCTGTCGATGGTCGGCAGCGTCTGCGGGATCGTGCGGAAGACGAGGCCGACGTGGCCCTGCTGCACGAAGGCGTTGACGCGAAAGCGCCCGACGCCCGAGGGCGAGATCGCGAAGTTGCACTCCTTGGTGCGCTCGAACTCGGCGGCCTGCTTGTCGTTCATCACCGAGCGCGCCAGCTGCAGCGTGTGCTGGCCGGTGAGCGGCTGCGGGCTGACCTTGGTGATCTTGCCGTCGACCTTGATCGCCGGCGGGAATTCGGCGGTGAGGAAGAGGTCCGAGCCGTTGCGGCTGACCATCAGCCGCAGCAGGTCGTTGACGAACTTCGAGGCCTGGTCGCGTTCCATCGTTCACTCACCCTGGGAAGTTCTCGGGGATCTTGGCCTTGGCGCGCGCCTCGGCCGGCGAGATCACGTTGCGCCTCACGAGGTCGGCCAGGTTCTGGTCCAGCGTCTGCATGCCCAGGCTCTGCCCGGTCTGGATCGAGCTGTACATCTGCGCGATCTTGTTCTCGCGGATGAGGTTCTTGATGGCCGAGGTGGCGATCATGATCTCGTGCGCGGCGACGCGCCCCGAGCCGTCCTTGAGCTTGCACAGGGTCTGCGAGATCACCGCCACGAGCGATTCCGAGAGCATGGCGCGCACCATCTCCTTCTCGGCCGCGGGGAAGACATCGACGACGCGGTCGATGGTCTTGGCCGCGCTGCTCGTGTGCAGGGTGCCGAACACCAGGTGCCCGGTCTCGGCCGCGGTCAGCGCCAGGCGGATCGTCTCCAGGTCGCGCATCTCGCCCACCAGGATGGCGTCCGGGTCCTCGCGCAGCGCGCTGCGCAGCGCGTTGGCGAAGGACAGCGTGTGCGGGCCGACCTCGCGCTGGTTGACCAGGCACTTCTTGGATTCGTGCACGAACTCGATCGGGTCCTCGACGGTGAGCACGTGGCCGTACTCGTTCTCGTTGAGGTGGTTGACCATGGCCGCCAGCGTCGTGCTCTTGCCCGAGCCGGTGGGGCCGGTCACCAGCACCAGGCCGCGCGGCCTGAGCGCCAGCTCGGCGAAGACCTTGGGCGCGGCCAGCTGCTCGAGCGTGAGGATCTTGCTCGGGATGGTGCGAAAGACCGCCCCTGCGCCGCGGTTCTGGTTGAAGGCGTTGACGCGAAAGCGCGCCAGACCCTGGATCTCGAAGCTGAAGTCGCACTCCAGCGTGTCTTCGTAGTGCTTGCGCTGGGCGTCGTTCATGATGTCGTACACCATGTCGTGCACCGACTTGTGGTCCAGCGGATCGACGTTGATGCGGCGCACGTCGCCGTGCACGCGGATCATCGGCGGCAGGCCGGCCGACAAATGCAGGTCCGAGGCCTTGTTCTTGACGGAAAAGGCCAGCAGCTGGGTGATGTCCATCGCCATGGCGGGGGGGCGCTCGCGCGCGGTCGACAATGTGGCGCGCGGAGGATGCGCAGGAGGGTTCGAAGGATTATGGGCAGCATCGGAAGCCGGCTGCAAGAAGTGAAGGGGCGAATCGAGCGCGCCTGCCTGGCCGCGGGCCGCGACGAGAACAGCGTCACGCTGCTTGCGGTGAGCAAGACCTTCGGCGCAGACGCCGTGCGACAGGCGCACGCCGCCGGGCAGCGCCGCTTCGGCGAAAACTACGTGCAGGAGGCGATCGCCAAGATCCAGGCACTGGCCGAACTGCGCACCGGGCTCGAATGGCACCTGATCGGCCCCTTGCAGAGCAACAAGACGCGCGCCGTGGCCGAGACCTTCGACTGGGTGCACACGGTCGATCGGCTCAAGGTCGCCGAGCGCCTGGCGGAGCAGCGCCCGGCCGGGCTGGCGCCGCTGCAGCTGTGCCTGCAGGTCAACGTGAGCGGCGAGGCGAGCAAGAGCGGCGTCGCCGTCGCCGAGGCCGCGGCCCTGGCGGCCGCGGTGACCACGCTGCCGCGCGAGAAGGTGTGCCTGCGCGGCCTCATGGCCATTCCCGAGCCCGCAACCGGCCCGCAGGCGCAACGCGCGCCGCATCGCGCGCTGCGCGAGCTGCTGCAGGCGATCAACGCGCAGCAGGGCCTCGCGCTCGACACGCTGTCCATGGGCATGAGCACCGACCTCGAGGCGGCAGTGCACGAAGGGGCGACGATCGTGCGCGTGGGCACGGCGATCTTCGGCACGCGCTGAGCCGCCGCCTGCAGCGGCCTGCAGCGGCCTACAGCGGCAGCCGCGTCGTGTGCTTGACCTCTTCCATCACCGCGTAGGTGCGCGTCTCGCGCACCCCCGGCAGCGTCCAGATGACGTTGCCGATGAACTGGCGGTAGGCGGCCATGTCGGCCACGCGCGTCTTCAGCAGGTAGTCGAAGCCGCCGGCCACCAGATGCGCCTCGAGGATCTCCGGGCGCACCTGCACCGCGGCACGGAAGTTGTCCATGACGTCGTGCACGGTGCGGTCCAGCAGCACCTCGACGAAGACGAGCAGCCCCGCACCCAGCCGCGCCGGGTTCAGCCGCGCCTCGTAACCGAGGATGTAGCCCTCGCGCGTGAGGCGCTTGACGCGCTCCAGCACCGCGGTGGGGGAGAGGTGCACGGCCTCGGCAAGCTTGAGGTTGCTGATGCGCCCGTCGGCCTGCAGCACGCGCAGGATGCGCACGTCGATCTTGTCGATTCCGCGCTCGGCGCGCTCGCCCTCGGAGGTCTCCATCGCGCGCCGTCGGGCCCTGCTTCAGTTCAGGTACATGCCCAGGTAGCGGCGGCCGCGACTCACGGCCTCGGCGTCGCCGCAGAGCCCGAACCATTCCACGAGTTGCACCCGCGCCTTCTCGCGCCACTCGCCCTTGTCGCGCAGCACGACCTCGAGCAGCTGGTCGAAGGCGGCGCCGAAGTCGCCCTCGTAGGCGCGGATCGCCGCCAGCGCGAAGCGCGCCTCGAAGTCCCGGGCGTCGGCGGCGATGCGCGCCTCGAGCGCCGCCGGGTCGCCCTGCGGCCGGTTGCGCGCCAGCGCGATGCGCTTGGCCAGCGCCGCGTGGCGATCGTTGCGCGCGCCTTCGGCCACACGCTCCAGCAGCGCCTGCGCGTCGTCCAGCGCGCCGCGCGCGATGACGCGCTCGGCCAGGTCCAGCGTCGCCTCGACGTGGCCGGGCTTCATCGCCAGCGCCTGGCGCAGCAGGGCTTCGGCCAGCGCCGCGTCGGGTGCGGCGGCGGCCTGCTCGCGCAGCTCGTCCACCGGGTCGGCCGGCGCCTTCAGGTGCTTGTCGAGGAAGGCGCGCACCTGGCCCTCGGGCAGGGCGCCGGTGAACTGGTCGACGAGCTGGCCGCCCTTGATGAGGAAGACGTGCGGGATGCTGCGCAGCTGCAGCGCCTGCGCCACCCCCGGGCACTCGTCGCTGTTGAGCTTGGCGAGCACGAACTGGCCGCCGTAGTCCTGCACCAGCTTCTCGAGAACGGGCTTGAGGCTCTTGCAGGGGCCGCACCACGGCGCCCAGCAGTCCAGCAGCACCGGCACCTGCAGCGAGCGCTCGATGACGGCGGTTTCGAAGTCGGCGTCGCTGACGTCGAAGGACAGTGCAGCGCCCGAGGCAGCGGAGGCGGAAGGGTTCGGCATGGCAGCGAATGCGGAGAACGATCAACCGGCAAGCATAGGCCAGCGCGCCCGGTCAGGGGTAGAGCCCGCGCTCTTCGCGCGCCAGCAGGATGCGCTCGCAGGCGACGGCGAAGGTGGCCGTGCGCAGCGAGATCTTGTGGCGGTCGGCCGTGTCCCAGATGTGCTTGAGCGCGTTCACGATGATCTTGTCCAGGCGCAGGTTGATCTCGTCTTCGGTCCAGAAGAAGGAGCTGAAGTCCTGCACCCACTCGAAATAGCTCACGGTGACGCCACCCGCATTGCAGATGACGTCGGGCACGACGAGGATGCCGCGCTCGGCGAGGATGTCGTCGGCGCTGGGCACGGTGGGGCCGTTGGCGCCTTCGAGGACGAGCCGCGCGCGGATGCGCTGCGCGCGCTCGGGGCGGATCTGGCCTTCGAGCGCGGCGGGGATGAGGATGTCGCAGTCCACGCCCCAGAAGTCCTCGTCGGCCATGGCCTCGCCGCCGGCAAAACCGGCCACGCCCCCGCGCTGGCGCACATGCGGAATGAGGTCGGCCAGATCCAGGCCCTTGGCGTTGACGAGGCTGCCGGTGTGGTCCTGCACGGCAACGATCCTGGCACCGGCCTGGTGAAAGAGCTCGGCTGCCGCCGAGCCCACGTTGCCGAAGCCCTGCACCGCCACGCGCGCACCTTCGAGCGGCAAGCCGATGCGGCGCGCCGCCTCGCGCCCGGTGACGAAGACGCCGCGGCCGGTGGCCTTGACGCGGCCCAGGCTGCCGCCCAGGTGGATGGGCTTGCCCGTGACGACGCCGGTGGCGGTGGCGCCGACGTTCATCGAATAGGTGTCCATCATCCACGCCATCACCTGCGCGTTGGTGTTCACGTCCGGCGCCGGGATGTCCTGGTTGGGGCCGATGATGATGCCGATCTCGCTCGTGTAGCGCCGCGTCAGGCGCTCCAGCTCCTTGATCGAGAGCTTCTTCGGATCGACGCGAATGCCGCCCTTGGCGCCGCCGTAGGGCAGGTTCACGGCCGCGTTCTTGATGCTCATCCAGGCCGAGAGCGCCATCACCTCCTCCAGCGTCACGTCCGGGTGGTAGCGCACGCCGCCCTTGCCCGGACCGCGCGTGAGGCTGTGCTGCACGCGATAGCCCTCGAAGTGGGCGACGCTGCCGTCGTCGAGCTCGATGGGCACGTCGACGATGAGCGCGCGCTTGGGCCGGCGCAGCGTTTCCGCCCAACGCGCAAGATGCCCGAGGTAAGGCAGCACGCGCTCGATCTGCCCGAGGTAGATGCCCCAGGCGCTCTCGGCCGTCGGTTGCACGTAGGACAGCGCTTCGTTCATGTCTTCTCCTGACGACGGACCTCACACCGGCGCAGGCGAGCATAGCGCGATGCCGATGCCGGCATCGGCTGTGGGCGCCTACACTGCAGCGCATGACCGAGCCCAGCACGATTGCCTTCATCGGCGGTGGCAACATGGCCAGCGCGCTCATCGGCGGGCTGCGCCAAGCCGGGCATGCCGCCGCCGCGATCCACGTCGTCGAGCCGCTGGCCGCGCAGCGCGAGAAGCTCGCGCAGAGCTTCGGCGTGCAGGCCGTGGCCGCCGCCGACGACGCGCTGCGCCAGGCGCAGACGGTGGTCTGGGCGGTCAAGCCGCAAGCCTTCGCCGCGGCCGCCCAGGCCTGCGCCGGGCGCAGCGCGCAGGCGCTGCAGATCAGCGTCATGGCCGGCGTGCGCAGCGACACGCTCGCCCAGGCCAGCGGCGGCGCGCGCATCGTGCGCGCCATGCCGAACACGCCGGCGCTCATCGGCCAGGGCATCGCCGGCCTGTTCGCCCGGCCCGAGGTCGACGCCGCCGGGCGCGCCCAGGCGCAGGCCCTCTTCGCCCCCACCGGGCAGACGCTGTGGGTCGCGCACGAAGCGGACCTGGACGCCATCACCGCGCTCTCGGGCTCGGGGCCGGCGTACATGTTCTACGTCATCGAGGCCATGGTGCAGGCCGCCGTCGAGATGGGCTTGTCCGCCGAGCAGGGCCGGCAGCTCGCGCAGGCGACGATGGCCGGCGCCGCGGCGCTCAGCGCCGCCTCGCCGCTGAGCCCGCAGGAGCTGCGCGCGCAGGTCACGTCCAAGGGCGGCACCACGCACGCGGCGATCACGGCGATGGAGGATCACGGCGTGAAGGCAGCGATCGTGCGCGCCATCCACGCCGCGCGCGCGCGGGCCCAGGAGCTGGGGCAGGGCTGAAGCCGGGCACGCTCCGCGAACGCCCATCGACTTCACGCCTTCGGATCGGAGTTCCCCGGGAACAAGGTCCTGAGCAAGCACATCGAGATCGAGCAGGGCCAAGCTGCGCCAGTGGCAGGCCTTCCCGAACAAGAACCGCATCGAAGCCGCCGGCCTGGGTGACGCCGCGGCGCCGTTGGACGACCTCCCGTGGCGCCAACAAAGGCCGCCAACAAAGGCCGCAACCGCTGCCGGCAATCAGACGATGGCCACTTGGCGCCCTGACGCGCCGCTCCGGGCTGCGCGGCACGGCAGGCGTCACGGCTTAAAATTCGAAACAGCGCCTGCGGATCGGGCGCTGGCATGGATGCCGATGTGTGCGCGCAGATGGCAAGTCAAGGACTGTGTACATAGGCGTGTACATAACGGGGCTATGAGCGATGGCGGACGAACAAATCCTCAGTGAAGTCAAGCGTAGACGCACGTTTGCCATCATTTCCCACCCCGACGCCGGCAAGACCACGCTCACCGAGAAGTTGCTGCTGTTCTCCGGCGCGATCCAGATCGCCGGCTCGGTGAAGGCGCGCAAGGCCAGCCGCCACGCGACCTCCGACTGGATGGAGATCGAGAAGCAGCGCGGCATCTCGGTGGCCAGCTCGGTGATGCAGATGGAGTACCGCGACTGCGTCATCAACCTGCTCGACACGCCCGGCCACCAGGACTTCAGCGAGGACACCTACCGCGTGCTGACCGCCGTCGACGCCGCGCTGATGGTGATCGACGCGGCCAACGGCGTCGAGCCGCAGACGCGGCGGCTGCTGCAGGTCTGCCGCGCGCGCAACACGCCCATCCTCACCTTCGTCAACAAGCTCGACCGCGAGGTGCAGGAGCCGCTGGCGCTGATGGACGAGATCGAGCGCGAGCTCGGCATGAGCGTCGTGCCCTTCACCTGGCCGGTGGGCATGGGCAAGGTCTTCGGCGGCGTGCTCGACCTGCGGCAGGAGCAGATGCGCGTCTTCGCGCCCGGCGAGGAGCGCGCGGGCGACGATGACGAGATCATCGAGGGCCTCGCCAACCCGATGCTCGGCGAGCGTTTCGGCGCCGCCTACGAGCAGGCCCGCGCCGAGATCGAGCTGGTGCAGGGCGCGGCCCCGCCGTTTGATGAGGCCGAGTTCCTCGCCGGCCACCAGACGCCGATGTTCTTCGGCAGCGCGATCAACAATTTCGGCGTGCGCGAGGTGCTGGATGCTCTGGTCGAGCTGGCGCCGCCGCCGGGGCCTAAGCAGGCGTTGCAGCGCGTGGTGCAGCCGACCGAGCCGAAGTTCAGCGGTGTGGTCTTCAAGATCCAGGCCAACATGGACCCGGCGCACCGCGACCGCATCGCCTTCGTGCGCGTGGCCAGCGGCCGCTTCGAGCGCGGCATGCGGCTGAAGGTGACGCGCAGCGGCAAGGAGCTGCGGCCCAATTCCGTCGTCGCCTTCATGAGCCAGCGCCGCGAGCTGCTCGACGAGGCCTACGCCGGCGACATCATCGGCATTCCCAACCACGGCGTGCTGCAGCTCGGCGACACGCTCACCGAGGGCGAGGCGCTGCAGTTCACCGGCCTGCCCTTCTTCGCGCCGGAGATGTTCCGCGCCGTCGAAGTCGCCGATCCGCTCAAGACCAAGCAGCTGCGCGCCGGCCTCACGCAGCTGGGCGAAGAGGGCGCGATCCAGGTCTTTCGCCCCGTCGCCGGCAGCGTGCTGCTGCTCGGTGCGGTGGGGCAGTTGCAGTTCGAAGTCGTCGCCCACCGGCTGGAGCACGAGTACGGCGTCAAGGCGCGCATCCAGATCACGCGCTACAACGTCGCGCGCTGGGTCACCTGCCCGGATGCGGAGGGCGGCGCCAAGGAGCTGCAGCGCTTCATCGACGCCAACGCCCACCGCGTGGCGCTGGACGCGGTCGACGCGCCCTGCGTGCTGCTCGAGTTCGCCGGCGAGCTGCGCGCGATGCAGGAGAACTGGCCCCGGATCCGCTTTCACGCCCTGCGCGAGCACGCCGGGCTGGTGTTCCAGAAGCAGCTCGAGGGCTGAGCACCCAAGTCGGTTGACGGCCGTCGCAGGTGCGTATTACGATGCGTATTACATTGCCATCTGCTGCCGCGACCATGACCGTCACCGTCAAGCTCGACGCCGCCCTCGAAGAGCAGCTGCGCCAGCGCGCCGCGCGCACGGGCCGCAGCGCGAGCGAACTCATCCGCGCGGCGCTGCAGACCTACCTGAACCAGCCGGACGACGGCGCGCACGCGCGCTCGGCCTTCGCGCTCGGTCAAGACCTCTTCGGCCGCCACCACGGCGCGCCAAGCCTCGCGCAGGAGCGCAAGCGCGCGCTGGCCGAGGTCGCGAGCGCGCGCCATGCCCGCCGCGGCGCCTGAGCTGCAGGCGCGCGAGCCTTCGCCGCGCGATCTCGGCCACGCCGGGCCGGTGCTGGTCGACAGCGGCCCGCTGATCGCCCTCTTCAACGCCGCCGACCGCTGGCACGCGCCGGTGCTGAACTGGCTGCAGGCCAATCCCGCCGCCACCCTGATCAGCACCTGGTGCGTGGCCACCGAAGTCTGCGCGCTGCTGGCACGGCGCATCCACAACGAGGCGGCGCTGGACTTCCTGCGCTGGTTGCAGCGCGGCGCCTTGAACCTGGATCAGCCCGTGCCGGGCAGCCTGAGCGAGTTGCTGCGCATCAGCGAGCGCTTTGCCAGCCTGCCCTTCGACCTCGCCGACGCCTCGATCGCCGAAGCCGCCGCGCGCCTGAAGCTGCGCCACGTGCTCAGCATCGACGCCGACTTCGACGTCTACCGCGACCGCGCCGGGCGGCCGCTGCGCAATCTGCTCGCCCCTTGAGCGGTGCGGGCTGCGCGCGGCTGCTGACCATAATCACCGGCCATGACCGCCCAGGCCCTGCCGCCCTCGCGCCTGTCCTTGTACCTCGACCTGATCCGCTGGGACCGTCCGGCGGGCTGGCTGCTGCTGCTGTGGCCCTCGCTCTCGGCGCTGTGGATCGCGGCGGACGGCTTTCCGGGCTGGCACCTGCTGCTGGTGTTCGTCGCCGGCACCATCCTCATGCGCAGCGCCGGCTGCTGCGTCAACGACGTCGCCGACCGCGAATTCGACCGCCACGTCAAGCGCACCGCGCAGCGCCCGGTCACCGCCGGCACGCTCAGCGTGCGCGAGGCCTTGCAATGCGGCGCGCTGCTGGCGCTGCTGGCCTTCGCGCTCGTGCTCGGCACCAACCCGGCGGCGATCATGCTGTCCTTCGCGGCGCTCGCCATCGCGCTCGTCTACCCCTATGCCAAGCGCGTGCTCTCGGTGCCGCAGGCGGTGCTGGGCGTGGCCTTCAGCTTCGGCATCCCGATGGCCTTCGCGGCGGTGCAGGGCGGCAGCACATGGTCGCTCGCCGCGGTCGCCGACGCCGTGCCGCCACACGCCTGGGGACTGTTGCTGGGCAATCTGTTCTGGGTGCTGGCCTATGACACCGAGTACGCCATGGTCGACCGCGACGACGACCTGAAGATCGGCATGAAGACCTCGGCCATCACCTTCGGCCGCTTCGATGTCGCCATCGTCATGCTGTGCTATGCCCTGCACTTCGCGATCTGGGCCTGGCTCGGCCGGCGCCTGGGCCTGGGGTATGTCTACCTGCTGGGCGTGGCCGCCGGCGTCGCGCAGGCGCTGTGGCACTACACGCTCATCAAGAGCCGCTCGCGCGAGGGCTGCTTCACGGCGTTCCGGCGCAACCACTGGATCGGCTTCGCGCTCTTTGCGGGCGTCACACTCGACTTGGCGTTACGCTAGGCCACATTTTTCGCAACCATGTGCACGCCAAGGC
>JAIXKR010000126.1 GCA_026932235.1 Burkholderiales bacterium
TGGACGCGATTGCCCGAGACGATCCGCCGCCGCCCCTGAGCTCTCGTTGAACCTCTCTGCTGCCCCTCTGCTGCGTCCCTGTCGCGCCACCTGCCATGACCGCATCTCCGACCGACACCGCCCCGCTGCCCCGCCCCTGGTTCACCGCGGACGCGTCCGCGCTCGCCGAAGCGATCGCGCGCGGCGAATGCAGCGCGGTCCAGGCGCTCGAACGCACGCTGGCCGACGTCGCCGCGATCGACCCTCTGCTCAACGCCGTCTGCCTGCTCGCGCCCGAGGTCGGCTTCGCGCAGGCGCGCGCGATCGACGCCGAACTGGCGGCCTGCCGCAGCGACGCAGAGCGCCAAGCGCTGCTGCGCAAGCGGCCGTTCCTGGGCGTGCCGCTGCTGCTCAAGGACGTCGGCCCCGCGGTCGCGCATCGCAGCCTGCCCTCGCGCATGGGCTCGCGCCTGTTCCCGCAGGGCATGCCCTGGCCGGTGGACGGCACGCTGACCGAACGTCTTGTGGCCGCCGGCTTCGTCCCCTTCGGCCGCAGCACCAGCCCCGAGATGGGCATGAGCGCCACCACCGAGGCCGTGGCCTACGGCGGCCCGACGCGCAACCCCTGGCACCGCGCGCATTCGAGCGGCGGCTCGAGCGGCGGCGCCGCCGCCGCAACAGCCAGCGGCATGGTGACGATCGCGCACGCCAACGACGGCGCGGGCTCCATCCGCATCCCCGCCTCGGCCTGCGGGCTGATCGGCCTGAAACCCAGCCGCGGCCTGATGCCGAGCGGTCCGCTGGTCGGCGAAGGCTGGGGCGGCCTCACCACCGACCACGTTCTCGCGCGCAGCGTGCGCGACTGCGCGCGGGCGCTGGACGCAGGCGCCGGCGCCGACCCCGGTGCGCCCTACGCAGCACCGCCCCGCCCGCCGAGCTTCGAGGCGGCGCTGGCCGAGCCGCCGCCGCGCCTGCGCATCGCCCTCGTCAAGCGCTTCTACGAAGGCGAGCCGGTGCACCCCGAAGTCGCCGCCGCCGTCGCCGCCTTCGCCGCGCAACTCCAGGCGCTCGGACACGAGGTCGAGGAACTGCCGCAGCAGGCCCTGCCCTTCACGACCCGCGACGTGCTGCACCCGGCGATGCTCGCCGTGGCCACCGGCACCGCGCTCTTCCTCGAGCAACTGGAGGCGCAGCGCGGCCGCCCGATCGGGCGCGACGAGGTCGAACCCGTCGTCTGGAGCGCCTGGCAGACCGCCAAGGCGCTCCCCGCCAGCGCCTACCTGGAAGCGGTCAACAGCTTCCACCGCCTGGGCCGCCAGATGGCCGCGCTGCACGAGCGCTACGCGCTGCTGCTGACCCCCACGCTCGCCGAGCCGCCGCCGCTGCTGGGCCGCTACACCATGGACCGCGAGGACTTCATCGACTACCGCCTCGGCCCGCAAGGCCTCTGGCGCTACAGCCCCTTCTGCCCCCTGGCCAACGCCACCGGCGCCCCCGCGATCAGCCTGCCGGCAGGCCGATCGGCCCAAGGCCTGCCGATCGGCGCGATGCTCTCGGGGGCGCTCGGCGAGGATGCGCTGCTCTTGCGGGTGGCGAGGCAGTGGGAGGCGGCGGGCGGCGGTGCGGCAGCGCGACCCGCTGCGTGATCAGGTAGGCACGCCCACGGCGAGCGACCCATCCACCGGCACGGCGCAGCGACAAGCGACATCAGACTCCCCAAGACGCTCGCGAATGAACCGTAGGAATCCAGTGATGCCGAAGGCCAAAACCACCCCATGGGATCCGGCGGAACACCTCGAAACCAAAGACGAGATGGCGGCGTATCTGGAGGCCGCACTCGAGGATGGTGACCCCGCGCTTGTCGCCGCCGCACCTGGAGACATTGCGCGCGCCAAAGGCATGTCTTAGGTGGCGCGCCAAGCCGACCTTGGCCGTGAAAGCTTGTACATGGCGCTCTCGCCCACAGGCAATCCTGAGCTTGCCACCATCCTCAAGCTTGTCAGCACGCTCGGCCTTCGCCTTCATGCCACTCCGGCTGCAAAAAGCCCTGCCTGACCGGCGCGGATTCCATGACGTTTCGTATCGAACGCAACACGTCAGGCTGAGGCAGCAGCCGAGGCACACCCTGCAAGCCGACCATGGATGTCATGAGCGATGCTGTAGACGACCCTACGCCTGCGGCGTATAGTTTGCTCGATGCTCACCGTCGTCGAGACGCTCCTCTTCCAGAAGCAGTGGCCGCTCTACTGGACCGAAGACGAGCGTGGATGCTTCGCGGCGTACATCGCCGAGCATCCGACCGCTGGTGATGTGGTGCCCGAATCCGGCGGGATCCGAAAGGTCCGTTGGAGTCGGGCTGGCGCGGGCAAGTCGGGTGGAGTGCGGGTCATCTACTTCACCCGATCCGCCGAAGGGGAGGTGGTCTTGCTCACCCTGTACGCGAAGTCCAAGACCGACAACCTCACCGGGCCAAAGCTGAAGGAGATACGTCGTGCCCTCGAAGAATAGGCCCCTCGGCCCGAAAGAACTCAGCGCCTACGAGGCCAAGCGCGACCTCGCGGCTGAGTTGCTGCAAGCGGTGCGGGAAATGAAGGCCGGAAAAGTCCAGGTCGTTTCGTCTCCGGTCATCGAGGCGCGGAAGAAGACCGGACTGTCGCAGGCTCAGTTCGCGGCTCTGCTCGGCGTGTCGGTTCGCACGCTGCAGGGATGGGAGCAGGGACGCAAGCAACCGAGCGGTGCAGCAAGGACTCTTCTGGCCATCGCCAATCGCAATCCAAGGGCCCTTCTCGAGGTCGCGGGAAAGTAGCGCCCAGGCTCCCGCTCGAAACGCGACCCCCATCGGCAGCTCACCCCGGCCGGCGACGGAACGCGCTGGCATGATCGGCCCGCAGCCCGGAGCCCGCGCATGAACCTCACCGATCTCGACGCCCACGATCTCAGCCGCGCGATCCACGCGCGGCAGCTGTCCTGCCGCGAGGTGATGCAGGCTT
>JAIXKR010000155.1 GCA_026932235.1 Burkholderiales bacterium
GTTTCAATCCACGCGCGACCTGTGAAGGTCGCGCGACGCCGTGATGGTAAGTGCTTGTCGGTCGGACACATTCGCGCCACGTTGCGCGAACCGTGCGGGCGGGGCGATCGTGTGCGCTTGCGGCGGCGCCGGGGCGGGGGCATCCATCAGGGGAATCAGGCACTTGCGGGTGGCGCGAAGTGGTGCGGGGCCGGGCGACGCTTGGGGTTCGCGCGGGCTCAGAGCACGAGCGGGTCGTCGAAATCGACGGCCTTGAAGCGGCCGTGCTCGCGGACCTCGAAGCCCTTGGCGTCGGCCATGCGGTACAGGCGCAGGCAGTCGAGGTTCGTGTCGATGATGGTCAGCAGCCGGCGCTCGAGTTCCTCCATGCGCGCAAGGTCGACGCGGCATTCGAACACGGACTTCTGCACGCGCTGGCCAACGCCCTCGCAGGCCTTGGCGACGCGGCGCAGGCGCCGCCGGCCCGCGCGATCTTCGGTGTTGACGTCGTAACAGACCAGCACCAGCATCGGCGGCACCTACTTCGTCGAGAACGGCGTGTAGGCCGGCGTCTCGCCGCGCAAATGGCGCGCCAGCAGCCGTGCCTGGACCAGAGGCACCAGCCCCAGCGGCACGGGCTGCGCCAGCAGCGGGTGCGTCAGCGTCTCCTGCTTGCGCTCCTGGTAGGCCACGACCACGGCCTTGCGCGCCTCCTCGCGCAGCAGCACGGCGCCGCCCTCGCGCAGGTCGAAGTCGTCGGCATCGAGCTGCGCGCGGTTCACCAGCGTCAGCGCCAGCCGGTCGGCGAGGGCGCGGAACTCCTCCATCAGATCCAGCGCCAGCGCGGCGCGGCCCGGGCGCAGCACATGCAGGTAGCCGACTTGCGGGTCCAGCCCGGCGGCCTCGCACGCGCTGCGGCAGTCGTTCATCCACATCGCGTAGAGGAAGGAAAGCAAGGCGTTCATGCGATCGCGTGGCGGGCGGCGGCTGCGGCCCTCGGGCGCGAAGGCCGCGCGCACGTCGGCGCGCACGACGTGAGGCAAGGCCGCGAAGTAGGTACGCGCGCCCTCGCCCTCGACGCCGCGCAAGGCGTCCAGACTCGCCGCCGCGGGCACGGCACGCACGCTGGCGGCAAGATCCTTGGCGGCGCGGTCGAGCGCCTGTGCGTCGTCGGCTTGCTTGGCTTCTCGGGCCGCGCGCAGCAGCAGCTGACGCTGATTCTTCAGCTTGCCGGCGACGATGTGCCGCGCGAGTTCGAGCGTAAAGGCTTGGTCGTCCGTCTTGCGGTGCTGCGCCTGGCGCAGCAGCACGTTGCCGCTCGTTGCGCCCTCGAGCCTGGCCTTGAAGCGGCCGTTGGCGTCGAGCAGCACGAGCGCGATGCCTTCGTCGGCCAGCCGGTGCATGAGCGGCACCGAGAGCGCGATGTGGCCGAAGCAGACCACGGCCTGCAGGTGGTGCAGCGGTACGCGCAGGCGCGTCTCCTCGCCCAGCAGCACGCGCAGCGTGTCGTTGTCCAGGCGCAGATAGCTCTCCGGCGTGGTCACATACAGCGTGTTCAGCAGGTGCATGGCAGCGGCTCGGCTCAACGATCGGGGTCACACCACGCGCCGCTGCGGGCGAACTCGTGCGCACGGCCGATCGCCTCGGGCTGGCAGCGGTCGTGCAGCGAACAGCCGCGGCAGCGCCGGGTGTCGGCGGTCGGCGGCGGCAGCGTGCCGTCGGCGAGCATCTGCCGCACTTCGACGATGGTCGCGTGCACGCGCGCGCGCAGCGCCTCGTCGATGGCCACCACGCGGCGGCGCTTGCTGCTGGCGTAGTAGAGCGCGCCTTCGGGCACGGCGCGGCCGGTCATCTCCTCGAGGCACATCGCCTGCGCGGCGAGCTGCAGATCGTCGCAGGCGGCGATGTCGGCGGCCTTGTGGCGCGAGCCGTGCTTGTACTCCACCGGGTAGGGCCTGCCGTCGCGCTCGAACTCGACGACGTCGGCCTTGCCGATCACGCCGAGCGCATCGCTCCACACCGGCAGCGCGCGCTCGACGCGCAGGCCGCGGCGCAGCTCCATGCCGGGCGCGTCGACCTGACGGTGCACGGCCTGCCCGCGCAGCGTGTGCAGGTTGTCGTCGAAGGCCTGCTCCAGGTGGATCAGGGCGCACTGGCGCGGGCAGTAGGCCCAGTGCTGCAGGACCGACAGCGGCAGGGGATCCTCGGCGCTCACCGCGTCGAAGCCGCCGGCAGTGCCCGCCGGCGCATGGCGCGCCCGTCGATCACGACCAGGTGTCCGAGCACGAAGTCGGCTCGCGCCAGGGCCGACCGCACCGCCTCGGCAGGCCACTCGGGCGAGTAGGCGCCTTGCCGCAGGTAGACGATGGCCGGCGGTGGCGGCGCTTGGCGGGCGAAGACCAGTTCACCGTAGTCGCGGTCGAAGGTCAGCAGCCAGGCCGCGGTGGCGGCCGCATGCGCCAGCACGGCGGCATCGCTGGCCCGGGGCATGGTTTCGGCGACCGCTTCCACCTCCACCCCCGCAGCGCGCAGCTTCAGCAGGGCGGGGCGCGGAAAGTTCTCGTTGGCCAGCAGCCGCGGGGTCGTCATGCGGCGGCCTTGTCGGCGGCCACGTACTGCTCATCGCGCATCATCTCGGCGGCAAAGGCCAGGCACGCCAGGATGTCGTCGCCGCTCAGCTGAGGGTAGCTCTGCAGCAGCATCTCGTGCGTCCAGCCCTGGGCCAGCCAGCCGAGCACCAGCTCCACCGAGATGCGCGTGCCCTTCACGGCAGGCTTGCCGACGAGGATATCCGGATCGGCGGTGATGTGGTCGCGCCAGTTCATCGCTTCAGACCATGCGGTGCAGTTTCACGGCAGGGGCGGCATCGACGGTGGCGCCGGCATTCAGTGCGCTTCCGTCGAAGGTGACCGAGTATGCGCCGAAGTCGCGCGCCGGTGTCGTGGCGTCCGGTGCCGGCGTGACGCGAAGGCGGTCGAAGAGGTCGTGCGCGTGCGCGTTGCCCAGCTTGTCCTGGTGCTCGAACACGTACAGCCCGCGCGTGGCCATCTGCCCGCGCGCGGCCGAGCGGTCGTGCTCGAACATGTGTTCCAGCGCCTGCCACAGGAGCGCCAGATCGTCTTCGCCGAAGCCGGTCTGCTCGGCGAGAAAGGCCGAGACGAAGCCGTGCGCACGGTACAAGCCGTAAGGCACGGTGTGCTTGCGGCCCATGGTGCGGTTGTCGCCTTGCTGCTTCTCGGCCTCGGCCTCGGTGGCCACCGCCATGCGCGTGATCGAGTGTTCGAGCGCGACGATGGGATCGATCGAACGCGCGAAGGTCAGCTGCACCGGGCCGCGCACCTGGCCGGCGTTGGTGCCGGTGGACATCACCGCGCCGAAGCTGCGGATGTCGAAGAAGTTCTGGCACATCCACTGGCGCGCGCGGTCGACCTCGTCCGCGCCACCCTTGCGTTGCGACTTCGCACCCTTCTTCGGCTTCTTCGCCTCGTCCTCGGGCGACGCCTCGCCTTCGGCCGGCGCATCGAGCTTCAGCGCCGAGTAGGCACGCTGGTGCTGCAGGTTGAGGACGGCCTTCTCGCGCACGTAGATCTCGAAGCGCTTCTCGCCAGGAGCCGGATCACGTTCGGTCTGATCCTGCGACAGCGCGACGAAGTTGCGCACCTTGCGCTTGAGCGCGACGTCGGTCATGAGGCCGTGGCCGGTCTCGGCGTCCAGGCGCGGCAGGTTGCCGGCGTCGGGGTCGCCGTTGGGGTTGCCGTCCTTGACGTCGAACAGCAGCACGAAGTCGTAGCGGTGGGCAAGGCTCATGTCAGGCGGCTCCTTCGGGTTGTGCGGTATCGGTTGCGGCGTCGGGCTTGCTGAAGAAGGCCTGGCGCTGGTGGTAGTAGCCGAGTGCGAAGCGGCCCTGCTCGGGCAGCGTCAGATGCGCCGGAATGTCATCCAGCGCGGCCAGCACCTCGGCGATGTAGTCGTCGGGCCGATGGTCCTGGAAGGCGCGGTAGAGCATGCGCTGGCCGCGGTCGTCGAGCTTGCCCAGGTGGTGGTTCTTGAGCTTGAGCAACAGCGGCACGACCGACGCGGGCGTGCTCGACGCCGCGCCGTAGTAGCGGTCGCGGATGGTCTTGTTCAGGCTGCCGCCGGCGGACTCCTCCTGGATCTTCTCCAGGACGGCGAACAGGCGTCCCAGGCGGTAGGCCGGTTGGGCGTTGGCGGGGTCGAGCATGGGCGTGTAAACCTCCTCGAAGGAACGGGCGTGGCGGATGGAACGGTTCAGGCAGGCCTTGATCGCCGCGGCGCGGGCGTAGGGCACGGCCTGTTCGGCGCGGCAACGCTGCACGGCGAGGTTGAGCCACATGGCGGGCAACGGCGCCCCGGTGAAGATCGCGCGCAGGATGTCGCCGCACAGTCCCGGCGGCAGGCGGCTCAGGTCGCCCTCGAGCACGAGGGCGCGCAGCAGGCGCTTGAGAGCCGGGAAGGGGTCACGCTCGAAGGCCGGGCGCACCAGGCTCAGGTCGTCGAACCAGTCGCGCACGCGTGCGGCAATCTCGACCAGTGGCGCGGCATGCCAGAAGCGCACCGCGATGCGCGCTGCATTCGGCGCGAGGCCGAGCACGTAGAAGCGGTTTTCGCCGCGCGCGCCGTCGAAGGCGCCGCTGTGGATGGCGTCGTACAACGCACCCACCTGCGCGACGTGCGCGTCGGGGTCGTCGAGGTCGGCGCCGAGCAGTGCCGTCAGGTCCTCCTCGAAGCGATCGGCACGTTGCGCCCAGAACACCGTGCTCGCGTCGCCGACCTGCAGGCGCTGCGTCGAGTCGCGTGCGAGCAGCGTGTTCAAGGCCGTGGTGTAGGCAAACGCTGCGGCCACGCCTACCGGGGCGTTGCCGCCCTGCGTCTTGCCGTAGGAGTTGAAGGCGTCGAGGTTGAAGGAGACGATGTTGGCGCCCGAGCTTTGCGCGCCCCACACGCCCTTGATCGCGGTGTGCAGCCGCGCGATCGGCGCCGCCTCACCGCGGATCAGGCACAGCCCGGGTGCTGCGCTGGCTTCTGTGGCCGCGGCATCGGTGTCCTCGCGCTCGTCCTCGTCCGCCCAGGCGACCACCGCGGGAGCCACCGCCGGACGTTGGCTGACGAGCCTGCCGTCATCGTCGATCAAGCGAAAACTCAACGACGCGCCAGCGCTTGCGATGTCCTCGCTGCGCCCGAGCCGGGCAAGCTGCGCTGCCGGATCCTGGCGCAGGAAGTTCAGCACGGCCTGCACGCCGGGGTCGCTGCGCGCGGGTTCGGGCAGTGCTTCGATGCGCTGCCCGAAGGCTTGCTGCATTTCGATCAGGCGTGCGCGGTACTCGTCTTCCTTGCCCTTGGCGCGTGCGGCTTCGAGCTTCTTCGGCTCCGGCAGCGCGAGCACGTACTCGGCGTTGTCCCAAAGCAGGTTGGCCTTGATGCCCGACGTCTTCTTTGCAGCTTGCGGCACCAGCAGCGCGGTGCCGACCAGGCGTTTGCCCAGCGGCTGGCGCAAGTCGACCACCGATTTCAGTGCTCCCGTCGCGTCGAGCTCGAGGACGAAGCCGATCTCCTTGCGTTCGAGGCCGAAAGATGCGAGACGCCGTGCCGGGTCGGGGTCGGCGCAGCGGCGTTCGTAGTACGCGTGTAGCGCCTGCAGAATCATTGCCGCAGCTCCACGCCGCCAAGGTCGAGCACGCCGCGCTCGACGACGGCGCGAAAGAAGCTCGGCTGCGGTGCGGGTCGAGCGCCGAAGTCGAAGTCGTAGAGCATCCAGCCGAGGTCGTCGTTGCCGGCGTTCCAATCCGCGCGCGGCGGCGGCTCGCCGGCGGCCGGCCGCCAGCCGGCCTGGCCGTCTTCTTCGACCGCCACGCGCCGAAAGCGTGCGGCGAACTCGCGGCAGCCGAGGTAGGGTTGATTCACGCACTGCCCGGCATCGGCGCGGCGGCTGAACATCGCCAGGTACTTGCCGGGATTGGCGCGCGCCTCGTCGCTGACCATCTGCAGATCGGCCCACAGGCGGTAGGCCACGTCGCGCAGAAAGAGACCGGCGCGCTGCTGGCGCTCGTCCTCGACGTACAGCGCCACTTCCCCGCGGCCGGCGTTCATCGCGGCCTGGGCGTTGCGCGTCGATGCCACCGCGCCGACCTCGTTGCGCCGCACGTTGATCCAGCGCACCGGCGCCAGCACTTCGATGCGCCGCATGCGCCAGCGGATGCCGGGCTTCCAGAGGATGGCCTCGAAGACGGCGCGCGCCGCCGAGGGCGTGATGAGGTCGTAGGAAACGCGCTCGACCTTCATCTCCGGGCGGGTAAAACAGGCGTAGTCGCCGCGGACTTCGAGGCAAAAGGGTTTCATCGTCGTTCGCGTCCAGACGGTTGATGCCCGGTCAGGCCAGGAGCGGATCGCCGGGGGCAGCGGCCACACGAAGGCCGAGCACGGGATCGTACAGATCGTGCCAGTGCTCGCGCTGCACGTATAAGCCCGGGCAAGTGCCGATCTCCTCGATGTCGCCGCGGCCGAGCAAGGTTTCGGCGTCACGTCGATAAATGCTCACGCCAAAGCGCTGCAGCCGGCGCATCAGCCAGCGCGTCGGGCCTTCGCGTTGCAGCAGGCCGATGAGCGCGTCGATGTCGGGGCCGCCGTGCGGGCTGCGGTAGCGCACCAGCACGGTCGCCGTGTCCTCGTCGTCGATGAGGCGAAAGGCCTCGGCGGCGCTGCGCAGCGCGAGCGGCACACTCAGCTCGTGCAGATCGGCGCGGCAATGCAGCAGTTCGCAGATGCGGCGCGCATCGGTCGAGGGTGCGTCGTGCAGCATGCGCTCGAAGTAGCGGCGCACGTGCTCGATGGCCAGAGGATCGGCCGGCAGGTCATGCCATACCGCCTTGCAGGTGTCGCGCGCCAGGCGCAGCAGCCCGGGCGGGGAGGCGGTCGGCGGCACGAAGACGTGCACCTGCCCCGGCTGCGGCAGGCGACCTTCGCGGTTGCAGCGCCCGGCAGCCTGGGCGATGGCGTCGGCGCCGGCCAGGGCGCGATAGACGACGGGGAAGTCCAGATCGACGCCGGCCTCGACGAGCTGCGTCGAGACCACGCGTACGGCCGCGGCCGGCTGCCCCTGCGCGAGCGCGCGCCGTCTTTCCTCGAGCGCGGCCTTGATCGCGGCGATGGTGTCGCTGCGATGCTGCGCACACATCAGCGCCGAGAGGTGCCAGCAGCTTTCGTGCGCGGCTGCTTCGGCGCGTGCGCGCACGAGCCGATGGAGCTCGGCGGCGTCGGCGCGGCGGTTGACGATGGCCAGCACGACCTCATGCCCGGCGAGTTCGTCGGCCACCTCGGACCACGGTTTGGCGTCGTGGAAGTTGGGCGGCAGATGCACGCGTACGCGCTGCAGTGCCGCGTACAGCGCCGGCACGTCGTCGATGATCTCGGTGACGCTGCCCAGACCGCGCTGCAGTCCGCGCGCGGGGTCGGCCGCGTTGGGCTGAGTGTCGAGCACCGGCTGCGTGGCGGTGCACAAGAGCACGGTGACGCCGAAGTCCTGCACCAGGTAGTGCAGCACGTCGACGATGGGCTGCAGGAACGCCAGCGGCAGCAGCTGCGCTTCGTCGAGCACGATCACGCTGTGCTGCAGGTTGTGCAGCTTGCGGCAACGCGAGGTCGTGCGCGCGAACAGGCTCTCGAAGAGCTGGACGTTGGTGGTGACGATGAGCGGCGCGTCCCAGTTCTCGCAGGCCAGGCGCGAACGGTGGTTCTCGCGCGCCTCGTCGCCGTCGGCATTGCCGTGGTGCTCGACGACGAGGTCGTCGCCGAGCGCTGTCAAGACGCGGCGGAAGACGTCTGCAGTCTGCTCGATGATGCTGGTGTAGGGGATGGCGTAGATGACACGCCGCTTGCCTTGCGTCAGCGCATGGTCCAGCGCAAAGGCCAGGCTGGCCAGCGTCTTGCCGCCGCCCGTGGGCACCGTGAGGCGAAAGACTCCCGGCGGCCGCATGGCCTTGTCGCGGCATTGCCGTAGCACCGCGGCGCGGGCGGCGTTGACGCGGCCGGCGGCAGCGGCGCCGAGCCGTTCGAGGTGTTCGTCGAGTGCCCGCTTCAGCGGCTCGAGGCTCGCAACACCTGCGCGCTGCCCTGCCTTCTGCGGGTCGAAGTAGGCTTCGGTGTCGAGGAAATCGGCGTCGACCAGCGCCGAGAACAGCATGCGCAGCCACAGCGCGGCGCGGCCGGGCTGCGACGGCTGGCTGTCGTTGAGCAGTTTCAGCACGACCCGCGGGTCGAGACCGTCGGCGGCACAAGGGCGCAGCAGGGCGTCGGGGCCGGGAGCGGCCAGCGCCTCGTCGCACTCGCGCCGGGCATCGGCGCCCGCGAGGCGTGCTGCGAGATCGCCGCCCCAGTCGGCCAGGCCGGCGTGGTGCCCGGCGATCGCGTACTGCAGCAGCCGGGAGACGAGGGTGCCCTCGCGGCCGAAGCGTTCGCTCAGGTGCTCGGCCGCCCACAGCGCACCCGCGGCCGAGTGCGTCTTGTCGCGGTCCGGCACGCGGCCCTCGATGTGGGCGTCGACCCCGCCTGCGGCGCGGATGTAGCGCTGGAACCCGGGGCGGCGCTTGCCGAGGTCGTGCCACAGCCCGGCGAGCCGCGCCAGCTCGCGCATGGCCGGCGGCGCGAGTTGGGCCGCACGCTCGCCGACGGCACGCAGATGGTCGTCCAGGCGGTGCGGGGGGCGGTTCGAACCGGGTGCAGGGGCGTGCGCCCAGGGTGGATCGGCATCGAAGTCGGAGGGCATGGCGAGACCTTGGCCGCGGAATGGGCGCAGCCTAGCGCATGGATGGCTCAAATCGTGAGCCAGTCGACGCGCGGAGGGCAAACCTGCTACCGTCCGTACCCCGATTTTTTTGCGGACCCTGCTGTCGACCCCGTGCCGATCCCGGGCCGACGCCGGACCGATCCCTTGAGCCCCCTTTTTTTTTCGACGATTGGATGCCGATGAGTTCCCGACTGCAGCAGCGCCTGGCCCGCCTGTCCGCCGAACGCCTGCGCGGCATGAAGCGCGGCGTCGAGAAGGAGAGCCTGCGCGTGCTGCCCGGCAACGGCCTGGCGCTGACGCCGCATGCGGCGGCGCTGGGTTCGGCGCTGACGCATCCGTGCATCACGACCGACTTCAGCGAGAGCCAGATCGAGCTCATCACCGGCGTGCACGGGCGCGCCGCCGATTGCGAGCGTGAGCTCACCGAGATCCATCAGTTCGTCTACCGCGCCATCGGCGAGGAGCGGCTTTGGGTCGCGAGCATGCCTTGCGTGCTGCCGGCCGACGAGAACATCCCGCTCGGGCGCTACGGCACGAGCAACATCGCGCGCGCCAAGAGCGTCTACCGCATGGGGCTGAGCCATCGTTACGGGCGGCGCATGCAGACGATCTCGGGCATCCACTACAACTGGTCGCTGCCGGGCCTGGGGAACGAGGAGTACTTCGCGCTCATCCGCAACTTCCGCCGCCACTCCTTCCTGCTGCTTCTGCTCTTCGGTGCCAGCCCCGCGGTGAGCGCGAGCTTCGTCGAAGGGCGCCCGCACGAGCTGCAGCCGCTGGGCGGCGAGGCCGCGACGACGCTGTACCTGCCGTACGCGACGTCGCTGCGCATGGGGCGCCTGGGCTACCAGAGCGACGCGCAGGCGGCGCTGGCTGTGAGCTACAACAGCCTGGAGAGCTACGCCAGCTCGCTGCACGGCGCGCTCACGCGGCCGCACCCGCCCTATGAGCGCGTGGGCGTGCGCAACCTGGGCGGCGAGTACAACCAGCTCGCGACGAGCCTGCTGCAGATCGAGAACGAGTTCTACGGCACCATCCGCCCCAAGCGCGTGATCCGCCCCGGCGAGCGCCCGCTGCACGCGCTGCGCGAGCGCGGGGTCGAGTACGTCGAGGTGCGCTGCATGGATCTCGACCCCTTCGAGCCGGTGGGCATCAGCGCCGACACCATGCGGCTGCTCGACATCTTCCTGCTGCACTGCCTGCTGGGCCCGAGCCCGCCGGATTCGCCGCAGGAGATCGTGCGCCTGGGGCAGAACCAGCATCGCACCGCCGCCCGCGGGCGCGAGCCCGGGCTGACGATCAGGGGCGAGGTGGGGCAGCTGCCGCTGCTGGGCTGGGCCGAGCAGCTGCTGCAGGACTTCGAGCCGATCGCCGCGCGCCTGGCCGCGGTGCTGGAGGACGAGCGCTATCTCGCCACGCTCGAGCAGGCGCAGGCGGCGCTGCGCTCCCCGGACATGCTGCCTTCGGCACGCGTGCTGCGCGCCGTGCATCAGGAGCACGACGATTCCTATGTCGGCTTCGTGCAGGCGTGCTCGCAGGCCGCGCGCGTGCACCTGCTGACGCTGCCCTATGCGCCGGCGCTGCAGGCACGGTTCGAGCAGCTCGCGGCGGAGTCGCTGGCGCAGCAGTGGGCGATCGAGGCCGCCGATGCCGAGCCCTTCGAGACCTTTCGCCAGCAGTACCTGGCGCCCGAGCGGCTCGAGGTCTGAACCCCCCGCGTGCGATGCGGCGGAGGTCGCGGCGCGCGCCGTTTGTGCGCTAATCTCCGGGCTCGCGGCGCGCGTGCCGCGCGGCCGTTGTCGATCGACCGCTCGAGACGATCGAGCCAAGGAGCGTTGCACGCATGAGCGAGTACCCGCCGCTGCGCCTGCATGTTCCCGAGCCCACCGGGCGCCCGGGGCAAAGCACCGATTTCTCCTACCTGCGCCTGTCGCCCGCGGGAGCGGTGCGCCGGCCGCCGGTGGACACCTCGCACTTCGACACGCAGGACCTGAGCAATGCGCTCGTGCGCGTGCTCGACGACGAGGGCCGCGCCGTCGGGCCCTGGGCGCCGCCGCTGGAGGCGGCGACGCTCGAGCGCGGCCTGCGCGCGATGATGAAGACGCGCATCTTCGACGCGCGCATGCTGGTGGCACAGCGGCAGAAGAAGCTCTCCTTCTACATGCAGTGTCTGGGCGAGGAGGCGATCGCGGTCGCACACGCGTTCGCGCTGCGCGAGGGCGACATGTGCTTCCCGACCTACCGCCAGCAGGGCCTGCTGCTGGCGCGCGACGACGTCTCGATGGTCGAGATGATGTGCCAGCTCATGAGCAACCGGCGCGACCCGCTCCAGGGCCGGCAGCTGCCGGTGATGTACTCGATGAAGCGCGCGGGCTTCTTCTCGATCTCGGGCAACCTGGCGACGCAGTTCATCCAGGCCGTGGGCTGGGGCATGGCCTCGGCGATCGCCGGCGACACGCGCATCGCCTCGGGCTGGATCGGCGACGGCTCCACCGCCGAGAGCGACTTCCACACCGCGCTCACCTTCGCCCACGTCTACCGCGCGCCGGTGATCCTCAACGTCGTCAACAACCAGTGGGCGATCTCCACCTTCCAGGCCATCGCCGGCGGCGAATCGACGACCTTCGCCGCGCGCGGCGTCGGCTGCGGCATCGCGAGCCTGCGCGTGGACGGCAACGACTTCCTCGCCGTCCACGCCGCCTCGGCCTGGGCCGCCGAGCGCGCAAGGCGCAACTTCGGCCCGACGCTGATCGAGTGGGTGACCTACCGCGCCGGCGCGCACTCGACCTCGGACGACCCGAGCAAGTACCGACCGGCGGACGACTGGCAGCGCTTTCCGCTCGGCGACCCGATCGCACGGCTGAAGGCTCACCTGATCGCCATCGGGCACTGGTCCGACGCGCAGCACGAGCAGGCGCAGCGCGAACTCGAGGCCGAGGTCGCGGCGGCGCAGAAGGAGGCCGAACGCCACGGCACGCTGCTGGACGGCCAGATCCCGAGCGCGGCGGCGATGTTCGAGGGTGTGTACGAGGAGATGCCGGCGCACCTGCGCCGGCAGCGCCAGCAACTCGGGGTCTGAGGCCATGATCACGATCGTGCAGCCGCGCGCCGATGCGGCAGCGGAAGCGGGACCCGAGGCCGGCGCCGCCGTGCCCATGACCATGATCCAGGCGCTGCGCTCGGCGATGGACGTGTCGATGGCGCGTGACCCGAAGGTGGTCGTCTTCGGCGAGGACGTGGGCTACTTCGGCGGCGTCTTCCGCGTCACCGAGGGCTTGCAGGCGAAGTACGGCAAGTCGCGCTGTTTCGACACGCCGATCAGCGAGAGCGGTCTCGTCGGCGTGGCCATCGGCATGGCCGGCTACGGGCTGCGGCCCGTGGTCGAGATCCAGTTCGCCGACTACGTGTATCCGGCCACCGACCAGATCGTTTCCGAGGCGGCGCGCATGCGCTACCGCTCCGCCGGGGACTTCATCGCGCCGGTGACGATCCGCATGCCCTGCGGCGGCGGCATCTACGGCGGGCAGACGCACAGCCAGAGCCCCGAGGCCTTCTTCACGCATGTCTGCGGCCTGCGCACGGTGATGCCGAGCAACCCCTACGACGCCAAGGGCCTGCTGATCGCGGCGATCGAGTGCAACGACCCGATCATCTTCCTCGAGCCCAAGCGCCTCTACAACGGCCCCTTCGACGGCCACCACGAGCGCCCGGTCGTGCCCTGGTCCCGGCACCCGCTGGGCATGGTGCCCGAGGGTTACTACAAGCTGCCGATCGATGCCGCGAGCGTCTTCCGCCCGGGCAAGGACCTGACGGTGCTCGCGTACGGAACCATGGTCTGGGTCGCGGCCTGTGCGGCCGAGGAGACCGGCATCGACGCCGAGATCATCGACCTGCGCGCGCTCTGGCCGATGGACCTGGAGACCGTGCTCGCCTCGGTGCGCAAGACCGGGCGCTGCGTGATCGTGCACGAGGCCACGCGCACGAGCGGCTTCGGCGCCGAACTCGCCGCGCTCGTGCAGGAGCACTGCTTCCACCACCTGGAGGCGCCGATCGAGCGCGTCACCGGCTGGGACACGCCGTACCCGCATGCGCAGGAGTGGGACTACTTCCCCGGCCCGGCGCGCGTGGGCGAGGCGCTCGAGCGCGCCATGGAGGCATGATGGGCCAGTACCTGATCAAGGTGCCCGACATCGGCGAAGGCATTGCCGAGGTCGAGCTCGTCGCCTGGCACGTGCAGCCCGGCGACGAGGTGGCCGAGGACCGCGTCATCGCCGACGTCATGACCGACAAGGCGACGGTCGAGGTGCCGTCGCCGGTGACGGGGCGCGTGCTCGCGCTCGGCGCGGCCGTCGGCGCGGTGCTGGCCGTGGGCAGCGAACTGATCCGTCTCGAAGTCGAGGGGCCGGGCAACGTCGCCGCGGACGATGCGGCGGCGGCGCCGGCAGGGTCCGCACCGGCGGCATCCCTGGAGCCGGCCGAGCCCGCGGTGCCCGCGGCAGCCGTGGCGCCTGCCGCAGCGCCCGCCGCGTCGCGCGCGGGCGTCGCGCGCGCGCCCGGCGAGCGGCCGCTGGCTTCGCCCGCGGTACGCCATCGCGCCTGGGAGCACGGCATCGATCTGCGGTTCGTTCCCGGCAGCGGCCCGGCCGGACGCGTCACGCACGCCGACATCGACGCCTACATCGCGCACGGCGGCCAGCCCCCGGCCGTCGCAAGCTCGCGCCTGGTCGAGCGTCACGACGAGGAACAGGTGCCGGTCATCGGCCTGCGTCGGCGCATCGCGCAGAAGATGCAGGAGGCCAAGCGCCGCATCCCGCACTTCAGCTACGTCGAGGAGGTCGACGTGAGCGCGCTCGAAGCGCTGCGCGCGCAGCTCAACGAAGCCTATGCCGACACGCGCGGCAAGCTCACGCTGCTGCCCCTGCTGGCGCGCGCGCTCGTCATCGCGCTGCGCGAGTTCCCGCAGATCAACGCGCGCTACGACGACGAGGCCGGAATCGTCACGCGCAGCGGCGCCGTGCACCTGGGCATCGCCACGCAGACCGAGAACGGGCTCATGGTGGCGGTGCTGCGCCACGCCGAGGCGCGCGACCTGTGGGCCATCGGCGCCGAGATCGCGCGCCTGGCCGAGGCCGCGCGCAGCGGCCGCGCCACGCGCGAGGAGCTCGGCGGCTCGACGCTCACCATCACCAGCCTGGGGGCGCTCGGCGGCATCGCCACGACGCCGGTCATCAACCATCCGGAGGTGGCCATCGTCGGCGTCAACCGCATCGTCGAGCGGCCGGTGTTCGACGGCCCGCGCATCGTCGCGCGCAAGCTGATGAACCTCTCCTCCTCCTTCGACCATCGCGTCGTCGACGGCATGGACGCGGCGCGCTTCATCCAGGCCGTGCGCGCGCTGCTGGAGGCACCGGCCCTGCTCCTCACCGACGAGGGCGGCGCCTGAGCCGCCGGAGAGCCCACGATGAAGGAAATCTCCACCAAGCTGCTCGTGCTCGGCGGCGGCCCGGGCGGCTACGTCGCGGCGCTGCGCGCGGCGCAACTGGGCGTGCCCACCACGCTCGTCGAGGCGCAGGCGCTGGGCGGCACCTGCCTGAACATCGGCTGCATCCCGTCGAAGGCGCTGATCCACGTCGCCGAGAGCTTTCGGCAGGCACGCGGATTCGCGGCCGACTCGGCGCTGGGCATTCGCACTGCGGCGCCGACGCTGGACCTGGCGCAGGCCGTGCGCTGGAAGGACGGTATCGTCAAGCGCCTCACCGGCGGCGTTGCTGCGCTGCTGAAGAAGTCCGGCGTCCGCGTCGTGCAGGGCCGCGGGCACATCGTCGACGGCAAGACGGTCGAGGTCGAAGGTGCCGGCGAGGACGGTGCCGCGCTGCGCCTGCGCTGCGAGCACCTGCTGCTGGCCACCGGCTCGGTGCCGGTCGAGTTGCCGGGCCTGCCCTTCGGCGGGCGCGTCATCTCGTCCACCGAGGCCTTGTCGCCTGCGGCGCTGCCGCGGCGGCTGGTCGTCGTCGGTGCCGGCTACATCGGCCTCGAACTCGGCATCGCCTATCGCAAGATGGGTGCGGAGGTCGCGGTGGTCGAGGCCACCGAGCGCGTGCTGCCGGCCTATGACGCCGAACTGACGCGGCCGGTTCTGGCTGGGCTCAAGCGCCTGGGCATGGTGCTGCACCTGGGCTGCAGCGTGCAGGGCCTGACGGGCGACGGCAGCGCCGTGCGCGTGCGCACGCCCACCGCCGACGAGTTCGCGCTGCCGGCCGACCTCGTGCTGGTGGCCGCGGGCCGGCGCCCGAACACGCAGGGCTTCGGGCTCGAGTCGCTGCTGCTGGAGATGGCCGGGCGCGCGGTGAAGATCGACGATCGCTGCCGCACGTCGATGCGCAGGGTCTGGGCGATCGGCGACCTCAGCGGCGAACCCATGCTCGCGCACCGCGCGATGGCGCAGGGCGAGATGGTGGCCGAACTCATCGCCGGACACGAGCGCCGCTGGATGCCCGCGGCGATCCCGGCGATCTGCTTCACCGATCCCGAGGTCGTCGTCGTCGGCCAGTCGCCCGAAGCGGCGGCGCAGGCCGGTGTCGACGCGATCGACGCCGCGTTCCCGTTGGCCGCCAACGGCCGCGCGCTGACGCTGCAGGCCGGCGAGGGCTTCGTGCGCGTGGTCGCGCGGCGCGACAACCACCTCGTCCTCGGCTGGCAGGCGGCGGGGCAGGGCGTGGCCGAGCTCGCCGCGGCCTTCGCGCAGTCGCTCGAGATGGGCGCGCGCCTCGAGGACGTGGCCGGCACCATCCACGCCCACCCCACGCTCGGCGAGGCGGTTCAGGAAGCGGCCTTGCGGGCGCTCGGGCGCGCGCTGCACGTCTAGCGCCGCACACCGCACGCCGCACGCCGCACGCCGCGCGCGCGGGTCGCCGCGCACGCGTCGCACCGCTCGCGGTGAAGACCCCACTGCGATTGCCAGCATCGGCCATGCGCGCGCGGCGCGGCCTAGCATGAAGCCGTGAGGCGCCGAGCCGCACACGCGTCCGGTTCCGCGGCCGCGAGGCCGTTGCCCGGCGGACCAGCGGCGGCATCGACAAGGAGAGACCGCATGACCGAGGAACGCACGAAGGCGGATGCGCGCGCGCAGGGGCCGGATCCCGCCTGGTCCGCGCTTTCGACGGCGGCGCTGCGCGTGGCCTTCGGCATCATCTGGATGGTCAATGCGGCCTTCACGTGGATGCCGGGCTTCTCCGCCAATTACGCGGGCTACCTGCGCAATGCCGCCGAGGGGCAGCCGGCCTGGTCGGCCTGGTGGTTCAACGCCTGGATCGCCCTCGTCGAGCCGCATCCGACGCTGTTCCTGTGGTTGACGCGGCTGGCGACGACGGCGCTGGCGCTGGCGCTGCTGTTCGGCTTCGCACGCTGCACCGTCTACCTGCTGGGCGCGCTCTACAGCCTGCTCATCTGGAGCACCGCGGGCGGCTTCGGCGGCCCCTACACGATCGGTGCGCCCAACACCGGCGTCGGCCTGCTCTACGTGCTGCTCTTCGCGGTGCTCATCGTCGTCAACCAGCGCGCCGGCACCAGCCCCTACAGCGTCGACTACTTCATCGAGCGCCGCTGGCCGGCGTGGAGCTGGATCGCCGAATGGCGCGAGCGGCGCCTGAGCGACGCCCCGCGCGTGGCCTGGTGGGCGCAGACCGGCGTGCTCGTCGGTGTGGCCGCGGTGGTCTTCTTCCTCGTCGCCGGCCTGCACAGCAGCCTGAACGTGCAGGCGCCGACGCCGGCCGCCGCCGCGGCGGCGGTGTCGCCGCTGCAACTGGCCTCCAAGGAACCGGTGAAGCAGCCCTTCGATGCCACGCTGCCGCCGCTGCAGGAAGGCGACACCGTGACGCTGAACATCGACGTCAACGACAAGGCGGTGGAGATCGCCAGCGGCGTGCATTACCAGGCCTGGCCCTACTTCGACTCGGTGCCCGGCAAGACCCTGCGCGTCAGGCAAGGCCAGACCGTTCGCGTGGTGCTCACGAACAAGGCGACCGTGCACCACTCGATCGACTTCCACTCGGCGTTCACGCCGCCGAACCTGAGCTTCGCCGACATCATGCCCGGCGAGAGCATCGAGTTCTCGTTCGTGGCCAGGGTCCCGGGCGTCTTCGTCTACCACTGCGGCACGCCGCCGGTGCTGCTGCACATGGCCAACGGCATGTACGGTGCGATCATCGTCGACCCGGCCGAGGATCCCAGGCCCAGGGCCGACCGGGAATACGTGCTGGTACAGGGCGAGTGGTACACGCAGCAGATCTCGGGGACGCTGATGGGGCCCGACTTCGGCAAGATGCAGCGCATCCAGCCCGACATCGTCGCCTTCAACGGCATCGCCTTCCAGTACCAGGACCATCCGCTGACGGCGCGGCCGAACGAGCGCGTGCGCCTGTACATGGTCAACGCCGGGCCGAGCCTGTGGAGCGCCTTCCACGTCATCGGCGCGATCTTCGACAGGGTCTATCCGGACGGCAACCCCGCACACGCGCTCTCGGGCGTCTCGACCTACAGCGTCGGCCCCGGCGAAGGCGTCGTCTTCGACGTCGTCATTCCGGATCCGGGACAGTACGTCTTCGTCGACCATTCCTTCGCGCACCTGGACAAGGGCGCTGCCGGTGTGCTCGACATCCGCGAGCCGGGAGTCGAGCACGGCAAGCCGCGCATCGAGAAGGTCGGCGGCCCCGCGCCGGCGGCGGCGGTCGCCGCGGCGCCGACAGGTCCCTACACCTTCGACCCCGCACGCGGGGCAGCGCTCTACACCGGTACCTGTGCGGCCTGCCACCAGGCGAGCGGAGCCGGCCTGGCCGGAGCCTTCCCGCCGCTGGTGAAGAATTCCGCCGTGCTGGCCGACGACCCGACGCGCCACATCCGCTCCATCCTGCACGGGGTGAGCGGCGTGGCGATCGACGGCGTCAGCTACCCGAGCCCGATGCCGCCCTTCGGCGCCGCGCTCTCGGACGCCGACGTGGCCGACATCGTCAATCACGAACGCACGAGCTGGGGCAACAAGGCGCGGCAGGTGGACGCCGAGCAGGTGAGGGCGCAACGCTGACGTCTGCGGCGACGCCGGCGTCGCGAAGATCCGGCCTGCAATCGGCAGCGCCAGCACCGCGATGGCCACGGCGATCGACGGCAGGGCGTGGCCGAACTCGCCGCCATCGGGCCGCGTGCAGCGCCTGCGCATCGGGTTGCGGGCGCTGCTGGCATCGCCGCATTGTCTAGCGATCGAGGACGCGCTCGGCTGGTTTCGTCCGGCAGCGCGTTTTCGCAGTGACGGGGGCGACGATGCGCCCCGCGCCGGGGATGCCGATTCGGCGCGGCTCGAGCTGAACCTGCGCTTCCAATGCGGGCAAAAGCAGTTCGGCCCCGCCATGGCGGGGCCGAATCATCCATCAGCGCCTCGCCCGGACGGTCCCGGCCGGGCAAGGCGCGCAACGGCCGCTCAGGCGCGGCGGCGGCGCGTGGCCAGGGCACCCATCAGGGCGATGCCCACCAGCGCCAGGCTGCCCGGCGTCGGCACACCGTTCGGGGGTTCGACCTCGTCACCGACGAACCGGATCAGGTTCTTCGTCAGGTTGATCTCGCTCAGGGACGCGTTGAGTTGCATGAAATTCACGTCGAGGATCATGGTCAGCGCGCCGGCCTGCGCATTGGCCAGGTCACCCACGCCCCAGGCGATCCCGGAGCCGCCCGAGCCGTCGGCGCGCTCGGTGATCCAGTCGCCCGAGCCCTTGCTGCCCAGCACGCCGGAACAGGCCCAGTAGATCGACGTCACCGGATTGGGACCGGTGAACGGGACGTTCACGTTCTGCTGGCCGTCGCAGCCGCCGATGAGGCCGGGACCCAGGATGCCGCCACCGATCTGCGACACGAAGTCGAAGATGCTGTTGTTGCGGGCCATGAAACCGCTGTTCTCGCCCATCAGGAACATGCCGCCGCCTGATTGCAGGTAGCTCATGTACTGGGTCTGTTGCGACGGCGTCAAGGCGAAGTTGTTCGAGAACCGGATGTCCCAGACCTGCGTGAAGGGGCTGAGGTCCGCAGGGATGTCGTTCTCGACGGTGACCGTGTTGCCCGCCAGGATGTGCAGGTTCTGCAGGTTCTGGGTGATCGACGACGTGGTGCCTGGCTCCGAAGTACCGTTGGCGCCGTTGACGATCAGTATCGGCCCGGCATGGGCCGCGCCTGACATCACGATGACCGCTGCGGCGGCAAGCAGAGATGGTCGGATTTGCATTGTTCCCTCCAATGAACGGCCGCGAAACGTGCGGGCAGACCGGCACATGCAAAATCCGAGCCACATTTGCAAGTCATTGAATTCATTGCATTTGCTTTCTCGTACGCGAAGCCGCTGTAAAGCAAGGCGACACGGAACGAAGCGGTCGCGGGGGGGCGCGCGGGCGGGAAAGCCGTGGTCGATAGTGGACTACAGCGCTTCCAGGCTGCCGAACTTCGACTCGTCCAACTGGGTGACCCAGTTGCCGGCGGCGTCCTGGACGTGGCGGCGCCTGTAGCAGAAGGCGGACATCTTGGCGTGGCTGGGAACCGTGAATCCCCCCAGGATTTCCAGTCCCGTTTCCACACCCCAGCCGAGCTTGGCCATGTACCCGAACCCGTGGTGACCGAAGATGTGCCATTGCCGCGACAGCAAGCTGCCGCCGAAGCCCACGCCGGCGGCCGTCGCCCGGTAGCGCAGGCTGGCGCCGGTGGGCAGGCCTGAACCTTCAGGGTCTGGTTGGGCGGGATCATCGACGTGCACCGACGGCTCGGCCACCTCGCGCAGCGCCTGGCCGCCGCCGGCTTGCTGCAGCGCGGGCAGGATGCGGCCGAGGACCAGCCCGTCGATCAGCTCGGCCTTCGCGAAACGCTTGAACGCGCCGTAGCTGCGCAGCTCCTGCAGACTGCCCTGGCCTTTCCAGGCCCTGAGCAGGTCCGCGACCAGGTCGTCCTCGCTCGGCTCGAAGGCGCCGAGCAGCAAATCCCTGGACTCGGCAAAGGCCGGCGTGAGGAACACGGCGATCGAGCCTGCGGGCGCATAGTGTTTTCAAACGCCCTCGAGGTCGACCTGTGGCGGTCCTGCGGCGGTTCGAGGTGCCTGGTTCTGGCGAGCGTGACGTCGCGTATGGCGGCTTTGGTAGGCCCTTCGTCGCTCATGACGCTCGCGGGCGACCTCGCTGTCAGTGTCGACCCTGATTCCGATCGCGCCGCGCTGACGAGTCGCGCGACGCCGCCCCGGCTGCGGTGTGGTGTTGCAGCCTTGGGGTAGGTGTCTATGACGGCCGGCTCGGCTCAGGTGGCTACAGCCTTGCCCCGCCTCGCGCGCTCGGCCCCTGGGCGGCGGCTGCGGGTCGAGCTCCAGGTGGGTGAGGATCTTCTCGATCACCGGCCGCTCCAGGATGGCTGCGATGATCTTCAGTTCCCCGGCGCCGCAGTTCGGGCAGTGCTGCATGTCGATGGCCAAGACTCGCTCGAGCAGCCGCGCCCAGCCGATGCGGTGCGGCCGTACCTGGATCCTCTCGTCCGACAGCGCCGGCCGCGTGATGTAGCGGCACAACTGCTCCAGCTGCTTGCGGTCGTGTGCCTCGACGCCGCACCGCGGCGTGCAGACTGAAACCGTGGATGTCGGCGCACAGCGGCTGGCGCACCCCGTCCTCGACCAGCACGCTGCGGCGCGTGCGCATCTCGTGCAGGTGAATGTTGAGCTTGGCGGCCGACCCCAAGCGCTGGATCAGCGTGACCGCGCCGCCGTGGCCGTCCTCAGACTTCAGCCCGGCAGCCTCCGAAATTCACGCGGCCGGCGGTCGGCGACGAAGCTCCGTGACCGCGCGCGGCAGCGTCAGGCCGCGGGCCGCCGCCGGCACGCCTACGGCACGAACACCGTCGCGCTGCCCTCGTTGATGACCTGCGACGACGCGCTGCCTGAGGTCTTGGCGCCCTGGTAGGCGACTGCGCGCGAGCCGTTGTTGAGCTTGACCACCGCACCCTTGACCTGCAGCATGCCCGCGCTTTCGAGCGTGGCTTCGCCGTTCGATTTCACCTTTAGCGCCGTGCCGGCGCTGATCTCGACCGAGCCCGGACTGCTGAGCGTCACCTTGCTGGCGCTCACCTGCAGCACCGACGCGATCTGGTCGACCGTCGCCTTCAGGCTCGCCAGCGCCGGGTCCTGCGCGGCCGTTCCCGCGCCGCCGGGCGACGTGTGCTGGGCCGGCTGGCGCGTCTCCATCGCGGTCACCTTGGCGCGCAGGCTCGCGACCTCGGCGGCGAGCTGGTCCAGCGACGGTCCCGCCGCCTGCACGCTGGCGGGCCCGAGGGCCATTTGAAGGACCGCGCCGAAGACGGCGGCGGCCAGGGCGATCGCGACGGTTCGATGCATGGTGTCCTCCGGTCAGCGTTTGCGCAGCATGTCAGCCAGTTCGGGCACGACGTCGCCCAGCGGGCGCACGCGCTTGAACTTCGAGCGGTCCTTCTGCGCGGCGGCGTCCACGGCATGGCGCGACCAGAACGTGCGCGCATCGTCCATGTCGGCGGTGGTCAGCCGCGCGCGGCCGTGCGCAACCGGATTGTCCATGTGGCAGAAGCAGCACCAGCAGTTTTCCCGATAGATGCTGTAGTCGGACGGACGGCACATGTAGGCATAGCTGCCGTCGGGCTGAAGGCAGGGCTGGTTCTCGAAGCCGTAGCCCGACCGTCCCTGCGCCTGCGCGGGCGCGCCGGCGGCTGCGAGTGCACACAGCAGCAGCCCTGCCGCGAACAGCGGCAGGCGGGTGAATGCGATGCGTTTCATCGGTGTCCTCGAGGGGTCGGGGTGAGGTTCGGGTTGCTGCGAGTCTGGCCAACGGTCGGCCCCGGTTGCATCCCAGGATTTCGCTAGCGAACTCCTGGGATGACGCCGAGGGCTCGCGGCACTGACCTGCCCCCCACCAGCCGTACCAAGGTAAAGGAAGTGAAGTCCGCTCATCA
>JAIXKR010000095.1 GCA_026932235.1 Burkholderiales bacterium
ACTCGATCATGTGGCCGGCGACGATCTCCGACTCGCCCTCGACGACGTCGAAGGGATGGCGGTTGGTCTCGGCCAGCCCGGAGATGAAGTAGATGAGGAAGATGGGCAGCAGCGGCAGCCAGTTCCAGGACAGGAAGTTGAGGCCCATGTCGGCGAAGCGCCCGCTGGCCTGCGTCATGACGATGTCGGTCATGTTCAGGCTGCCCGCCACCATGAGCACGATGACCATGGCAAAGCCCATGGGGATCTCGTAGGACACCATCTGCGCGGTCGCGCGCAGCGCACCCAGCAGCGCGTACTTGGAGTTGCTCGCCCAGCCGGCGATGATGACCCCGTACACCTCCAGCGAGGTGATCGCCATGAGGAAGAGCAGGCCGGCGTTGATGTTGGCCAGCGCCACCTCGGGCCCGAAGGGAATCACCACCCAGGCCACCAGCGCCGGCATGATGGTCATCACCGGCCCGAGGAAGAACAGGCTCTTGTACGCAGCGGTCGGGCGGATGATCTCCTTGAAGACCAGCTTGACGGCGTCGGCGATCGGGGTCAGCAGGCCATAGGGGCCGACGCGGTTGGGGCCGGGGCGAACCTGCGTCCAGCCGATGCCCTTGCGCTCCCACAGGGTCAGGTAGGCGACGCAGCCCATCAAGGGCGCCACGAGGACGATGATCTTCACGAGGCTCCAGATCACGAGCCACAGGCCCGGGCCGAGAGCGGCGTTGGCGGCTTGGTGCAGGGGTTCGAACATGGCTATGCGGCGTCCCTCGATCAGGCCTTCTCGACCGTCAGCGCCCCGAACATCGGGCCCAGGGCCTGCGTCGCCGGATGGCCCGCGGCCACGCGCACGCTGCGCTCATCCAGCGAGGCGTCGTGGCGCGCCGGCAGCACCACGGCGGCCTGGCCCTGCGCGACGAGAACCTTGCCGCCTTCGGCGAGGCCGAGTTGCTGCCACAGGGCGGTCGGCAGCCCGGCCACCGGCGCGCGCGCGTCGGCGGTGGCCTGCAGCGAAAGCGCGCGACGGACGATCGAATCGGCCATGTAGATCGGCACGTCGGCGATGCGCTCCAGGCCGCCTGCGACCGGCGCGGGCGCCTCGATGGTGGCCGCCGGCGTGTTGTCCAGGCGCGAGGCCAGAGCGCCTGCATCGCCCAGCGCCTCGTCGCGCACCTGCTCGCTGCTCTCGTACTCGAAGCCCTCGAGGCCGAGCAGATTGCCGAGCACGCGCAGCACCTTCCAGCCCGGGCGCGAATCGCCCTGCCCCTTGACGACGCCGACGAAGCTCTGGGCACGCCCTTCGGCGTTGACGAAGGTGCCCGAGGTCTCGGTGAAGGGCGCGATCGGCAGCAGCACGTCCGCGCCCTCGGGGGCGGCGTCCTTCCATGCGCTCAGCGCGACGACGAGGCCCGAAGCCGCAAGCGCGGCCTTGGCCGCGGCGGCATCCGCGGCGTCCAGCAGCGGCTCCACGTCCAGCAACAGCAGCGCCTTCATCGGCTGCGCGAGCATCTGCGCGCCCGAAAGGCCGCCCGCGCGCGGTACGGCGCCGACGAGCTGCGCGCCGACGGCGTTGGCGCCGTCGCCGAGGTAGCCGACGCTGGCGCCGCAGGCCTGCGCGATCCATGTCGAGAGCGCCAGCAGTTGCGCGGCCTGCGGGTGCTGTGCCGCCGCGTTGCCCAGCAGCACCGCCTTGCGCTCGCCCGAGAGCAAGGACTCGGCGATCGTCTTCGCCGCCGCGGTGGGCTGCGCCGGCGTCGGTGCAGCCACCCCCTTGGCCAAGGCCACGGCGGCGGCGACATCGGCCAGCGCCTGCGGCCACGCCGAGGGCGCGGCGGTCATCGTCGAGGCCAGCGGCATCGCCCAGTCGTCGTGCACCGCGTGCAGGCTGTGCAACTGCGCGCCATGACGGACCGCCTGGCGGATGCGCTGCGCGAACAGCGGATGATCCTTGCGCAGGAAGGAGCCGACCACGAAGGCACGGTCGAGCGTCGACAAGGAGGCGATCGAGGTGCCGAGCCAGCGCGCATGCCCCGCCGCAGCGAGGTTTCCGGCATCGGCGTGGCGCGTGCGCACGTCGATGTTCTCGCTGCCCAGGCCGCGCGCGATGCGCGCGAGCAGGTGCAGTTCCTCGACGGTGGCGTGCGTGCTGGCGACGGCGCCGATGCCCGCGGCACCGAACTCGGCCTTCACACGCTGCAGGCCGTCGGCGACGAAGCCGAGCGCGGTGTTCCAGTCCACCGCCTTCCACTGTCCATCTTCCTTGAGCATGGGCCGAGTCAGCCGCTGCTCGCTCTCCAGCGCCTCGTAGGACCAGCGATCGCGGTCGGCGATCCAGCACTCGTTGACGTCCTCGTTCTCGAGCGGCAGCACGCGCTTGACGCGATCGGCCTTGACCTGGACGATCAGGTTGGCACCCGTGCTGTCATGCGGGCTCACGCTCTTGCGGCGCGAGAGCTCCCAGTTGCGCGCGCTGTAGCGGTAGGGCTTGCTGGTGAGCGCGCCCACCGGGCAAAGGTCGATCATGTTGCCCGAGAGCTCGCTGTCCACGCTGCGTCCGACGAAGGAGACGATTTCCGAGAGCTCGCCGCGGTTCTGCATGCCGAGCTCCATCACGCCGGCCATCTCCTGCCCGAAGCGCACGCAGCGCGTGCAGTGGATGCAGCGCGTCATCTCCTTCGTGCTGATGAGCGGGCCGATGTCCTTGGGCACGACGACGCGCTTTTCCTCGACGTAGCGCGTGCCGCTGGACCCGTAGCCCACGGCGAGGTCCTGCAGCTGGCATTCGCCGCCCTGGTCGCAGATCGGGCAGTCCAGCGGGTGGTTGATGAGCAGGAACTCCATCACCCCTTTCTGCGCCGCGATCGCCTTCGCGCTCCTGGTGTGCACCACCATGCCCTGCGTCACCGGCGTCGCGCAGGCCGGCATCGGCTTGGGCGCCT
>JAIXKR010000045.1 GCA_026932235.1 Burkholderiales bacterium
GAGAGCGCGCGCAGCGCCTGCGCGCTGCCCTTGCCGACGTCGCCGTAGCCGGCGACGACGGCGATCTTGCCGGCCACCATGACGTCGGTGGCGCGCTTGATGCCGTCCACCAGCGATTCGCGGCAGCCGTAGAGGTTGTCGAACTTGCTCTTGGTGACCGAGTCGTTGACGTTGATGGCGCGGAACATCAGCGCGCCCTTGGCCGACATCTCCTTGAGGCGGTGCACGCCGGTGGTCGTCTCCTCGGTGACGCCGATGATGTGCGCGCTCTTGCGGCTGTACCAGCTCGGGTCGGCGGCCAGCCTGGCCTTGATGGCGGCGAAGAGCTCGCGCTCCTCCTCGCTGCCGGGGTGGGCGATGACGCTCGCGTCCTTCTCGGCGCGCTTGCCCAGGTGCATGAGCAGCGTGGCGTCGCCGCCGTCGTCGAGGATCATGTTCGGGCCTTCGTCGGCGCTGTCGGCGCTGCCGAACTCGAAGATGCGGTGCGTGTAGTCCCAGTAGTCGCGCAGCGTCTCGCCCTTGTAGGCGAACACCGGCGTGCCCTTGACGGCCAGGGCGGCCGCGGCGTGGTCCTGGGTGCTGAAGATGTTGCAGCTGGCCCAGCGCACCTGCGCGCCCAGCGCCTGCAGCGTCTCGACGAGCACCGCGGTCTGGATCGTCATGTGCAGGCTGCCGGCGATGCGCGCGCCCTTCAGCGGCTGCGTGGCGGCGTACTCGCGGCGGATCTCCATCAGCGCGGGCATCTCGTGCTCGGCGATGGTGATTTCCTTGCGGCCCCAGTCGGCCAGGGCAAGGTCGGCGACGGCGTGGTCGGCGGCGGGGGAGGGCTTGAAGGCGGCGTTCATGGTCGGGCTCCGGCAGAGGAGGGTTCTGCACGGGGTGACGACATGGGGCGGCTGCAAGGCTCACCCACGACGCCGGTCGTGCAGGTGAGCGCGGTTGCCAGGGGAGGGCCTCCGAGCCTGGCCTCGCCCGCGCAGCGGGGAGGTTGCAACGCTCCTCGGAGACAGGCGCGCATTCTAGCCAGGGGCAGAGGCGCGCCAAGACCACGTCGCAGCTGCAGGCGGCGATCGCATGGCATATTCCCGCGCGATCGCCATCCTCGTGGCCATCGCCAAACCGTAGAAGGATTCCCGAAATGGCCGACATCTGGCTCCCTTCGCTCATCACCGACACGCCGCAGGCCGGCTTCGAGCTCGCGATCACGCTCAGCCGCAAGGGGGTGCGCTACACGCAGTCCGACCCCGAGGTGCTGAAGAAGCTGCGCCCGGCCTACGCCGAGGACGCGGACGCGCTGATCGCCTCCTCGCAAGTGGTTGCGATCAACTTCCAGACCATCGCCGCGGCGAACGACTACTGGCGCAAGTGAGCGCCCGCGCGGCCGGCCCGCGCCCGCGACCCCTGGCGCAGTGCCCGCGCGGCGTCCTGGCCGATGTCGCGGGCCTGATGACCGACATCGACGACACGCTCACGCGCGAGGGCGCGATCGAGCCTGCGGCGCTGCAGGCCTTGCAGGACTTGAAGGCCGCGGGCCTGCCGGTGATCGCCATCACCGGCCGCCCGCACGGCTGGAGCCTGCCTTTCGCGACGGCCTGGCCACTGTCGGCGCTGGTGGCCGAGAACGGCGCCGTGGCGCTGGTCCCCGACGGCCACGGCGGCGTCGTCACCGAGTTCGCGCAGGACGAGGCCGTGCGTGCGGCGAACGCGCGCCGTCTGCAGGAGGTCGCGCAGCAGGTGCTGCGCGAGGTGCCCGAGGCAAGCCTGGCCGAAGACAGCGCCGGGCGGCTGACCGACATCGCCATCGATCACAGCGAGTTCCACCACCTGGATGCGCAGGCGATCGCGCGCGTCGTGGCGCTGATGCGCGAGTCCGGAATGACGGCCACCGTGAGCTCCATCCACGTCAACGGCTGGTTCGGCGCGCACAGCAAGCTGAGCGGCGCGCAGTGGATGCTGCAGCGCCTCTTCGGCCGCCGGCTGGAGGACGAGATCGGGCGCTGGATCTATGTCGGGGACAGCAGCAACGACCAGCCGATGTTCGAGCGCTTCCCGCACAGCGTGGGCGTGGCCAACCTGCGGCGCTTTGCCAAGGATCTGCAGCACTGGCCGGCCTGGATCACGCAGGGTGAGCGCGGCGCGGGCTTTGCCGAAGTCGCGCAGGCGCTTCTTGCTGCACGCGGCCTCTGAGCGTGCGCCCCGTGCACGAGGAAGAGCCTGGACGCGAAGCAGCCGTGCCGCGCACGGCGGGGGCGGCCCTGGCGCTGGCGCTGGCGGCGGCGGTGTCGCTGGGCCTGGCGCGCTTCTCCTACGCGCTGCTGCTGCCGCCGATGCGGCAGGACCTGGCCTGGAGTTACGTCACCGCGGGCGGCATGAACACCTTCAACGCCGCCGGCTACCTGCTGGGCGCGCTGCTGATGCCGCGGCTGATGCGCCGCTTCGACGCGCGCCTGCTGATGCTGGCCGGCGGCGCGGGGTCGGCGCTGCTGCTGGCGCTGCACGCGGGCACGCGCTCGGACGCCGTGCTCATCGTCCTGCGCACCGCCACCGGCGTGTGCAGCGCCTTCAGCTTCGTCGGCGGCGGCCTGCTGGCGGCGCGGCTGGCGAGCCTGGCGAGCGCGCGTGCCGGCCTCGTGCTGGGCGTCTACTACGGTGGCGTGGGCATCGGCATCATCGGCTCGGCGCTGCTCGTGCCGCCCCTGGTCGATGCGCAGGCGGCGCGCTGGCCGGCGGCCTGGCTCGCGCTGGCTGCGGCGGCGGCGCTCCTCACCGTGCTGACCGCCGCCGGCACGCGCGGCCTGGTGGCGCCGCCGCCGCCCGCGGGCGAGCGCACGCGCCTGGCGATGCGCACGCTCGCCTTCGGCCTCGCGGGCTACGCGATGTTCGGCCTCGGCTACATCGCCTACATGACCTTCATCATCACGC
>JAIXKR010000108.1 GCA_026932235.1 Burkholderiales bacterium
GCCGCTTCGAATGGAAGCTCGAGCTGGAAGACGTGCACCTGAACATCGAGGCGCGGCTGACGGCGCTGGTGGGCGACGCCGGCAAGCGGCTGCACACCGGGCGCAGCCGCAACGACCAGGTGGCCACCGACGTGCGCCTGTGGCTGCGCGGCGAGATCGACCGCCTGCGGCCGCTGCTGCTGGACCTGCAGCGCGCGCTGCTCGAGGTCGCAGCGGCGCACACGGAAACGGTGATGCCGGGCTTCACGCACCTGCAGGTGGCGCAACCGGTGAGCTTGGCGCACCACCTGCTGGCCTACGTGGAGATGTTCGCGCGCGACGCCGAACGCCTGGACGACGTGCGCCGCCGCACGAACCGCCTGCCGCTCGGAGCCGCGGCGCTCGCCGGCACGAGCTACCCGCTGGATCGCGGGCAGGTGGCGCGCACGCTGGGCTTCGAGGGCCTGTGCGAGAACAGCCTGGATGCGGTCAGCGACCGCGACTTCGCGCTCGAGTTCGGCGCCTTCGCGGCCATCTGCATGGTGCACGTCTCGCGCCTGTCCGAGGAGATCGTGCTCTGGAAGAGCCAGAACTTCGAGTTCGTCGACCTTGCCGACCGCTACTGCACGGGCTCGTCGATCATGCCGCAGAAGCGCAACCCCGACGTCGCCGAGCTCGCGCGCGGCAAGAGCGGGCGCGTGATCGGCCACCTGATGGCCCTGCTGACGCTGATGAAGGGCCAGCCGCTGGCCTACAACAAGGACAACCAGGAGGACAAGGAGCCACTGTTCGACAGCGTCGACACGCTCTCCGACACGCTGCGCGTCATGGCCGAGATGGTCGCGGGCCTGAAGGTCCGGCCCGAGGCGATGGAGCGCGCCGCACGCCGAGGCTACGCCACCGCCACCGATCTCGCCGACTACCTGGTGAAAAGGGGCCTGCCTTTCCGCGACGCCCACGAGGCGGTGGCGCACGCGGTGAAGATCGCGCTCGGGCGCGGCATCGACCTGGCCGAGCTGTCGCTGCCCGAGTTGCAGGCGATCCACCCGGCGATCGGCGAGGACGCATTCGACGTCCTCACGCTGCGCGGCTCGATGAACGCGCGCACGGTCGTCGGCGGCACCGCGCCGGAGCAGGTATGCGCGCGCATCGCCGCGCATCGCGCGCGGCTGGCGTCGGCCTGATTCGGGCCGCGCTCCGACCCTAGGCTGCCGGTCGGCCGGCCCACGGCCAGTCCAGCAGTTCGGCCAGCCGCGTCAGCACCCAGGCGGCCTCGGCCTCCTCCAGCCCCGAAGCCGGCGGCCGCAGTCCCAGGCCGATGCGCTCGAGCACGTCGGCCCCGGTCACACCGAGGTCGTGGCGAAGCGCCCGCGCGCGCTCGACCAGCGCCTGCGCGAGGTCCTCGCACAGCTCGTAGCGGGCGCAGAACTCGGCGCGCGGCAGGCGCAGGCGGCCGCGGGCATCGGCATGCACCTCGTGGAACGAGGGCGGAATGAGCGTCCGGTCGTCGGCCATGGCGCGGTTGTACCGCGGTGGCGGCGCTACGCTTGCGGTCATGCCGCCACGCCGCCGCTGGGTCGCACACCTCGACATGGACGCGTTCTACGCGTCGGTCGAACTGCTGCGCTATCCGGAGCTGAAAGGCCTGCCGGTGGTCATCGGCGGGCGCCGCCGCCACCAGCCGCAGACCCTGCCCGACGGCACGCGGCGCTTTGCCACGCTGCGCGAGTACAGCGGGCGCGGCGTCATCACCACCGCCACCTACGCCGCGCGCGCCTTCGGCGTGAACTCGGCGATGGGCATGATGAAAGCGGCGCAGCTGTGCCCGCAGGCGGTGCTGCTGCCGGCCGACTTCGACGAGTACCGGCGCCATTCGCGCGCCTTCAAGGCTGCGGTGGCGGAAGTGGCGCCGGTGATCGAGGACCGCGGCATCGACGAGATCTACATCGAGCTCACCGACCTGCCCGGCGCCCAGGACGCGGTCGGGCACGACGCCTTCGGCGGCGTGCGCGCGATCGCGCAGGAGATCCGCAACAACGTGCGCCGCGCCACGGGCCTGAGCTGCTCGATCGGCGTCACGCCCAACAAGCTGCTGGCCAAGATCGCGAGCGAGCTCGACAAGCCAGACGGCCTGACGCTGCTCACCGAGGCCGACCTGCCCACGCGCATCTGGCCGCTGCCGGTGCGCCGCATCAACGGCATCGGCCCCAAGGCCGGGGCGCGGCTGGCAGCGCTGGGCATCGCGACGATCGGCGACCTCGCCGCGCGCCCGCGCCAGGAGCTGATCGCGCACTTCGGCCGCAGCCAGGGGCGCTGGCTGCACGAGGCCGCGCACGGGCAGGACGAGCGCCCCGTGATCACGCACAGCGAACCCGTCTCGGTGAGCCGCGAGACGACCTTCGAGCGCGACCTGCACGCCGTCGCCGACCGCGCGCAACTGGGGGCGGTCTTCACCGAGCTCTGCCAGCAGCTCGCCGCGGACCTGCAGCGCAAGGGCTACCGCAGCCGCACCATCGGCATCAAGCTGCGCTTCGACGACTTCCGCACCGTCACGCGCGACCACACGCTCGCCGAAGCCACCGCCGAGGCGGCAACCATCCGCCGCACCGCCGGCCTGTGCCTCAAGCGCGTCGACCTCGCGCGGCGCCTGCGCCTGCTGGGCGTGCGCGCCGCCGGCCTCGTGCGCGCATGAGTCGCCACCGGCCTCAGCGGCTGGGCAGGCGATAGAGCCACAGCGCCGTGAGGGCGCAGACGATGGAGGGCAGCCAGCGCCAGGGGTCGGGCAGCTTCCACAGCGTCCAGGCGCAGCTGGCGGCCATCGTCACCCAGGCCAGCTGCTTGGCGCGCAGCGGCACGACGCGGCGCGCGCGCCAGGCGCGCACCATCGGG
>JAIXKR010000116.1 GCA_026932235.1 Burkholderiales bacterium
TCCAGGTGCGCAACCGGCTGCTCTCGGCCTACACCGAAATTATGAACATGCAGGTGTAGCGCGTGTGCGTCGGTCCGGTGCCCGCGGCTTCAGCATGAAGGCAGTGGCGGCAGCGTGCCCTGCAGCGTGCAGGAGGCCGGGCGCCCGAGCGCGCCGACGCTGACCTGGACGCGCTCGCCGCTCGGGCTCGTCCAGAGCGCTGCCATGCCGGGGGCGTCGACCTGGCCGGTGACCGGATCGAAGCGCAGCTCGCGTGCGGCCAGCAGTTGCACGCCGCGCAGTTCGCTGCCGCGAGTGGCCTTGAGGCGGCAGGACTGCTGCACGCGGCAATCGCAGCCGGCGCTCAGGCTGAGCGTGTAGCACCAGTCGGGCCCGTCGCGGAAGCTGACGTAGAGCGCGCTGCCGCGGCGCGCGGCCTCGAAGCGCGCCTCGTGCAGGTCCAGCTCCAGCCCCTGCGCCGCGGCCTTCAGGCGCTGGCGCTGCAGGTACTGTGCGAAGGAGGGAACGGCCAGGGACATCAGCACCGCGCAGACGGCCAGGACCATCATGAGCTCGATCAGCGTCAGCCCGCGTGCACGGCGACCGCGGGCGCTGCGTGTGCGGTGGCGGATGTCGCAGCGCATCAGCGGCCCCAGCAGCGGCCGCTCGGTGCCGCGTCGGAGAGGCCCTGGTTCAGCCGCAGGCTCAATTCCCTGCATTCGGCATCGCCGCGCTGCGGGCCGTCGGCACGCGCGCGCGCGATCAGCGTGACGGTGTCGGCCGTGGCATCGGCGACCGCGAGCAGGTAGTAGCCCTCGGGGCTTCGCGCCGGCCCGAGCGCGCTCAGATCGCCGCCGTAGCGGCCGTGACGCACGCGGTACTGCTCCTGCGCGATCTGCAGGCGCGTGAGCGCGAGCGTGCCGTCGAGTCGGCGCGCTCGCTCGAGTTGCGCGCGTTGCGCCGGCCAGGCCGCCGCGGCCAGGATGACGGCCACGGCGAGCACGACGCAGGTCTCGACCAGCGTCAGTCCGCGGCTGCGGTAGGGGGCAGGCATCGGCAGCCTCGTCGCCGCGATTCAGTCCAGCGCGAGCTGGCGGCGCTGCTTCTGCGTCTGGTCGACGTAGCGCTGCAGCGCCTGCTCGGCGGTCGCGGTCAGGTCGAGCCAGCGACAGCCCAGCCGCTGGCGCGCGTCACCCGAGAGCGCGCTCGCGTGCTGCACCTGCATGCGTGCGCCGAAGCGCGTCTGCGCGTCCAGCGCCACCTGCACGTCGTGCAGCGTGGTTCCGGGCTGCAGGGGAAGCAGATCCTCGGGCAGCAGCAGCGCGCAGCCGCCCACGCTCACGTCGATGACGCGCAGCGAGAGCTGCATCTCGGGCAGCGCGGGGTGGCGCAGCCGCGCCGTGGGTGCGTGGCGCTCCAGCGTGCGCACGCGGTAGGCGCTGCGGCGCTGGAAGCGGTAGACCTGCCGCGGCAAGGCCGCCTGCAGCGCACAGTGCCGTGCGCCGCGCACGAGCAGCAAGTCGCCGAGCTCGAACTGGAGTTTGATCAGATCCAGGTAGCCCACGGCCTGCGCCTCGTCGGCATCGACGAGCGGCTGCAGCGACGGGCAGGCGGGATCGACGGTGAAGTTGATGCGCTGGCACGCGCTGTCGATCGACCACAGCGCGCACACCGCCGTGCTGCCGTCGGGCGCGCTCAGCACCATCGGGGTGCCGCTGTCGCGCAGCGCGCCCAGCAACTGCCCGATCTCGCGCGCGTGCTCCACCCGGAACGGCGCCCACTCGGGGCGCGACGCGTCGTCCAGCGCAGCGGGGCGGGTGTGCTCGAACATCGGACGACTCCGCGCGGCCGCGACGTCAATGGATGGTCTTGCGCCGCCCGGCCATCATCTCGTCCAGGTCCTGCAGCCAGGGCTCGGCGAGGTGGCGGATCTCGGCGTCGTTGACGAGGATGCGCTGCATGATGCGCGCCTTGGTGCGCGCCGATTCCTGGTCCAGTGGCTGCTGCCGCGCCGCGTGCTTGAGCTGGCTAATGAGCAGCACGCAGGCTCCTTCGAGCTTGACCACCGAATCCCAGTCGCCGGCCTTGGCGGCGGCGAGCATGTCGCAGCTGGCACGCTCGATCGCTTCGTAGTAGCTGAGGAGTTCGGTGTTCATGCTGGGCCTGTCCTGTGTCTGCGCGGGTCGCGGCGGTGCGGGCGTCATGCGTCCGGACGGCGCACGGCCGGGGCGATGTCGTCCCAGGCCTGGCGCAGGGGCTGCACCAGGCGCTGGCATTCGTCGATGAGGCTCTCGTCGTTGCGCAGGTTCGCCTGCATCAGCCGCGTGCCGATGTAGCCGTAGAGCCGGTCGAGGTCCGCGGCCAGGCGCCCGCCTGCGCGCAGGTCCAGGCCTGCGCGCAGGCCTTCCTCGACGATGCGCGTGGCACGGTTGAGGGCGCGGCCCTTGCGCTCGATGTCGCGCTGGCGCATGGCGCCGCGTGCTTCCGCCAGCGCGTCGATGAAGCCTTCGAACAGCATCGCCACCAGGCGGTGAGGGCTGGCGTCCGCGACCGCCGTCTCCGCGGCCATCTTGCGGTAGGCCAGCGGGACCTGGGTGCGGCCGAAGGGGCGCGGAGCGGCATTGCTGAACATCGTTCGTCTCGGCATGCTGGGGTGATGCCGGCTTTATCGGCGCGCTGCGTGCGGCACTTGAGCCGCGTACCGTCGGCATCGGGGCAACATCAGGGCAGCAGCAGGGCAGCTGCAGGGCAGCTGTTGCGCCCGTGGCGCGCGGCCCTGCATGGATGTGCAACGGGGTGCTGCCGACGCGTGGTCGACAGCACCCCGTTGGCGACTCCGCGGCTTCGGCCGCACCCGCGGCGGCCGACGCGTCGGCGTTCGCTCAGACCTTGTTCCAGAGGGTGATCTGCTGCGAAACGTAGTTCGAGAGGTTGTTGAGCTTGGCCATCGAGGCGTCCAGCGCCTGGTACTGGGCGCGCAGGCGCTGCTCGGTCAGCGTCACGCGATCCTCCAGCGTCGCCTGACGCTTGGTATTGCTGCTCTTGATCTGCCGCAGCGAGTCCTGGCGCGTTGACATCGCCCCGTCCGTTCCCAGAAGCTTCTCGGTGAGGGCGCGCAGACGAACCGCCAGCCCGCTGTTGCCCGGGGTCGCGTCGTCGCCCGCGAAGAACTTCTGCAGTTCGTCGAGCTTGCCGAACCCCTCGTCGAGGGTGCTGCTCGCGAGCTTGAGCGTGCCGTCGGTCTGGATCGACAGCCCGATGTCGGAGAGGCGTCTGAAGACGCTGCTGGCGCCCGAGCTCTCGCCGATGGAGGCGCGCAGCTGCGAGAGCAGGCCGACGGCGGTGCGGTCACCCTGCAGCGTGCCGGCGCTCCCGCTCGTGGCATCGTACCTGGTCTGCTCGCGGATGAGCTTGATGACGTCGTTGTAGGCGCCGACGAAGTTGTCGATGGACTTGCGCATCGACGTCGTGTCGCGGTTCACGGTGATATCCACCGTCCCGCTCGTCACCTTGGACAGCGTCAGCGACACGCCGTCGATGACGTTGGAGAAGGCGTTGCTCGCCGACTCGACGACCAGCCCGTTGATCGTGGCACTGGCGTTGCGGCCGGCTTGTGTCAGCGCGTTGGCGGCTGCACCCTGGGGCGGGTCGTAGGCCAGTCGCGAGAGCCCGCTGGCGTCGGCGTCGTTGCCGTCGGCGTCGGCGACCTGCACGCGAAAGCCGCTGGCTTCGCCGGTCTCGCGCGATTGCAGCACCAGGCGCGCGCCGCTGGCGTCGTTGACGATCGATGCCCGTACCGGAACCCCGCTCGTGTTGTTGATCTTGTCGCGGATCTTCTCCAGCGTGTCCTCGCCGGGGCCGATCGTGATCGTGATCGCGCTGCTGCCGTCCCTGGGCGTGAACCCCGAAAGATCGGCGGCCCAGCTGCCGACGTCGATCGTCAGCGTGCCCTCGCCGATCGGCGTACTCGTGCCGGCCACCGCCGAGGTGGCGTTCATCTGGGCCGTGGCCAGCGCGTTCACCTGCACCGCGTAGCTGCCCGGCGTGCTGCCCGGAGTTGCGCTGACGGTCACCGCCGCCGGGTCGGAGCTGGTCGTGCTCGCGGCGCGCCAGGTGCTGCTGTCGGTCAGCGTCCGCACGGCAGTGCGCAGCGCGTCCAGTGACGACTGGATGCGGCCGAAGGCCGAGAGCTTCGAGTCGATCTTGGTGGCTTCGGCCTGCAGCTGCTTGATCGGGGTGCGCTCCAGCGCCACCAGCTGCGTGATGATGGTGTCGACGTCGAGACCGCTGCCCAGGCCGATGGAAGAGATGGTCGCCATGAGGTGCTCCAGGATGGAGGTGGGACGCGCTTCCGCCGCGAACGGCCGCGACAAACACCCCGCCCGGATGTCCTATCGGCCGACGGCGGGGCGTACTTGAGGGCGCCTTGTGGTGGCTGCGGCAGGCGCAGGCCGCCCTGGCAGCGGCGGCGGGGTCAGCCGCCCAGCAGTCGCAGCACCTGCTGCGGCAACTGGTTGGCCTGCGCCACCATCGCGTTGCCGGCCTGCTGCAGGATCTGGGCGCGCGAGAGATTGGCCGTCTCGGCGGCGAAGTCGGCGTCCATGATGCGACTTCGGGCCGCCGTCTGGTTCTCGACCGCGACCTGCAGATTGGAGATGATGGCCTCGAAGCGCGACTGCGTCGCGCCGTAGATCGCACGCGTGTCGTTGATGCGGTCGATGGCGTTGTCGATGTAGGCGATGACGCTGGCGATGGCCGTGATGTCGGCGCTGCCGCCGATCGCTGCCGCGGGGGCGACGATCGACATGATGTCGGCGTTGCTGGCGAGGTTCGTGAAGCCGATCTGCACGATGTCGTCGTCGGTGGTGTTGGCACCGATCTGGAACGTGAAGGTCGCGGCCTCGGAGCCGAGGATGCGCTTGCCGTTGAAGCTGGTGCCGCGGAGAACACGGTTGATCTCGTTCTGCAGCTCGCGGAACTCCTTCTGCAGCGAATCCTTGTCGCTGTCGCTGTTGGTCGCGTTGCGCGCCTGCAGCGCCAGCTCGCGCATGCGCTGCAGCGCATCGCCGACCTTGGAGAGCGCGCCTTCGGCCACCTGCGACATCGAGATGCCGTCGTTGGCGTTGCGCATGGCCACCGCCATGCCGCGCACCTGCGTGTTCATGCGTTCGGCGATCGCCAGGCCCGCGGCGTCGTCCTTGGCGCTGTTCACCCGCAGGCCCGAGGACAGGCGCTGCATCGCCGTCGACAGCGAGAGCTGCGATGCGTTGAGGTTGCGCTGCGCGTTCAGCGACGTCAGGTTCGTGTTGATCGTCTGGGGCATGGATGTGCTCCTTGCGGATGGCCCGGATGGCTTCGTGTGAGCGACCGACAAGCCGTCCACGTGGGCGCATTCTTTGACAGGAGCACGATCGGGGATGTGCCGAAATGAGGCGGCTTTGGCCGACTGTTCCGGGCCGGGCCACCGCAGCGATCGGCGACGGGCCGCCGCCGCGGCTAATGCTCGAACTTGTAGTCCGTCTTCGCCTTCGCGCGCAGGCTCTCCTGGAACTCCTGGATCTTCACCTGCTCGAGCCGCTGCTTGATCTGTCCCTTCACGGCGTCGAAGTCGGGGAACTCGGCCTGGCGCGTATCGTCGAGCCGGATGACGTGGTAGCCGAACTGCGAGCGCACCGGCGTCTCGGTCATCTCGCCCTTCTTCAACTGCACCATGGCATCGCTGAACTCCTTCACGTAGGCGTCGGGCTTGGCGAAGTCGAGATCGCCGCCGTTGGCGCCCGAGCCGGGATCCTTGGAGGCCTTGCGGGCCAGGTCCTCGAAGTTCGCGCCGGCCTTGATCTGCGCGATCAGGGCCTTGGCCTCGTCCTCCTTCTCGACGAGGATGTGACGCGCACGGTACTCGGTGCCTGCGGCCTGGGCCTTGAACTTGTCGTACTCGGCGCGCGCGTCCTCGTCGCTGACCGGGTTCTTTTCACGGTAGTCCTCGAACAGCGCGCGGATCAGCAGGCTCTGGCGCGCCAGTTCCATCTGTGCGCGGTACTCGGCGCTCGTCTGCAGGCCGCGGCGCTCGGCCTCCTGCGTGAAGATCTCGCGCAGCACGACCTGGTCGCGGGCCTGGTGCTGCAGTTCCGGCGTCACCGTCTGCCCGGCCTTTTCGGCCTGCTGGACCAAGGTGTCCACGCGCGCCTTGGGCACGGCCTTGCCGTTGACGATGGCGATGTTCTGCGCCGCGGCGGTGCCGGCCGCGAGAAGGGCGGCGACGGCCACGGCATGGCGCAGGGCGGGAAGGTGAGACTTCATCGGCAGGGTCGTCCTTGGGGAGGGGGAGCCGCCGGCCGGCGGCAAGGGGGTGGCGGCCTCAGGCGTCTTCGCCGGGCGCCAGGGCCTCGATGGCCAGCGCATGGACGCGCCGTTCGGCCAAGGAGCCCAGGGCATCATATACGAGCCGATGGCGCGCCACGCGGCTCTTGCCGGCGAAGCAGGCAGCGACGATGCGTACGTGATAGTGCCCGCCTTCGCGTGCGCCGGGGTGGCCGATGTGCTGGTCGCCGTCGTCGCGGCAGCGGATCGATTCGGGCTGCAGGCGCTCGCGCAGCGTCGCTTCGATGTCGTCGATGACCCGGCTCATCGCGTCTCCTCGCTCGCGGCAGGCTCCTGCGGATGCTGGTCGAGGTAGCGCGAGAGCACGAGGCCCTGGGCGATCGTGAACACCAGCATCAACCCGAGGCTGCCGAAGAGCTTGAAGTTCACCCAGGCGTCGGTGCTGAAGCGGTAGGCCACCCACAGGTTGAGCACCCCCATGAGCGCGAAGAAGGCGACCCAGGCGAGGTTGAGCCGCTGCCAGATCGGCTCGGGGAGCTGCAGCTGCTCGCGCAGCAGCAGCTGCAGCAGGTTCTTGCCCGCCAGCAGCGGTGCCAGCGCCAGCGCCAGCCCCATCGCCCAGTAGAGGACGGAGGGCTTCCACTTGATGAAGGTTTCGCTCTGGAAGTAGATCGTCGCGCCGCCGAGCACGACCACCAGCACCAGGCTGACCCAGAGCATGGCGTCGACCTTGCGCCTGCGGCTCTTCAGCCACAGCACCTGCGCCAGCGTGGCGACGATGACGACGACGGTGGCCAGGAGCACCGGCGCCTGCGCGGTGCCGACGCTGCCCCCGGCGACGACCGCGCCCAGGTGGCGCGTCGCGAACTCGGCGGCCCATTCCTTGTTCGACTCGGCGTACTTGAAGGTGCCGAAGAAGAGGATGATGGGCAGGAAGTCGAAGAAGAGCTTCATGCGTCGGCGCGTCGGGGGAAGCGGCGATTGTGCCCGGTGCCGCCGGCACCGGCGCGACGCGGCGGTTCAGGCCTCGGGATCGAAGCCGATCGCAGCGGAGTTGATGCAGTAGCGCCGGCCCGTCGGCGCAGGGCCGTCCGGAAAGACATGCCCCAGGTGCGAGCCGCAACGGCGGCAGCGCACCTCGACGCGCACCATGCCCAGGCTTGCGTCGCGCACTTCCTCGATGACGTCCGCGTTCACCGGCGCCCACCAGCTCGGCCAGCCGCAGCCGGCGTCGAACTTGGCGGTCGACTCGAACAGCGGCGTGCCGCAGCCGATGCAGTGGTAGCGGCCGGCTTGCCAATGGTCCCAGAAGCGCCCGCTGAAGGGGCGCTCGGTGGCCGCATGACGCGCCACCTGGTACTGCATCGGATCGAGCTGCGCGCGCCATTCGGCGTCGCTGCGTTGCACCTCGTATCGGGGATCGTCGTGCGCGTGGACGGATTCGGGCTTCATGGGGCCGCAGCATAGCCACAAGCCGTCACGTCTGCCGCGCCCGCGCCCGGCGCCGGGGCGTGGTGCGGCGAACCGCTAAAGTGCCGCACCGGCGCTGGCCTGCGCGGCGGATTCGCGGTCGATGCATCGGCGCATCGGCACGTCCGCGCTTCGCCGCGTCGCCCTGCCGCCGTTCCGAACCCCGCCGCGATGACCGCCGAGGCCTCGATCGTCACCCTGCTCAACGGGCTGAGCTACGGCCTGCTGCTCTTCATGCTGAGCGCCGGGCTGACACTGGTCTTCGGCCTCATGGGCGTGCTCAACTTCGCCCACGCCAGCTTCTACATGCTCGGCGCCTACCTCGGCTGCTCGGTGGCGCGCGGCGCGGGCTTCTGGCTGGCGCTGGTCGTCGTGCCGCTGCTCGTGGCGCTGCTGGGCGCGCTGTTCGAGCAGCAGGTGCTGCGGCGCACGCGCCGCTTCGGCGCGGCGGCAGAACTGCTGGTGACCTTCGGCCTGGCGATCGTCGTGCTGGAGTTCGTGCAGCTCGCCTGGGGCCGCTCGGTGCAGGACTTCCCGCCGCCGGCGCTGTTGCAGGGCCCGGCGTTCACCCTCGTCGACGCCGCGGGCGAGGGCCTGTGGTTGAAGCCGGGCGCAGCACCCCAGGCCCTGTGCGCGACGGCCTCGTGCACCCCCTTCCCGGCGACGCGCGCCTTCATGGCGCTGGTGGCGCTTCTCATGCTGCTGCTGCTGTGGCTCCTGGCCACGCGCACGCGTGCCGGCCTCGTGATCCAGGCGGCGCTGACGCACCCGCAGATGGTGCAGGCGCTCGGTCACGACGTGCCGCGCACCTTCACCTGGGTGTTCGCGCTGGGCTGCGGCCTCGCCGGCCTGGCCGGCGTCGTCGGCGGCTCGACCTTCGTCACCGAGCCGGCGATGGCCGCGGCACTCGGCCCCATCGTCTTCGTCGTCGTCGTCGTCGGGGGGCTGGGCTCGCTGACGGGGGCTTTCGTCGCGTCGATCCTGATCGGCCTCGTGCAGACGCTGGCCGTGGGCATCGACGCCTCGCTGGCCGACCTCACCGAAGCCGCGGGCTGGGCCGTGGCCCCGCAGAGCCCCGCCTGGCTGCTGCTGCGGCCGAAACTCTCGCAGGTGGCGCCGATCCTGCCCTATCTGCTCCTGGTGGCGGTGCTCGTCGTGCGGCCGCGCGGCCTGCTGGGCCGGCGCGAGGGCTGATGCGCGGGGGGACGACACCGCCCTGGGTGGCGCGGCATCGACAGGGGCTGGCCTGGGGCGGCTTCGCGCTCATGCTCGGGCTGGCGCCGCTGCTCTTTCGCAGCGGCCTCGCGCACGCGGTTCTGACGCAGATCGGCGTGGCCATCATCGCCTGCCTGGCCTTCAACATCCTGCTCGGGCAGGGGGGGCTGCTCAGCTTCGGCCACGCGGTCTACAGCGGCCTGGGCGGCTTCCTCACGCTGCATGCCTTGAACGCCGTTGCCGCCGGTCGACTCGCGCTGCCGGTGAGTCTGCTGCCGCTGCTGGGCGGTGCCGCCGGCCTGGTGCTGGCGCTGCCGCTGGGCTACCTGAGCACGCGGCGCGGCGGCACGGCGTTCGCGATGATCACGCTCGGCCTGGGTGAACTGGTGTGGGCGCTGGCCCCGATGTTGCCCGAGTTCTTCGGCGGCGAGGGCGGCGTTGCCGGCAACCGCGTCGTCGGCGCGCAACCGCTGGGGGTGAGCCTGGGGCCGCAGCGCGAGCTCTACTACCTCGTCGCGGGCTACGCCCTGGGGTGCAGCGCGCTCATGCATGCGTTCACGCGCACGCCGCTGGGCCGCATGCTCGAGGCCGCGCGCGAGCAGCCCGGGCGCGTGGGCTTCGTCGGCTACGACGTGCGGCAGGTGCGCTGGCTGGCCTTCATGGTATCGGCCTTCTTCATGGGCGTGGCCGGAGGCCTCGCGGCGCTGGACTTCGAGCGCGTCACCGCCGACGCACTGGGCACGCTGCGCTCGGGCAACCTGCTGCTCTTCACGGTGCTGGGCGGCAGCGCGGTCTTCTTCGGGCCGATCATCGGCGCCGTGCTCATGGTCGTCGCCTCGGTCTTGCTGTCGGAGCTGGCGCACGCCTGGCTGCTCTACCTCGGCCTGGTGTTCATGGCGATGGTGATGTACGCCCCGGGCGGCGTTGCCGGCCTGCTGCTGGCCAACCTGCGCGTCGCCGCGCACGGGCTGTTCCGGCCGCTGCTGCGGCCCTACGCCGGCATGCTGCTCGCCGCGCTGCCGGCGTCGGCGGCGCTGGCCTTGCTGCTGGAGATGACCTACCTGCGGCAGGCCGACTCCGGCCGGGCGGGACGCGTGCAGATCCTGGGCCTGGCGCTGGACACCCGGCAGCTCGCGCCCTGGCTGATCGGCACGGTGGTGCTGCTGGCCGGCGCGGCGCTGTTCGAGGTCGCGCGCCGGCGCTTCGCGCGCGCCTGGAGCGCGGTGCAGCACGAGATCGCGGCGCGGCAGGCCGCGACCCGGCGCGAGGGCGCGGCGTGAAGCGCGCGTCGACCGTCCCTGCGCTCGAGCTGCGTGGCGTGTCCAAGCGCCTGGGCCGAACCGAGGTCGTGCGCGGAGCCGCGTTCGCGGTCGAGAACGGCGAACGCGTCGCCCTCATCGGCCCCAACGGCGCCGGCAAGAGCACGCTCTTCGACCTCGTCAGCGGGCGCCTGGCTCCGGACCGCGGGGCGATCATGCTGCACGGCCGGCCCGTCGCCGGCCTGCCGCCGCATCGCATCAACCGCCTCGGGCTGGCGCGCAGCTTCCAGATCAACCGGCTCTTCGAGCGACTCTCGGTCTTCGAGAATCTGCGCTGCGCGCTGCTGTGGAGCGCGGGCTGCCGCTACGCCTTCTGGCGCTTGCTCGGCCGCGGGCACGATGCCGACGCGCGTGCCGAGGCGCTGCTGGAGCGCCTGGGTCTGCAGCAACGCCGCGATGTGCCCGCGGCCGATCTCAGCTACGCCGAGCAGCGCGCGCTGGAGATCGGCGTCACCGTGGCCGGCGGCGCGAGCGTGATCCTGCTCGACGAGCCGACCGCGGGAATGAGCCGCAGCGAGACCGCGCGCTTCGTCGCGCTCATCCGCGCGCTGACGCAGGGCCGCACGCTGCTCGTCGTCGAGCACGACCTGGGCGTGGTGTTCGAGCTCGCCGACCGCATCGCCGTGCTCGTGCGCGGCGAGGTCATCGCCTTCGACTCTCCCGCGGCGGTGCGCGCCGATCCGCGCGTACAGGAGGCCTATCTCGGCACGGCCTTCGCCGCGGCGGCGCGCCGCGCCCCGGGTGGCTGAGATGCTGCGCGTCACGGAACTCGAGGCCGGCTACGGCAAGAGCCGCGTGCTGCACGGCGTCGGCTTCGAACTGCGCGCCGGGGAGATCGTCGCGCTGCTCGGGCGCAACGGCGCGGGACGGTCGACGACGCTGAAGGCGATCATGGGCCTCGTGCCCGCGCGCGGCGGCATCGAGTGGCGAGGACAGGCCTTGTGCGGGCGCAAGCCCTTCGAGATCGCGCGTGCGGGCCTGGGCTACGTGCCCGAGAATCGCGAGGTCTTCCCGACGCTGACGGTGCGCCAGAACCTGCTGCTCGGGGAAAGGCGCCGCGGCGGCGGACGCTGGACGATGGACGACATGTTCGGGCTCTTTCCGCCGCTGGCCGAGCGGCGCGACACCGTCGCGGGCGTGCTTTCCGGCGGCGAGCAGCAGATGCTGGCGCTGGCGCGCACGCTGATGGGGGATCCTGAGCTGTTGCTGGTCGACGAACCCACCGAGGGCCTGGCGCCGGGTCTCGTCGAGCGCGTGGGGCACGTCCTGTGCGAACTGCGGCGCGAGGGAATCGCGGTGCTGCTGGTCGAGCAGAAGCTCGCGATCGCGCTCGAGATCGCCGACCGCTGCCTGCTGATGGGGCATGGGCGCATCGTCTTCGAAGGCACGCCCGCCGCGCTGCGCGCGCGCCCGGACTTGCGGCGCGAATGGCTGGAGGTCTGAACAGCGGCGTGCGCCGCGCGGCGGGCCGATCGGGATGGCCGAGGCGCCGACTGCCTAGAATCGAACGAGTGTTCGATTCGGCGGCGACCAACGATGATCAAGCGCCTCTTCCTCTTCCTGCTGGGCTTGCTCCTGCTGCTCGCACTGGTGCTCGTGGGAAACACCTTGCGCCAGGGTTCGCGCCAGATCGAGGCGGAGCCGGCGCAGCCGCTGGCGGTCGATCGCGACGGCGTGGTGCAGACGGTGGCGGCGGCGGTGCGCGCGCGCACGGTGAGCGGCGAGACGCCGGTTCCCGGCGTCGAGGCCGAGTTCGAGGCGCTGCATGCCTTGCTGCGCGAGCGCTACCCGCGCGTGCACGCGGCACTGGAGCGCGAGGTCGTGGGGGGCCACAGCCTGCTCTTCACCTGGAAGGGCAGTGACGCGGCGCTGAAGCCGGTGGCGCTGATGGCGCACCAGGACGTGGTGCCGATCGCCCCGGGAACCGAAGCGAGCTGGCAGCGGCCGCCGTTCGACGGCGTCGTCGAGGACGGCTTCGTCTGGGGCCGCGGAACGCTGGACGACAAGAGCAACCTCGTGACGCAGCTCGAGGCGCTGGAGATGCTGCTCGAGGCCGGTGTCCAGCCGCGGCGCACGATCTACTTCGTCTTCGGCCACGACGAGGAGATCGGCGGCGAACACGGCGTGGTGCGGATCGTTGCGCTGCTGCAGCAACGCGGAGTGCGCCTGGACTGGGTGCTCGACGAGGGCATGGCCGTCACGCACGGTGTGATGCCGGGCATCGAGCAGCCGGTGGCGCTGATCGGCCTGGCGGAAAAGGGCTCGGTCTCGCTGCGGCTCGCAGCCAGCGCGCCGCCCGGGCATTCGTCGATGCCGCCCGGGCCGGGGCAGGGTGCCGTTGCGCGCCTGGCCGCGGCCCTGGCGCGGCTGGATGCGCAGCCGCTGCCCGGCGGCATCCAGGGCGCGGCGGCGGAGATGTTCGAGGCCATCGCCCCGGAGATGCCCTTCGGCCAGCGCCTGGCGCTGTCCAACCTGTGGCTGACGCGGCCGCTGGTCGAGCGCATGCTCTCCAGGGGTGCGGCGACCAACGCCATGCTGCGCACGACGACGGCGATGACCATGCTTTCGGCGGGAATGAAGGAGAACGTGCTGCCCGGCCGCGCCGAAGCGGTGGTCAACTTCCGCATCCTCCCCGGGGACACCATCGGTTCGGTGCAGGCCGAGGTGCGGCGCATCGTCGCCGACGAAGGCATCGAGATCACGCTGCACGGCCAGGGCTTCGACCCGTCGCGACTGGCGACCTCGCGCTCGGATTCCTTCCGTCTCGTCGAGCAAGCGGTGCGCGACATCTTCCCCGACGCGGTGGTCGCGCCCAGCCTCATGCTCGCGGCGTCGGACGCACGCCATTTCGACGGCATCTCGGATGCCAGCTACCGCTTCATGCCGATCCGCTTCGACAGCGCGGACCTGAAGCGCCCACACGGCACCGACGAGCGCATCGCCATCGACCAGCTCGTCGACATGGTGCGCTTCTATCACCGCCTGCTGGCCCGGGCGGCGCAGTAGGTGGCGGGGCAGCGTGGCAGCGGCTCGAAGACCGAGCTTGACGACGGGGCTTGACGAGGGTCTCGTTCGGGGCAAGCTGCGGGGCTTTCGCGACCCTTGTCCCGGAGACGGCAGCCATGACGCAGCGCACCCACGCGACCCACGAGGTCATCAACCAGGCCGCGCCGTTCGCGGACTACAACCTGTTCGAGGTCAACCGCCCGCTGCAGGACGCGCTGCGCTGGCACCACCCGGGCTTCGACGCCGCGCGCTTCGCGGCCTTCGGCGCCGAGGCCGGCAGCGCCGGGATGCAGGCGCATGCGCGGCTGGCCAACACGTACCTGCCGCAGCTGCAGACCTACGACGCCTGCGGCCGGCGAATCGACCAGGTCGAGTTCCACCCCAGCTGGCACGCGCTGATGGCCGCGGCCCTGCGCCAGCGCCTGCACGGCGCGCCCTGGGGCGAGGGGCCCGGCGGCCATCTGGAGCGCGCCGCCGCCTTCATGCTCTTCACCGAGGCGGAGCCCTCGGTGCTGTGCCCGGTGTCGATGAGCTACGCGGTGACGCCGGCGCTGCGCGCCAATGCCGGCGTGATGGCCGACTGGGGCGCCAGGATCACGAGCGCGCACTACGACCCGCGCTTCCTGCCCGTGGCGCAGAAGAGCGCGGCGACGCTGGGCATGGGTATGACCGAGAAGCAGGGCGGCTCGGACGTGCGCGCCAACACCACGCGTGCCGAAGCCGACGGCGAGGACGCCTGGGGCCGGCGCTTCGCGATCACGGGCCACAAGTGGTTCCTCTCGGCACCGATGAGCGACGCCTTCCTCGTGCTGGCGCACTCGGCCGGCGGCCTCTCGTGCTTCTTCATGCCGCGCATCCTTCCCGACGGCACGGTGAACGCGATCCGCGTGCAGCGCCTGAAGGACAAGCTCGGCAACAAGGCCAACGCCAGCAGCGAGGTCGAGTTCGATCGCGCCAGCGCCTGGCTCGTCGGCGAGGAGGGGCGCGGCGTGCCGCAGATCCTGGCGATGGGCGCGCTGACGCGCCTGGACTGCGCGCTCGGCACCGCCGGGCTCATGCGCCAGGCCTTGTCGGTCGCGCTGCACCACTGCGCGCAGCGTGCGGCCTTCGGCAAGCGGCTGATCGAGCAGCCGCTGATGCGCAACGTGCTCGCCGACATGGCGCTCGAGAGCGAGGCCGCGACCGCCCTGGCGATGCGCCTGGCGCGCGCCGTCGACCGCACCGAGCACGGGCAGGACGCGGACGGCACCGAGGCGGTGATGCGCCGCGTGCTGACGCCGATCGCCAAGTTCTGGATCTGCAAACGCGGCGCGGCACTGGCGCAGGAGGCGATGGAATGCCTGGGCGGCAACGGCTACGTCGAGGAGGGCGGCCAGGGCGTGATGGCGCGGATCTACCGCGAGATGCCGGTGAACAGCATCTGGGAGGGCGCGGGCAACATCCAGTCGCTGGACCTGCTGCGCGCGCTTCGCAAGGGCCCGGTGACCGATGTGCTGATGCACGAGACCGCGGCCGCGCGCGCCGCGCACGCGCCGGTGCAGCGCCTGGCCGAACGCGTTCGCCGCAGCCTGGATGGCGATGTCACCGAAACCGAGGCGCGCGGCCTCGCGCGCGATCTCGCACTGCTGATGCAGGCTGCGCTGCTGCAGCACACGGCGCCGCCGGCGGTGTTCGACGCCTTCTGCGTCGGACGCATCGAGCAGGCGTCGGACGTCCTCGGCACGCTGCCCGTGCGCGTCGACCTCGACGCCGTGCTCGCGCGCGCGATGCCCTGGCACGCGTAAGCGCGCCGCCGCGAAGCCGCAATCAGATCGTGATGTGCTCGCGCTCGCTGGACGGCACGTCGCCGGGCTCGTAGGGCGTCGTGCGCTGCCACGCTTGCGCCTCGTCGTCCGGCAGCGGCTGCGTCGGCTTCCAGGCCATCGGCGAGGTGGTCGGTCCGGGGTCGCGCGGATCCATCGGCTGCGTCGGCTGGAAGGAGCCTTCGTGCAGCGGGATGTCGACGGCCTCGGCGGCCTCCGCGGCCTGGCGGTCACCGCGCAGCAGCAGTTCGCGCATCGCCTGCACGCGCTCGTTGTCGCTCAGGCCCGACGCGCAGGGGTCGGGGGTGCTGCCGTAGGTCGGGCTGCGTTCGGCGGGCGTGTAGAGGCTGGCGGCGGCCAGCGCCTCGTCGCGCTGGCGGCGCGCCAGCGTGCGCGCCGGTCGGCGCAGCGAGAACCATACCGCCAGCGTTCCGACCGCCGCGACGATCGCGGCACCCAACAGCAGGCTGGTCGTCGAGTCCATGCGTTACCTCTCGAGGGCTGCGACCGGTGCGCCGCCTTCGTGGGCAAGCCCGCACCGGGGGTTGATGCCACGGATATCGGCGCGCCGCCGTCGGTCTTGAGGGCCGATTCGCCCCCGGTGCGCAATCGCGTCGCCGTCGGCGTGCTCCGCGCCTCATCCGGGGGTGCGTTGCAGCGCCGCGATCTGCTCGTCCTTCTCGTCCCAGAGCGCGAGCAGCCAGCGGTGCACGCGCTTGCGGAACGGGGAATCCATCACGCCGTCGCTGCGCCGGCAGTCGGCCGGGATCTCGCGCCGCTGCACGCGCACGACGATGCGCGGCACGCGCCCGCAGAGAAAGGTCCAGAAGCTCGGCGCCCCCTCGGGGTAGACGATGCTCACGTCGACGAGCGAATCGAAGCGTTCGCCCAGCACCGCCATCGCCATCGCCATGCCGCCGGCCTTGGGCGGCAGCAGGTGCTGCCAGCGCCCTTGCAGCGCGGCGTGCTTGGCGGCGGTGTAGCGCGTGCCCTCGATGAAGTTCATGACGCTCGTGGGCGCGTGCGCGAACTTGGCGCAGGCGCGGCGCGCGGCCTCGAGGTCCTCCTTGCGCTTGCCCGGATCGCGCCGCAGCACCTCCTCCGAATGGCGCCGCATGAAGGGAAAGTCCAGCGCCCACCACGCCATGCCCATCACCGGCACGTACAGCAGTTCCTGCTTGAGGAAGAACTTGAGCATCGGGATGCGGCGGTTCAGCACGTGCTGCAGCACGAAGATGTCGACCCAGCTCTGGTGGTTGCAGGTGACGACGTACCAGTGTCGCGTGTCCAGCCCGCGCGGCACGGAGACGTCCCAGCGGGTCGGCTGCGTCAGGCGCATCCAGGCGCTGTTGCCGGCGATCCAGCGCGTGGCCAGCGCGTTGATCACCGGATCCATGCGGCGCCTGGCCGCGGGGGAAGTCAGCAACAGGCGCGGAATCGCCAGCAGGAAGAGCAGTCCGCACCAGAAGCCCGTGTTCAGCACCAGCATGGTGGTGGCGAGCACGCCGCGCAGCAGTGGCGGCAGCCAGGCCAGCGAAAGGCCCCGGTGCGGGGGCAGCGGATCGATCGGTTCGGGTTCGGGCGCGCTCATTCCTTGGGACAGTCGTTCCGGGAGCAAAGAGCGTTCATTCTGCACGTCCCGGCCCAGCGGCCGTGGCGGAGCAGCCAGACGAGCGCGATCGCCGCCCACAGCAGCGCGGCCAAGGGCAGGGCCAGGCGCGCCGACGGCGGCCACGCGAGCGCCAGCAATCGGCTCACGACCACGACTTGCAGCACGGCTTCGAGCGCGCGCGCCACCGCGTCGACGGCCTGGCTGTGGCCGGCCTGGGTGGCGCTCAGCCGCGTCACCATCGAGAGCATGGTGCCGCCGGCAAAACCCAGCGCCATCGCGTGCAGGCCGATGGCCTCGAGCGTGCTGCGGCCCGCGGCCCCCAGCGTCGGCAGCGCGGCTGCCGCCAGCGCCAGCCAGGCCAGACCGGACCAGGCAAAGGCCCGCAGCAGACGCCGCAGCAAGGGCGCGCGCGTGGCCGGGTGCGCGCGCCAGCGCAGCGCCAGCCACAAGGTCAGCACGGCGGCGGCGCCGGGAAGCAGCAGCCGCAGCGGCCAGAGCGCGGCGCTCCAGTGCGGCGGCCATCCCGGCAGCGCCGGCAGCGCCAGCAGCAGGCTCGCGCCCAGCGGCAGCGCGACGACCCAGCGCGCATCGCGGGCGGATTCGGCGTCGTCGGGCTGCGGCGCATCGGCGTGGGTCAAGAAGGGCAGCATGCGGTGCGAGGCGATGAGGAACACCGGCAGCACCGTGCCCCAGAACGCGGCGCGCGCGATCTCGCGCGCGCTGTCGCTGCGCCCAAGAAGGAGCGCGATCGCCGCCGCGGCCAGCGCCAGCGCGAGCAGGGCGCAGACGCCGGCGATGGCGTCGAAGTGCCCCGCGGCGCGTGTGGCCCGCCGGTGCAGCGTCCACAGGTGCCGGAGCAAGGCCGCCCAGCCGGCGGCGCACAGCGCCAGACCGAGCGCGGCGACCTGCGTGCACCAGGCGCCGAGCGCGATCAGCAGCAGCCAGCCCGCCAGCAGCGCCAGCACTCCCGGCAGCAGGGCGCGCGTCGGCACCGGCGGCGCACGCAGCCACTTCGGCGCGCTGGTGAACAGGAAGCCGGCGAAGAAGAGCGGCATCGGCCCGAGCGCGAAGGCCAGCGCGTGCAGTGTCCCCGGGGGCACGGCAGTGCCCGCCGGCAATGGCCGCGCCAGCGCCAGCGCCCAGGCCAGCGCGCTCGCCGCCCAGACCAGCGCCGCGGCGACGAAGCACAGCCGATGCGGCTGCGCCAGCAGCTCGGCGGCGCGCCAGCGGTCGGGCGGCAAGGCATTCATGCGGGTCGTCGAGGGCCGGTGCCTGCCGGCGCGCGTGCATTCGCAGCGCCTACGCTAGCAGATCGTGAGCGCGGCGAGCCCGGTGGGGCGGCCAGTCCCGGGATGCCCTACATTGCGGCCTGTCCTGCCGCCCTTCTCCGCGCTGCCATGCCTGACCGTTGTTTCGTCGTCATTCATAGTCCCGGCCCGGCCTGGGAGCCCGGCCTGCCGTTGACGCAGCAGTTGGGCGTGCGCGAGCACGAGGCGCACTACGCCGAACTGGCGCGGCAGGGGCAGCTGCGCATGGGTGGCCCCTTCGTCGACGGTGCCGGCGGCGGACTGATGATCTTCAAGCCCGGCATCGACGAGGACACGCTGCGCATGCACGCGCTGACCGATCCGGCGGTCGAGTCCGGGCTGCTGCAGTTCGAGATCCGGCCCTGGCAGGTCGGCCTCGAGGCGTGAGCGCGCGTCTGCCGGCGCCGCCGTGACGGTCGTCATCGTCGGTGCCGGCCCGGCCGGACTGATGGCGGCAGAGCAACTCGCCGTGGCGGGCGTGCCGGTCGAAGTCTTCGACGCCATGCCCACCGCGGGGAGGAAGTTCCTGCTTGCCGGCAAGGGCGGGCTCAACCTCACGCATGGCGAACCCTTCGAGCCTTTCGTCGCCCGCTATGGCGCCTCGGCAAGCTGGCTGCGGCCCTTGCTGCAGCGCTTCGGACCCGACGCCACTCGTGCCTTCGCGGCGGGCCTGGGAATCGCGACTTTCGTCGGCAGCTCGGGCCGCGTCTTCCCCGTCGAGATGAAGGCCGCGCCGCTGTTGCGTGCCTGGCTGCAGCGGCTGCGCGCGCGCGGGGTGAGGCTGCACCTGCGGCACCGCTGGTCGGGCTGGACCGAGGAGGGCGCGCTGCGCTTCAGCGCGCCGCAGGGCGAGGTGATGGTGACCGCCACGGCGGCGGTGCTGGCGCTCGGCGGCGCCAGCTGGCCGCGCCTGGGATCCGACGGCGCCTGGGTGCCGTGGCTGGCGTCGCGCGGCGTCGCGCTGGCGCCGCTGCAGCCGGCCAACTGCGGCTTCGACGTCGGCTGGAGCGCTCACCTCGCGGGCCGCTTCGCCGGTGCGCCGCTGAAGTCGGTGGCCATGACCTGGACGGCGCCCGACGGCCGCGCGGTGCGCCAGCAGGGCGAGTTCGTGCTCACGGCGACCGGCGTCGAGGGCAGCCTGGTCTACGCCGCCTCGGCGGCGCTGCGCGAGGCCATCGCGCGCGACGGCGCGGCGACGTTCGAGCTCGACTTGCTGCCCGCGCGCGACGCGGCCTGGGTGCGGGCCGAACTGGCGCACCCGCGCGGGCGGCGCTCGCTGGCGACGCACCTGAAGACGCGGCTGAAGCTCGACGGCGCCAAGGCTGCACTCCTGCGGGAAGGCGCAGGGCACGAGACGATGAACGACCCCGTGCGGTTGGCCGCGCGCATCAAGGCGCTGCCGATCACGGTGCGGCGCCCGCGTCCGATCGCGGAGGCCATCAGCAGCGCCGGTGGCGTGCGCCTGGACGCCGTCGACGAGCGGCTGATGCTGCGCACCCTCCCCGGCGTCTTCGTCGCCGGAGAGATGCTCGACTGGGAGGCGCCCACGGGCGGCTACCTGCTCACCGCCTGCCTGTCGACGGGGCACGCGGCCGGGCAGGGCGTTCTCGCCTGGCTGCAGCGCGAGCGCGGCTGATCCGGGTGCCGGCGGCGCCCTCAGCCCTTGCTCGCGCGCGCGTCGGCATAGAGTGCGAACGCCTGCGCCGAGCTGCACTTTGGCGTGTAGCCGAAGACCGTTTTCAGCCGCGTGTTGTCCAGCACCGGCCGCCAGCGCAGGAAATCGACCTGCTCGGGGCCGTAGCGCGTCAGGTGCAAGGGCTTCAGCAGCGCGAGCGCCGCGCGCAGCAGGCCCGGCGGCACGACCACGCAGCGCTTGCCCAGGCGCGCGGCGATCTGCCGGATCGTCAGCGCACCGTCGCCGGCGAGGTTGTAGACGCCGGCCGGTCCGCCGGCGATCGCATGCAGGATCGCACCCACCACGTCCTCGTCCCAGACGAAGACGAAGGGGCTGTCGCTGCCGCGGATGGCCAGCAGACGCGGCTTCTCGAACAGCGCCGTGATCTGGTTGTTCACCGTCGCGCCGAGGATGGTGCCGATGCGCAGCACCACCTGCTCGAGCTGCGGATGCTCGCGCCGCCAGCGCGCGAGCATCTCCTCCACGAGGCGCTTGTGGTGCGCGTAGGCGAAGCTCTCGTTGCCGCGCAGCGGCTGATCCTCGGTGATCCAGCTCGGGTTGTCGGCGTGATAGCCATAGGCCGCGCCGCTGGAGCTGACGACGAGGCGGCGCACGCCGGCGGCCAGGCAGGCGCGCAGAACGTTTCCGGTGCCGTCGACATCGACCGAGTACTCGAAGGCGCGATCGCTTCCCGGCCCGGGCGTGACGATGGCCGCCAGGTGCACCACGACTTCGGGCCGGTGCTCGCGGAAGCACGCGACCAGCTCCGGCGCCCGCACGTCGATCTGGGCGCAATCGATCCCGGCAGGCAGGTCGGCAGGCGGCGGGCGCACGTCCACGGCCAGCAGCCTGCCGGTTGCGCCTTCGCGGGCGGCGAGTGCGGCGATGAGCTGCGAACCCAGGTAGCCGCCGGCACCGGTGACGAGGATGCGCGGCGTCACGAGCTCATCGCAGGTGCGCGAATGCCGTCAGCCCATCACCTTCGAGGGCAGCCAGGTCGCGATCTCGGGGAACACGCACAGGATCAGGATCGCCACCACCATGCACAGCATGAACGGGAAGGCGCCGCGCAGGATGGTCGGCAGGCGCACGTCCGGGACGATGCCGTTGATGACGAAGAGGTTCAGGCCCACCGGCGGCGTGATCAGGCCCAGCTCCATGTTGATCGTCAGGATCA
>JAIXKR010000024.1 GCA_026932235.1 Burkholderiales bacterium
AACTCACCGCCGCGCGCTACGGCTGGCAGATCCCGGAGCCGGTCTTCGTCGGCCGTGGGGCGCACAGCCGTGTCAATCCGGAGCACCCTGCGGCAGCGTGAGCCGGAAGATCGAACCCCGGGGCGCGTTGGCATCGTAGTCGATGCGCCCGCCGTGCAGCTGTGCGACGCGCTTGACGACGTGCAGCCCCAGGCCATGGCCGGGCACGGTCGACTGGTCGCCACGCGCGCCTTCGTCGAAGATGCGTTCGCGCAGCTCGTCGGGCACGCCCGGGCCCTCGTCGACGACCTCGATCACCAGCGCCAGCGGCTCGTCGCTGTCGAGCACGCGCAGCAGCACCGGCGTGTCGCGCGGGGAATACAGCGTCGCGTTGGTGAGCAGGTTGCGCAGCGCCAGGCGCACGAGCGTCGGTTCGAGCTGCGCGCTGCGCGCGTCGGCGCGGTAGTCGAGCCGCACGCGCTTGCGCGCCTCGGGCGGCAGGTCGCCCAGGCACAGATCCAGCAGCAGCGGCAGTTCGGTGTCGATCCGGCTGGGGTGCTGCGCCCCGGCGAGCAGCGTGGCCGCGGCGACGGTGTTGTCCAGCGTCGCGCTGACATTGCGAATGACCTCCTGCGCCTGTCCGATCGCCTGCGCCGCCGCCTGCGGGTCGTCGGCCTGTCCGAGCGTGGCCAGCGCGCGCTGCAGCGAGATGGCCGCGTTGTGCAGCGGCTGGCGCACCTCGTGCGCGAGCAGCCGTGTCGTGCGTGCGCGCTCGCTGGCGACCATCTCGCGCCCGCGCGCAGCGGCTTCCAGCGCGATCTGCTGCTGGTGCAGCCCCTGCAGAGCCTCGCGCTGATGCGCTTCGGCATCCCGCGCGCGATCCAGCGCCAGCCCCAGATAGGCCACCTGCGTGGCCACGCCGGTCACGAGCAGGAAGGCGATGACGGCGATGAGGACCGCATCAGGCGCGCCGGACGGGTCCGCGGGCAGCGCCAGCGCGCGCTGGCCCAGGCGCAGCAGCAGCGCCAGGCTCAACAGTGCATAGAGCACCACCAGCAGATGCGCGCTGCGGCTTCGGCGGCGCCGCGCGAGCTGGCCTGCGACGACCGTCAGCAGCAGCGTGAACAGCGCCGGCAGCAGGTTGTCGAGCGCCAGCCGCACGGTCGTGCCCCAGCGCTGTTGCGCAAGCGCCAGCAGCGCGACGCCGAGCCCGCAGGCCGCCAGCAGACGCGCCAGGCCCGGCGGCCTGCCGGCCTCGAGGCGCAGCGCGCCGGCCTGCAGCGCCGCCGCCGCTGCGCTGCAGAACTGCGCGACGTAGAGCGCCGGCAGGCCCATGGTGTGGGTGCGCGCGCCGTGCAGGATCATGCCCAGGGCCAGCAGCATCCCGCCGGTGCACCACAGCCGCAGCGACTGCTTCGGGTGGCGGCGGCGCAGCAGGACCCAGACCATGACCGGCATGGCCGTGTAGACCATGCCGCTGGCCACGTAGAACATGGCGACGGCCGACGGGGCATGCATGGCCGCGACCGGCGTTCGATGGGCCGCGCGCGTCGACGCCGCCTCAGCCGCGGCTCTGCAGGCGGATCGGTGCCTTGAAGACGTAGCCCACGCGCGACTGCGACTGCAGCGGCACCATCGCCCCGGTGGCTTTCTCGATGCGCCGGCGCAGCCGGTAGATCATCGCGTGCAGGCCGTTGTCGGAGGTGTCGAGCACCGGGCGTCCGAGGCGCTCGCACAGCGTCTCGCGGGTCACGATGCCCTCGGGCGCGTCCGGGAAGCAGGAGAGGATCGCGACGTCGTTGTCGGCCAGCTCGATGACTTCGCCTTCGGGCGCGATCAGGCGCTGGTGCTCGACGTCCAGCCGCCAGGCACGGCGCTCGGGGCTGCGCTGTGCGCCGACGCGGCGCCAGACCGCCTCGATCGCCAGCGTGATCTGCTCCAGGCTCACCGGCTTGGCCACGTGCATGTCGGCGCCGGCGCTGAGCACGTTCTCGAAGACGCCGCTCTCGGCCTTGCCGGTGACGACGAGCACGCCGGCGTCGCTGCGCAGGCGCAGGATGCGGATCAGGTCCTCGCCGCCGACGCCCGGAAGCATCAGGTCGACGACGTAGAAGGCATCACCGAAGGCGTTGTGCGCGGCCAGCAGATGGTTGCCGTCGGCGAAGCTGCGCACTTGCGCGCCTTGGCGGCTCAGGTGCCCGGCCAGGTGTTCGCGGTAGACCTCGTCGTCGTCGACGATCGTGATGGTGGGCGGAAGCACGTGTCGAGTCATCGGTGTCTGTCCATGCCGCCGTCGCGCCGGGGTCGGTCCGCTGCTTTTGCGGCAAGCCGATATTGTGACGTTTTATTTCCGAGCGACGCGCGGTTTCCTCGGCGTGCGGAAGTGCCACCAGGGCAGGGCGCGGGTGAGCGAGAGCACCTCGCCGGCATGCGCCGAACGGTAACCGGGCAGCGTCGCGAGCCGCTGTGGCCAGGCGTCCTGCTGCAGCAGCCGCCGCAGCGCCTGCACCGCGGGCTGCTCGAGCGTGGGCGTCAGGCAGAGGAGGAAGTACTCCTCCTCGGTCAGCGGCACGAAATCCAGCCCGAAGCTGCGCGCCGCGGCCTCGATGCCGAGCGCGCAGTCGCCGGCGCCCGCGGCCACCGCGGCGGCCACCGCCAGGTGGCTGTCCTCGTCGGGCGTATCCGCGGGCACCAGTGCGGCGTCGGCGAGGCCACGCTCGGCCAGCAGGTGGTCGGCGAGCAGTCGCGTGCCCGAACCCTGCTGCCGGTGGACGAAGCGCGCCTTGCGTTCGACGACATCGCCGAGATCGTGCAGCGCGAGCGGATTGCCCGGGGCCACCATCAGGCCCTGCG
>JAIXKR010000073.1 GCA_026932235.1 Burkholderiales bacterium
CGAGCACGCCGTCGCCGAAGACCTGCTCGCCGCCCTTGGCGCGCTTCTTCATGATGGCGAACATCAGCTCCTGCTTGCGCATGCGGGCGACGTTCTCGATCTCCAGCGCCTCGCCCATCTTGATGAGTTCGCTGACGTGCTGGGCCTTCAGTTCGGAAAGATGCATGGGGAGGGTCCCTCGAGAGCTTGCCGCCACTGCCGGGGCGGTGCATGGGCGTTGGCGAGGCATCGACGATCACCGCGACGCCCGCGCGCGCTCCGCGGGAGCGCAGTCCGGTTGGTTCGAAGCGGGGAAGTTGCGCCGGGCCGCGTGCAGCCGGATCGGGCCGGGTTGTCCGGCCGTCGCTGCGCGGCGGTTGTCAGGCGAGGTCGGCGGGCGCGGTCCGCATCACCGCCGAGGCTCGCGAGCCGGGGAGGATTATAGGTGGCCGTCGACGAAGGCCGTCAACTCGCGCTTGGGGCGCGCGCCGGAGAGTTCGGCGACCTTCTGGCCGCCCTTGAAGATCATCAGCGTCGGGATGCCGCGGATGCCGAACTTGCCCGGCACCTCGCGGTTGTCGTCGACGTTCATCTTCGCGATCTGCAGCCGGCCCTGGTAGTCCTTGGCGATCTCGTCGAGGACCGGAGCGATCATCTTGCACGGTCCGCACCACTCGGCCCAGTAGTCCACCAGCACCGGCACTTCCGAGTTCAGGACGTCCTTGGCGAACGACTCGTCGGTGATGTGCTTGATCAGTTCGCTGCTCATGCGCTTGCTCTCCAATGCCTCTTTCTGCCCTGCGTCGTCGTCCGCTGCGGCCCTTGGCCCGACACAGGCGTGAGAACGCGTCCATTCTGACACATCGCCCCTACGGGTTGTCCGCCGGCCGCGCGGCCCGCCGCGGTGCGGGTCCGCGCGCATTTGCGGGGCCTTGACGGCGCTGTTCCCGGCATGGCGGCGGCGGCGCCCGTCGTCCAATCGGCCGCGTATGCCATCCTCATCGTCCCCTGCGAACACGGCTGCTGCGCCCACGGGGGTGCGTGGCCCGGCGCAGCGCCACTTCGCGCGCTTCGCCCTGCTGCGCCTGCTCGGCCGCAGCGAGCGCAGCATGGCCTGGCAGGTCGGCGATCCGGCGAGCAGCGGCGATTTCGTCCTGATGCTGCCGCGCGTCGTGCCGCGGGATGCGACGCACGCCGAGCGCTGGCTGCAGCGCGTGCGTCGTGCCGCGCGCCTGGACCATCCGCGCCTGGCGCGCGCGCTGGAGGTCGGGCTGCACGAGGGCTGGCCTTTCGTCCTCTACGAACTCGGCGAGCGCGCCACGCTGGCCGAGCGCCTGGGGCGCCAGGGGCTTGGCGGCGAGGACAGCGCCCGCATGGCCGCCGAGATCCTGCATGCGCTGGCCTACGCGCACGACGCCGGGGTCGCGCATCGCGACCTGCAGGCCTTCTCCGTCCTGGTGAGCGACAAGGGCGTGCCGCGGCTCATGGGACTCGAGCTCGCCTGCATCGAGGGCGAGGCGCGCACCGTGAGCGAGGCGCCGACGCTTCAGGACCAGCGCGAGGCCGCGCAGGCCGACGTCGTCCAGCTGGGCCTGCTCATGCACCCCATGCTCACCGGTCGGAACGCGCTCGACGAGGCCGATACGAGCCGGATGCTGCGGCGCATGCCGCCGCACGGGCACGAGATCGTGCGCCTGCCCTTCGGCACGCCGCGGCCGGTTCCCGAACCGCTGCGCGTGATCGTCAACCGCGCCACCGATCGCCAGGAGCGCCAGCGCTACCGCAACGCGCGCACCCTCGCGCGAGCGCTCGAAGGCTGGCTGCAGGCCGAGTCCGGACACGAGGGCGGACCGCTGGCGCTGCTGCTGGACAAGGTGCGCATCGCCGGCGTGCTGCCCGCATCGCCGCACGGCGCGGAGCGCGCCGCGCACCTGGCGCTGATGGAGCAGAACCGCACCGACGAACTGGCGGAGGTGCTGCTCGAGGATGTGGCGCTGTGCTTCGAACTGCTGCGCGCGGCCAACGGCGCGCGCGTGGGCGGCGAGGCGGTGGCCGACAACGGCGCCGTGCTGACCGTGCGCCGCGCCATCGCCCTGCTGGGACTGGACGGCGTGCGCCGCATCGCGCTGGCCTTGCGGCCGTGGCCCGGACCGCTGGACGAGCGGCAGGCCGAGGAGTTCGCGCACGCGATGGAGCACGCCCGCCGCGCCGCCCGTGTCGCCGAGGCGCTTCGCCCCGCGGGCTACGACGCCGAGGTCGTGCACCTGGTCGCGCTGCTGCAGAACCTCGGCCGGCTCGTCGTGCAGTACCACTTCGCCGACGAGTTCCGGCAGATCCGGCGTCTGATGCAGCCGGCGCCGACCGCCGATGGCCTGGGCGAGGAGCCGGGAATGAGCGAGCAGGCGGCGGCGATGGCCGTGCTCGGCGTCGACATCGACGCCATCGCCAGCGCGGTGGGGCGCTGGTGGGGTCTGGGGGAGGAGGTCATGCACATGATGCGCCGCCACGCGGCGAACGCCGCGGTGCGTGCACCGGATTCCGACCACGAGCAGCTTCGCATCGCGGCGAGCTGCGCCAACGAGGCGGTGGATGCGATGACGCTGCCTGCCAAGCGGGTTCAACAGACGCTGCTGACGGTGGTGCAGCGCTACGGCCGCCTGCTGGCGTTCGGCCTGCGCGAGCTCCAGGAGGCTTTGCAGTCCAGCGGGGCGCCGGCCGCTGCCGCCGTCGAGCGCCGGGTGGCGTGATGAGCGGCCCGGGCGTGCGGTTGGCGCCGTGGCCATGGGCGCCGCGTCGGCCGCTTCGAGTTGCTGCGGACACCGGCGGCGGCGTCGCCACCGTCTCGCGCGCCGTCGCGATGATCGGCTTCGGCGGCGTGCGCAACCTCGCGCTTTCGCTGGTGCTGCCCGAGCACATGCAGGACCGGCAGCATGCCGCCGAGCTGAAGGAGGAGTTCCTGCGCGCGCTCATGGCCGGCACGCTGGCCGGCGAGCTCTTACCGCTGCTGCGCGAATCCGAAGAGGTCTTCATCGGCACGCTGTTCCAGAACCTGGGGCGCCTGCTCACCGCGTACTACTTCCCCGAGGAAGCGCAGCAGATCCGCCGGCGCGCGAGACCGAACGCGGCGTCGAGCGCGCGCGGCGGTGACCAACGTGCTGACGGCGGGCATCGCCGAAGTCGCGCAGCGACTGGCCGGCGACGAGTTCAGGCTCGACGAGGTGCTGCAGCAGGTGCTGTCGACGATGCAGCGTGCGCTCTCGCTGCAGCGCGTCGTGCTCTGCCTGCGCGACGCGCGCACCGAGACGCTGATCGGCCGCATGGCCGTGGGCGAGGGCGGCATGCAGGCCTGCAAGCCGTTCGTGATCCCGCTGCGCGATCGGCCCGGAATGCCGGTGGACCTCTTCGCCGCCGTCTGCCGCAAGGGCGCCGATACGGTGATCTCCGACACCACGCGCGGCGACATGGCCTCGCGCCTGCCGGCGTGGTACCGGCAAGCCGTCGATGCGCCGAGCTTCCTGCTGCTGCCGCTCATGCTGCGTCGGGCGCCGCTCGGGCTGATCTACGCCGACGCCGCCGTGCCCGGTGCGCTGGAACCCCGGGAAAGGGAACTGGCGCTGCTGCGCACGCTGCGCAACCAGGTCGTGATGGCCTTCCGCCAGCGTGGCGGCTGAGCGGCACGCCGACAGGGCGGACCCGCGAAGGTGACGAGCCTTACCCCCGGCACTGGTTGCAACGGTTAGGGCTGCTTGGTTCCCCACCTGACCCGGTTGGCCGCGCTCCCATGCGGGGAGGCCCGTCGCCGGGCATTGTAGGGGAGGGTCTGGCGTGGACTGCCTGGCGCGTGCCGGTCAGCGCAGCTGCAGCGACTCGTCGCCGAAGCGCAGCGAAAGCGGCTCGATCACGAGTTCCTTCGCGCCGGCCTCGACCCGGCCGGCGATGCGCGCGCCGACGCCCTGCGCCTGCGCGATCTCGACGCTGCGCTCGGCATCCGGGGCGGCGACGAAGAGCGCGAAGCCTGCGCCCATGTTCAGCGTCGAGTAGGCCTCGCGGTCGTCGTGGCCGGCGTGCTCCTGGATGAAGCGCAGCACCGGCGGGACCGGCGGCAGCGCGTGGATGCGGTAGCTCAGCGCCTTCTCATGACGCAGCAGTTTGCGCCAGCCGTGCCCCGTGATGTTGGCGCAGTAGTGCGGCGCGATGCCGGCCTTCCACAGCGCCTCGGTCACCGGGCTGTAGAGCACGGTCGGCGCGAGCAGCGCCGCGCCGTAGGACAGGCCCGGGGCGACCTCGGTCAGCCAGCCCTGCGGCAGCCGCTCGACGAGCTTGCGCGCAAGGCTCAGGCCGTTGGCGTGGATGCCGCTCGAATCGAGCAGCACGATCGCGTCGCCCGGGCCGAGGCGATCGCCGACCGAGAGGCGCTCCTTCGGGCTCACGATGCCGGTGCACGAGGCCGCGAGGTCGATGCGGCCGGGCTCGACGATGCCCGCCAGCGCCGGCGTCTCGCCGCCGCCCCAGGCCACGCCGCAGCGCTCGCAGGCGCGCTGCCAGCCTTCGACCAGCGCTTTGGCGCGCGCCGCATCGGCGAACCAGTCCGAGCCGCCCGCGGCCCAGTAGGCCTGCACGACCAGCGGCGTCGCGCCGACGGTGATCAGGTCGTTGACCGCCATCGCGATCGTGTCCTGCGCGATCGCGTCGTACCAGCTGCGCCCGGTGAGCGCGGCCATCTCGTCGGCGACGATGGCCTTGCTGCCCAGGCACTCGACGATGGAGGCGAGGTAGAAGGGGCCGACATCGACGACGTAGGCCGACTCGCCGCGCGAGGCCGCGACCTCGCTGAAGCCGTGCGCCCGCAACTGCGTCGCGGTGGCCGCCGCGGCGCGCTGCGCGCTCACCTTCAGCGGGTCGATGCGGGCGTAATCGACGCCGGCCTGCTCGTAGCTCAGGGAGGCCGCGGCAGCGCCCGCGGACGAGGGTGGGACGGCGGCGCTCATGCCGCGATTATCGGGCGGCCCGCGCGTTGGCCGCGCGTGGACGCGACTCTTAGAATCGACCGATGAGCACCGTCGTCCTGGCCCGCAAGTACCGGCCGCGCAGCTTCGACCAGATGGTCGGCCAGGAGCACGTGGTGCGGGCGCTGACGAACGCGCTCGCCGGCAACCGGCTGCATCATGCCTACCTCTTCACCGGCACGCGCGGCATCGGCAAGACGACGGTCTCGCGCATCCTGGCGAAGTCGCTGAACTGCACCGGCGCCGACGGGCGGGGCGGCGTCACCGCCCGGCCCTGCGGCGTGTGCAGCGCCTGCACCGAGATTGACGCCGACCGCTACATCGACTACATCGAGCTCGACGCGGCGAGCAATCGCGGCATCGGCGAGGTGCAGGAGCTGATCGAGCGCGCCGCCTACAAGCCCGGCGTGGGACGCTTCAAGGTCTTCATGATCGACGAGGCGCACCAGCTCACCAAGGACGCCTTCAACGCGCTGCTGAAGACGCTGGAGGAGCCGCCGGACTACCTCAAGTTCGTGCTCGCGACGACCGACCCGGAGAAGATGCTGCCGACGGTGCTCAGCCGCTGCCTGCAGTTCAACCTGCGGCCGATCGCGCCCGAGGTCGTGCGCGAGCATCTGGCCGGCGTGCTGCAGGCCGAAGGGGTGGCTTTCGACGACGGCTCGCTGCGTCAGCTCGGCCGGGCCGCGCGCGGGTCGATGCGCGACGCGCTTTCGCTGGCCGACCAGGCGATCGCCTATGGTGGCGGGCGGCTCGACGAGACCGTCGTGCGCGCCATGCTCGGCAGCGTCGACCGCGGCCATGCCGCCGCGCTCGTGACGGCGCTGGCCGCGCGCGACGGGCGCGCGCTGCTGCAGGGTGTCGACGCGTTGCGCCTGCAGGGCTTGTCGGCCGCGTCCACACTCGAGGAGATGGTGGCGCTGCTGCAGCAGATGGCGGTCGAGCAGGCCGTTCCCGGGGCGCTCGATGGCGCCGATCCGGATCAGGAGGATGGCGTGCGTCTGGCGGGTGTGCTGCCGGCCGACGAGACGCAACTGCTTTACAGCATGCTGGTGCAGGGTCGCGGCGAAATCGGCCCGATGGGCGACGAGCACGCGGCGCTGGCGATGGTGTTGCTGCGCTTCCTGGCATTCGCCCCGACCCCCGAAGGGGCGCCGCAGCGGCGTGGGCAAGCGGCGGCGGGCGCGGCCGCGGAGCCGGACGCTCCACCCTGGCTCGATGACGCACCGCCGCCCGACGACGAGCCGCCGCTGCGGACGGCAGCGCTGCGTGTGGCCTCCGCGCCGATGATGGCGGTTCCTGCGCAGCCGCCAGCGGCACCGGCCGAAGCGCCGCCGACCACGCCGCTTGGCGATCGCTGGGAGGCGCTCGTGCGCACGCTGCAGAAGCAGGGCCGCATCTCGGCGCTGGTGCGCGAACTGGCGCTGCAAGCCGGCCCGCTGGCCTGTGACGAGAACGCGGACTCCTGCGTCTGGACGCTGGTCGTCGAGCGCGAATCGCTGCGCACGCCGGCGCTGGTCGCGAAGCTGCAGACGGCGCTGAGCGACGAACTCGGCCGTGCGCAACGGCTGCAGTTGCAGCCCGGTGTTCCCGCCGATTCGCCGGCCCGGCGCGAGGCCTGGGAGCGCCAGCGGCGCCTGATCGAGGCCGAACGACAGATTCGCGAAGACCCCGCGGTGGCCGAGTTGCTGGCGCAGTTCGAGACCGCGCGCCTGGTCCCCGGTTCGATCCGGCCCTTGTAGGGCCGGTGCGTTTCGAGGCGCGGCGGTAACCGGCGCTCCCCCGAAGCCCCCTTCCCAACGCAGCATTGCAGGAGAGACACACCATGATGAAGGGCCAACTTGCCGGCCTCATGAAGCAGGCCCAGGCGATGCAGGACAACCTGCGCCGGGCGCAGGAGGAACTGGCGACGATCGAGGTCGAAGGCCAGTCCGGCGCCGGGCTGGTGAAGGTCACGATGACCTGCAAGCACGACGTGAAGCGCGTGACCATCGACCCCAGCCTGCTCGCCGACGACAAGGACATGCTGGAAGACCTGGTGGCGGCGGCCTTCAACGACGCGATCCGTCGCGCCGAAGGCGTGAGCACCGAGAAGATGGGCAAGCTCACCGCCGGCATGCCGCTGCCACCGGGAATGAAGTTCCCGTTCTGAATCCGAAGCATGCTGGTGCCGGCGCCATGTCCGAATCCGCGCTCGCCGAACTCGTCGAGGCCCTTCGGCGCCTGCCCGGCGTCGGCCCGAAGTCGGCGCAGCGCATGGCCTACCACTTGCTGCAGCACGACCGCAGCGGCGCGCGCCGGCTCGCGCTCGCGCTCGAGCAGGGCGTGGCGCGCGTACGCCATTGCGCGCGCTGCCATGGCTTCAGCGAAGCGGAGGTCTGCTCCACCTGCCTGGACCCGGCGCGCGATGCGGCGCAGCTCTGCGTCGTCGAGACGCCGGCCGACCAGGCGGCACTCGAGCGCAGTGGCAGCTACCACGGCCTGTACTTCGTGCTCATGGGCCGGCTCTCGCCGCTGGACGGCGTCGGCGTGCACGAAATCGGCACCGCTTCGCTGCTCGAGCGCGTCGACGACGGCGCGGTGCGAGAGGTCATCCTTGCCACCGGCTTCAGCGCCGAGGGCGAAGTGACGGCGCACGCGCTCGGGCAGTTGCTGCGCGCGCGCGGGCTGAAGGTCACGCGGCTCGCGCGCGGCGTGCCGGTGGGAAGCGAACTCGAGTACGTCGATCTCGGCACGCTGGCGCACGCGCTCGCCGACCGGCGCTGACGCGGCATGCTCGTCCTGGGAATCGAGACCTCCTGCGACGAGACGGGCGTCGCGCTCGTCGACGGCGCCGGGCAGGGCCTGCCGCGGCTGCTCGCGCACGCACTGCACAGCCAGGTGAAGCTGCACGAGGCCTACGGCGGCGTCGTGCCCGAACTCGCCTCGCGCGACCACGTGCGACGCATCGTGCCGCTGCTGCGCCAGGTGCTGGACGAGGCCGGGCGAGCTCTGACACAGGTCGATCTCGTCGCCTACACGCAGGGGCCGGGGTTGGCGGGGGCGCTTCTGGTCGGTGCCGGCGTCGCCGAGGCGCTGGGCGCGGCGCTGCATCGGCCGACCTTGCCGCTGCACCACCTCGAGGGGCATCTGCTCTCGTCCTTCCTCGCGCCGCCGCCGCCTCGCTTTCCCTTCGTCGCGCTGCTGGTTTCGGGAGGGCACACGCAGCTCATGCGCGTCGACGGCGTCGGCCGCTACGCTCTGCTGGGCGAGACCATCGACGACGCCGCGGGCGAGGCCTTCGACAAGAGCGCCAAGCTGCTCGGCCTGGGCTATCCCGGCGGGCCGGCGCTTGCACGGCTGGCCGAAGACGGCAGGGAAGACGCGGTCGCGCTGCCGCGCCCGCTGCTGCACAGCGGTGACCTCGACTTCTCCTTCGCCGGCCTGAAAACCGCGGTGATGACGCGGCTGCGCGGCTTCGGTCCCGAACCGACCGATGCGCAGCGCGCCGACCTGGCCGCGTCGGCGCAGGCCGCGATCGTCGATGTGCTGGTGACCAAGACGCTGCGCGCGATGACGGAAAGCGGACTGTCGCAGCTCGTCGTCGCCGGCGGCGTCGGCGCCAACCGGCGCTTGCGGCAGCAACTGGATGCCGCCGCGCAGCGCCGCGGCTTCTCGGTGCACTACCCGCCGCCGGAGCTGTGCACCGACAACGGCGCGATGATCGCGATGGCGGCGGCGATGCGCGTGCAGGCGGGCCTGGCGCAGCCGCGACGCGCGGGCAGCTTCGAGGTCCGCCCGCGCTGGCCGCTGGCCGAGGCCTGATGGGGCGGCTTCAGCCGATGGTGAGCTTGCGCGCGGCCGGCGCGCTGCGCTTGGCCAGGGTGAGCGTCAGCACGCCGTCGTCGAGCTTGGCTGCGGAGCTTGCCTCATCGACCTCGCCGGGCAGCGTGAAGCTGCGCGACCAGCTCGATACCGAGCGCTCGCTGTAGACGACGCGGTCGCCGTCCTTCCTCTCTTCTTCCTTCTTCGCCTCGGCCTGCACCGTCACGCGGCGGCCGTCGATGGAAACATGGACGTCCTCCTTGGCCGCGCCGGGAACGTCCAGCTTCACGGTGTAGGCCTGGTCGGATTCGCTCAGATCCAGCGCGGGAACGCGCGGGCCCTTGGCGTCGGTCGGCGCGGGCAGGCCGAAGAAGCGGTCGAAGCCGTCGTCGAACAGGCGTTCGATGCTGCGCGCGAAATCGGCACTCGAGCGGGTCATTGGTACGAGGAACATGGCACCTCCTAGAATTTGCGTCTGCATCACAGGTTCCCGGGCCGGCCCCGCCGTGGCTCGCCACCGGCGCGAACCGCCCTCGAAGACGAAATGAGCCCGAGCAACCCGCTTTTCAAGGGGCAGAGCCTGTCCGGACCCTCTTCCCGGAAGAGGCCGCTGCAATGAGCTCCCGATGGAACGGCCGGAATCGCCCCGCCGGCCGGCGGCGCTTGCTCGCCGCCGCGATGGCGCTGGTCGGCGGGACCGCGACGCCGTATCGGTCGACCCTGGCGGCGGCTGCCGCTGCGGCTTCGGCGCCGGCAGAGGGGGAGCCCATCCGCGTCGCGGTGATCGAGGGCCTCTCCGGCGTTTTCGCCAACGCCGGAGAGGCGGTGCTGCGCAACCTGAACTTCGCCGTCGAGCGCATCGCCGCCCGCGGTGGCGTGCGCCTGCCCGGGGGCGCGCGCGCGCTCGAGCTGCTGCGGCTGGACAGCAAGGGCAGCGTCGAGGAGGCGCTTTCGGCCTTGCGCGCGGCCATCGACCAGGGCGCGCGCATCGTCTGCCAGGGCAACAGCTCGGCGGTGGCGACCGCGCTCGTCGACGCCATCGACAAGCACAACGCGCGCGACCCGGCGCGCCGAGTCGTCTTCCTCAACTATTCGGCGGTCGAGCCTTCGCTGACCAACGACCGCTGCAGCTTCTGGCATTTCCGCTTCGACGCCAACGCCGACATGCGGCTGCGGGCGCTGGTCGAGGTGATGCGCGAGGACGCCGCGCTGCGCCGCCTCTACCTCATCGGCCAGGACTACAGCTTCGGCCAGCAACTGGCACGGCGCGCGCGCGAGATGATCGCCGCCGCGCGGCCCGACGTGCAGCTCGTCGGTGACGAGCTGCATCCGCTCGGGCGCGTCAAGGACTTCATGCCCTATGCGCAGAAGATCCGCACGAGCGGCGCGCAGGCGGTTCTCACCGGCAACTGGGGCAGTGACCTCACGCTGCTCGCGAAGGCCTTGCGCGAAGCCGGCAGCCAGGCGCGGCTCTACACCTTCTACGGCAACGCGCTCGGGGCGCCCGCGGCCATCGGCGAGGCGGGCGTGGGCCGTGTGCTGGCGGTGGCCGAGTGGCACCCGAACGTCGGCGATGCGGCCTCGGATGCATTGCATGCGGCCTTTCGCGCGCGCTATCCCGATCCGCGCGAGGACTACCTGCACCTGCGCATGCTGCTGATGGTGGAGATGCTGGCCGCGGCGATCGAGCGCGCGGGCTCGGCCGAGGCCCTGGCGGTGGCGCGCGCGCTCGAGGATGCGCGACTGTCTCCCGACGCCGCCTTCGCGCTCGGCGGCCGGCACGAGGCCTGGATGCGCGCGCAGGACCACCAGCTGCAGCAGCCGCTCGTGGTCAGCGTGATGGATCGCGTCGGCAGCCCCGGCGTGCGCGTCGACGTCGAAGGCTCGGGCTATGGCTTTCGCACGCTGCGCCGCTTCGCCGCCGCGGAGCTGACTCTGCCGAGCACATGCAGCATGAGGCGGCCACCCCTATAATCCCCGGTTCCCCGCTTTTCGGGGTCAAGCACGGCACCGGTCGGTTTCACCGGTGTTTCCGCAAGTGGCAATCGGAAACCGCAAGCGCCGCGGGCTCGCAGCCCGGTGGGCGTGGGCGGCTTCCCGTGAACGAGGAAATCCCATGTCCCTGGCTACCGCCGAGAAGGCCGAGATCGTCGCGGCCAACGCCCGCAGCGCGGGCGATACCGGCTCCCCCGAAGTGCAGGTCGCGCTGCTGACCGCGCGCATCAACCAGCTGACGCCGCACTTCAAGGAGCACAAGCACGACCACCATGGTCGCCGCGGCCTGCTGAAGATGGTCAACCAGCGCAAGCGCCTGCTGGCCTACCTCAAGGACCGCCAGCCCGAGCGCTACATGGCGCTGATCGCCAAGCTCGGCCTGCGCAAGTAAACCCTCCTGCCGCGGGCGGCCTCGACGACGGAGCCGCCCGCAAGTCCGTCGGAGACGCCTGTACGCGACGCTGCTGTGTCATTCCAGAGCTGCCCCACCGCCTGCGGGCCGCGCTGGAATGGCATTGCGTCCGTTCCGACCGCCTCCCGGTGATGCCGGCGCCACCGCATTCGCGCCATCCAGTTCGGAGAACCGCATGAGCATCTTCAACAAGGTCACGAAGACCTTCCCGTGGGGCCAGCACACCGTCACGCTCGAGACCGGCGAGATCGCGCGCCAGTCCACCGGGGCCGTCGTCTGCAGCATCGACGACACCGTGGTGCTCGCCACCGTGGTCGCCAAGAGCGAGGCCAAGGCCGGGCAGGACTTCTTCCCGCTCACCGTCGACTACATCGAGAAGACCTACGCCGCGGGCAAGATCCCGGGCAGCTTCTTCAAGCGCGAAGGCCGCCCGAGCGAGCTCGAGACGCTCACCAGCCGCCTCATCGACCGCCCCATCCGCCCGCTCTTCCCCGAGGGCTTCTTCAACGAGGTGCAGGTGGTCGTGCACGTGCTCAGCCTCAATCCCGAGGTGCAGGCCGACATCGCCGCCATGATCGGCACGAGCGCGGCGCTGGCGATCAGCGGCATCCCCTTCAACGGCCCCATCGGCGCGGCGCGCGTGGGCTACGTCAACGGCGAGTACGTCCTCAACCCGGGCAAGACGCAGCTCGCCGAGAGCAAGCTCGACCTCGTCGTCGCCGGCACCGAAGCGGCGGTGCTGATGGTGGAAAGCGAGGCCGACCAGCTCCCCGAGGAGGTGATGCTGGGTGCCGTCGTCTTCGGCCACGAGCAGGGGAAGATCGCGATCGGCGCCATCAACGACCTGGTTCGCGAAGCCGGCAAGCCCGAGTGGCAGTGGGCGCCGCCGGCCAAGGACGAGGCCTTCATCGAGAAGGTCAACGCGCTGGCCGACGGCCCGCTGCGCGCGGCCTACCAGATCCGCAGCAAGCAGGCGCGCACGCAGGCCTGCCGCGAAGCCTACGCCGCGACCCTGGCGGCGCTGAAGGCCGAAGGCCTCGAGTTCGACAGCGTCAAGGTCGAAGGCCTGCTCTTCGACATCGAGAGCCGCATCGTGCGCGGTCAGATCCTCGCCGGCGAGCCGCGCATCGATGGTCGCGACACGCGCACCGTGCGTCCGATCGAGATCCGCTCCGGCGTGCTGCCGCGCGCCCACGGCTCGGCGCTGTTCACGCGCGGCGAGACGCAGGCGCTGGTGGTGGCCACGCTGGGCACCGAGCGCGACGCGCAGCGCATCGACGCGCTGGCCGGCGAGTTCGAGGACCGCTTCATGCTGCACTACAACATGCCGCCCTTCGCCACCGGCGAAACCGGCCGCGTGGGCAGCCCCAAGCGGCGCGAGATCGGCCACGGCCGTCTGGCCAAGCGCGCGCTCGTGGCCGTGCTGCCGGGCAAGGACGACTTCCCCTACACGCTGCGCGTGGTCTCGGAGATCACCGAGAGCAACGGCTCCTCGTCGATGGCCTCGGTGTGCGGCGGCTGCCTCTCGCTGATGGACGCCGGCGTGCCGCTGAAGGCGCACGTCGCCGGCATCGCGATGGGCCTCATCAAGGAAGGCAACCGCTTCGCGGTGCTGACCGACATCCTCGGCGACGAGGACCATCTGGGCGACATGGACTTCAAGGTCGCGGGCACCGACGCCGGCGTCACCGCGCTGCAGATGGACATCAAGATCAACGGCATCACCAAGGAAATCATGCAGGCCGCGCTGGCCCAGGCCAAGGAGGCACGCATGCACATCCTCGGCATCATGAAAGGCGCTGTGTCCGGCAGCGGCGAGATGTCCGCTTACGCCCCGCGCATCATCTCGATGAAGATCAACCCCGAGAAGATCCGCGACGTGATCGGCAAGGGCGGCGCGGTCATCCGCGCGCTCACCGAGGAGACCGGCACCCAGATCGACATCCAGGAAGACGGCTCGGTGAAGATCGCCTGCACCAGCATCGAGGCCGGCGAACTGGCCAAGAAGCGCATCGAGGAGATCACCGCCGAGGTCGAAGTCGGCAAGATCTACGAAGGCCCGGTGGTCAAGCTGCTGGACTTCGGCGCCATCGTCAACGTGCTGCCCGGCCGCGACGGTCTGCTGCATATCTCCCAGATCGCGCACGAGCGCGTCAACGCCATCGGCGACTACCTCAAGGAAGGCCAGGTCGTGAAGGTCAAGATCCTGGAAGCCGACGAAAAGGGCCGCCTGCGCCTGTCGATGAAGGCGCTGCTCGATCCGCCCGCCTCCGCCGGCGGCGGCGAAAGCACGCCGGGCAACGCCGGCTGAGCCGGAACGCCCCCGAAAAAAACGCGCCCCGGCGCGGTTTTTTCATGCCGCGCCGTGCGGCGGGGGAAAACGGATTTCGACTGTCAGACCGCCGTCCGGCCCGCTGTCGCCCAGCGCGAGCATCGCACCGTGCAGTTCGGCGATGCGCTGCACGATGGTCAGGCCGAGGCCCGCGCCTTCGACGCCGTCGGACAGCCGGTGGAAAGGCGCGAACACGTCCGCGCGCTGCGCGGCCGGAATGCCCGGCCCGTCGTCCGCCACCCACCAGCAGGCGCCCTGCGCCGCGCCGCCCGCCGCCACGGCGATGCGCGTCGCGCCATAGCGCAGCGCGTTGTCGATCAGATTGCCGAGCATCTCCTTCAGCAGTTGCGCGTCGCCCATCAGGGTGGCGTCGCCCGGCCGGCGGTCGAAGCCGATTTCCACGCCGCGCGCCAGCGCGCGGGGCGCCCAGTCGCGGGCGCAGTCGCGCGCCACGCCAGCGCCGTCCAGCAGCGTCAGGCGCAGCGTGTTGCCGGCCGCCTCGACCCGCGCGAGCACCAGCAGCTTCTGCACCAGCTCGCCCATCGTCCGCGCGGCGTCCGCGATGCGCGACAGCGCATGCCGGGCGTCGCCGCCGCCGGCCAACGCCGTTTCGGCCTGCGCGCGAATGCCCGCGATGGGCGTGCGCAACTGGTGCGCCGCGTCGGCGACGAAGCGCGACTGCGCCTCGACCGCCTCGGCCAGGCGCTGCAGCAGGGAATTGATCTCGTCGAGGAAAGGCCGCAGCTCGGCCGGCGCGCCCTCCTGCGGCACCGGGCTCAGGTCGAAGGCCTGCCGCGCGGCGAGCCGGTCGCGCAGGCGTTCGAGCGGCTGCAGGCCGCGGCGCACGCCGTAGGCGATCACCGCCGCCGCCGCCAGCGTCATCAGGATCATCGGAATCACGATCGCCAGCGTCGCGCGCTGCGCCGTGGCCTTGCGGCGCGACAGGGTCTCGCCGACCTGGATGAGCACCGTGCCGTGCGCGCTCGTGCCCGCGAGCGACAGTCCGAACGCCGCCACACGTACCGGCTCGCCGTCCCTGGCGCCGTCGTAGACGATGAGCTGGCCCGGCCTGATCGTCTGCCCTTTCGGCAGGGGCGGCATGCGGCGCTCCCCTTCGATCACCTCGCCGGCGGGATCAAGCACGCGATGGAACAACAGGTCTTCCTGATCGAACACCAGCATCTCGCGGGCGGCCACCGGCAAGTTGACCTGCGCGCGTCCGCGCACGACCTCGACCTGGTCCGCCAGCGCGTAGGTGCGGCGCGCCAGCGAGCGATCGAACGCGGCATTGATGAAATACTGCGTCGAGAAATACGCGGCCACCCACAACAGGGTGAACAGGGGCGCCATCGTCGCCAGCATGCGCGCGATGAGCTGCCTGCGCAGGCTCGGGGATGTGTGCTTCACCGCGTCGCTTCGAGCAGATAGCCGAGACCGCGCAGGGTGCGGATGGCGATGCCCGAGCCGTCCAACTTGCGCCGCAGGCGATGGACGTAGACTTCGACCGCGTTCTCGCCCACGCCCTCGTCCCAGCCCGTCAGGCGGTCGGCGATGGCTTCCTTGGCCGTCACCCGGCCCGCGTGGTTGAGCAGGATTTCCAGCACTTCGATTTCCCGCGCGGACAGCGCGAGCGGCGCATCGCCGATGCGGACGGTGCGCTTGACGCTGTCGAAGCACAGCCGGCCGAGACGAATCCCGGTGTCGGCCACGCCGTGCGCGCGGCGCAGCAGCGCGCGCAGGCGCGCCAGCAGTTCGTCCAGCGCAAAGGGCTTGAGCAGATAGTCGTCCGCGCCCGCATCCAGGCCGCGCACGCGATCTTCCACGCTGTCGCGCGCGGTCAGGATCATCACCGGCAGCGTCGCGCCCCGCTTGCGCAGGCGGCGCAGCACGTCCAGCCCTTCGCGCCGCGGCAGGCCCAGATCGAGCAGCACCGCATCGTAGACGTAGCCGTTCAGCGCGTTGTCGGCCTGCAGGCCGTCGCGCGCCCAGTCCACCGCGAACCCCGCCTGCCGGACCGCCAGCATGACGGCATCGCCCAGCGTGGGATCGTCTTCCACGAGCAGGATTTTCATGCGCGGAAGTCTGACACAAAGTCCCGCCGGCGCATCGAAGCCGGCCGCGTTCGCCGCCGGCCGGCCGTAAGTTTCATGTAAGCAAGCGGGCGCACAGTGCGCGCCATGCAAATGCCCCGCGCGTTGCATGCAACCCCCAATCAACCGCATAGGAGAAAGCCATGACCAAACTGATGTCCTCCCTGATCGCCGCTTCGATGATCGGCGCCTTCAGCCTGTCCTCGCCGCCGACAAGGCTCCGGCCGCCGCCGAGAAACCCGCCGCCGCGCCGCGAAGGCCGAGCACGCCAAGAAGGTCGAGAAGAAAGCCGAAAAAGCGGAAAAAGCCGCCGAACCGATGAAGAAGTGATCCAGGCCGATCGCGCGCAATCCCGACGCCGAATTGACCTAGACCGCCTACATGAGGAACACGTCATGACCAAACTGCTGTCCACGCTGATCGCCGCTTCGATGTTCGGCGCCTTGAGCCTGTCCGCCGTCGCTGCCGACGCGCCCGCGGCCGATCCGGCGGCGACCGCCGAAAAACCGGCCGACGCACCGCACAAGGCCGACCATCACAAGGCGAAGAAAACCGAGCTCCACAAGGCCAAAAAGGCCGACAAACCGGCCGAGCCGGCTGCCGGCTCCGGGCCTGCCAAGCAGTAAGCGGGTACGCCCGAACGCAAAACCGCGCCGGAAGGCGCGGTTTTTTCAGGCCGGCGAGCCCAGAAAGGCCTGCCACCACCGTTTGCGCTGCCCCGTCACCGGCGCGCGGGATTCCAGTTCCCGAGGCGGCGTCTTGCTCATCAGCCAGCCCGGCAGCACGGAGGATTTCGTCGCGCTCGACCCGCACGAACTGCCGAGGTGGCCGGGGTCGTAGATCTTGATGAAGTTGGGCTTCTCCAGATCGTCCGCGTAGACGATGGCGCAGTAGTCCTCGTGATGCTCGCGGCGCAGCAGTTCGTCCAGTTCGCGCATGAACTGCGCGACCTTCCCGGCCGGCGCGGGCGCGGTCGGCACGGTCTGCCCCACCGCGTAGAGATACCAGCCCGCGTCCGCGTCGACCTTGTCCCAGAACACGGTCAACTGGTCCCAGGCATCACGCTGTAGAGCAGGCCGTCGTAGTAGCGGTCGAATTCCGAGGTGTCGGGCATGGCGTTCTCCGGGGTCGTTATTTATTTCGCGATCTGGCGCTCGCGGATTTCTTCCAGGGTCTTGCAGTCGATGCACAGCGTCGCGGTCGGCCGGGCCTGCAGGCGTTCCAGGCCGATTTCCACGCCGCAGGCTTCACAATAGCCGTAGTCGCCGCTGTCGATCTTGGCGAGGGTCTCGTCGATTTTCCCGATCAACTTACGCTCCCGGTCCCGGTTGCGCAGTTCCAACGCCATGTCTGATTCCTGCGTGGCGCGGTCGTTGGGGTCGGCGAAAACGGTCTGCTCGTCCTGCATCGAATGCCGGGCGGCGTCGATGTCCTGCGACAGGGCCGCTTTCCAGTCCTCGAGCGATTTGCGAAAATGCGCGCGCTGTTTCGGATTCATGTACGCTTCGCCCTTCTTGACTTTGTAGGGCTCGAAGCGCAGCAAGGTTTCAGCCATCTCGATCCTTTGCAGTAGGTGCCGGGCCGCATCCCGACCGCGTTAAATATCAGAAACCCTCACCCCCCGCAACCCATATGACTCTGCACGCCCTGCTCTTCGACGTGGACGGCACGCTCGCCGATACCGAGCGCGACGGCCACCGCCCCGCATTCAACCAGGCCTTCGCGGAAGCCGGCCTGGACTGGCACTGGGATGTCGCGCTCTACGGAAAACTGCTCGCCGTCACCGGGGGCAAGGAGCGCATGAAGCACTATATCGACCACTACCGGCCGGACTACAGGAAGCCGGCCGACTTCGACGCCGTGGTGGCGAACCTGCACAAAGCCAAGACCCGGCACTACGTCGAACTGGCCGCGCGCGGCGCCATTCCGATGCGTCCGGGCGTCAGGCGCCTGCTGACGGAAGCGCGTGCCGCCGGCCTGCGGCTGGCGATCGCCACCACGACCACGCCGGAGAACGTCACCGTGCTGCTGGAGCACAGCCTCGGTCCGGGCACGCAGGACTGGTTCGAGGTGATCGCGGCCGGCGACATCGTGCCGGCCAAGAAACCCGCGCCCGACATCTATGCCTACGCCATGCGGAACATGGGCGTCTCGCCCGCCGAATGCCTCGCCTTCGAGGATTCGGAAAACGGCCTGCGCGCCAGCCTCGCCGCCGGCCTGAAGACGCTGGTCACGGTCAACGACTACACCCTCGACCACGATTTCACCGGCGCCGCCGCCGTGCTGTCCGACCTGGGCGATCCGGGCGCGCCGAACCGCGTGGTCGCCGGTCCGGACTTGGGACAATCCTTTGTCGATGTAGCGTATCTGAGGGCGCTGCACGCAGGGTAGTGGGCAGGTGTCGGCCGGCCTGACGCCTGACGCCTGACGCCTGACGCCTGACGCCTGACGCCTGACGCCTAAGGATTGTGCATCAGCGCCGCTTCGAGGGTGTTTTCCAGCAGCGTCGCCACGGTCATCGGGCCGACGCCGCCCGGTACCGGCGTGATCCAGCTCGCGCGGGCGAGCGCACCGTCGAAATCGACGTCGCCGGTCAGCTTGCCGTCGGGCAGGCGGTTGATGCCAACGTCGATCACGATTGCGCCTTCGCGGATCCAGTCCCCCGGAATCATGTGCGGCCGGCCCACGCCGACGACGAGAATTTCGGCCGAACGCACGAAGCTTTCCAGATCGCGCGTGGCGCTGTGGCAGACGGTGATCGTGCAGCCCGCCAGCAGCAGTTCAAGACTCATCGGCCGGCCGACGATGTTCGAGGCCCCCACCATCACCGCGTTCCTGCCGCGCAGTTCCTCGCCGGTGGCGCGCAGCAACGTCATGATGCCGCGCGGCGTGGAGGGGCGCAGCGTCGGCATCTTCACCGCCAGGCGGCCGATGTTGTAGGGGTGGAAGCCGTCCACGTCCTTGTCGGGGCGGATGCGTTCGATCACCGTCTCGGCGTCGATGTGCGAGGGCAGCGGCAACTGCACCAGGATGCCATCGATGGCTCCGTCAGCATTCAGCGTATCGATTAGCACCAGCAGCTCCGCCTGCGTCGTGGTCTCCGGCAGATCGTGCGACACGCTGATGACGCCGCCGCGCTCGCACGCCCGCTTCTTGTTGCGCACGTAGACGGCGGACGCGGGGTCGCCGCCGACGAGGATCACCGCCAGGCCGGGGCGGCGCTTGCCCTGCGCTTCGCGCTCGGCGACCTTGTCGTGAATGACGGCGAGGATGGTGTCGGCCATCGCCTTGCCGTCGAGTATGCGTGCGCTCATCGAGCCCCCCGTAGCAAAAGGGGGATTGTCCCGGAAATCCCCGGCCGGACTCAAGCGGAAATTGACCCGGACACGGCGCCAAGGTATAGTCTCGCCTCTCCGAAACGCGCCCGTCGCGCCTGCGATCCAGCTTGGCGGCCGCGCGGATTTCGGGGTGTAGCGCAGCCCGGTAGCGCGCCTGCTTTGGGAGCAGGATGTCGGAGGTTCGAATCCTCTCACCCCGACCACCCCCATCCGCCAGTAAGAGAGATTGCCCGAGCAAGGATAGAGTCTCTGCCCGTAGCTCAACTGGATAGAGCACCGGCCTTCTAAGCCGGGGGTTACAGGTTCGATTCCTGTCGGGCAGGCCACGGTTTCAGTGGTGGACGTAGCTCAGTTGGTAGAGTCCAGGATTGTGATTCCTGTCGTCGTGGGTTCGAGTCCCATCGTCCACCCCATCCTGAAAATGAAACGAAGCCCGCGAAAGCGGGCTTCGCTCGTTCTGCCCTGCAAGGAAGCCGGCCGTCACCGGCCAGCCCTTATCACAGGACCGGGATGCTGCGAGAATGTGCCCGGCCGCGGCGCCCCGGGCCGGCAATGACCACAAGGAACCCTTCATGAAAATCGAAACCCTCGCCGTTCACGGCGGCTACACCCCTGACCCCACCACCAAGGCCGTGGCCGTGCCCATCTACCAGACCGTCGCCTACGCGTTCGACGATACGCAGCATGGCGCCGACCTGTTCGATCTGAAGGTGCCGGGCAACATCTACACCCGCATCATGAACCCCACCAACGCGGTGCTCGAAGCGCGCGTCGCCGCGCTCGAAGGCGGCGTTGGCGCGCTGGCCGTGGCGTCCGGCATGTCGGCCGTGGCCTACGCCATCCAGACCATCGCCGAAGCCGGCGACAACATCGTCTCGGCCTCCACGCTGTACGGCGGCACCTATAACCTCTTCGCGCACACCTTCCCGCAGATGGGCATCACGGTGCGCTTCGCCGACCCGCGCGACCCGGCCGCGTTCGCGGCGCTGATCGACGAACGCACGAAGGCGATCTACTGCGAATCGGTGGGCAATCCGCTGGGCAACGTCACCGACATCGGCGCGCTGGCCAAGATGGCGCACGACGCGGGCGTGCCGCTGATCGTGGACAACACCGTTCCCTCGCCCTACCTGAGCCGGCCCTTCGAACATGGCGCCGACATCGTGGTGCACTCCCTGACCAAGTATCTGGGCGGGCACGGCACCAGCCTGGGCGGAGCCATCGTGGACTCCGGAAAATTCCCCTGGGCAAAGCACAAGGACCGATTCCGGCGCCTCAACGAACCCGATGTGAGTTATCACGGCGTGGTCTACACCGAGGCCCTCGGACCTGCGGCATACAT
>JAIXKR010000129.1 GCA_026932235.1 Burkholderiales bacterium
GCAGCGGCACGACGCGGCGCGCGCGCCAGGCGCGCACCATCGGGCCGAAGCGCGGATGCTGCAGCAGCCAGCGTTCCCAGCGCGGGCTGCCGCGGGTGAAGCAGTAGGCGGCCAAGAGCACAAACGGCGTCGTCGGCAGCACCGGCAGGAAGGCGCCGACGATGCCGAGGACGAGCGCGACGAAGCCCGCCCCCAGCCACAGGCGGGAGATCCAGCCGCGTGCAACACGTGTCGAAGTCGGGCCTCCGGTCATCGGGCGATCATAGTCAGCGGGTTCGGCCGCAGCAGCTTGGCCGCAAGCGCCTCAGGGTCTGCCGCGTCACCGCGGCAGATGCGTGCTCGCTAGCATTGGCACCACGAGGAGACTTCGCCCACCATGACCGTGATCACCAACGTCGAGGACCTGCGCCGATTGGCCAGGAAGCGCGTGCCGCGCATGTTCTACGACTACGCCGACTCGGGCAGCTGGACCGAGTCGACCTACCGCGCCAACGAGAGCGACTTCCAGCGCATCAAGCTGCGCCAGCGCGTGGCGGTGAACATGGAGAACCGCAGCACGGCGGCGAAGATGGTGGGCGTCGAGATGTCGATGCCGGTGGCGATCGCGCCCGTGGGTCTGACCGGCATGCAGCACGCCGACGGCGAGATCCTCGCCGCGCAGGCGGCCGAGGCCTGCGGCATCCGCTTCACGCTCTCGACCATGAGCATCTGCTCGATCGAGGACGTGGCCGCGCACACCAAGCAGCCGTTCTGGTTCCAGCTCTACGTGATGCGCGACCGCGAGTTCATCGAGCGCCTGATCGACCGCGCCAAGGCCGCCGGTTGCGACGCGCTCGTGCTCACGCTCGACCTGCAGATCCTCGGCCAGCGCCACAAGGACCTGAAGAACGGCCTCTCGGCGCCGCCCAAGCCCACACTGGCCAACCTCATCAACATGGCCACCAAGCCGCGCTGGTGCCTGGGCATGCTGGGCACGCGGCGGCGCCAGTTCGGCAACATCGTCGGCCACGTCAAGGGCGTGGAGAACATGGGCAGCCTCTCGGCCTGGACGGCGCAGCAATTCGACCCGCGGCTGAACTGGGGCGACGTCGAGTGGATCAAGCAGCGCTGGGGTGGCAAGCTCATCCTCAAGGGCATCCAGGACGTCGAGGACGCACGCCTGGCGGTGGACAGCGGCGCCGACGCCCTCATCGTCAGCAACCACGGCGGGCGCCAGCTCGACGGCGCGCAGTCCAGCATCGAGGCCCTGCCGGCGATCGTCGCCGAGGTCGGCAGCCGCATCGAGGTGCACATGGACGGCGGCATCCGCAGCGGCCAGGACGTGCTCAAGGCCTGGGCGCTGGGCGCGCGCGGCACCTACGTCGGCCGTGCGATGGCCTACGGCCTGGGCGCGATGGGGAAAGAGGGCGTGACCAAGGCGCTGGAGCTCATCCGCAACGAGCTCGACCTGACGATGGCCTTCTGCGGCCATACCCGGCTGGCGACCGTCGACCGTTCCATCCTGCTCCCCGGAACCTTCCCGGCCTGAACCCTGCGCGGACGATCGCGACCCCGTCGATGAAGCCTCGCACGCACCGCATCGACCTCGCGCTGCAGGGCGGAGGCACGCAGGGCGCCTTCACCTGGGGCGTGCTCGATCGCCTGCTCGAGGACGAGCGCATCCGCTTCGGCGCCATCAGCGGCTCGAGCGCCGGCGCCATGAACGCGGTCGCACTGGCGGCGGGCTTTGCCGAGGGTGGACGCAAGGGCGCACGCGAGTCGCTGCTGCGCTTCTGGTCGCGCGTGGCCGACAGTCTGCGGCTTTCGCAGTGGGCCAGCGCCTGGATGGGGCTGATGCCGGCGGGCTCGGCCCTGGCGGCAGGCAGTCCGCTGCGTGCCGCGTTCGAGGTTGCGCAGGCCTGGCTGGCCCCCATCGGCGACGGCAACCCGCTGCGCGCGGTGCTGCGCGAGACCATCGACTTCGACGCCGTGCGCCGCTGCACCGAGGTGCGCCTCTTCATCGGCGCGACGCACGTGCGCAGCGGCCAGCTGCGCATCTTCGAAGGCGCGAGCCTCGACGCCGAAGCGGTCCTCGCCTCGGCCTGCCTGCCGACGCTCTTTCCGGCGGTGACCATCGGCGGCGAGGCCTACTGGGACGGCGGCTTCATGGGCAACCCCTCGCTGCTGCCGCTGCTCGATCACTCGCCCAACCTCGACCTCATGCTGGTGCAGCTCTACCCCAGCCGGCGCCGGGCGATGCCGAGCACGGCGCCGCAGATCGTCGAGCGCATCCAGGAGATCGGCTTTCACGGCAGCCTGGTGAAGGAACTGCGCTCGCTCGCGGTGCTGCAGCGCGTCGTGCGCGACGAAGGCCTGGACACGACGCATGCGCGCGTGCCGCTGCTGCGCAAGGTGGGCCGCCTGCGCATCCACCGCATCGAGGGCGGCGAGCCGCTCGACGCCCTGTCGGCGCCGCAGCCGCTGCAGTCGACCTGGCATCACCTGCTCGCGCTGCGCCGTGCCGGGCACGCCGCCGCCGATCGCTGGCTGCAGGAGGACGCCGCCCATCTGGGGCGCCGCGGTACGGTGAACCTGATCGCCGAGTACCTCGACAACGGCGGGCGCTGAAGCCCGCCGCGGCGGTCAGCACCGGTCAGGGCGGACCTCTCAGTTCGAGCTTGCGGATGAGCACGGCTGCACCGGAATAGCTCAGGTGCGCCTTGTCCCGATAGAGCGGCACACCGTCCAACCGGGTGACGCACACATTGCCGCCGCACAAGACGCGATCGGGATGGACCACGTGCACCCCGGACGCCTCCATGCGCCGCATCAGCTCGAGCACGGGTGAAGTCGCCCGCACCCAGGCGCGCCGGTCGATGTCGCAGTCCTTGCGGCCGAGTACCGGCAGTCCCGAGATCATGCGTTCCAGACAGGCGCCGACGTCGAAAGCGGCCGTCGGCACCGGCGCCATGATGCTGACGCGCTTGCCCGCCGCGCGAATCGCCTGCACGGTCGCCATCAAGGCCTCCTCGGCGGCGTCCACGCTCTGCCGCATGGTGCCGTCCCGGGTCTGCAGACGCTGGCCGCGCTCGACGTGATAGAGGAAGACCGAACCCAGCAGAACATGTTCGAGCGCGGGTTGTCGACGTAGCCATTCGAGCACCGAATCGTTGAAGGCGATGCAGCGACGCGCCCACTGTGGGCCGAGATCGCCCGAATAGACCGGTGAGACGCCCACGAGCGGTCCACAGGTACTCATCGTCGCCTGCGCAACCCCCGGGCGTGACCGATCCATGTCCGCCAGCGCCTGCGCCCATTGCATCGCCATGCTGTCGCCCCAGACGAGCCACCGCGGCCGTTTGGTTGTCAGGCACTGGGCGATCGGCTGGAACAAATCCTTGAAGTCGCACTGCGGGTGAAGGCCGACGTTCGGTCGGCGTTCGTGCTGCCAGTCGACACCGGCGCGCGCATCCTGAGGGAAGGCGCCCCACAGGAGTACCGCGAGGAGCACTGCACTCGTGCCGGGTGCCACCCTAGGATTCACGGCTTGGCGATCATCGGTCAGGCGATGCAGCCCCCAGGCGCCAACGAAGGACACCCCAAGAGCGGCAAGCAGCAGGCCGATCGGCGGTTCGGCACCCAGGAACGCGGAATGCAGGAAGGCCAACACCGGCCAGTGCACGAGGTAGAGGGCATAGGAGTGGTGTCCGAGCCGTGCCAATGGTGAAGGCATCCCGGTTGCTGGCGGTGCCAGGACGATGATCGCAGAAGCCAGCAGGCAGCCGGTCAGCATCACCCAAGCCGAAGGCCCTGGATCTCCCGCGAACGCGACCATCAGCATTCCCAAGCCGGCAAGTCCCGCCAGCAACCGTCTGGCGCCGACCGCGCGCCGCAGCGGAGGAAGACGCGTGAGCAGCATGCCGAGGATGAACTCCCACAATCGGAAGGGCAGCAGGAAATAGGCCGCCGCGGCGTCGTATTCGATCATCTTCAAGAGGCCGGCAAAGCTCGCGCCCGCCAGCACGGCAGCTACCCATGGCCAACGCCCACGAGGCAGCCTCATCAGCAATGGCAGGATCAGGGCCGCCTGCCCGATCACCGCCAAGGCCCAGAGATGAAGCAAGGGTTTCGTCGTCGACGCCTGGTCGAAGTAGCCTCCTTGCAACCAGAGGACGACGTTGACGGTGAAGGTCGCCGCCCCGGCAAGTTGCTCCCATAGCGAAACGCGCTCGCTTGCGGTCAGCAGCCACAAGCCGACCGCCGTCACCGCCACGAGGACCGGCAACACCGGCCGGGCCAGACGACGCAGTCGCCGCCTCACGAAGGAACCATGGCGAAACCTGCCCGCATCCAGTTCCACCTGAACCTTGCGCGCAAGCAGATAGCCCGAAACGACGAAGAAGATGTCCACTCCAAGGTACGCTGCCGGCACCGTGGCCGGCCACGCATGGAAGAGGACGACCAACACGATGGCCAGGCCCCTGAGCGTCTGGATGTCCTGTCGCATCGGCGTTTCCTGTGAACGCCGGAATCTATGCGTGCACGCCCCCGACCGTGCGCACGCTCGCGTGACAAGACTCACGCGTCGCGCCGATGTGTACGGTGCGAACTCGAGGCCGCTTCCACGCTCTCGTTGATGCGCTTCGCGGCGGTTTGTACCGGGGCGCGGAACCTACATCCGCTCGATGCGCGCGTACGCGGAGTGGTTGTGGATCGACTCGAAGTTCTCGACGTCCACGCGGTAGCGGCCGATGCGCGCGTCCCGGTTCAGGCGCAGCGCCACGTCGCGCACCAGGTCCTCGACGAACTTGGGGTTCTCGTAGGCGCGCTCGGTGACCCATTTCTCGTCGCTGCGCTTGAGCATCGGCCAGATCTCGCTGCTCGCCGACTCCTCGGCGAAGCGCACCAATTCGTGCCATTCGACGGCCTGCAGCAGTTCCACCCGTATCGTCACCAGCGAACGCTGGTTGTGTGCGCCGTAGTCGGAGATCTCCTTGCTGCACGGGCACAGGCTCTTCACCGGCACGCCGACCTCGGCCCAGATCGTGGTCGTCCCGGCACGTGTCTGCGCGATCCAGCGTCCCTCGTAGTCGAGCAGGCTGGCCAGGCCCGACACCGGTGCGCGCTTCTTCAGGAAGAAGCCGAAGGCGACTTCGACCTGCCCCTCCTGCGCATGCAGCATCTCGAGCATCTGCGCATGGCGCCGGCTCAGGGTGTCCGCATCCAGCGGTTCGGTGTTCCCTTCCAGCCACGCGACGAAGCGCGACATGTGCGTGCCCTTTTGCTCGGCCGGCAGCGCCACGTCCAGCGTCCAGGTACCGGTGGCCGGCTGCACGGCGCCGGCCACGCGCAACTGCAGCGGGTAGCGCAAGGCCTTGACGCCGACGCGCTGGATCGCGAGGTGGCGCTCGTCGCGCTCGCTCTGCGTATCGGGAATGTGAAGGGCGTCGGTCGGCTTGCTCATGGCGAGGGAAGGCGCCGCGTCGATCGGGCCGCGACGCCGGGGCAAAGGCGAGACATGGGCATGCGCATCGGCGCGCCGCTCAGGCGCCGACGGCGCTGAGCGGCGTCCGCCGCGGCACGAAGCGCTGGCGGATCGCCTGCTCGATGCCGGGCGCGTCCAGTCCGCACTGCGCCAGCAGCCGCGCCGGGTCGCCGTGCTCGATGAAACGATCGGGCAGGCCCAGGTGCAGCAAGGGCCGTGCAAGCCCGGCCGCGGCCAGGCATTCGCCCACGGCCGAACCGGCGCCGCCGGCGATGCAGCCTTCCTCGACGGTGACGATGGCCTCGTGGCTGCCCGCCATCTCGAGCACCAGCGCCTCGTCCAGCGGCTTGGCGAAACGCATGTCGGCGACGCTGGCGTCGAGCTTCTCGGCCGCCGCCAGCGCGGGGTTCAGCACCGTGCCGAAGGCGAGGATCGCGATGCCCTTTCCCCGGCGCCGCAGCACGCCCTTGCCCCAGGGCCATTCGACGAGACCGGGGTCGATCGCGGCACCGATGCCGCTGCCCCGCGGGTAACGCACCGCCACCGGATGGTCGTGGCGGAACGCCGTCGTCAGCGCCTGGCGGCATTCGTTCTCGTCGCTGGGAACCAGCATGCTGCAGTTGGGCAGGCAGCGCACGAAGGCGATGTCGAAGGCGCCGGCGTGCGTCGGCCCATCGGCGCCGACGATGCCCGCGCGGTCGAGCGCGAACACCACCGGCAGGTCCTGGAGGGCGACGTCGTGCACGAGCTGGTCGTAGCCGCGCTGCAGGAAGGTCGAGTAGATCGCGACCACCGGCTTCAGGCCCTCGCAGGCCATTCCCGCGGCGAAGGTCAGCGCATGCTGCTCGGCGATGCCGACGTCGAAGTAGCGCTGCGGAAAGCGCTGCTCGAACTCGACCAGGCCGGAGCCCTCGCGCATCGCCGGCGTGATCGCGACAAGCCGCTCGTCGGCCTGCCCCATGTCGCACAACCACTGCCCGAACACCTGCGTGAAGCTGGGCTTGGGCGGCGTCGCCGGCTTCACCAGGCCGATCGCCGGGTCGAACTTGCCAGGGCCGTGGTAGTTCACCGGGTCGGCTTCGGCGAGCTTGTAGCCGTAGCCCTTCTTCGTCACCACGTGCAGGAACTGCGGCCCCTTGCGGTCGCGCAGGTTCTCGAGCGTGGGGATGAGGGCGTCGAGGTCGTGACCGTCGATCGGACCCACGTACTGGAAGCCGAACTCCTCGAAGATCGTGCTCGGCACCAGCATGCCCTTGGCGTGCTCCTCGAGGCGGCGCGCGATCTCGAACAGCGGCGTGTTCTTCAGCACCGCCTTCGCACCTTCGCGCGCGGCGGCATAGAAGCGCCCACTGAGCAGCCGCGCCAGGTACTTGTTGAGCGCCCCTACCGGCGGACTGATCGACATGTCGTTGTCGTTGAGCACCACCAGCAGGTCGGCGTTGTCGCCGCCGTGCGCGACGCCGGCGTTGTTCAGCGCCTCGAAGGCCATGCCGGCGGTCATCGCACCGTCGCCGATGACGGCCACCGCCTTGCGCTCCTCGCCCTTGAGTCGGGCCGCGCGCGCCATGCCCAGCGCCGCGGAGATGCTCGTCGAGCTGTGCGCGGTGCCGAAGCTGTCGTACTCGCTCTCCTCGCGGCGCGGAAAGCCGCTGATGCCCCCGAGCTGGCGCAGCGTGCGCATGCCTTCGCGCCGGCCGGTCAGGATCTTGTGCGCATAGGTCTGGTGGCCCACGTCCCACACCAGCCGGTCCCAGGGCGTGTTGAAGACGTAGTGCAGCGCGATCGTGAGCTCGACCGTGCCCAGGTTGCTCGACAGATGCCCGCCGGTCTGGCTGACGCTCTGCAGCACGAACGCGCGCAGCTGCTCGGCCAGCCGCGGCAACTCCGCGCGCGGCAGCCGGCGCAGGTCGGCCGGCGTGGCGATGGTCCTCAACAGCGTGTCGTCGGACACTTCAGCTCTCCCGCTCGACGATGCGTTCGGCCAGCCGCGCGAGCGTCGACACATCGGACAGCCCGCTGCGAGCCAGAGCCGCCTGCGCCTGCGCGTGCAGTTCGTCCGCCTGCCGCCGCGCGGCATCCAGGCCCAGCACCGTCACGTAAGTCGGCTTGTTGCAGTCGAGGTCCTTGCCCGCGGTCTTTCCCAGCGTCGCCGACTCCTGCGTCGCGTCGAGGATGTCATCGACGATCTGGAACGCCAGCCCGATCGCGTCGCCGTACTCGCCGAGCGCGCGCCATGCGCGCGCATCGGCCTGCCCGCAGGCCGCTCCCATCATCACGCTGGCCTGCAGCAAGGCCCCGGTCTTGCGACGATGCATGTCGCGCAACTGCGCGTGCGAAAGCGCCTTGCCCACGCTCGCGAGATCGATCGCCTGGCCGCCCGCCATGCCGGCGTGCCCGGCCGCACGCGCCAGCAGCGCGCACAACAGCGCCGAAAGCCGCGGCGACAGCTCGAAGTCCGCCTCGTGGCCGGGCGGCGCCGTCAGGAGCTCGAACGCCAGCGTGTGCATGGCATCGCCCGCGAGCATCGCCTGCGCCTGCCCGAAGCGAACGTGGACGGTCGGCTTGCCTCGCCGCAGCACGTCGTTGTCCATGCAGGGCATGTCGTCGTGGATCAGCGAGTAGGCGTGGATCAGCTCCACCGCCACCGCCGGCCGCATCGCCGCAAGCTCGTCGCCACCGGTGGCGCGTGCCGCCGCAAGCACGAGCAGCGGTCGCACGCGCTTGCCGCCGTCGAGGACGCCGTAGCGCATCGCCTCGCCGAGGCCGGCCGGGGCCGCGCCGGGCACCCAGGCCTGCAGCGCCGCTTCGACTGCCGCCTGCGCCTGCTGCTTCCAGCCCTCGAAGGCCGCAGCCTTCATGCGGCGGGCCAGGCTTCGAGCCGGCCGTCCTCGAGCAGCTTGACCTGTTCCTCGACCGCCTGCAGCCGCTGCCGGCACCAGGCCAGCAGGTCGGCACCGCGGCGGTAGCTCTCGAGCAGTTGGTCCAGCGGGAGCTGGCCGGCCTCCATGCGCTGTACGAGCTGGTCGAGCTCCTGTACCGCCTGTTCGTAGCTGGCGGGCTCCTTCGGGTTCGGGCTGCTGCGGGCCATGGGCTTGCGGATTGCGAAGCGAGGGATTTTAGTCGTTCGGGACGGTTTCATCCCCGGGGGCAGGGTGATGCGGGCCCGACACCGTTCGGACGGGGAGGGCACGGATAAAATCGATCCTTCGCTGCAAGTCCGTGGCCTGCAGCCTTCTCGAGCCCGCCTGCGGGGCCACCAGGCGGGGGTTTGGACACCCTGCCGGAGGACACTTCCGCACCATGTCTGACCTGAGCGCCAGTCTCAAAGCTCTCGACCGCAGCTGCACCCAGCTCGGCGTTTCAACCTACTTCGACGAGGACCTGTACCGCCAGGAGCAGAAGCTCATCTTCGAGCCCGGCCCGCGTTACCTCGGGCACGAGTTGGCGCTGCCCGAGGTCGGCGACTACCACGTGCTGGCGCAGGAGGCCAACGGCCGCGTGCTCGTGCGCTCGGAGCGCGGCATCGAGCTCCTCTCCAACGTCTGCCGCCACCGCCAGGCGCTCATGCTCGACGGCCGCGGCAGGACGAGCGGCGGCAATGTCGTCTGCCCGGTGCACCGCTGGACCTACGACCTGCAGGGCAAGCTGATCGGTGCCCCGCACTTCGCCGACGATCCCTGCCTCAACCTGAACAACTACGCGCTGCAGAACTGGCACGGCCTGCTGTTCGAGGGCAAGGGCGAGGGCAAGGGGCGCGACGTCGCCGCAGACCTCGCCGGCCTGGGCCCGGCGGCGCAACTCGACTTCGACGGCTACGTCTTCGACAAGGCCATCCTGCACGAGTGCAACTACAACTGGAAGACCTTCATCGAGGTCTACCTCGAGGACTACCACGTCGGCCCCTTCCACCCCGGACTCGGTTCCTTCGTCACCTGCGACGACCTGCGCTGGGAGTTCGGCTCCGAGCACTCGGTGCAGACGGTGGGCGTGCACCAGCGACTGGCCAAGGCCGGATCGCCGACCTACCAGCGCTGGCACGACGCCGTGCTGAAGTTCCGCGGCGGCGAGGCGCCGACGCAGGGCGCGATCTGGCTCACCTATTACCCGACGGTGATGGTCGAGTGGTATCCGCACGTGCTCGTCGTCTCCACGCTGTTCCCGCAGGGCCCGCGCAAGACGCTCAACCTGGTGGAGTTCTTCTACCCCGAGGAGATCGCGGCCTTCGAGCGCGAGTTCATCGAGGCCGAGCAGGCCGCGTACATGGAAACGGCCGTCGAGGACGACGAGATCGGCGAACGCATGGACGCCGGGCGCCAGGCGCTGATGCGGCGCGGCGACGACGAGGTCGGCCCCTACCAGAGCCCGATGGAGGACGGCATGCAACACTTCCACGAGTGGTACCGCCGACGCATGGGCCTGCCGGCCCGGGATTGACGCGCTCGATCCGCAGGATTTCCGGCCTGCGCTTGCAGCAGCGCAAACTCCGCGCGCGCGGTCGGGCGCGAAGGCCGCGCACACACGCCTATCGTTGCGGCTTTTGCGTGAAAGGTCCGCGATGAGCGAGAAGATCGAAGGCGTGTCGCGCGAGGTCTGCGACGCCACCGAATACGTCTGCTTCGTCACCCAGGGCCCGGACGGCCCGCACCTGTCCGGGCACTGGGGCAGCTACATGAAGATCGACGAGGAGGGCCGGACCCTGCTCTTCCCCGTCGGCCGCTTCCAGCGCACCGAAAAGAACCTGCGCAACAACGCGCGCATCCAGCTCATGGTCGCCTCGCGCAAGGTGCAGGGCACGCGCAGCCCGGGCCAGGGCTGCGTGATCGAGGGCCTGGGCGAGATCGTGCTCGAAGGCAAGCCGCTCGACGAAGTGCGCGAGCGCTTCCCCTGGGCCCGCGGCGCGCTCGTGGTGCGCGTGCAGGGGGTGGCGACGCAGCTCTGAGCGGCCATGGCGGCATACTGCCGCCATGACCGGCCCCTCGCGCACGCTGACGCTGCTATTGAACACCGCGCACGCGCTCGACCACTTCTTCCTGCTCATCTTCGCCACCGCGGTGGCGGCGATCGCCGCCGACTTCGGCTTTGCCGGCTGGGAGGACCTGATGCCCTACGGCGTCGGCGCCTTCGTCCTGTTCGGGCTGGGTTCGGCGCCGGCCGGGCGGCTGGGCGACCTGTGGGGGCGGCGGCGCATGATGCTGCTCTTCTTCTTCGGCATCGGCGCGTCCTCGCTGCTGGCCGCGCTCACGCGGAACGCCTGGCAGCTCGCGGCGGCGCTCACGCTGCTGGGCGCCTTCTCGGCCATCTACCACCCGGTGGGCATCCCCATGCTGCTGCAGCACACGACGACGCCCGGTCGCACCATCGGCTGGAGCGGGCTGGCCGGCAACCTGGGCGTGGCCGTGGCCGCCGGCCTCACCGGGCTGCTGGTGAGCATCGCCGGCTGGCGCTGGGCCTTCGCGGTGCCGGGGCTGCTGACGCTGGCGCTGGGCCTGCTCTTCATGCGCCTGGCGCCGCACGAAGCCGAGCCGCCCGCGCGGCGGCGCAGCAAGGCGGCGATCGCGTTGCCGACGTCCATGCTTGCGCGCGTCTTCGCCGTCATGACGGCCGGGGCGATCGCCTCGGGCGTGCTCTTCAACTTCATGACCAACGGCAACGGCCAGCTCATGGCCGAGCGCCTGCACGGCATCGTCGAGGATCCGTCGCGGCTGGGTGCGCTGCTGGCCGCGGTCTACGCCGTGGCCTCGGTGACGCAGCTCGTCGTCGGCAAGTTGATCGACCGCTACCCGATCAAGCCGCTGTACCTGGTGATGGTTCTCGGTCAGGTGCCGCTGCTGCTGCTGACCTCGCGTGCGCAAGGCTGGTGGATCTTCGCTGCGCTGCTGGGGACGATGGCGATGATCTTCGGCGCCGTCCCCTTCACCGATGCGATGATCGCGCGCTACGTCGACGACCGGCTGCGCTCGCGCGTCGCGGGGATGCGGCTCACCGTCGCCTTCGGCTTCAGCTCGGCCGCCGTCTGGCTACTCGGGCCGATGGTGAAGGCCAACGGTTTCGGCACGATGCTGATCGTGATGGCCGGCTTTTCGCTGCTGAGCGCGCTGACCCTGACGCTGCTGCCGAGCGAGCGCCACCCGGCGCTGCAAGGCGTGTCCTGACGAAGGACGTCAACGGCGCAGGGCGCCCGCGCTACGGCGCGAGGTCGAAGACCAGAACCTCGGCGTCTTCGCCCCGCGCCAGCTGCAGCAGCGGCTCGCCGCGCAGGGTCACGGCGTCGCCGGCGGCCAGGCGCCGGCCGTTGACCTCGAGCGCGCCGCGCGCGAGGTGAACGTAGGCCGGGCGCTGCGGATCCAGACGCACGTCGGCACGCTCGGCGCCGTCGAAGAGCCCGGCGTACACGCGCGCATCGGCGTGGACCGTCACCGCGCCCCCGGCGCCGTCGGGTGCGGCGATGAGACGCAGCCGCCCGCGCTTCTCGGCGTCGTCGAAGTGCCGTTGCTCGTAGCCCGGCGCGATGCCGCGCTCGTCGGGCAGGATCCAGATCTGCAGGAAGTGCGTGGGCTCGTCCTTGGCGTGGTTGAACTCGCTGTGCAGCACGCCGCTGCCTGCGCTCATGCGCTGCACGTCGCCCGGCCGGATGACGCCGACGTTGCCGCTGCCGGCCTCGCCGTTGCCCAGGCTGTCCTGGTGCGCCAGCGCACCCTGCAGCACGTAGCTGATGATCTCCATGTCGCGGTGGCCGTGCGTGCCGAAGCCGGCGCCGGGCTGGATGCGGTCGTCGTTGATGACGCGCAGATTGCCCACGCCCATGTGCGCCGGGTCCTGGTAGTCGGCGAACGAGAAGCTGTGCCAGCTCTCGAGCCAGCCGTGCCGGGCATGGCCGCGGTCGCCCGCCTTGCGCAGCGTGATCATGTTCGGACCTCCTTCGATCTCGATGCCGTCAATGTAGGTTGCGCACGGTCATCCACTGCTGCATCCCCCTTGGCGCCTGCGTTCAAATAAGATGAAGCACCGCGGCAGACCCGGCCCGATCGAGCCCCGCCCATGAGCGAACGCAGCCTCGCCCTGACCCCCGACGCCCTGGTGATGATGGACACCATCGCCCGCAGCGGCAGCTTCGCGGGCGCGGCGCGCGAACTCGGCAAGGTGCCCTCGGCACTGACCTACAGCGTGCGCCAGCTCGAAGAGGCGCTGGACGTGCTGCTCTTCGACCGCAGCTCGCGCCAGGCGCGGCTCACCGCCGCCGGCGAGGAACTGCTGCAGGAAGGGCGCCGCCTGCTCAGCGAGATCGACGCCGTGGCCAACCGCGTGCGCCGCGTCGCCACCGGCTGGGAGAGCGAGCTGACCGTCGTCGCCGACGACGTCATCAGCCGCCGCATCCTGTTCGAGCTCTGCGAAGCCTTCTTCTCGCTGGACCCGCAGGGACGCAGCGGCACCGCCGGAGGCGGCGGCCCCGGCACGCGGCTGCGCCTGCGCACCGAGGTGCTCTCGGGCACCTGGGAGGCGCTGGTCAGCGGCCAGGCCGACCTGGCCATCGGCATCGACCTCGACCGCGAACCGCCGCCGGGCGTGGCGGTCGAGCCGCTGGGCGAGATGCCCTTCGTCTTCGCCGTTTCGCCGCAGCATCCGCTGGCGCAGCATGAAGGGCCGATCGACGACGCGATCCTCGTGCACCACCGTGCGGTCGCGGTCGCCGATTCCGCCCAGCGCCTGTCCCCGCGCACGCTCAACCTGCTGCCCGGGCAGGATGTGCTGACGGTGAACAGCATGGCCGACAAGATCGAGGCGCAGCGTCGCAGCCTGGGCGCCGGCTTCGTGCCGCAGCATCTGGTGCAGGGGCTGCTCGACGCCGGCGAGCTCGTGCGGAAAGAGACGCGGCGCAACCCGCTGCATGCGCAACTCGGCTACGCGTGGCGCTGCAGCGTCGATGCGCGCGGCACGCGCCGTCCGCCCTCGGGCCTGGCGCTGCGCTGGTGGCTGCAGCAACTGGGCAGCCGCGCCACGCGCAGCGCGCTGCTCGACTGCGCGCAGTGAGTGTCGGCAGCGGCTACCGCGGCCGCTTCGCGCCCTCGCCCACCGGTCCGCTGCACGAGGGTTCGCTGGTCGCCGCGCTGGCGAGCTGGCTCGATGCGCGCGCACACGGCGGGCGCTGGCTGCTGCGAATCGAGGACGTCGACCGCCCGCGTTGCCCGCCGCGTATGGACCGCGTCATCGTCGAGCAGCTCGCGCGCTGCGCGCTGCTGCCCGACGAGCCGCCGCTGCGGCAATCGGCGCGCGAGGCAGTGTACGCACGGTCGCTCGAGCAACTGCTCGCGGCCGGACGCGCCTATCCCTGCGGCTGCACGCGCAGGAACATCGACGACGCGCTGGCGGCGCGCGGCCTCGCGCACCGGCGCCATGGCGAACGCGTCTATCCCGGCACCTGCCGCAGCGGCCTGCAGGGGCGGCCCGCGCGCAGCTGGCGCCTGCGCACCGACGACGGCCACGGCGGCGCCTGCGTGCTGCGCTGGATCGACCGGCGCCTGGGTCCGCGGCAGCAGGACGTGACGCACGAGGTCGGCGACTTCATCCTGCGCCGCGCCGACGGGCATTGGAGCTACCAGCTCGCCGTCGTCGTCGACGACGCCGCGCAAGGCATCACCCACGTCGTGCGCGGCGAGGACCTCGCCGACAACACGCCGCGCCAGATGCTGCTGCAGCGCGCGCTCGGGGTGCCCACGCCGGCCTACCTGCACACGCCGCTGGTGCTCGCGGCCGACGGCCAGAAGCTCAGCAAGCAAACCGGCGCACAGGCGCTGGACCTCGCCGATCCCCTGGCGGCGCTGCAGCGCGCAGGCCAGGTGCTCGGCCTGCCGCCGCTGGCCGCGCCCACGCCCGCCGACTGGCTCGCCGCCGCGGTGAGGGCCTGGCCCTGGCGTGACCGATGACCTCGGCCCGCGCCCACCGCGTCGCGCGATGGCATCATGCGCGGCCCCAGGGCCGCATCGCAAGCGAAAGGAAGAAACCATGATCTCCACCCCTTCGGGCCTGCAGTACGAAGACAAGGTGACCGGCAGCGGCGCCGAGGCCCAGGCCGGGCAGCACGTGCAGGTGCACTACACCGGCTGGCTGCACGACGCCGCCGCCGAGGGCGGACGCGGGCGCAAGTTCGACTCGAGCAAGGACCGCGGCAGCCCCTTCGCCTTTCCGCTCGGTGCCGGCCACGTCATCCGCGGCTGGGACGAAGGCGTGCAAGGCATGAAGGTCGGCGGCACACGCGTGCTGCTGATCCCCGCCGAGCTCGGCTACGGTGCGCGCGGCGCCGGCGGCGTGATCCCGCCTCACGCGACACTGGTGTTCGAGGTCGACCTGCTCGGCGTCTGAGCAAGGCACGGCGCCCCTGGAGTTCGCCTCGCCTCCGCGGGCGGCACCGACTCCTGATTGCGCGCTTGCACGTGCCGCGGACGCCTGCGGGCCTGGTCCGCGGGCTGAGACAGCCACGAATATGACGCTCACCCTGGAAACCGCAGTTGGATACGTCCGTCCGTGCCGTGATGGGCGCAGCGCAAGCGTGGCGCCGATGAGCCGCGTGCGCTTGCGTTCCAACGCACGGTCGTGCGCCGCCTCGCTGGCCGTGCCGCTGCTGCTCGCCGCCTGCGTCGCACCGCCGATCGCCCCGGACGAGCCTGCCGCCGCCGTCCCCATCCCGGCGCGCTGGAGCGAGAGCGCCGCCGCCCCGGCCACTGATCTGACCGCTTGGTGGCTGCGCTTCGGCGATTCCGAACTGAGCGCGCTCGTGGGCGATGCGATCGCGGCCAGCCCCACGCTGCAGTCGGCGATGGCGGCGCTGCGCCAGTCGCGCGCGCTGGTCGACGTGGCCACCGCAAGCCTTGCGCCCAGCCTCAGCGGCGACGCCGGTGCCCAGCGCTCGCGCACACGGGGTCAGAGCAGCGCCAGCAGCTTCAGCCTCGGCCTTTCGGCAAGCTGGGAGCCCGACCTGTGGGGCGGCGCGCGCGCCGGCGTGCGCGCGGCGCAGGCCGATGCGCGCGCCACGCAGATGTCGCTGGCGAACGCGCAGGTCATGCTCGCGGCCGAGGTGGCGCTGGCCTACATCGACGTCCGCAGCGCACAGGCACGCCTGGCCATCGCCCGGAGCAATCTCGCCGCCCAGGAGGACACGCTGCAGATCGCACGCTGGCGCAGCCAGGCCGGGCTGGTCTCTTCGCTGGACGTGGAGCAGGCCATCACCGCGGCCGAGCAGACGCGCGCCACCGTGCCGCAGCTGCAGACGACGCTGGCGCAGGCGCGCCACCGGCTGGCGGTGCTCAGCGGACGGCCCCCGGGCGCGCTCGCCGATCTGGGCCACGCACCCGTGCCGCTGCCGCCCGATGACCTGGCGCTGGCCTTTCCGGCCGACACGCTGCGCCAGCGCCCGGACCTGCGCCAGGCCGAGGCCCAGGTGCAGGCCGCCTGGGCGCGCCTGGCGCAGGCCGACGCGAAGCGCTACCCCGCGCTCAACCTGAGCGGCTCGCTCGGCCTGCAGGCGCTCACGCTCGGTTCGCTCACCGGCGGGGGCAGCGTGGTGAGCGCCATCGCCGCCGGCCTGTCGGCGCCGCTGTTCGACGGCGGGGCGATTGCCGGCAACATCCGCGCGCAGCAGGCCGCGCTGGAGCAGGCCCGCGCCGAGTACCGCGCCAGCGTCCTCACGGCGCTGCAGGATGTCGAGGATGCCCTGGTGGCGCTGCAGGGTGACCGCGCGCGCAATCTCAGCCTCGACGCCGCCGCACGCGCGGCCGGCCGGGCCGACGAGCTGGCGCGCCAGCAGTACCAGGCCGGCCTGGTGGACTTCCGCACCGTGCTCGAGACCCAGCGCAGCCTGCTGGCGGCGCAGGACAGCGCCGCGAGCGTGCGCGCCAGCCTGGCCACCGATCACGTGAGCCTCTACAAGGCGCTGGGCGGCGGCTGGCAGCCCGAGCCGGCCGACGGCGCAGCTCCCGCTGCCGACACCGCTCCCACGCCGCCCATCCCCGCGCGCCGACAGCCATCACCATGACCGCACCTGCTCCTGCTCCCGCTGCCCCCTCTTCCGCGGCATCGGCCGTCGACGTGGCCACGCTGCTGGGCGACGACCGCCCCGCCGCCTGGTGGCAGCGGCGCTCGCTGTGGGCAGGCCTCGCGCTGCTGGTGCTGCTTGCGGCCGGCCTGTGGTGGTGGCTGGGCGCAAGCGCGGCGCGCAAGGCGCCGGTCTACGTGACGACACCCCTGGAGCGCGGCGACATCACGCTCACCGTCACGGCCAACGGCACGCTCAACCCCACGCGCTCGGTGGAGGTCGGCAGCGAGCTCTCGGGCACCGTCGCGCGCGTGCTGGTGGACGTGAACGACCAGGTCAAGAAGGGCCAGGTGCTGGTCGAACTGGACCGCGCGAAGTTCCAGGACACGGTCAACAGTGCGCGCGCCTCGCTGAAGGCGGCGCAGGCCACGCTGGCGCAGAGCGAGGCCACGGTGCGCGAGGTGCGCGCCACGCTGGCGCGCTACGAGGAAGTGTCGCGCCTGTCGAACGGCCGCGTGCCTTCGGCCACCGAACTCGACGGCGCGCGCGCGACGCTGGCGCGCGCACTGGCGGAGGCCGACAACGCCGGCGAGCTGGTCGCCAAGGCGAAGGCCACCCTGTCGACGGAAGAGACCAACCTCACCAAGGCGTCGATCCGCTCGCCCATCGACGGCGTGGTGCTGACGCGCTCGGTGGACCCCGGCAACGCCGTCGCCGCCTCGCTGCAGGCCGTCACCCTGTTCACGCTGGGCGAGGACCTGCGCCGGCTCAAGCTGGAAGCAAGCGTGGACGAGGCCGACGTCGGCTCGGTGCAGCAGGGCCAGTCGGCCAGCTTCACCGTCAGCGCCTACCCCGCGCGCCGCTATCCGGCGACGGTCGAGCGCGTCTCCTACGGCTCGACCACCACCAACAACGTCGTCACCTACACCACCAACCTGAGCGTCGACAACGCCGACCTCAGCCTGCGCCCGGGCATGACGGCCACCGCCACCATCGTCGCCGTCGAACACAAGAGCGTGCTGCTGGTGCCAAACACGGCGCTGCGCTTCACCCCCACCAGCGCGCAGGCGCAGACGGCCACGACGTCCGCCGAGAGCGGCAGGAGCCTGGTGTCGCGCATGATGCCGCGCCCGCCGCGCAGCGAACCGCGGCGGCGGACGGAGGGCGAGGCCGGCGCCGCGACCGGCAGCAGCGGTCAGCGCCAGATCTGGGTGCTGCAGGGCCAGGAGCCCGTCGCCGTCGCGGTGCAGACCGGCATCAGCGATGGCCGCCAGACCGAGGTCAGCGGCCCCGATCTGAAGGAAGGCATGGCCGTCATCACCGACCAGCGCGCCGCGCAAGGCGGGGCATGAACGCGCAGTCCATTGACGCGCGGTCCATGGCCGGCGAGGCGCCGCTCATCCGCCTGCGCGGCATCACCAAGGTGTACGGCGAAGGCAGCGCCGCCTTCCGTGCGCTGCGCGGCGTCGACCTGGACATCGGGCGCGGCGAGTTCGTCGCCATCATGGGGCCCAGCGGCTCGGGCAAGTCCACGGCGCTGAACGTGCTGGGCTGCCTGGACCGGCCCAGCGGCGGGCGCTACGAGTTCATGGGCGTGCGCGTCGAGGCGCTGTCGCGCGACGACCGCGCGCGCCTGCGGCGGCGCCATTTCGGCTTCGTCTTCCAGGGCTTCAACCTGCTGGCGCGCACGAGCGCGCAGGAGAACGTCGAGCTGCCGCTGCTGTACCGCGGCGAAGCGGCCGCCGCGCGCCACGCCGCCGCCGCGCGCGCGCTCCAGGCCGTGGGCCTGAAGGGCTGGGAACACCACACCCCGGCCGAGCTCTCGGGCGGCCAGCAGCAGCGCGTGGCGATCGCGCGCGCCATCGTCACCGAGCCGGCGGTGCTGCTGGCCGACGAGCCGACCGGCAACCTCGACAGCCAGCGCAGCCACGAGATCATGGCCTTCCTGGCGGACCTGAACCGGCAGGGCATCACCGTGCTCATGGTGACGCACGAGCCCGACATGGCGGCCTATGCGCACCGCATCGTGCGCTTCGTCGACGGCGTCGTCGCCAGCGACGAGCGCAACGCCAGCCCGACACAGCCCGGCAGCCCGGTCGCCGCGCCGGCCACGGAGCCGTCCTGATGCTGTGGAACACCCTGCTGCTGGCGCTGCGCTCCATCCAGCGCAACCTGCTGCGCTCATTCCTCACGGTGCTGGGCATCGTCATCGGCGTCTCCGCCGTCATCACCATGGTGACGCTGGGCCGCGGCGCCACGCAGGCGGTGCAGAACCAGATCTCGAGCCTGGGCACCAACCTGCTGATGATCCGTCCGGGCCAGCGCATGGGCCCGGGCAGCGGCGGCAACGTCGCGCCCTCGTTCAAGGACGGCGACGTCGACGCCATTGCCAACCAGATCTCCGGCATCGTCGCGGTCGCTCCCGAGGCGCGCACCTCGGTGACCCTGGTGGCCGGCGGCAAGAACTGGAGCAGCAGCGTGGTCGGCTCGACCAACGCCTGGCTGCAGACCAACAACTGGACGCTGCAAAGCGGCCGCAGCTTCACCGACGCCGAGCTGAAGGCCGGCGCCGCGGTGTGCCTCATCGGCACCACCATCCAGACCGAGCTCTATGGCGGCGGCGACCCGCTCGGCCAGCAGCTGCGCGTGGGCAAGGTGCCGTGCCAGGTGATCGGCCTCTTCAAGAGCAAGGGCCAGGGCTCCTTCGGCAACGACCAGGACGAAGTCGTGCTGATGCCGCTGAAGACCATGCAGCGGCGCCTGACCGGCAAGACCACGGTGGACACGCTGCAGGTCTCGCTCGACCCGGCGAGCGACGCCGAGCGCGTCAAGTCCGGCCTCACCGATCTGCTGCGCGAGATCCGCAAGCTCGCCAGCAGCGACGACAACAACTTCAACGTGCTCGACACCAAGCAGCTCGCCGACACGCTGTCGGGCACCACGCAGGTGATGACCATGCTGCTGGGCGCAGTGGCCGCCGTGAGCCTGCTGGTGGGGGGCATCGGCGTGATGAACATCATGCTGGTCAGCGTCACCGAGCGCACGCGCGAGATCGGCCTGCGCCTGGCCATCGGCGCGCTGGAGCGCGAGGTGCTGCTGCAGTTCCTGATCGAGGCCGTGATGCTGTCCAGCCTGGGCGGCCTGATCGGCGTGGTGCTCGCGACCGCCGCCTCGCTGGTGCTGGCGCAGGTGATGCAGGTGCCCTACGTGTTCCAGCCGGGGATCAACGCGCTCTCCTTCGTCTTCTCGGCCGGCATCGGCGTGCTTTTCGGCTACTTCCCGGCGCGCCGCGCCGCGCGCATGGACCCGATCGAGGCGCTGC
>JAIXKR010000104.1 GCA_026932235.1 Burkholderiales bacterium
ACGGTCTGGGTGGCTCACAGAGTGAGCCAGGCTTAGACTGGTTTCGAATCAGGTTTCCTTATGACTCAATGACTTGGATATGGCCTGTCGCCGGCCCTCGTCAAAGATGTAAAAGGATTCGACACTCCTTGACTTGTCCCGAAGGCCAGCGCACGCAGCCAGACGAGCCCTCGCCCGACGCGAGAAGGCGCGACGGAATTGGCGTGAAGCCGCGCCTCCCGCCGTTCACCCGCACTTGAAGCTCGGCACAAGCGAGTGCGGCGCGCTATGGTGCGGGGTCCTGTCCCTCTACCTGGGTCCGTGATGCCTTGTCCACCCCCCCCTGCACGCCTGCTGGCTCTTGTGCTCGCCGCAAGCCTGCTGGCGGGCTGCACCGGCGAAGCGCCGGAAGACATGCTCGCCTCGGCCCGCAGCTATCAGGCGGCGGGTGACTCCGCAGCAGCCGAGATCGAGCTCAAGCGTCTGCTCGAGCGCGACGCCGAATCCGCCGAAGCCCGCCTGATGCTGGGCAAGCTGCTGCTGTCTCGGGAAGATGCCGCCGGCGCCGAGGTGGAATTCCAGCGCGCACTCTCGAGCGGCGCACCGGAATCGGAGGTCTTGCCGCCGCTGGCCAAGGCGATGCTGATGACCGGCAAGCCGCGGCAGGTGATCGAGTCCTACGGCGCCAAGACGCTCAACGAGCCGGCCGCGCATGCCGAACTGCAGACCGCGGTCGCCGCCGCGCATTGGGGCCTGGGCCAGTACGAGAAGGCGGCGCTGACCATCGATGCCGCGCTGCGCGCCGCCCCCGACTCCGCCGTGGCCGCGATCGAGAAGGCGCGGATGAAGGCGCTCGGCGGCGATACCGAGGACGCCCTCCGTCTGCTGGAAGGGGTGCTCTCGCGTGACCCGGGCAACGCCGACGCCAGCGTCGCGAAGGCACACCTGCTGTGGCTCGCCAAGGGCGACAGCGCGGGCGCGCTGGCAGTCCTGCGCGAAGCGCTGGCCACACACCCGCGGCATGTGCAGGCGCTGGCGGAGACCGTCTCGATCCTGTTCCGGCAAGGTGAGGTCAAGCCGGCGCGCGAGGCTTTCGAGACGCTCAAGAAGGCAGCACCGACGGATTCGGGGACCATTTTCTTCGAGGCGCAGTTCGCTTACATCGACGGCGACCTGCCGCGCTCGCGAGAGTTCCTGGATTTGTTGCTGAAGCATTTTCCGGAGCACACGAGTGCACTGGAACTCGCGGCGGCCACCGAATACCGCCTGGGCCAGGACATCTCGGCCCAGGCCTATGCGGCACGTGCGCTCAAACTGCGGCCTGGGCTGGTGCTGGCCCGGCAGATCATGGCGCGAAGCCAGCTCCGCATGGGCAACCCCGAGCAGGCTTTGCAGGCGATATCGCCGCTGCTGCAGGGCTCGGCGCTGGACGCGAAGAGCCTGGCCCTGGCGGGCGAGATCCACTTCCAGATGGGCGATGCGCGCCGCGCGGACGAGGCCTTCAAGCGCGCGGTGGCGCTCGCGCCGAAGGACGCAGGACTGCAGGCACGGGCGGCGATGGCGAAGTTGCGGGGTGGACAGCCCGACGTCGCGATTCGGGAGCTGGAGGCGCTGGCCGCCGGCGACCCGAGTGCACAGGCCGATCAGGCGTTGGTCAGCGCGCGGATTGCCGCTCGCGACTGGATTGGCGCCAGGAAGGCGATCGACGCGATGGCCGCGAAGATTCCTGGGCAGCCGCTGCCCGACCTGCTGCGGGGGCAGATCCTGGTCGCGCAGCGCGATGCCGCCGGTGCCCGCCGCAGCTTCGAGGCAGCGCTTGCCAAGGAGGCGAAGTTCTTTCCCGCGGTGGCGGCGCTGGCCTCGCTCGATGTTGCGACCGGGAAGGCCCAGGACGCCCGCCAGCGCGTCAAGGCCTACCTCGCGGCCCGGCCCAAGCACGAGCAGGCCACGCTGCTGCTTGCGAGCATTCCCGCGGATGACGGTACCCCGGCGCCCGACGCGCTGCAGATCCTGACCGACGCCGTTCGCGCCGACCCGAGGAGCGTGGCGCTGCGGTTGGCGCTGATCGATGCTCACCTCCGCAACGCCGATCTGGCCTCGGCACTCAATGCGGCCCAGGCAGCGGCCACCGCGCTGCCGAACGAAGCCGCGATCCTGCGGGCACTGGCCCGGGCCCAGCTGGGCGCAGGCCAGAAGCGGCAGGCGAGCACGACGATCTACCAGCTCACCGCCCTGTTGCCGGGTGACGCCTCACTGCAGCTGGAGTTGGCCCAGGCGCTGCTGGCCGACAAGGATCGCGACGGAGCCCAGGCGGCTCTGAAGAAGGCGCTCGAGATCGAACCGGAACTCGGCGAAGCGCACCGTGCGTTGGCGATGATGGCCTTGCAGGAAGACAAGGCCGATCAGGCACTGGCGATCGCGCGTGAAATGCAGAAGAACAAGACCGAGAGCGCGCTTGGCCACGCGACCGAGGGCGACATCCAGGCCACGCGGCGCAACTGGGCCGCCGCGGCACCGGCCTATCGCAAGGCGCTGGACCAGAGCGGTGCCAGCGAAGCGGCGATCAAGCTGCACACTGCTTACCGGGCGCTCGGACGCACCGCCGACGCGGCGAGTCTGGTTTCCGAGTGGGAGAAGAAGCGGCCCGGGGACCCGGCGTTCCGGTTCTATCGCGGCGATCTCGCGACGAACAAGGGCGATTTCGCGGAGGCCGAGGCGCACTACCGGGCCGTCCTCGCCTCGCAGCCGGGCAACGCGATGGCGATGAACAACATCGCCTGGCTGCTGCAGAAACAGGGCAAACCCGGCGCGCTCGCGATGGCCGAGCGCGCGAACACGACGATGCCCAACCGCGCACCGATTCTGGACACGCTCGCAGGCATCCAGGCTGCGGCCGGCGACATCGGCAAGGCGGTCCAGTCGCAGCGCGCCGCGGCGAGTGCCGACCCCGCGAATCCCGACCTGAAACTGCGCCTGGCACGCTACCAGCTCGAGGCCGGCCAGCGCGACGATGCGCGCCAGACGCTCGAGCTCCTCACCGAGCTCGGCTCCGGCTACCCGAAGCAGGCCGAGGTGCGCGCGCTGTTGAAGTCGCTGTAGATCAGCGGCCGCGCCGAGAAGCACTCCCGGCCGCGGGCCGGGGTCCCGTCGGTGCAGCGACGGCGACGGACGCCCGCCAGCCTCGGTCGGGGCCACGGCGCCCGGTCGGACACAGCGCGTCGACCGGAAGCCCGCCGCGCAGGTACGGCTCCTCCTCGTCGGGCGTCGCCGGACGAACCGCGACGAGGCGGGCTCGGCCATCGTCAGTGGCCCTCTCCCCGCGCCATGACCCATCCGTTGCACCATGCCCACCTGCGCTCAGCCGCGCGGATGATGGCGCGCGTGCAACTGGCGCAGGCGCTCGCGCGCCACGTGGGTGTAGATCGTCGTCGTGCCGATGTCGGCGTGGCCCAGCAGGAGCTGCACCGCGCGCAGGTCGGCGCCGTGGTTGAGCAGGTGCGTGGCGAAGGCATGGCGCAGGGTGTGCGGTGACAGCGGGGCGTCGATTCCCGCCTGGCGCGCGTAGCGCCTGACGAGGTTCCAGAACATCTGCCGCGTCATGCCCGCGCCGCGCACGGTGACGAAGAGCGCATCGGCACTGCGTCCAGCCAGCAGCTGCGGCCGCCCCCCCGCCAGCCAGCGCCGCAGCCACGCGTGCGCCTCCTCGCCGAAGGGCACGAGACGCTCCTTGGCGCCCTTGCCGAGCACGCGCAGGACGCCCTCGTTCAGGCCCAGGTGCACGGTCTTCAGGTGCACGAGTTCGCTCACGCGCAGGCCGCTGGCGTACATCACTTCGAGCATCGTGCGGTCGCGCTCGCCCAGCGCCGTGTCGACCGCGGGAGCGGCGAGCAGCGCCTCGACCTGCGCTTCCGAGAGGCTGCGCGGCACGCGCAGCGGCTGGCGCGCGGCCTGCAGGCGCAGCGTGGGGTCGGCAGCGATGCGCCGCTCGCGCAGCGCCCAGCGGAAATAGCGCCGGAACACCGCCAGGCGCCGGTTGGCGGTGCTGGCGCGCGTGGCCGCGTGGCGCGCGCCGATGTAGCCGAGCAGGTCGCTCTCGCGGCTTTCGTCGAGCGCCTTGTCGGCCTGCTGCTGCAGCCAGCATGCGTAGAGCGTCAGGTCGCGCCGATAGGCCGTGAGCGTCAGGGCCGCCAGGCCCTCCTCGATCCAGAGGGCATCGATGAAGCGGTCGATCGCGACCTGGCTGTCCGGGTGCATGACAGGGATTGTCTGCGTCCGGCGGGGCGCCCACCACCGCCGCCGCCGCGCGGGGGCGGCAAGGCCAGTGGCACACTCGCGGCGCATGGCCGACCTGCTCACGCTGCTGCTGCCCGACTTCCTGCTCATCGTCCTGGGCTGGTTCGTCTGCCGCCGCACCGCGCTGGACCGGCCGATCTGGGACGGCGCGGAGCGGCTCGTCTACTACCTGTTGTTCCCGGTGCTGCTGTTCACCTCGATCGTGCGCAACCCGCAAGGTCCGGGCGAGTTGCTGCCGCTGGCGGCCTGCGGCGTCGGCGTCGTGCTGGTGGGGATCGGCCTCGCCTACACCTTGCGGCATTTCCCCGGTGTCGATCCGGTCCTGCACGCGTCGGGCGCGCAGGCGGCGTTCCGCTTCAACAGCTACGTCGCGCTGGCGCTCGCCCAGCGCCTGGCGGGCGGCCAGGGCCTGGCGTGGATCGGGCTCATCATGTCGCTGTGCGTGCCGATCGTGAATGTCGCCGCGGTGTGGCCGCTGGCGCGCCACGGCGGCCAGGGCCTGGCGCGCGAGCTGGCGCGCAACCCGTTGATCCTGGCCACGGTGGGCGGGCTGGTCTTCAACACGCTGGGGCTGCGCCTGCCCGAACTGGTGATGAACACGGCCACGCGCGTGGGTTCGGCGGCGCTGCCGCTGGGCTTGATGGCGGTCGGCGCCGGCCTGCGTCTGGGCGCGCTGCGCGAAGGGCCGGGGCTGGCGGCGGCCCTGCTGGCGATCCGCCACCTGCTGCTGCCGCTCGCCGGCATCGCGCTCGCGATGGGGCTGCGCCTGCCGCTGCCGCAGCAGCTCGTCGTCGTCGCCTTCGCCGCCATGCCGACCGCCTCCAGCGCCTATGTGCTGGCGGTGCGCATGGGCGGGCACGGCAGTTACGTCGCCGGGCTGATCACGGTGTCGACGCTGATCGGGATGGCCGGCCTGCCTTTGGCACTGGCCGCGCTGCAGGCGCTCAGCACGCCTTGAGCGGATCGCGGCCCGAAGAGGCGACGAGGCGCGCGGCCGCAGGGCTGGCGGCAGCACCCTGCGCCAGCGCCCAGTCGATGTGATCGCACAGCATCTCGTCGACCGGGTCGCGCGCGTCGGCAAGCGCCTGCACGATCGCCGCATCGCCGCTGGCGCGCAAGGCGTTGCCCAGGCCCACCGCCAGGTTGCGCCGCCAGCGCCGCCAGCCGATGCGCCGGATCGGGCTGCCTTCGGTGCGGCGCAGGAACTCGTCTTCGCCCCAGGCCCAGAGCTCCAGCAGCGTGGCCTCGGACAGCCAGGGCCGCGGCTCGAAGTCCGGCAGCAGCGCGCGCCGCGCGTACTTGTTCCAGGGGCAGGCCAGCTGGCAGTCGTCGCAGCCGTAGATGCGGTTACCGACGGCGGCGCGCAGTTCCAGCGGAATCGGGCCGTCGTTCTCGATCGTCAGGTAGGAGATGCAGCGCCGCGCGTCGACGCGGTAGGGCGCGACGATGGCCTGCGTCGGGCAGGCGTCGATGCAGGCGCGGCACTGCCCGCAGTGAGCGGAGACCGGGTCGGTCGGCGGCAGTGCGAGGTCGACGAAGAGCTCGCCAAGGAAGAACATCGAACCCGCGTCGCGGTGCAGTGCCAGCGTGTGCCGCCCACGCCAGCCGTTGCCGCTGCGCGACGCCAGCTCGACTTCGAGGACCGGCGCCGAATCGCTGAACGCGCGGTGGCCGATCGGCCCGACCTCGGCCTGCAGCCGGTCGGCCAGTTGCTGCAGGCGTGGTCGCACGACCTTGTGATAGTCGCGCCCGCGCGCATAGAGCGAGACCTGCGCACGCGCGGGCTGCTGCAGGCGCTGCCATTCCGCGGCCTGCCAGGCCGGCGCGGTGTCGGCGGGCAGATAGTCCATGCGCGCGCTGATCACGCTCACCGTGCCCGGCACCAGTTCCGCCGGCCGCGCGCGCTTGAGCCCATGCGCGGCCATGTAGCCCATGCGGCCGTGAAATCCCGCTTCCAGCCAGGCCAGCAGCCCGGGCTCGGCGCTGGTGAGATCGATGCCGGCGACTCCGATCTGGGAGAATCCGAGCTCATGCCCCCACGCCCGCAGCTGCTGCACGAGCCGCGGACCGTCGAAGTCCCGCGAATCAGACATGCGCCGATTCTAGGAACGCGCATCGTCGCCTGGCCCGACGAGACCGCCTGCGCCACGTTCGCGAAAGGGCTGGCGTCGCGCCCTGCGCTGCGCGACGCCTACCTCGAGCTGCACGGCGGACTGGGGGCCGGCAAGACGACCTTCGTGCGCCACCTCTTGCGCGCACTCGGCGTGACGGGGCGCATCAAGAGCCCGACCTATGCCGTCGTCGAGCCTTACGAGGTCGACGGCCTGGCGATCTCGCACTTCGACTTCTACCGCTTCGACGACGCCCGCGAGTGGGAGGACGCCGGCTTGCGCGAGCTCTTCGCCGCCCCGGGGCTGAAGCTCGCCGAGTGGCCGCAGCAGGCCGCGGCCATGCTGCCGCTACCGGACCTGCGCCTGCTGATCGAGGTCGACGACGGCGAGGGGCGCCGCGTCGAGCTGCAGGCGTGCACGCCGCGCGGGCTGGAGCTGCTGCGGTGAGCGGTCGCCGCGGCGCGCTGCGCGGTCTGGGCGGCGTCGTGCTGCTGCTGGGAACGGCGCAGCTCGCGCGCGGCGCGGGGATCGTCGCCGTGCGCGTGTGGCCCGCCACCGACTACACGCGGGTGACGATCGAGAGCGATCGCGCACTGGATGCGAAGCACTTTCTCGCCGAGGGGCCTTACCGCGTCGTGCTCGACATCGAGGGGCTCGGGCTCGACCCGGCGCTCAAGGAACTGGTCGCGTCGATCCGCCCCGACGACCCCTACATCGCGGGCGTGCGTGTCGGCCAGTTCCAGCCGCATGTCGTGCGCCTGGTGCTGGACCTCAAGCAGCCAGTGGCGCCGCAGCAGTTCGCGCTGCCGCCGGTTGCCGCCTACCGGCACCGCCTCGTGCTCGACCTCTATCCGCTGCACGAGCCCGACCCGCTGCTGGCGCTGATCCGCGACAAGGAAGACGCCGAGGCGCAGGCCGCGCAGGCGGTGCAGGACGCGCTCGGCGAGCTGATCGCGCGCATCGACCGCGGCGCCGGTGCGCCCGCGGCGCCGGCGGCGCCGGCGGCGTCGGCACCGGCCCAGATGACGCCGGCACCACCGCTCGAGGCGCCGCCCACCGAGGACGAGCGCCGAAGCGTCGGGCGGCTGATCATCGTCGCCGTCGACCCCGGCCACGGCGGCGAGGATCCGGGCGCCATCGGCCCGACCGGCCTGCGCGAGAAGGACGCGGTGCTGGCCATCGCGCGCGCGCTGCGCGACGAACTGAACAAGGACCGCAACCTGCGCGTCATGCTCACGCGCAACGGCGATTACTTCGTGCCGCTGCACGAGCGCGTGCGCAAGGCGCGGCGCGTGCAGGCGGACCTCTTCGTCTCCATCCACGCCGACGCCTTCATCCGCCCGGAGGCCCGCGGCGCGAGCGTGTTCGCCCTCAGCGCGCGCGGCGCCACCAGCGCCGCAGCGCGCTGGATGGCCGAACGCGAGAACCGCGCCGACGTCGTCGGCGGCATGAACCTCGACGTGGCCGACGCGCAGGTGATGCGCGCGATGCTGGACATGAGCACGACGGCGCAGATCAAGGACAGCCTGAAGCTCGCGCGCGAGGTGCTCTTCCGTATCGGCCGCGTGGGCACGCTGCACAAGCGCGAGGTCGAGCAGGCGGGTTTCGCGGTGCTGAAGGCGCCCGACATCCCGAGCATCCTCATCGAGACCGCCTTCATCTCCAACCCCCAGGAGGAGAAGAAGCTGCGCGACGCCGCCTTCCGCGGCGAACTGGTGCAGGCCATCGCCACCGGAATCCGGCGCTACTTCGCGCGCAATCCGCCCCTGGCGCGCGAGCGCCAGCTCTAGGGCATCGCGCGCGAGCGCCGGCTCTAGGGCATCGCGCGCCAGCGCGTCCACGCGATCAGCAGCCCGAAGAAGACGGGCTGATGCAGCATGTAGAAGCTCAACGACCAGCGTCCGAGCGCGGCCAGCGGCTGGAGCGCGCGCGGCAGCGGTCCGGCGAGCGCTTGCCGCCGACCGGCGAGCACCCATTGCCCTGCCGCCACGCCCGCGAGCAGCACGCCCAGCCAGGGCAGCAGCGGCACGTAGTCCTCGGTCACGGGCTTGCGCGTGACGAGGCCGACCCAGCTCAGCCAGGGCGAATCGAAGATCGGGTGCCGCCACAGCAGGGGCAAGGCGATCGCCAGTGCCGCCAGCGGCCACAACCACCCGCGCCACGGCACCAGCAGCCGCCCGAGGAGAAGCATGACGCACAGCGCATGCAGCACGCCGAAGGCGATCCAGCTGCGCGGAAACACCAGCCACGAGCCCACGCTCACCAGCAGCGCACAACCCGCCACCTGCGCCCAGCGGCGCCGGAAGCGCGGCCAGCCCTGCCCCGACTCGATGGCGACGGCCTGCCCGAGCCCGGCGCAGAAGAGGAAGAGGCCGAGGATCAGCGTACGGTTCACGATCCAGACCGGATCGCCGTTGGGGTCCTGGCGCGGCTGCAGCAGGCCGAAGTGGTTGAGGTCGAAGGCGAAGTGGTAGAGCGCCATCCAGACGATGGCCAGACCGCGCAGCGCGTCGAGCCGGTCGAAGCGCTTCACGGCAGCTTCTCGTAGACGTCGCTGAAGCTCTTCCCGTCCCAGGCGTACAGCAGGTAGGCCGCATGCAGGCAAGCATGCGCGCCCAGCGGGTTGAAGAGCCCCGCGCACTGTCCACCCGGATGCCTCACGCTGCGATAGACCACGCCGTCCGACCCCGCGGCACGAAGCTGCCGCGCGAGCGCCCGCGAAGCGACGTAGCTGTCGGGGTCGTGGCAGGCCTCGAAATCGGCCGTACGCGGGCGCAGGTCATGCAGTCTGGCGTCGATGGCGACGTGGTAGAGCCTCATCGGCAGATGCATCGGCGGCTGCGCCGTCGCCTGCAGGAAGCGCGCGTGGTGATGCCGCGTCTCGGCGATCGCGGTTTCGCGTTCGCGTGCCGCGTAGAAGACGCCCCAGCCGCCGTCCGAGAAGCGGCTGCCCTCGAGGTTGACATGCGTGAACGCCGCCATGATGGGGCCGCTGCCCGCGCCGTAGCGGCGCTGCTCGGGCGGCACGCGCTGCACCTGGCCGAGTTCGTCGCGAACGCGCTCGTTGGTCATCGCCTCGAGCGCGTAGAGCGCCTCGAAATCCGCCGCGTCGGCGACGCGGTCGAAGAGCGTCACCGCCGGGTAGCGCGTCGGCACGATGCGGCAGGCCTGCGGCCAGCGCACGCGGCGGCGTTCCGGCGCGATCATGGGCCGCGACCGGCCTCGACTAGGCCCAGCCGCCGCTGCGCACGCCGTCCAGGTAGCGGCGCACGAGGTTCAGGTCGCTGACGTTGCCGCCCAGCATGGTCTGGAGCGCGCTGCGGCCGCCGAAGAGCGGCGCGCGGTTGGGCTGGCGCACCCAGGCATCGGCCGCGCCGGCGTCGGGCAGCAGGATCTGCAGGCTCTTGTAGATGCCCAGCAGGTTGGAGATCCGCTCCAGCGTGTCGCGCGGGAGTACGGCGCGATCGGGATTCCTGCGCCAGGCGAAGAAGGTCGAACGCGCCGGCGCCCCCAGCAGCGTGAGCTGCTCGTCGACCGAAAGGCCCCAGGCCTGCGCGATGCGCACGAAGGCGCGCAGCCCGGCGGCGGCCATCCGCGCCGGGCTTGCCGCGAAGGCCGGTGACGCTTCGCGGGCGATCAATGCCATCTTCGCTTCCAACAAAAGCTCGTTCAAGACTCGGGATGGATCTTAGTCTTGCATTGGACTTCCGACAAGCGCACCGGTCTCGGCGCAGCGCACGGCTCCGGCGGCCGGCTCGAAGCGCGCGCCGTGTCGGCCCGCGAGTTCGCGAGCGCGCTCGACGAAGACCTTGGCCCCCATCGCGTTCACGAACTGCAAGGCGCCGCCGTGGAAGGGCGCGAAGCCCCAGCCGAAGATCGAGCCGATGTTGCCGTCGGCCACCGAGCGCAGCACGCCTTCGTCCAGGCAGCGCAGCGCCTCGTTGGCCTGCACGAACATGAGCCGGTCGATCAGCTCGCGCTGCGGCGGCTGCTCGGCTGCCACCGGGTAGAGCTCCAAGAGGCCGCTCCACAGCCGCTTGCCGCGCTCGTCATCGTCCAGGCCCCAGTCGTAGAAGCCCTTGCCGGCCTTCTTGCCGACGCGCCCGAGTTCGCACAGCCGCCGCACCACCGCCATGCCCGGGTGCTCGTCGTAGGTCTTGCCTTCGGCAGCCAGGTCCTTCCTCGTCTGCTCGGCGACGTGTAGCGCGAGCGACAGGCTCACCTCGTCCTGCAGCGCCAGCGGCGGCATCGGCATGCCGGCCTGCAGGCCGGCGACCTCGATGCTGCGCGGGTGCACGCCCTCGGCGAGCATCGCGATGCCCTCCATCACGTAGGTCGCGAAGACCCGGCTGGTGTAGAAGCCGCGGCTGTCGTTGACGACGATGGGTGTCTTACCGATCTGCAGCACGAAGTCGAAGGCGCGCGCCAGTGTGCGCTCGCTCGTCTGTTCGCCGACGATGATCTCGACCAGCGGCATCCTGTCGGCCGGGCTGAAGAAGTGCAGGCCGATGAACGACGACGGCCGGCGGCTGGCCCGCGCCAGGCCGGTGATCGGCAGCGTGCTGGTATTCGAAGCAAGGACAGCGTCGCCGCCGATCACCGCTTCGGCGCGCTGCGTCACCCCGGCCTTCACCGCGCGGTCCTCGAACACCGCTTCGATGACGAGATCGCATCCCTCGAGGAGCGCGAAGTCGGTGCCGGCCGTGATTCGCGCCAGGAGCGCGTCAGGCTTCTGCGGCGTACCGCGTCCCTTCGCCGCCGCCTTGTCGAGCAGGCCTTGCGAACAGGCCTTGCCCCGGTCGGCAAGCTCCTGCGTGGTGTCCAGCAGCACGACCTCGATGCCGGCCCTGGCCGCGACGAACGCGATGGCCGCGCCCATCATGCCCGCGCCGAGCACGCCGAGCTTGTCGACCTTGGAGCGTTCGATGCCGACCGGCCGCGAGGCGCCCTTCCTGATCGCGTTCAGCTGGAACCACAGCGAGCCGATCATGTTCTTCGATTCCTGCGACATCACGCAGGCGGCGAAGTAGCGGCTCTCGACCATGCAGCCGGCGTCGAAGCCGAGCAGGCAGCCCTCGAAGATGCTGCTCATGATGTGCGTCACCGCGGGGATGTTGCCCCAAGTCCTGGCTGAGGCCACGGAAGGCGCGATGGCCAGCATCTGCACCACCGCGGGGCTGCGCGAGTCGCCACCGGGAATGCGAAAACGCGGCTGATCCCAGGGCTGCACCGCCTTCGGGTGCTCGGCGATCCAGGCCCGCGCCCTGGCCATCAGCTCGTCCCGATCCCGGGCCAGCGCGGTGACGAGACCCATCGCCAGCGCCTTCGCCGGCGCGATGTCCTCGCCCTCGGCACAGAGCTGCAAGGCCAGCTGCAGGCCCAGCAGCCTCGGCAGGCGCTGCGTGCCGCCGCCGCCGGGCAGGAGGCCGAGCTTGACCTCCGGCTGGCCGAGCTTCAGGCCGGCGTCGTCGATCACGATGCGCGCGTGGCAGGCGAGCGCGATCTCGAGGCCGCCGCCCAGGGCGTGGCCGTTGATCGCCGCCACCACCGGCTTGCCCTGCGTCTCGAGCGCGCGCAGCACCTTCTTCATCGCCATCGAGGCCTCGAACGGCTCCTCGGGCGTGCTCCAGCGGCTCATGCGGTCGAGGTCGCCGCCGGCGCAGAAGTCGGACTTGGCGCTGGTGAGGATCAAGCCCTTCACCGCCGTGTCGGCGAGCTTCTCGCAGGCAAGGGCGATGCCTCGCAGCAAGGCGTCGCCGACGACGTTCATCGGCCGCCCCGGCAGGTTCATCGTCGCCACGAGGATGCCGTCCTCCCCGTGTTGCAGATCGACTGCGCTTTCCATGCCGGCTCCCGCGTTCTGGCCCATGCTCACACCCGCTCGATGAGGGTTGCGATGCCCATGCCACCGCCCACGCACAGCGTGGCGATGCCGGTGGCGAGGTTCCTGCGCTCGAGTTCGTCGAGCAGCGTGCCGAGGATGACGCAGCCGGTGGCCCCGAGGGGATGCCCCATCGCGATCGCGCCGCCGTTGACGTTGACGCGTTCGAGGTCGATGCCGAGGTCGCGCGCGGTCTTCATCGGCACCGCAGCGAAGGCCTCGTTGACCTCCCAGAGGTCGATGTCGGACGCCGCCATTCCCGCGCGGACCAGCAGCTTCTCGCAGGCCGGAGTCGGCCCGGTGAGCATGATCGTCGGCTCCGAGCCGATCACCGCGGCCGTGCGGATGCGCGCGCGCGCCTTCAGTCCTGCCTTGCGTCCGCCTTCGGCGTTGCCCACCAGCATCAGCGCCGCGCCGTCGACGATGCCGCTGCTGTTGCCCGCGTGGTGCACGTGCTCGATGCGCTCCACGGTGGTGTAGCGGCGCAGCGCGGTGGCGTCGAAGCCCATCTGCCCGATCGCCGCGAAGCTCGGTTGCAGCTTCGCCATCGCCTCCGGCGTGGCATCGACGCGGATGGTCTCGTCCTGCGCGAGCATCGTCATTCCGGCGATGTCCTGCACCGGGACGACGGAGCGCTCGAAATGGCCGGCCGCACGCGCCGCCGCGGCGCGCCGGTGCGAGCGCAGCGCAAAGGCATCGACATCCGCGCGCGTGAAGCCTTCGATCGTGGCGATGAGGTCGGCGCCGACGCCCTGCGGCACGAAACCGGTCTTCTGGTTCACGCGCGGGTCCATCACCCAGGCGCCGCCGTCGCTGCCCATCGGCCAGCGGCTCATGCTCTCGACGCCGCCGGCCACGACCAGGTCCTCCCAGCCGCTCTTCACCTTGGCCGCGGCGAGGTTCACCGACTCCAGGCCGCTGGCACAGAAGCGGCTCTGCGTCACGCCGGCGACGGTCTGCGCCCATTCCGCGTCGAGCACCGCGGACCGCGCGATGTCGGCGCCCTGCTCGCCCACCGGCGTGACGCAGCCGAGCACGACATCGTCGACGAGCGCGGTATCGAGCCCCGAGCGCTGCTGCAGCGCCTGCAGCAACGTGCGCAGCAGCCAGATCGGTGCCGCCTGGTGCAGCCCGCCGTCCTTCTTGCCGCGTCCGCGCGGCGTGCGCACGTGGTCGAAGATGAATGCATCCGACATCGCCTCGTCCTCCTGCGGCGCGAGCGCCGTTGACGCGAGGATAGCGGGCCGTGACGACATCGACGCCCGCGCGCCACGGACCCGGACGCGCCCTGCTGCACGCGCGGCGCACAATGCGGCCCGTCCGCCCGATCACCTCCAAGACATGAGTTCAGCCCACCCTCCGGTCCACCCGCCACCGCCGCGACGCAGCGACGCCGAGCAGACGCGCATCGACGCGGCGCTGCACGACCTGTTCCAGAACCGCATTCTGTTCAACCGGGTCCTCGGCCTGACGTTGCTGTCGGTGCGTCACGGCGACGTGCACGGCCGCTTCGACATGAAGCCCGATCTCATCGGTCATCCGGCTTCCGGCAGGCTGCACGGCGGGGTCACGGCCGCGGTGCTCGATGCCATCGGCGGGCTCGCCGGCATGGCGGCAATCGCCGAGCATCACGCGCACGAGGGCCTCGAGCAGGTGATGCAGCGTTTCGCCCGCTTCGGCACCATCGACCTGCGCGTCGACTACCTGCGCCCGGGGATCGGGCGGCACTTCGTCGCCACCACCGAGGTCACGCGCCTGGGGGGGCGCGTCGCCAGCACACTCATGCGCCTGCACAACGACGCCGGCGTCCTCATCGCCACCGCCGCGGCGGCCTACAGCGTGAGCTGAGGAGGCGGGTCAGAACCCCAGGCTGGCGAGCAGGTCGTCGACCTCGCCCTGGTTGGCGACGACGTCGGTGCGGCCCTCCGGATTGACCACGGGGCCGTTGAGCACGTTGGGATCGACCTTCTCGCGATGATCGTCCGGGACCACCTGCACCAGCAGTTTGACGAGGCTGTCCTCGAGGTCGCTGGCGAGCTTGACGACCTTGGCCACCACCTGGCCGGTGAGGTCGTGGAAGTCCTGCGCCAGCATGATGTCGGTGAGGTGTTGGTCGATGCGTTCGGTGCGCGACTCGACGTCGGCGACGAAGTTGAACACCGCGCCCGAGGCCACGGCGCGCACCGGGTCGGCCGACAGTGCCTGCGCCAGCGCACGCGTCTGCTCGCTGATCGCCTGGTGCTCGAGCTTGGCCTGGTCGACGGTGTTGAGCACCTTGTCGGCCGCAGCCGCCGTCTTCTCGGCGATGTAGTTGAGGCGGCTGCGCGCATCGGGCAGGCCGTCCGCAGCCACCTGCAGGCGCGGCATCACGCCCAGCTGCTGCATGGTGTCGTGCAGCAGCCGCGTCATGGTTCCGATCTGCTGGAAGATCTCCTGCTGCGTGGCGCTGTTGGCCAGCAGGCTCGGATCGGCCCGCTCGAGCAGCACTTGTGCGCTTTCCATCTTCATGTTCCGTTTCTCGGGTCGCGGCTCAGGCGGTGGCGGCAAGCTTCTGCAGGATCTTCTGCACCTTCTCCTCCAGCGTCGCCTTGGTGAAGGGCTTGACGATGTAGCCGGCGGCACCGCTCTGCGCGGCGAGCACGATGTCCTCCTTGCGCGCCTCGGCCGTGACCATGAGCACGGGCAAGTGCCGGAGACCCTCGTCGGCCTTGATCGACTTCAGCAGTTCGAAGCCGTTCATGTTGGGCATGTTGATGTCGGAGACGACGAAGTCGAACTTGCCGCTCTTGAGCATGTTCAGCGCCACCACGCCGTCCTCGGCCTCCTCGGCGTTGTTGCAGCCCATCTCCTTGAGCAGGCCGCGCACGATGCGGCGCATGGTGGAGAAGTCGTCGACGATCAGGAACTTCAGGTCGGTCGGGTTGCTCATGGCTCGGGCCTTGGACAAGGGAATGGAGTCGCGGAGATCGCCTGCGGCTGGCTGCTGATGGGATATCGGTCGGCCGCGCGCCGGACTTGAATCAATACGCCAGCGGCCCGATCGGCGGCACGATGGGCGGCGGCGTCGCACGCGCGCGACCGACCGGCTGGCCGGACTGGTCCGGCTCCGCGGCTTCGACGCGGTCGGGCGCGTCGCGGAAGAAGCGCAACTCGGCCTCGCGGTTCATGACGATGATGCTGATGCGCCGGTTTCCCGGAGCCAGTGGATCGCCCGGGTCGAAGAGCGTGCTGGCGGCCAGGCCTTGCACGCGCAGCGGCCGGTCCTCGGGCATGCCGCCGGCCATCAGCTCGCGGCGCGAGGCATTGGCACGGTCGGCGGAAAGCTCCCAGTTGCTGTAGCCGCGGTCGCCGCCGCCGAAGGGGGCGGCATCGGTGTGGCCTTCGAGCGTGAGCCGGTTGGGCACCTCGCCGAGAACGCCACCGATGGCCTGCAGCAGCTCGCGCATGTAGGGCTTCACGACCGACGAGCCGCTGTCGAACATCGGGCGGTTGCCGGCGTCGACGATCTGGATGCGCAGGCCGTCGCGCGTCATCTCGAGCCGGATCTGCCCCCCGAGCGAGGCGAGTACCGGGCTGGACGCGATCTTCTGCCGGATGCGATCCTGCAAGGCCTCGAGCGCGGCGTACTCGGCCCGTACCTGCTCGGCCTTCAGCGCCTGCAGGTTGATCGTCTTGCGCTCGGCCTGGATGTCGCCGCGCCTGACCTGCCCGGTGCTGCGCGTGAGGTCCTGCCCCCCGCCCTTGATGATGTGCGACGCATCGCCCGAGCCCGCGCCGCCGCCCAGCAGCGCCACCTTCAGCGGGCTCGAGAAGTAGTCGGCGATGCCTTTCCTGTCCCCCTCGGTGGTGCTGCCGAGCAGCCACATCAGCAGGAAGAAGGCCATCATCGCCGTGACGAAGTCGGCGTAGGCGATCTTCCAGGCGCCGCCGTGGGCGGCGTGGCCGCCCTTCCTGATGCGCTTGACGATGATCGGCTGCAGCTTCTTGGCGTCACCGGCCATGCTCGGCTCCCGTCACTTGCGCTTCACGTGCGACTCGAGCTCGGTGAAGGTTGGGCGCGTCGTCGAGGTCAGCACCTTGCGGCCGAACTCGATCGCCACCTGCGGCGCGTAGCCCTGCATGCTGGCAAGCAGCGTGGTCTTGATGCACTGCAACTCCTTGCTGCCCTCCTCCACCTTCTGCTCGAGCAGGCCCGCCAGCGGCTCGGCAAAGGCGTAGGCCAGCAGGATGCCGAGGAAGGTGCCCACCAGCGCCGAGCCGATCATCGCGCCGAGCACGGCCGGCGGCTGTCCCACCGAACCCATGGTGTTGACGACGCCAAGCACCGCGGCGACGATGCCGAAGGCCGGCAGGGCGCCGGCCACGCGCTGGATCGCCGCCACCGGCGCGTGTGCCTCGTTGTGGTGGGTCTCGATCTCGCTGTCCATCAGCGACTCGATCTCGTGCGCGTTCAGGTTGCCCGACACCATCATGCGCAGGTAGTCGGTGATGAATTCGGTGACGTGGTGATCCTTTCCGACCGCCGGGTACTTCTGGAACAGCGGACTCGACTGCGGCTCCTCCACGTCCTTCTCGATCGACATCAGGCCTTCCTTGCGCGCCTTCTGCAGGATGTCGTAGAGCAGCGCCAGCAGCTCCATGTAGCGCGCCTTGGTGTGGCGGCTGCCCTTGAAGCAGCTGATGGCCCCGCGGATCGTGGCCTTGATGACGGGCATCTGGTTGTTGACCAGGAAGGCCCCGAGCGTGGCGCCGCCGATCGTCGCCATCTCCGCGGGCAGCGCGCGCAGGATCACGCCCAGGTTGCCGCCGTGGGCGACGAACACCCCGAATACGCAACCGATGACGACGACCCAACCGATGATGACGAACATGAGGGTGGCTCTAGGTCTGGCGCTCCGCCCGGCCGACGCGACCTTGCGGGTGCAGTCCCTCTATCGGCATCCGGGCGCCGACGTTGAGCGCCGCGTGCGTACGTGCAGGCATCCGGTAGCCGTGAAGCGCGCCGCGCGGCCCGGCGGGCAGGCACAGGTCCGGCGGCACGCCGGGCACGTCGAACTCCAGGCTCAGCAGCCAGGCGCCCGGGGCCATCTCCGCGCGCGCCTTGACGTAGGCGCGTGCCATGCTCTCCGGGCGCTGGAAGAGATAGACGGCGTCGAAGCCGGCCCAGGACTGCGCCCACATGTCGCCGCGCTCGACGCGCGCGAAGCGGCAACGCAGCCGGCACAGCCAGGCCATCGGCAGGCTCCATTCGATGCCATGCATCTGCGCCTGCGGCCAGATCCCCCGCAAGGCGCGCATGCCGTGACCGATGCCGCAGCCGGCGTCGAGCACGCGCGCCCCGGGCACCAGCGGCAAGGCCGCGGCCAGCGGCCGCAGCGCGGCGACGGGCGTGGGGAAGAAGGGTGCGTCGCCCCAGGCGCGCAGCGGGTAGGCCAGCAACAGCACGCCCGCAGCCAGGGCCCACAGCCAGGGCGAAGCCTGCACCCCCAGCGCCAGCGCCGAGAGCGGAAAGCCCCCCGCCACCAGCAGCAGCCGCCAGCGCGTGGGCGCAAGGACCGCCAGCGCCGCGCCCAGCAGACTGGCCGCCAGCCAGGCCAGGGGCAGGCCCAGCCCCATGCTGCGGCCCGCGGCGAAGGCCAGCCAGGCGAGCAGCCAGGCGAGCACGGCGGGAAGCGGCCAGGGCAGCCGCATGCGCAGGCGCGCAGCGCCAGGGCTGCGCCCGCGCGCGGTCGGAAACGGAATGGGGCCATGCTTCACGGGCACCCAGTCTCGCGGCCTGCGGTCCGCGGCAAGCGCCGATGAAGAGCCGCTTGACCCGGCAGTTGCACGTCAGCGCCACGCAGGCCCAAAAAAATGGGGCGGATCCCTTGCAGAGGATCCGCCCGAAAGCACAGGGGACTGTGCCAGGAGGAGACAAGTCGCGTCAAGACGTCCGCGATGCCTGCATCTTCGGCCGCGCGCGCCTGTGGCTGCAGCGAGGATGCGTGATGGATCTCACGCGTGCACCGGGTGCGCCGCGGCGCGGGGCTGCGCCGGAAGCTGCAGCGACCCGGCGGCCTTGCCCTTGCCCGCGCGCGCCGGCGGCTCGCACAGGCCGCAGACGTAGTTGCGCGCGATCTCGTGCGGGTGCGTGACGAAGTGGCCGCCGCACTTGCGGCAGCAGGTCATGGTCAGCATGCCGTTGTCGACGAACTTCACCAGCCGCCACGCGCGCGTGACGCTGAGAAGGGGCTCCAGGCCCTGCGAGCCGATCTGCTCGAGGTAGAGCTGGTAGGCCTTGATGATGGTGTCGATCTCGTCGAGCTCGGCGACCTTGTTCAGGTACTCGTGCGTGTTCAGGAACAGGCTGGCGTGGATGTTGGGCTGCCAGGTCATGAACCAGTCGGTGGAGAACGGCAGCTGCCCCTTGCTCGGGCTGTGGCCGGCCACTTCCTTGTACAACCGCAGCAGGCGCTCGTAGCTGAGGTCGGTCTCGCTCTCCAGCACCTGCAGGCGCGCACCCAGCTTGATCAGGGTGATCGCGCATTCGATCTGCCGGGCCTCCGTGAGAATGCTCTTGCAGCGGGCCATCGGTCTGCCTCCTTCGTCGGGGTTCTCGGTGAGCGTGCGCCTTGCGGGCCTTCGGCGGCGCGGCGGTTCAGGCCGCTTCCTGATGGCGCCCTGCCATGAGGATGGAGGCATGCAGGCGCGCGACGCTGTCGTTGGCTGCGCCCTTGCCGTGGCTGGTCAGCAGGTTCCACACCAGGTCGTCATCCATGCGCAGGCGGCACAGCAGGGTGTTGCCGGTGGCGATCTTCATCATCTGCGCCGGGGTCAGCGTGCCGATCAGCATCGCGGTCTCCTCGCTGATGCCCAGACGGAACAGAGCCTGGTCACGGTCGCTGCGGATCAGGCTTTGCGCCAGCATCAGGTACGACAGGTTGGCTTCGCGGATCTCGGCAAGGATCTGTTCGGAGGTCATGGTGTCGTGCGTCCTCGGTGGGGTTGCGGTTCGGCGTGAAACGAACTGTAGGGATCCGAACTGGGCGGCGGGATCAGTCCATTTCCCTTGCTGCAGTCCCGGTTCTTCCATCGTGCCTGTAGGAGGAATTCCTACAGGGAATCCGGGTCCGCCGCACCGTATCGGCCGCGCCCGCGGGACAACTCCGCTGGCGAAACTCCGCCGGGCACGGCGGTCGGGTTCGGGGCATTGCGGACTCCTCCTCTTCTCACGGCAAGGTGTCCGTGAAAGCGGGGCAGCTTCCGCGGGGCAACTCCATTTGCGCTTCGCTTGCCTCGCTGCGGCCATCTCGGCCGGGGACTCGCACCCCGAAGATCGCGCCCATGCCGGGCGCGCCAACGAGAACGGGGCGCCGCAGCGCCCCGTCTTCATCGCGGGCGGGTGCGTCGTCGCGCAGCCGCCCGTCGCGTCGATCAACGCACGACCGCGATCTGCGAGCGCTGGCCGCCCTTGAAGGTGTAGAGCGTGAGCG
>JAIXKR010000099.1 GCA_026932235.1 Burkholderiales bacterium
GCCCTCGACGCTCATCTCGCGGGTGCGGCGCGGGCCCTTGCCCGAAGCGACGAGATCGCGCGCGTAGGCGACCGCTGCGGCGGTCACGTCGCCCGCCACCGCCGTGTCGACGAGACTGACTTTTACCGCCTCGGCCGCGGTGAGCGGCTTGGCGGAGAGCATCATGTCGAGCGCCTTCTCGAGGCCGATCAGGCGCGGCATGCGCTGCGTGCCGCCGGCGCCGGGAATGATGCCCAGCGTGATCTCCGGAAGGCCGAGCTTCACGCCTTCCTGCGCCACGCGGTAGTGGCAGGCGATGGCCGTCTCCAGGCCGCCGCCCATCACCGTGCCGTAGAGCGCCGCCACCACCGGCACGGCGCTATCTTCGATCAGGCGCAGCACCTCGTGGTAGCCGGGCTCCTGCACGCCGGTCTCGAACTCGCGCATGTCGCCGCCGGAGAGAAAGGTCTTGCCGGCGCAGGCCAGCACGACGGCCTTGACTTCAGGCTTGCCGCGCAGGGACTCGAAGGCGCTTTTCAGGCCGGCGCGCACCTCGCGCGAGAGGGTATTGACGGGCGGGCTGTCGACCGTGACGACGGCAATCCCGCCCTGCATCGAAACTTTCACGACTTCGCTCATTTCATGTCTCCTGCAAGAAATCCGGTCGAAAAGTCCCCGGCCTCCTGATTCGGAGGCGGGTCGCCGTACCGTGGGGACTGACTTTTATCGAGAATCGTGGAAGTGGCTGACGATGCTTCGTCGTCCCCGCGCAAGCGGGGACCCAGTGGATTCCCGCTTGCGCGGGAATGACGGGGTACCAAGGCCGTCAGTCATATTTACGAGCTTCTCAATAGATCGCGATCACTGCGGCGTCGGGCGGCTCCGCATACAAACGCTCGACCAGCGCGGCGCGCCGCGCCAGCACCGCGCGCTGGTTGATGTAGCCCTTGTCGGTGATCTCGTTGGCATCGATCGACGGCGGTTCCGCCATCAGCAGCGCGCGCGTCGCGTAAGTGGAGCTGCCGCCGCCCGCTACCTTCAGCTTCGCCAGGCCCTCGCGCAGCTGCGCGGCGACGCGCGGGTCGGCCAGCACCTGTTCGAGCGGTGCTTCCGCCGGCAGGTCCGGGCAGAGGCCGCGGCAGCCGGGTGGATTGGCGAAGACGAGGAAGCCAGCCTCCTCGCGGTCATGGCCGGCGACGACGATGTCCTGCGCCACCGGCGCCAGCAGCGCCAGCGCCTTCACGCGCAAGGCGCCGGCATGCACCCAGATGCCGCTCATCAGCTTGAAATCCTCGGCGATGCGGCCGTCGAACTCGACGCCCTTCACCGGGTCGTTGGGGTCGGCGAAGCGGCCGGCGTCGCCGATGCGGTAGAAGCCCTCCTCGTCGAAGGCCTCGCGCGTCAGGTCCGGCCGCTTCCAGTAGCCCGGCGTGACATTCGGCCCGCGCACACGCAGTTCCAGCTTGCCCTGGTTGGGCACCATCTTCAGTTCGGTTCCGGGCGCCGGCAGGCCGATGACGCCGGCGCGCTCGATCTGGTAATGCACCGAGGTCACCATTGGTGCCGTCTCGGTGGCGCCCCAGGACGAGACCATCACGGTGCGCTTGCCGCGCTCCCGGACGGAAAGCTGCTCCAGCTTCTCCCACAGGTTCTGCGGCAGCGCCGCGGCGGCGTAGAAGATCAGCTGCAGCTCGTTGAAGAAATTCTTCCGCAGCGCCGCGTCCTGCTCCAGAAAGGGGATCAGCGTGTCGAAGCCGCGCGGCACGTTGAAGTAGATCGTCGGCGACACCTCGCGCAGGTTGGCCACGGTCTTCTCGATCAGTCCGGGCGCCGGCTTGCCCTCGTCGATGTAGAGCGTGCCGCCGTTGGCGAGCATCATGTTGAAGTTGTGGTTGCCGCCGAAGGTGTGGTTCCACGGCAGCCAGTCCAGGATCACCGGCGGCCCATTTTCACCTTGGGCGAGGAAGGGCCACAGCTGCGAGATGGCCTGCTGGTTGGAGCAGAGCATGCGCTGGGTGTTGATGACGCCCTTCGGCTCGCCGGTCGAGCCCGAGGTGAACAGGAACTTCGCAATGGTGTCGGGGCCGACCGCGGCGCAGGCGCGATCCACCTCGGCGCCTGGCATCCCGCGCAGGTCGGCGAAGGCCGTCGCCTGCAGCCCGGCCGGCGGGTTGGCGCCGAGCACGATCTCGGCGCCGCCGAAGTCCACCGCCTGCAGCACTCCCGCAAACTTGGCACCGTCGGCCGCATATACCAGGCCCGGCTGGAGCAGTCCGGCGATGGCCTTCACCTTGGCGTAGTCCTTCGACATCAGGGAATACGCCGGTGAAATGGGTGCGATCGGCACGCCGACGTGCAGGGCGCCGAGCATCAGCAGGGCGTGATCGATGGCGTTGTCGGAGAGCACCATCGCCGGCCGCTCGGCCGACAGCCCACGCGCCAGCAGCGCGGCGCCGATGGCGCGCGCTTCGCGTAGCGCCTCGCCGAAAGTCAGCTTGCGCCAGCCGGCGCCGGCGCGCTCGGCGAGGAACACCCGCTCCGGCGCCTCGCGCGCCCAGCGCTCGAGATGCTCGCCGAGGCAGCGCGCGTAGGGCTGCAGGGGCTGCGGCGAGCGCAGCACCTGTGTGCCATCGGCGCGCCGGTCTACCTCCACCGCTGCCGGCGCGAAGTGCAGGCTGGCGAACGGCGCCAGGCTCACTTCAGCAGCTTCCAGTCGCCGTTGGCCACGGTCGCCATGATGGCGGCG
>JAIXKR010000061.1 GCA_026932235.1 Burkholderiales bacterium
CGCGGTCGTAGAGCACGCCGATGCACAGGAACATCGCGCCCGAGACGAAGCCGTGGGCGATCATCTGCACGATGCCGCCGGTGACGCCGAGTTCGTTGAAGACGAAGAAGCCCAGCGTGACGAAGCCCATGTGCGCCACCGAGCTGTAGGCGACGAGCTTCTTCATGTCCTTCTGCACCAGCGCCACGAGGCCGATGTAGATGATGGCCACGAGGCTGAGCGCGATCATCAACCAGTCGTACTTGTGCGCGGCATCGGGGGCGATCGGCATCGAGAAGCGCAGGAAACCGTAGGCGCCGAGCTTGAGCATGATCGCCGCCAGCACCACCGAGCCGCCGGTGGGCGCCTCGACGTGCGCGTCCGGCAGCCAGGTGTGCACCGGCCACATCGGCACCTTCACCGAGAACGCGGCGAAGAAGGCGAAGAAGAGGAGGGTCTGCTCGGCGAGCGTCAGCGGCAGGCGGTGCCAGCCGAGGATGTCGAAGCTGCCGCCGGACTTGAAGTAGAGGTACAGCAGCGCCACCAGCATGAGCAGCGAGCCGGCGAAGGTGTAGAGGAAGAACTTGAACGCGGCGTAGACGCGCCGCGGGCCGCCCCAGACGCCGATGATGAGGTACATCGGGATCAGCGTGCCTTCGAAGAAGATGTAGAAGAGAACCCCGTCGGCGGCGGCGAACACACCCACCATCAGCCCCGAGAGGATGAGGAAGGCCGCCATGTACTGCGCGACCTTCTCGGTGATCACCTCCCAGCCGGCAATGACGACGATCACCGTGATGAAGGCCGTGAGCAGCACGAACCAGACCGACAGCCCGTCGACGCCCAGGTGGTAGTTGATGTTGAGGCGCTCGACCCAGGTGTGCTTCTCGACGAACTGCAGCGCCGCGGTGCCGTAGTCGAAGCGGCTGATCAGGGGCAGCGTGACGAGGAAGGAGACGATCGACCCCAGCAGCGCGAGCACGCGCACCGTGCCCGCGTTGTGATCGCGGCCGATGGCCAGCAGCAGCACGCCGGTGGCGATCGGAACCCAGATGGCAAGACTCAGCAGACCCATTGTTCTCTCTCTATGCCGTTCGTCCGCCCGGCCCTCACAGCGCCGCGCTCAGGTAGGGCCACAGGCGCCACGTCATGAGCCCGAAGATCCCGAGCACCATCACCAGCGCGTACCAGTAGAGCTGGCCCGTCTGCACCAGGCGCAGCAACCCGGCGAAGACGCCCACCGCGCGCGCCGAGCCGTCGATGACGACGCCGTCGATGATGGCCTGGTCGCCGCCCTTCCACAGGCCCGTGCCGACGAGGCGCGCACCGCGCGCGAGCACGTTCTCGTAGAACCAGTCCATGTAGTACTTGTTCTCGAGGACGATGCGCAGCGGCTTGAGCGCCTTGTCCAGCGCCGCGGGAATGGCCGGCGCCTTGAGGTAGAACACCCAGGCAGTGACGACGCCTGCCAGCGCGAGCCAGAACGGCAGGCCGACGAAGCCGTGCAGGCCCATCTCGACCGGGTGGCCGGCATGCTTGACGACTTCGGCCATCGCGCCGTGACGCGCGGCATCGACGACGATGCTGTCCTTGAAGAAGTCGCCCACCAGCATCGGCGCCATCGTCAGGAAGCCGATGACGACCGATGGAACCGCCAGCAGCACCAGCGGCACCCACACCACCGGCGGCGTCTCGTGCGGCACGTGGACATGCCCGTGATGGTCGTGCTCGCCCGGGAAGGGCTTGTGGCGGAAGCGCTCCTCGCCGTGGAAGACGAGGAAGTACATGCGGAACGAATAGAACGCCGTCACGAAGACGCCGGCGACGACGGCGAAGGTCGCGAAGCCAGCGCCCGGCAGGTCGCTCGCCTGCGCAGCCAGGATGATGCTGTCCTTGGAGTAGAAGCCCGAGAAGAAGGGCGTTCCGATCAGCGCCAGGCTGCCCAGCAGCGAGGTGATCCAGGTGATGGGCATGTACTTGCGCAGGCCGCCCATGTTGCGGATGTCCTGGTCGTGGTGCATGCCGATGATCACCGAACCCGCGCCGAGGAAGAGCAGCGCCTTGAAGAAGGCGTGCGTCATCAGGTGGAACACGGCCACCGAGTAGGCCGAGACGCCCAGCGCCACCGTCATGTAGCCCAGCTGCGAGAGCGTCGAGTAGGCGATGACGCGCTTGATGTCGTTCTGGATCACGCCCAGCAGACCCATGAAGAGCGCGGTGATGGCGCCGACCACGAGCACCAGGTTGAGCGCGGTGTCGGAGAGCTCGAACAGCGGCGACATGCGCGCCACCATGAAGATGCCCGCCGTGACCATGGTCGCGGCGTGGATGAGCGCCGAGATCGGCGTCGGGCCTTCCATCGAATCGGGCAGCCAGACGTGCAGCGGGAACTGCGCGCTCTTGCCCATGGCGCCGACGAAGAGGCAGATGCAGGTGACGGTGAGCAGCGCCCAGTCGGTGCCGGGGAAGCTCAGCGCCGCCAGTTCGTCCGCCTTGGCGAAGGCCTCGGCGTAGTCCAGCGTGCCGGCGTAGGCGACGATGAGGCCGATGCCCAGGATGAAGCCGAAGTCGCCGACGCGGTTGACGAGAAAGGCCTTCAGGTTGGCGAAGATGGCCGTCGGCTTCTTGTACCAGAAGCCGATCAGCAGGTAGGACACCAGGCCCACCGCCTCCCAGCCGAAGAAGAGCTGCAGGAAGTTGTTGCTCATGACGAGCAT
>JAIXKR010000014.1 GCA_026932235.1 Burkholderiales bacterium
GCGAAGTGATGCTCGACGAGGACACGAAGCGCAAGTTCCGCGCCGCCAAGGTCGATCCGGTAGCGAGCACGCCGCAGCAGACCGCCGCGATGCTCAAGGCCTACCGCGCCCAGTGGGCGCCGGTCGTGCAGCGCTCGGGTTACCAACCCTGACGCGTCCAAGCGCCGATTGGGCGCGATCCGGACCTCGTCCGGCAGGGCGGCCAGGCGCAGAGCGGATTCACTCGCTGCCGTGATGGGCTGACGGCCTGAGGACCGGGTCGCGCCCGGTCCGCATGATCGAAGCGGGGACAAGGCCGCTGCCTAGAATGAAAGGTTCGCCTCGTCATTCAGGCCTCCTATTGCCATGCCCTCCGGTGTCATCCGCATCCGCGGCGCCCGCCAGCACAACCTGAAGAACCTGGACCTGGACATCCGCACCGGGGAGCTGACGGTGGTCACCGGAGTCAGCGGCTCGGGCAAGTCCAGCCTGGTCTTCGACACCTTGTACGCCGAGGGGCAGCGGCGCTACGTCGAGACCTTCAGCGCCTACGCGCGCCAGTTCCTCGACCGCATGGACCGCCCGGCGGTCGACCGTGTCGACGGCGTGCCGCCGGCGATCGCGATCGACCAGACCAACCCGGTGCGCACCAGTCGCAGCACGGTCGGGACGATGACCGAGCTCAACGACCACCTGAAGCTGCTGTTCGCGCGCGCCGCGCAGCTCTTCGACGCGGACACGGCGCTGCCGGTGCGGCACGATTCGGCGCAGACCATCCTCGACGACCTGCGCGAGCGCGCCGCAGCCGCGGGCGACCCGCGCCTCGTGCTCAGCTTCCCGGTCGAGCTGCCGGCCGACACCAGCGCCGAGCAGCAGGAGCAGTGGCTCGCCGCCAGCGGCTTCACGCGCGTGCACGGCGAGCGCGTCGAGGGACAGCGCAAGATCCTGGCCGTCGTCGCCGACCGCTTCCGCTTCGGCAAGGTCGAGACGGCGCGCGTCGCCGAGGCGATCGAGACCGCGCTCAAGCGCGGCGGCGGGCAGCTCGACGTGCACGTCGACGAACTGCAGCAGGTCTGGCGCTGGTCGACCGGGCTGCACTGCCCGGAGAGCGGGCGCCGCTACGCCGACCCGCAGCCCGCGCTCTTCAGCTTCAACTCGGCCTTCGGCGCCTGCGAGACCTGCCGCGGCTTCGGCCGCGTGATCGGCGTCGACTTCGGGCTCGTGATCCCCGACGAGCGCAAGACGCTGCGTGGCGGCGCGATCAAGCCGCTGCAGACGCCGGCCTGGAAGGAGTGCCAGGACGACCTGATGAAGTACGCGGGCGATGCCGGCATCCCGCGCGACACCGCCTGGTGCCAGCTCACGCCGGCGCAGCGCGAGTGGGTCATCGAGGGCAGCCCGCACTGGCAGGGTGACTGGAACAAGCAGTGGTACGGCATCCGCCGCTTCTTCGGCTACCTCGAGAGCAAGGCCTACAAGATGCACATCCGCGTGCTCTTGTCGAAGTACCGCAGCTACACGCCCTGCAGCGCCTGCGGCGGCGCGCGGCTGCAGCCCGAGGCGCTGCTGTGGCGCATCGGCAGCCGCGCGGACGCCGACGCCGTGCTGCCGCCCACGCAGCGCTTCATGCCGACCGGCGTGAAGTGGACGCGCGCGCAGCTCGAGGCCCTGCCGGGCCTTTGCCTGCACGACCTGATGCAGCTCCCGATCGAGCGCCTCTTGCGCTTCTTCGACGGCCTGCGGCTGCAGCAGGGCCTGCTCGACGAGGCGCTTGCGCTGCTGCTGGCCGAGGTGCGCACGCGGCTCAAGTACCTGTGCGACGTCGGCATCGGCTACCTGACGCTGGACCGCCAGAGCCGCACGCTGTCCGGCGGCGAGGTGCAGCGCATCAACCTGACGACGGCGCTGGGCACCAGCCTCGTGAACACGCTCTTCGTGCTCGACGAGCCGAGCATCGGCCTGCACCCGCGCGACATGAACCGCATCGTGCAGGCGATGCAGCGCCTGCGCGACGCCGGCAACACGCTGGTCGTCGTCGAGCACGACCCGGCGGTGATGCTTGCCGCCGACCGGCTGCTCGACATGGGCCCGGGCCCCGGCGAGCGCGGCGGGCAGATCGTGTTCGACGGCACGCCCGAGGAGGCGCGCCGCGCGCCGACGCTGACCGGCGCCTACCTCGGTGCGCGCAAGCAGGTGAGCCTGGGTTTCCGGCGCCTCGTGCAGGCGGGGACGCCGCGCCTCGTGCTCGAAGGCGCGCGCGAGCACAACCTGCGGGGTGTCGCGCTCGAGCTGCCGCTGCAGCGCCTGGTCGTCGTCACCGGCGTCAGCGGCTCGGGCAAGAGCACGCTGGTGCAGGACGTGCTCCATCCGGCGCTGGCGCGCCACTTCGGCAAGGCGACCGAGGCGCCGGGCGCCTTCGACCGCCTGCTCGGCGCCGAGCAGCTCGCGGATGCCGTCTTCGTCGACCAGAGCCCGATCGGCAAGACCGCGCGCAGCAACCCGGCCAGCTATGTCGGTGCCTTCGACGAGTTCCGCAAGCTCTTCGCCGAAGTGCCGCTGGCGCGCGAGCGCGGCTACAGCGCCGGCACCTTCAGCTTCAACGCCGGCGACGGGCGCTGCCCGACCTGCGGCGGCAGCGGTTTCGAGCGCGTGGAGATGCAGTTCCTCTCCGACGTCTACCTGCGCTGCCCCGATT
>JAIXKR010000098.1 GCA_026932235.1 Burkholderiales bacterium
CACCTACCCGCGCGAGGTGCAGCGGGTGCGCGAACTGGCGCCGACGCTGCCGCTGCTGATCCCGGGCATCGGCGCGCAGGGCGGCGACGCCGCGGCGACCGTGCGCGCCGGCTGGCGCGGCGACGCGCGCGGCACGCAGGGGCCGATCGTCGTCAATTCGTCGCGCGCGGTGCTCTACGCGGGTGCCGGCGACGACTTCGCTGCAGCCGCGCGCGCGGCAGCGATCGCGGCACGCGACGAACTGCGGGCTGCATGCGGCACCGCGGCTTGAGCAGGATCGCACGCTTTCCCCGGTTCTGACGGGGGTGACAATCGCGGCTGTCGAGGCATGCTCCGCGATTCACCGGGTGCAGTCGTCTTGTCCCCCGAAACCCAGATCGACGAATCGCTGCTGGCCGAGGCGCCGGACTCGGTCTTCGAACGTGTGCGCCCCGACTCGCGGGTGCTGGACGCGCGTCGGCGGGCGGCGGTGCCGCCGCTGATCGCCCGCTACCTCTTCTACGGCCTGGCCTTGCTGGGCGCCGCGGCCGCGGCGATGGTCGCCACGCAGCTCGTGCTCCCGGCGCAGCATCGCTGGCTGCTGCTCGCGTGTTTCGGCCTGCTCGCGCTCGGCAGCCTGGCGTGCGCGCGCGTGTCCGAGCAGTGGGTCGAGTGGGCGCTGGCGGCGATGGTCACGCTGGCCGTCGCCGCGACTTCGCTGGGGGCGGTCTTCGTCGGCAGCGGCCTGACCGCAGCGGCCTTCGCGCTGCACACGCTGCTGGCCTGCGCCCTGTGCGCGCTGCTGCGACGTCGCTTCGCGCTGCCGGTCGTGGCGATCATGGCGCTGGCGGTCGTGGTCGTCGCGGCCGCCACGCCGGCAAAGGCGCTGCCGGCCGGGGTCGGCGTCGTCACCCAGACGCTCGTTCATCTGGTCGTGCTGATCGCAGGAGCAGCAGCGGGCCTGGCGATGGCGCGCGTCGTTGCGCGGCACACGCGCGCCGCCGAGGAGCGCGAGCACCGCTTCCGCAGCCTGCTGGGCATCGCGGCGGATGCTTACTGGGAGATCGACGAACGCTACCGCGTCGTGGCCACCAGCTCGCGCCGTCAGGTGCCTCCCGGCCAGGGCTTCGAGCCGCCCGTCGGCGCCGTGCCCTGGGAACTGCCCGAATTCGGCTGCAGCGAGGAGACGCTGGACCTGTTGCAGGCCGACCTGGACACGCGCGCGCCGTTTCGCAACCTGCCCGTGCAGTGGCGGCCGCTCAGTGGCGACGTGCGCCACCTCGTCGTCAGCGGCCAGCCGCGCTTCGACGAGCGCGGCGTCTTCACCGGCTACTGGGGCGTGGCCCGCGACGTCACCGCTGAGCTTCGCGCGCGCCAGGCGCTGGCCGCGACCGAGACGCGCTACCAGGAGCTCTTCTCGCGCATCCCGACGCCGCTGGTTCTGCACCGCACCGGCCGCGTGATCGACGCCAACCCGGCGGCGGTCGAGCTCTTCGGCTTCGAGTCGCTGGCGTCGATGATCGGCGTGGACCTGCTCGCGCGCTACGAGAGCGGGGATTCGCGCGAGCGCGCGCGCCGTCGCGCCGAGCACCTGGATCAGCTGCCGATCGGCGAGGGTCTGCCGGTGGCCGATTTCCGCGTCACCGGTCGCTTCGGGCGCCGGCTCTCGGTGCGCGCCACCGGCGTGCGCGTCGAGGCCGACGACGGCCCCGCGGTGCTGACGATCTACGTCGACGACACCGAGCGCCGTGCGGCCGAGGAGGCCGTGCGACGCTCGGAGGCGACGCTCTCGCATCTGGTGGCCATGAGTCCGGACGTGATCACGCTCACCGACCTGGCCACGGGCCGCTACCTGATGGTCAACCAGCGCTTCGAGCGCCTCACCGGCTACAGTGCCGCCGAGGTCGTCGGCCGCACCTGGGTCGAGCTCGGCATCTGGCAGGACGCGAAGCTGCGCGACGACTTCGTCGCGCAGCTTCGCCAGGGCGAGCGCGTGCAGGAGCAGGCCGCGACCTTCGTCACCAAGGCCGGACAGGCGGTGCTGATGCGTGTCTCCGGCGCGCGTTTCGGAATGGACCGGCGCGAGTACCTGGTGATCAACGCGCGCGACGTGACGACCAGCGAGCGCGAGCGGCAGGAACGCGAGGCGATCCTCGAGACCGCCCCGATCGGGATCGCGGTCACGCGCGGCCAGCAGTTCGTTCTTGCCAACGCCTGGATGGAGCACATCTTCGGCTGGGAGCGGGGCACGCTCGTCGGCCAGCCGCAGGACGTGATCTGGGGCGACGAAGGCGTGTTCGCGCAGGCGGACGCGGCGCTCGCGGCGCGGCTGGCGCGCGGCGAACAGATCGAGGCCGACGTCGAGGGCCGGCGGCGCGACGGCAGCCGCTTCGTCGCGCACGCGATCGCCAAGGCGATCGACCCGGAACACCCGAGCGGCGGCGGGACGCTCTGGGTCGTGCAGGACGTCACCGAGCGGCGCGGCATCGAAGCGGCGCTGGCGCGCGCACGCGACGAGGCCGAGGCGGCGAGCCGCGCAAAGAGCGCCTTCCTCGCCAACACGAGCCACGAGCTGCGCACCCCGCTTCACGGGATGCTGGGGCTGGCCGACCTCGCGCGCGCGCCGGGGCTCGACGAAACGCGGCGGCGCCAGTACCTGGACCAGATCTCCGAGA
>JAIXKR010000168.1 GCA_026932235.1 Burkholderiales bacterium
TGCCGCGGGTTCTCGGCACCGGCCAGGCCCAGGCCGATCGCGATCTCCCCGGGCGCCACGGCGGCAAGCCCCGCGTCTGCAAAGGCCGCATCCAGCGCCTCGAGGACATGGCGCCACGCCTGCTCGACGCCCTGCGACAGGCTCGACGGCCCCGCGCTGCCGACGCCCGCCGTGCACCGGCCCAGCGCGTCCTGCAAGCGCACGCGCGTGCCGCTGCCGCCACCGTCGACACCGGCCAGATAGCGCGGAGCAAGCCGCGCCCGCGGGGCGTCGGCAGACGAGGCGCGGGATCGGTGCGGCATGGGTGGCGATACGGTACTACAGCGACCGGTTGCGAGCCATTGGCCAGTGGGCCATTGACCATTGACCACTGACCATTGGCGCGGCAGCACCGCAGGAGGCGTCGGGACGCCTGTGTGATGCCTCACGCGGCGCCGGTCTTCGCTTGTGTCCCGCGCGTCGTGGGCCGACCTGGGCCGCGCTGCCGTCGTGACCTGCCTCAAGTGTGTGCATGGGGCGACCGATAAGCAGGGCTGTGAGCGCCGGCCTGTTGTACCCCACGTCCGCTTCGGGCTGCGCCGAGCTCTCTTGTGTGTCGCCTCCGCAGATGCTGCAGCCGGTGCCGGCGTCGGGCGATTCGCTGCTGGATGCGCTGACGCGCTACGTGCCCGGCGTGATCTACCAGTTCAGGCACGATCCCGACGGGCGGTCCAGCTTCCCGTTCGCGAGCCAGGGGCTGCGCGAGCTCTTCGGCATCACGCCGCAGAGCGTGCTTAACGATGCCGAGCCCTTCTTTCGCTGCATCCATCCGGAGGACATGCCGATCCTCCGTGCCGCGTTCCGCACCTCGGCGCGGACGCTCGCGCCCTGGGATCAGGAGTTCCGCGTCGTCCTTCCCGCACGCGGCCTGCGCTGGCTGCACGGCCGCGCGCAGCCGCAGCGGCTGGACGACGGCAGCGTGCTCTGGCACGGCTTCATCAGCGACACGAGCGAGCGCAGACAGGCCGAGGCGCGTCTGCACCAGCTCGCGCACTACGATTCGCTGACCGGCCTGCCCAACCGGCGCCTGCTCCTCGAGCGCATCGCGCAGGCGCTTTCCGCGCTGCGACGCCATGCACAGGTGGGCGCGCTGATGTTCGTCGACCTGGACAACTTCAAGCAGATCAACGATGCGCGCGGGCACGGGGTGGGCGACCGGCTGCTGTGCCAGCTGGGGGCGCGGCTGGCGCGCGAGCTGCGCACCGAGGACGTCGTGGCGCGACTGGGCGGGGACGAGTTCATCGTCCTGGCCGCGCCGCTGGCCACCGAGGCCGACGCCGCGGGCCGCAACGCCCGGGCGCTGGCCGACAAGCTGCGCGAGCTGCTCGCGCGCCCCTGCGATATCGACGGCGTGCGCTACGCGAGCAGCGGCAGCGTCGGCATCACGCTCTTCCCCAAGGGCGAGGAGTCGGCCGAGGACCTGCTGCGCGAGGCCGACATCGCGATGCACCGGGCAAAGGCCGGCGGCCGCAACCGGATCGCCTTCTTCGAGGCGGAGATGCAGGCCGAGGTCGAGGAACGCCTGGCGCTCGAGCAGGATCTGCGGCGCGCGCTGGTCGCCGGCGGCATCGAGGTCCACGTTCAGACGCAGTACGACGTGCAGGGCCGGGAGATCGGCGGCGAACTGCTGGCGCGCTGGCTCGACCCGGTTCGAGGCCCGGTCTCGCCCGCGCGCTTCATCCCAGTGGCCGAGGAGACGGGGCTGATCGTGGCGCTCGGCGACTTCGTGCTGCGGCGCGCCTGCCAGGCGCTGGCGCGGCTGCAGCGTGCGGGAAACGGGCTGCAGCTCTCGGTCAACGTCAGCCCGCACCAGTTCCGGCGCGATGACTTCGTTGTGTGCGTGCGCGACAGCCTGCGCGGCACCGGCGCCGACGCGCGCGGCCTCGTCTTCGAGGTCACCGAGGGCCTGCTGATCGACGACTGGCAGGACACGCTGGCGCGCATGCAGGAGCTGGCGTCGCTCGGGGTGCGCTTCTCGATCGATGACTTCGGCACCGGCTACTCGAGCCTGGCCTACCTCAAGAAGCTGCCGCTCTACGAGCTCAAGATCGACCGCAGCTTCGTCGCCGACGTCGCCGAGGACGCGAGCGGCGCGGCGATCGTGCAGGCGATCCTCTCGGTGGCGGGGCACCTGGGCCTGCACGTCGTCGGCGAGGGCGTCGAGACGCCGGCGCAGGCCGAGTTCCTGCGCGCCCATGGTTGCCACGCCCTGCAGGGTTTCCTCTTCGACCGCCCGCAGCCGATCAGCGACTGGCTCGACCGCCGGCTGCAGCCGCTGCCGCTGGCTGCCGACTGAGCGCGCGCCGCGGGTCGAACCACAGATCACGCCGCCGGCCGCGCGCCTTGCGCCGACAATGTCGGCCCTGTTGTCGAACCTGCACGACCATGCGCCTGAGCAACGACGCCCATGGCGTCTACCCGATCGCCCCGACGCCCTTTCACGACGACGGCCGCATCGACCACGATTCGATCGACCGCCTGGTCGACTTCTACCTGGGCTGCGGCGCCAGCGGCATCACCGTGCTCGGCCAGCTCGGCGAGGCAGCCAAGCTCGAGCATGCCGAGAGCCTGGACGTGGCCTCGCGGATCATCCGCCGCGCGGGCTCGCTGCCGG
>JAIXKR010000013.1 GCA_026932235.1 Burkholderiales bacterium
CCACCGGCAGGTGCGCGAAGCTCCACTTGCCGCGCTTGACCTCGTACTCGTCGGGTGCCTTGATCTCCACCAGGTGCCCGACCGCGGAGGTGACGACGTACTGTTCGTTCTCGAAGTGGTCGGCGCCCTTCTCGAACTTGCCCGCCACCGGCGTGAGCGCGCGCACGATGTCCTGCGCCACGCTGGGCTTCTCGGCGATGATGAGGGTCTTTGCCATGTGCGGTCGATGAATGCGCGCGCCGAGCGCGTGCCTAAAATGCGTCTTCCTCGCGCGCGCACGCAGGCGCGCGCACCCATGATCCCAATGTACCGAATGAAGACGAGCGCGCAAGCGAGGCCCGGCCACCGTGGCCGCAACGGGGGCAGGCGTCTGCAGGTGCGGCGCTCGGGCGTGCACGGCAAGGGGGTGTACGCGCTGCAGCCCATCGCCGCGGGCCAGACGCTGTTCGAGTACACCGGCGAAGTCATCGACTGGCCCGAGGCGCTGCGCCGCCACCCGCACGATCCCAAGGATCCGCACCACACCTTCTACTTCAGCCTCGACGACGGCAGCCACGTCATCGACGCCAAGTTCGGCGGCAACGCCTCGCGCTGGATCAACCATGCCTGCGATCCCAATTGCGAGGCCGACGAGGAGGAGGGCCGGGTCTTCATCCGCGCGCTGCGCGACATCGCGCCCGGCGAGGAACTCTTCTACGACTACGGCCTGGTGATCGACGCGCGCTACACGCCCAAGCTCAAGCGCGAGTACGCCTGCCGCTGCGGCAGCCCGAATTGCCGCGGCACCATGCTCGCCCCCAGGCGGCGCTGATTCGGCGCCGGCTTGGCCTTGCCCCGCGACGCTCTGCAGCCACCACGGCCGTGAGCAGCACGCCCGCGCTCGTCTGGCAGGCCGATGCGCTGGCCCCGGCGCTGCAAGCCCTGTTGCCGGGCCTGCGCGTCGAGATCGTGGCGTCGACGGGCTCGACGAACACCGACTTGTGCGAGCGGCTGCGTGGCGGCGAAGCCACGCCGGTGCTGCGCGTGGCCGAGGCGCAAACCGCCGGGCGCGGGCGCGCGGGCCGAAGCTGGATCTCGGCGGCGGGCGCCTCGCTCACCTTCTCGCTGGCGCTGCCGTTGTCGCCGCGCGACTGGTCGGGGCTGTCGCTGGCGCTCGGCGCGGCGCTTGCCGACGCCATCGAGCCACAGCCGGCGCGGCTGCAGCTCAAGTGGCCCAACGACCTCTGGCTGCGCGATGCGCCGCACGCCTGGCGCAAGCTCGGCGGCATCCTGATCGAGACGGTGCCGCTGCCGCGCGGCGATCGCGCCTGCGTCGTCGGCGTCGGCCTCAACGTGCAACCGCTGGCCGGCGTCGGAGGCATGGACAGCGGTTGCGCCGGGGTGCAGGAGATTGCGCCTGCGCTGGATGCGCCCGCGCTGCTGGCACGGGTCGCTCCGGTCCTGGCGGGCGCCCTGCTGCGTTTCGAGCGCGAGGGACTGGCGCCTTTCGCCGCGGCCTACGCCGGGCGCGACCTCCTGCGCGGCCGGGTCGTGCGCGCTGCCCACGGCGACTCCAGCGTCGGCGTCGTCGAGGGCGTGGCCGAAGGCATCGACGCCGACGGCGCGCTGCGCCTGCGCCACGCCGCGGGCGTGGCGCTGCTGGTGGGCGGCGAGGTCGGCGTGCGGCCGGCTGCCGCTGCGAGGGAGGATTGAGATGCTGCGCCGGCTCGTGCTGCTGCTGCTGCTGGCCAACGCCGGCTTCTTCGCCTGGACGCAGGGCTGGCTCGCACCCTGGTTGCCGCCGCCAGGCGAGGGGCGCGAGCCCGGGCGCTTGGCGATGCAGGTGCAGCCCGAACGCATCCGGGTGCTCAGCGCCGGTGCCGCCAGCGCCGCGCTGGCGTCGGCCGTCGTCGCCGGCGAAGCGCCCGCGGCGCAGAATGGCATTTCCGGGCAGGAGTCGCCGCCGGTGTGCCTCGAGGCGGGTCCCTTCACCGAGGCGGCGGCGCGCGCGGCCGAGGCGCTGCTGGCCGAGCACGGCGTGCCCGAGGGCGCGGTGGTGCGCGAACTGGTCGCCCGCAGCTACACCTGGGGCGTGGTCATCGGCCGCTTCGCCGAGCGCGAATCGATGCGCGCGCGCGCCGAGGAGCTGACGAGGCTGAGAGTCCGCTTCGAGGAGATCACCACGCCGTCCACCCTGGTTCCGGGACTGCGCCTGGGCAACTTCAGCGACCGTTACGGCGCCGAGACCGCGCTCGCCGGCCTCGGCGCCAAGGGCGTGCACGATGCGCGCGTCGTGCCGCTGCCGCTGGGCGCCACGCAGCAGTGGCTGCGCGCGCCCGAGGCCGATGCCGAGCTGCAGACGCGGCTGAAGAGCCTGCCGCCCGAGCGCCTCGAGCGTGCCTTCGGGCCCTGCGTCGCGCGACCGTCGCCATCGGCCGCGGGTTGATCCGCCGCAGCCCGGCCCTGGGGGTGCTCACTCGGCCTGGCTGCCGCGGTGCGCCCAGCCGGTGGTGCGTTTCTCGACCCAGCTGAAGAGCTCGTACATGGCCATCGCCATGGCGCCGATGGTCACCAGCCCGGCAAAGGCCAGCGGCATGCGCTGCTGGCTGCCCGCGGTCTGCATCAGGTAGCCGATGCCGGAGTCGCCGGCCGTCATCTCGGCGAGCA
>JAIXKR010000096.1 GCA_026932235.1 Burkholderiales bacterium
GCGCATGTCCGAGCCGCAGGCGATCATCGCGCCGGCGCCGGTGCAGATGCCGTCGATCGCGGCGATGATCGGCTGCGGGCACTGGCGCATGGCCTTGACCAGGTCGCCGGTCATGCGCGTGAACTCGAGCAGCTCGGGCATGTCCATCTTCACCAGCGGGCCGATGATCTCGTGCACGTCGCCGCCGCTGCAGAAGTTGCCGCCCTCGCCGGTGAAGACGATCGCCTTGATGTCGGTGGCGTAGTTCATCTCGCGGAAGAGGTCGCGCAGCTCACCGTAGGAATCGAAGGTCAGCGGGTTCTTGCGCTCGGGGCGATTCAGGCGGATGGTGGCCACCTTGCCGCTGGCCGAGTATTCGAAGTGCTTGGCCTTGTAGCCGGCGAGCTGCAGTCGCTTCATCGTGTTTCTCCTGGACGGTTGAAGGGTTCGTGAGGGTACGGTCGGGATCGCGCCGGGTGCAGATGTCAGGCCGCGCCGCTGCGGTCGGGGTCGTGTTCCCAGGTCGCCGAGGGGCGCGGCGTGCGCGCGAGCCACTCCTCCAGCGCCTGGACATGCTCGGCTTCCTCGGCGGCAAACTCGGCGGCCAGGCGCTGGACCTCGGCGTCGCTCGACTCCTTGCCCGCCTGCACGTAGTAGTCGCGCGCACGGATTTCGTTCTCGCGCGCGTAGCGCAGCGCGTCGTAGGCGTTGAGGCCCGGATCGAAGGCCTCCTCGCCGCCGACCTCGGGCGGCTGGCGCCAGCGGTACTGCCAGCTGCGCAGCGCGGGCAGCGCGATGCCCTTGGCGCGCTCGACGATCGAGTCGTGGTGCATGTTCGAGTAGCGCACCATGTCGCGGAAGAGCTGCGAGACCTCGTCGTTGCGGTAGGACTCCATCATGTCCGCAAGCTCGAGGTAGCGCTCGGCAGCCTCGCGCTCGAGCGCAATCGCGTGCGCGAGGAATTCGGGCAGCGAGTAGCTCATCGCCGCCTCAGCCGACCATCGTCAGCCCGCCGCTGACGCTCAGCACCTGGCCGGTGATGAAGTCCGAACCGGGTCCGCTGAAGAAGACGATCGCGTCGGCGACCTCCTGCGGCTGTCCCAGGCGTCGCATCGGGATCGCCTTGGTCAGCGCGTCCTTGACCTTGTCGGGTACGGCCGCCATCAGCGGCGTGTCGGTGGGCCCCGGGCAGACGCAGTTGACGTTGATCCCGTAGCGCGCGACCTCGCGCGCCAGCGCCTTGGTGAAGGCGATCAGCCCGCCCTTGGCCCCCGAGTACACGGTCTCGCCGAGGCTGCCGACGCGGCCGGCGTCGCTCGAGACGTTGATGATCTTGCCCGCTTTGCGCTCGATCATCGCCGGAAGCAGCGCCTTGGCGAGCGTCATCGGCCCCACGAAGTTCAGCGCGATGACCTTGTCCCAGAAGTCGGGCGTGCCCTCCCAGAAGGGTGCGGTGCGGCCCCAGCCGGCGGCGTTGACGAGGATGTCGGCGTTGCCGTGCCTGGCCTTCAGCGCCTCGGCGAAGGCGTTGATCGAATCATTGGACGTCATGTCCACGCCCAGGTACTCGGCTTGGTGGCCCGCGGCGCGCAGCTCGGAAGCGGCCTTCTCGCCCGGCTCGGCGGCGATGTCGGCGACGATCACCTTCGCGCCGGCGGCGGCAAGGGCTGTGGCCGTGGCGCGGCCGATGCCCGATGCGGCACCGGTGACGACGGCGAGCTTGTTCTTCAAGGTCATGGTTTCTCCTTCGGGTTGCTTGTGTTCTTGTCGAGAAAGGCCGCCACGCGGCGCCGCGTCTCGGGATGATCGTAAAGCCGCCGCGTCGCCGCGATCTCGGCAGCGAAGCCGTCGCCGCGGGCGGCGGCCGCCAGCGCGATGCAGCGCTTGCTCTCGGCCAGCGTGTGGCGCGGGATCGCTGCGCAGCGCTCGGCCAGCGCCCGTGCCGCCGCGGGCAGCTCGGCGCGCGGCACCGACCACTGCACGAGGCCAAGCTGCAGCGCGTCGCGCCCGGTCAGCGTCTCGCTGCCGAGGATCAGCCGCCGCGCCACGCCGACGCCGACCAGGTTCGTCAGGCGCTGCGTGCCGCCGGCCGCGGCCAGCAGACCCAGGCCCGCTTCGGGCAGCCCTACGCGCGCCTCGTCGGCGGCGATGCGCCAGTCGCAGGCCAGCGCCATCTCGAAGCCTCCGCCCAGCGCCGCGCCGCCGATCTCGGCCATCGTCACGCAGGGCAGGTTCTCCAGGCGCGCGAACACGCGCTGCATCTCGAGCACGACGGCGACCATGCGGTTGCGGCCTTCGGGCGTGGCGATCGACGAGCGCATCAACTCCAGGTCGGCGCCGGCGCAGAAGACCTTGTGCGCGCTGCGCAGGTGCAGCAGGCAGATGCCCTCGTCGGCCTCGGCGAGGTCGATCGCCGCGTCGAGCTCGACCAGCAGCCGGTCGTCGACGGCGTTGACCGGCGCGCGGTCGAGCGTGACGACGAGCGTGCTGCCTTCGCGCTGCGTCGACAGGCGCTGACCGGACGTCATCGCGTGCTCCCCTGCGCGCGGCACTGCGGCCTGGGCGCTCGCGCGTCCGCACGCCGCCTCACGCCGTCTCCCCAAGCAGTTCGGCCAGCTTGCGCCGCAACAG
>JAIXKR010000034.1 GCA_026932235.1 Burkholderiales bacterium
CGCCGATCACCGCCAACTTCCGCGAGGGCCTGAACGTCCTGCAGTACTTCATCTCCACGCACGGCGCGCGCAAGGGCCTGGCGGACACGGCGCTGAAGACGGCGAACTCGGGCTACCTGACGCGGCGCCTGGTCGACGTGACGCAGGACCTGGTGGTGACCGAGAACGATTGCGGCACCAGCAACGGCATGAGCATGCGCGCGCTCGTCGAGGGCGGCGAGGTCATCGAGTCGCTGCGCGACCGCGTGCTCGGCCGTGTCACCGCGATCGAGGTGCTGCACCCCGAGACGCAGGAGCTGCTGCTGGACGCGGGCGAGATGCTCGACGAAGGCGCGCTCGATGCGCTCGAGGCCGCGGGTGTCGACGAGGTCAAGGTGCGCACGCCGCTGTCCTGCGACACGCGCTACGGCCTTTGCGCGAAGTGCTACGGGCGCGACCTCGGCCGCGGCGGCCTGGTGAATGCCGGCGAGGCGGTGGGCGTCATCGCCGCGCAGTCGATCGGCGAGCCCGGCACGCAGCTCACGATGCGGACCTTCCACATCGGCGGCGCGGCTTCGCGCGCGGCGGTGGCCAGCGGCGTGGAGGCCAAGAGCGACGGCATCATCGGCTTCAACACCACGATGCGCTACGTCACCAACGGCAAGGGCGACCTGGTCGTGATCTCGCGCTCGGGCGAGATCGTCATCTCCGACCCGCACGGCCGCGAGCGCGAGCGCCACCGCCTGCCCTACGGCGCCATCCTGCACATCAAGCCCGACCAGCAGGTCAAGGCCGGCACGGCGCTGGCGAGCTGGGACCCGCTCACGCGCCCGATCATCACCGAGTTCGCCGGCCAGGCGCGCTTCGAGAACGTCGAGGAAGGCGTCACCGTGGCCAAGCAGGTCGACGAGATCACCGGACTGTCGACGCTGGTGGTGATCGATCCGAAGCGCCGCGGCGCGACCAAGGTCGTGCGTCCGCAGGTGAAGCTGGTGGACGCCGCGGGCAAGGAGGTGAAGATTCCCGGCACCGACCACACGGTGACCATCGGCTTCCCGGTGGGCGCGCTCATCCAGGTGCGCGACGGCCAGGACCTCGCCCCCGGCGAGGTCCTGGCGCGCATCCCGATGGAAGGCCAGAAGACGCGCGACATCACGGGCGGCCTGCCGCGCGTGGCCGAGCTCTTCGAGGCGCGCAGTCCCAAGGACGCGGGCACCCTGGCCGAGATCACCGGCACGGTGAGCTTCGGCAAGGAGACCAAGGGCAAGGTGCGGCTGCAGATCACCGACCCCGACGGCAAGGTCTACGAGGAACTGGTCCCCAAGGAGAAGAACATCCTCGTGCACGAAGGCCAGGTGGTGAACCGCGGCGAGCTCATCGTCGACGGCGCCGCCGACCCGCAGGACATCCTGCGCCTGCTGGGAATCGAGGAACTGGCGCGCTACATCGTCGACGAGGTGCAGGACGTCTACCGCCTGCAGGGCGTGAAGATCAACGACAAGCACATCGAGGTCATCGTGCGCCAGATGCTGCGCCGCGTGCAGATCGTCGACCCGGGCGAGAGCAGCTATATCGCCGGCGAGCAGGTCGAGCGCTCGGAGCTGCTCAACACCAACGAGCGGCTGCGCGCGGACGGCAAGATCCCGGCCACGCACGCCGACGTGCTGCTGGGCATCACCAAGGCGAGCCTCTCCACCGACTCGTTCATCTCCGCGGCCTCTTTCCAGGAGACCACGCGCGTGCTCACGGAGGCGGCGATCATGGGCAAGCGCGACGAGCTGCGCGGGCTCAAGGAGAACGTCATCGTCGGCCGCCTCATCCCCGCGGGCACCGGCATGGCCTTCCACCAGGCGCGCAAGGCCAAGGAGGAGATGGACGAGAGCGAGCGCCGCGCCATCGCGCTGCAGGAAGCCGAGGAGCTGGCGGCGGTGCAGCTGGCGCACGTCGATGCCGCCACGGCGGCGGAGGCCGCGCCGGGCGCGGACACCGCCGACTGAAGCCGCGCGGGCATCGTCCGCGTGCTCCACGGGCCGGGGTGACCCGGCCCCTTTTCGTATCAGGAGGTCTTGCGCGCCATGCCCTCCGCGACGCTTGCCGCATTGCACGGTCGTGGATATAATGGCGGGCTTTTCGGCAGGTTCTGCCGCGCTCTTTGTCGAGCATCGGGCTGCAGCATCGTTTGCAGCGGGGGTCTTCTCTGCGGCTTTTCCCGGCGCGTGCCGTGCGAAGGATGCGGGAGCGCCCCGACCGGCCTGACCCCGGCGCAGGTGGCTTCTCCCCGAAAAGAGTGTGTGACTTCAAACGGGAACAAGTTACCCATGCCAACCATCAACCAGCTCGTGCGCCACGGCCGCCAGGTCGAGGTGATCAAGAGCAAGTCCCCTGCGATGCAGGACTGCCCGCAGCGCCGCGGCGTCTGCACGCGCGTCTACACGACGACGCCGAAGAAGCCGAACTCGGCCCTGCGCAAGGTCGCCAAGGTGCGCCTGACCAACGGCTTCGAGGTCATCTCCTACATCGGCGGCGAAGGCCACAACCTGCAGGAGCACAGCGTCGTGCTCGTGCGCGGCGGCCGCGTGAAGGACCTGCCGGGCGTGCGCTACCACATCGTGCGCGGTTCGCTCGACCTGC
>JAIXKR010000149.1 GCA_026932235.1 Burkholderiales bacterium
GCGGCATGCTGATGCCGGTGAAGAGCGGCACGCGGCTGGCGCAGGCGATGGCCGACACGCGCCAGTTCGAGCCGCTGGCGGTCAACCTGGTGCGGGTGGGCGAGGAGACCGGCCGCCTCGGCCCGATGCTGCTCGAGTACGCGCGCGTGGCCGACCGGCGCGTCGAGGCCGGCATCAAGCGCGCCCTCGCGCTGCTCGAGCCGCTGCTCATCGTCGTGCTCGGCGTCGTCATCGCCGGCATCATCGTCTCGATCCTGCTCGGCATCCTGTCGGTCAACGAGATCGCGGCATAATTTCGGGTCTTCCCGCATGGCGCCGGTGTCCCGGGCGCCCTTTTCACGGAACCTCGCAGCGTGCGCAGCGTCTGACAGCCATCGTGCCTTCCTCCCCGACTCTCCAGCGCCGCCGCAGAGCCGGCTTCACGCTGATCGAACTGCTCGTCGTGCTGGCGATCCTCGCGCTCCTGGCCGGTCTCGTCGGCCCGCGCGTCCTCAACCAGCTCGGCGGCGCCAAGTCCAAGACCGCGCAGGTGCAGATCGCCGACCTCGACAAGGCGCTCGAGCTCTTCAAGCTCGACGTCGGCCGTTATCCGAGCAGCGAGGAAGGCCTGCAGGCGCTCGTCACCAAGCCCGCGAGCGTCGCTTCCGGCTGGGCCGGCCCCTACCTCAAGGGCAGCGTGCCGGTCGATCCCTGGGGCAAGCCTTACGAGTACAAGCTCGAGAGCGGGGCGGCGCTGATCCAGTCTCTTGGTGCCGATGGCGCCCCCGGTGGCGACGGCGAGAACGCCGACCTTCGCAACACCCGCTGAAGCCGGGCGGGCCCGGCGCGGCGCGAACGCGGCGGCAGCGGCGCGCGGCTTCACGCTCGTCGAGCTGATGGTCGCGCTGGCGATCGCCGCAATGGCCATTGCGGTTGTCCCGCCTGCGCTGCAGAAGCTGCGCGAGGGCATGGCCTACCGCGACACCGTGCGCAGCGTCGTCACCGGCCTGCGCGCAGCGCGCGAGCGCGCCCTCGTCGAGGGCCGGGAGACGCGCTTCTACGTCGACCTCGCCGGGCGCCGCTACGGCCCGGATCCGCAGGCGCTGCGGGCCTTGCCCGAGCCGCTGCAGATGCACGTCATCGTCGCCGGTATCGAGATGAGCGAGGCGAGCGGCCAGCGCCTGGCGGCGATCCGCTTCCTGCCGCAGGGCGGCGCCACCGGCGGCAGCGTCGACGTGCTGCGTCCGGGCGCGGGCGGCGTGCGCATCACGGTCGACTGGCTCTCCGCTGCCGTGTCGCAGACGCCGCTGCCGTCATGACGCCCTGCGCCCCTCGCGCCCGCCGTGCCCGCCGCGGCGCGCGCGGCTTCTCCCTGCTCGAGCTGCTGGTCGCGATGGCCATCCTCGCCATGTCGTTGGCGCTGCTCTACCAGGTCGACGCCGGCGTGCTGCGCGGCGTGGCCGACCTGCAGATGCAGCAGCGCGCGACCGTGCTCGCGCAGTCCATCCTCGACAGCCGCGACGCCGTGCCGGCCGCGGGCTGGCAGGAGCAGGGCAGCGTGGCAGGCCTCGCCTGGTCGGTCCAGAGCACGCCGCTGCCCAGGCCGGCTGGCGTGGACCTTGCGGCGCCGCTGCTGCACGAGGTGCGGATCGCGATCCGCTGGCCCGGCCGCGGCGACGGCCACATGCTGACCCTGGCGACGCTGCTGCCGCAGGCGCTCGCCGAGCCCGGGGAGAAGCGGCCGTGAGACCCTCGCGCAAGGCCCGGCGCGGCCTGACGCTGGTCGAGGTGATGGTCGCGCTGGCCGTGCTTTCGCTGATCGTGCTGGCGCTCGGCGCATCGCTGCGCGGGCTTTCGCAGTCGAGCGAGCGTGTCGATGCGCGGGTCGAGCAGATCGACGAGATGCGCCTGACCGTCGCATTTCTGCGCGAGCTGTTCGCCGCCGTCTCGGCGGCCCGCGTCGAAGGCTCGTCGCGCGCGCTGCTGTTCGATGCCGGGCCGCAGCAGCTGGCGTGGATCGCGGTGATGCCGGCGCGCTTCGGTGTTGGCGGGCGCCACGCCCTGCGGCTTGCCGCCGAGACGCTGGACGACGGCAGCACCGCGCTGGTGCTGCGTCATGCGCCCTGGAGCCCGCAGGCCCCGGCGTTTCCCGATTGGGCCGGCGCCGAGTCGCGCGTGCTCGTGCGCGGCGTCGATCGCCTGGCGATCGCCTACGGCGGGCAGGGGCTGCAGACTGGGTGGCAGCCCGCGTGGAGTGCGCACGAGCGCTTGCCGGCGCGCCTGCGGCTGGACCTCGGGACGCTCGCCGGCCCTTGGCCGCCCGTGGTGCTGCCGCTGCGCGTGCCTTCCCGCGCCGACGCCGGCTTCGTGATCGGTGGCAGCACGCAATGACCGGCCCTGATCGCGCCGCCGGCAGCGCGCGTGGCGTCGCGCTCATCATCGTGCTGTGGACCGTCGCGGCGCTTTCCGTCCTCGTGCTCGGCCTCGTCCACGCGCAGCGCAGCGAACTGCGGCTGGCCGGCGCCACGCGCTCGCTGACGCTGGACGCCGCGATCGGTCAGGCGGCGATCCAGCTCCTCATCCAGCGCCAGCGCAGCCACGCCGAGGGACAGGCGCGCCTGCAGCGCGTGCCGGTGGGCTACGGCGGGCGCGACGTCGTGGTCGAGGTCCTACCGCTGGCCGGGCTGATCGACCTCAACGCCGCACCCGAGCCGCTGCTGGCGGTCTTGTTCCGGCAGGCGGGCCAGCTCGACGAGCGTGCCGCCGCTGCGCTGGCCGCCGCGCTGCTCGCCCGCCGCGAGCAGCGCCTGCCCGACGGCAGTCACAACCGCTTGCAGGCGGTGCAGGAACTGCTCGCGCTGCCCGGGGTCGACTACGGCCTGCTTGCTAGAATCGCGCCCCTCGTGACCATCGATTCCGCCGGGAGCGGTCGCGTCAACGCCCTTGCCGCCCCCTACGAGGTGCTGCTGGTCCTGGCCAGGGGCCGTGCCGACATCGCCCGGCGCGTGGCCGACGAACGCGACGCCGGCCGCCCCGGGGTCGACACCACCCGTCTCGAAGCCGAGTTCATCGATGCCACGGCCAGCAGCCGCTACCGCTTCACCGCGTACGTCCCCGGCGGCGACGGCGCCACGGTCGTCGTCCAGCGCGACGTCGATCTCCGGCCCGCGCCCGACCCGGGCGCCGAGCCGCGCGAGCGCGCGCCCTGGCAGATCCTTCGCGCCCGCCAATGGCGGCTGGCCCGGTCCGGGGCGCTGAATGTCGACGCAGGCGGCTGACGCTTCGCGCGCCCTGTCGGGCCCGGGCCTGGCGGCCCTGGGCGCGCTGCTCGTGCAGCCCTGGCGCGAGATGCAGCGCCTGCCGCCCCTGTCCTGGCTGCAGCCGGAGCCTGCGGTGGTCCTCCTGCACGCCGACGGCAGCCGTTCGCTCTGGCTCGGAGATCGGCGGCGCGAGGGCGCAACGCCCGCGCAATGCGCGGCCGCGCGCTTCGTCGCCGTCGAGGTGCCGGCCGACGAAACGCTCGAGTGCAGCGTGCCGCTGCCGCCGCTGCCCGAGGCCGACCGGGCCGAGGCGGTTGCCCTGGCCGTGCGCGCGATCAGTCCCTTCGATGCCGCCGAACTCGTCTGGGGCTGGCGTGCCACCCCGCAGGGCGCGGTCGCCCTGATGACGACGCGCCAGGCGGTGCAGGCGCGGCTCGACGCCGCTGCGCTGGGGCTGGACGCTCTCCCCGAGGTCTGGGCGCTGGACCGCGGCGCAAGGCCCGTCGTGCTGCAGGGCTTCGGCGAATCGGCCCGGCACCGCCTTGCCGTGCGCGGTCGCCGGCTCGGCGGGCTGCTGCTCGTCAGCGCCCTGCTGCTGGCGATCGCCGTGCTCCTCACGCCGACGCTGCAGCTGCGCCTGCGCGCACTGCAGGCGCAGGCGGCCTACGACCAGGCACAGCAGCGTCTGGCGCCGGTGCTGGCGCAGCGCGAGGCCCTCGCCCAGGCGCAGGCGCAGCAGGGCGCGCTGCACGAGCAGATGCAGGCGCGCGTGGAGCCGCTGGCGGTGTTGGACCTGCTCACACAGGCCGTGCCCAGCGACAGCTTCGTGCAGCGCCTGCAGTTGCAGGGCGACAAGCTCATGCTGACCGGCCAGACGCCCAACACCGCGGCGCTGATGAACCGCCTGAGTGCAGAGCCCCTGCTGCGCGACGTGCGCTCGCCCGCCGCCGCCACGCGCGGCATGACCGCCGGCCGCGAGAACTTCATCCTCGAGATGAACCTGCAGCCACAGGCGCTGCGGCCGGCCGCTTCGGCGGTCGAGCCCGCGCCGGCAGCCGCGCCCCTCGCTGCCGCAACGTCGGCTTCGGCCGTTGCGGTCGCTGCCTCGGCCGCCGCTTCGGCCGCTGCCTCGGCTGCCTCCGCCCGGGAGCCGCGATGACCGCGACCCGGCGCGCGCTGGTCCTGGCGTCGGCCTTCTGGCTGCTGCTGCTCGGCGCGCTGCTGGCGCTGGCCGGCTCGTGGGTGTGGGAGCGCCACCACGCCTGGGCGCAGCTGCTGCAGACGCTCGAGCCTCGCATTGCAAGACTCGAGGGCCTTGCGGGCAGCCGCGAGCGGCTGCAGCAGGCGGTGCAGCAGGCCGAGCGCGACGTCCTGCGCCACGCCTACCCGGCCACGCGCGACGCCAGCCAGGCCGGCAACGACGCCCAGCAGCGCGTGCGCGAGCTCTTCAGCCGCCCGGGGCTTGACGTGCTCAGCCTGCAGGTGCTGCCTGCCCGCGCCGTCGACCGCTTCGACCGCATCCCCATCGCCGTGCGCGTCGACGGCGAGCTGGCCGTGCTGCAGGCCACGCTGGCCGCGCTGCCGACGCTCACGCCCTCGGTCTTCGTCGAGGGTTTTGCGCTGCAGGGCGCTTCGGCCAGCGAAGCCGCGCCGCCGCGCGTGGTGGCCGAACTGCAGCTCTTCGTGCTGCGCTCGCGGCCCGGGGCGGGATGACATGCGACGCTGGACGCTTGCGCTGCTGCTGCTGGTCAACCTCGGCCTTGGGCTCGGGCTGGCGTCGCGCTGGTTCACCCCCGAAGGGCGCCTGGTCGACCTGCGCTGGCAGCCGCCCGCCCCGGTGCCGCCTGCGCTCGACGCCGGGGCCCCGCTCCCGGCCACCGGGGTCGACGTGGCGCGCTACGTCGCCACCCTCGAGCAGCCGCTGTTCTCGCCCTCGCGCCGTCCACCGCCGCCCCCGCAGGCCGCCAGCGCCGCGCCCGTGGTCGACACGCCGCCCGACCTGCGCGTGCTGGGCCTCTACGGCAGCCACGAGGATCCGGCTGGCGGGAATGACGGCACGGTTGGCAAGGGCGGCATGATCGTGAGCATCGACGGCCAGGTGAAGCGCGTGAAGATCGGCGACGCCGTCGGTCGCTGGATCCTCAAGGCCCTGCGGCCGGGCGAGGCGGTGCTGGCGCTGGGCGAGGTCGAGCACACCTACACGCTGCGCCGCGCGGCGGCCGATGAACCTGCGGCGGTCACCGGCACGGCTCCCGGTGCGACGCAGACGCCGACGGCCATGAGTGCCGCTCAGGCGATGCGCGAGCAGGACAAGCGCGAGCTGCGAGAACGCGTGCGGCGCATGAACGTGTTGCGCGCGCGTACCGGACTGCCCCCGCTTCCAGAACCCTGAGTCGACGTGAAAGCCATGCACCAGATCCGACCCCCACGCTTTGCGGCTCTTCTCGTGATGAGCCTGCCGTGGCTTGCCGGCCTTGCCCCGGGCCTGGCGCCGAGCGCGTATGCCGCCACGGAGGGTGCGGACGAGTCGAAGCCGCGCCTGATCATCGGCAGCGACCGCGTCACCGCGCCGCCGACGCCGCCCCCTGCGCTCCAGGGCCCCGCGATCGACCTGCGTTTCGAGGACACGCCGCTGCGGGAAGCCGTGCACGCGATCCTTGGTGATCTGCTCAAGCTCGACTACATGCTGCATCCGCCGGTCGAGGGGCGGGTGACGATTTCCGCCGCCCAGCAGATCTCGCCGGATCAGGCCTTGTTCCTGCTCGAGTCGGCGCTGCAGGCCAACGGCCTTGTGCTCGCGCGCGATGCCCGCGGCGTGTTCCACATCGGCAAGCCTGAACTGCTGAAGGCGATCACGCCCGCCGTGCGCCAGGCCGTCGCCAACGAGGCCTTGCCGCCGGGAAGCGGCGTCATCATCGTGCCGCTCAAGCACATCGGCGCAGCGGAGATGGCGAGCATCCTGCGCCCGGTCGCGCCGCCCGACGCGATCCTGCGCGTCGACAACGTACGCAACCTCCTGGTGCTTGCCGGGAGCCGGGCGCAGGCCGAGGGCTGGTTGAGCCTCGTGCAGACCTTCGATGTCGACCTGCTGGCGGGCATGTCGGTGGGCGTCTTTCCGCTCAAGTACGTCAGCGTCCGCGATGTCGAGCAGGCGCTTCAGCTGATGAGCCCCGGAGGCGGGGCTGCTGCCGCGCAGGCCGCCCGCGCGCCCACGGGTGCAGCACCGGCAGCTGCCGCGGCCGGCGGTGCCGCTGCAACGGAGCCGCATCCGCTTTTCGGAGCGGTGCGCGTGCTGCCGATCGAGCGCCTGAACAGCGTCATCGTCGTCACCTCGCGCGCGAGCTATCTCGACGAGGCGCGGCGCTGGATCGAGCGGCTCGATCGCCCCGGCAGCAGCGCGAACGAACAGCGTCTCTTCGTCTACCCGGTGAAGAACGGTTCGGCCCAGCACCTGGGGCAGGTGCTCGCCGGTATCTTCGGGGGCGGCGAGCAGGCGCCTGGCTCCGCGTCCGGCAGCGGGGTTGCGCCGGGGCTGGCGGTCGCTTCAGGCGGTACGCGCACCACGGGCGCGATGGCCGGCGGCGTCACCCTGGGCGGCGCGGGCGGCGGCGCTGCGCTCGCGGCCGGCGCGCCGCGGGCAGGAAGGCCCCCATCCAGCGGCGCCGTCGGCTCAGCTACGGCCAGCGCCGCCGCAACAAGCGCCCTGCCGCTGCTCGGCGGCCTGCGCGTCGTCGCCGACGAGCGCAACAACGCCATCCTCGTCTACGGCACCGCCGCCCAGTTCGAGCGCATCGAGGAGGCGCTGCACCGCCTGGACCTGCCGCCCACGCAGGTGCTGATCGAGGCCAGCATCGTCGAGGTCACGCTCACCGACGAGACCTCCTACGGCCTGCAGTGGACCTTCGGCGACACGCGCGCCAGCGGCGGCACCGGCACCAGCGTGCTCAGCGGCGTGGCCGGCGGCGTGCTCGGCGGGCCGCTGGCGGGCTTCTCCTACACCTTGCGCAACAGCGTCGGCAACGTGCGCGCCGTGCTCAACGCGCTGGCCGAGAAGTCGCTCGTGCGCGTGATCTCCTCGCCCTCGATGATGGTGCTCGACAACCACACCGCGCAGATCACCGTCGGCAACCAGCAGCCCGTCCAGACCAGCGAGACCCTGAGCGCCGAGGGCACCGTGCGTACCACCAGCATCCAGTACAAGGACACCGGCGTTGCGCTGGCCGTCACGCCCTCGGTGGGCTCGGGCGACATGGTGACGATGGCCATCGACCAGGCCGTCACCGACGTCGGTGCGATCGATGCCGCAACCGGCCAGCGCGCCTTCCTGCAGCGCCAGTTCTCGAGCAAGGTCGCCGTGCGCTCGGGCGAGGCGGTCGTGCTCGGCGGCCTCATCCGCGAGAACGACACCGGCGGCTCCTCCGGCGTCCCCGGCCTGCACGAGGTGCCCGTGTTCGGCGCACTCTTCGGTACCAAGACGAGCTCGAAGAACCGAACCGAACTGCTCGTCGTCATCACGCCGCGCGTGGCGCGCTCCGATCAGGACGCCCGGGCGATCGGCGACGAACTGCGCGAGCGCATGCGCGGCCTCTATCCGCCGCCGCCGCTGCCGTTGCCGCCCTCACCCGACCCTACGCTGTTGTCACCCGGTGACAATGCGATGTGAAGAATTCCCGATTCGCTCCTTTTGCGCCGAACCTGCATGAACCTCAGAGTCCCGCACCTTGTGCGCCGTAGCGGCGCGCTCTTCCTACTGTCGCTTGGTCTGTTCGGCTGCGCGGGGATCGAGCCGGCTGCTCCCGAGGACAGGGTGCGTATTCGCGCACAGGAGCGCGTCGACGCGCTGCGACGAGGCGATTTCGACGCCGCATACGCCTTCCTCAGTCCCGGCAGCCGCGTACTCGTGACGGCCGAGCAGTACCGAGCCGGTTTCGTTGCGGCGCCTTCATGGAAGGGCGCGCGCGTGGCCGAGGTGCACTGCGAGACGTCGGAAAAATGCCTCGCCCGCATCGCAATCGAGCATGTTCCTCTTTTGCGCGGCGCGAGAATGGGTACCATCGAGTCTCACATGGACGAGACGTGGCTTCTGGATGGGGGGCAGTGGTGGCATGTCTACCGCCCCTGACCTGTTCCGGCCCCCGATCCGTTTGCCCGAGGGTCGCCAGTTGATACGCGTCGCAGAACTTCGGAGGAGTGCAGCTATCGAGCAACCGATCCAGCCTGTTGTGAAATTTCAACAATGAGCCAGAACGGCGCTTCTGTGCGGTTCCCGGCGCTACCCCTGTGCTATATTTTTTGAAGCGTGATCGCTTCAGGTTCGCTAATCAATCTCTAGAGCGGAGTCAACGTATGAAGAAAACCCTTGTTGCCCAGACCGTGGCGGCCGCGATCAGTGGTCTCGCTCTGGTCGGCGTCGCGGATGCGGCGGTCGTTGGTCCTTACACTGACGCGTCCGCAACCGTTGTCGATGAGACGGTCGCAGAAACGAACGCCCGTACCGGTGCCGCGCCGGCGACGGTCCTGCGCGTGAACACCGACGGCATCGGGCACATCCTCGTCGTGCCCTACTACTCGGTGCAGAACGGCAACGACACCTACATCAATATCGTCAACAGCGACATGCGCAACGGCAAGGCGGTCAAGGTCCGCTTCCGTGGCGCGTCGAACTCCGACGACGTCTTCGACTTCACGCTGCTGATGTCGCCGGGTGACGTGTTCGCGTTCGCCGTCACCAAGGGCGCTGACGGCCTGCCCAAGGTTGCTCATGGGGACAATAGCTGCACGCTGCCCAACAACATCAAGCAATCGTTCGTCACGACGCGCCTGAATCCCTCGCTGACTGCGGCCCAGAAGGCCGAGCAGGCCAGCGAAGGGTACGTCGAGATCCTGAACATGGCCGACATCCCGCCGACGGTCGAGTACGACCCGTCGGATCCGACGACGGCGACCCTGTTCAACATGATCAAGCATGTTAACGGCACGCCGCGCAGCTGCACCGGTGCTGCGTTCACCCGCCTCGCCTCTGACCCGACCGGCTTCACTGGCGACCCGGCAGTGGCTCCTCCCGGCGCGACTGCGCACGTCGGAACCGCCCGCCACAAGGGTCTGGACGTGCCCACTACCGGCTTGATGGCCAACTGGACGATCATCAACGTGCCGCGTTCGTCGACATACACCGGCGCGGCAACCGCCGTTGAGGCTCGCACCGCCGCTGGTGCGGCCGGATACGGCAACGTCGTCTTTTCGCCGCAGGCGGCAACCGGCGTGACGGCGGTCAACGCGCGCGCCTGGACGACCGACCCGCTGCTGCGTGGCGGTGTTGCCAGCAACTCGGTGGTCGACAACACGGGAGATCGACTCGTCCCGGGTACGCCGGCCGTCACCGCGGCGCAGTACGACTTCCCTGACCTCTCGACGCCGTACCTGAACGCGGACATCGCCCCGGCCACCGGCCGCCTCCCGACAACGAACAATGGTCTGGAGACGAAGACACAGGCCTTCCTGTTGACGCAGGCGCTGGCGCTGAACTCGATCTCGAACGAGTTCAATACCGAGGCAGGGCTTGCGGCGAAGACCGACTGGGTCTTCTCGATGCCGACCCGTCGCTACAACGTGGCTCGCAACTACGCTGGGGGTACACCTGCGGGCACGGGGGCCAACGTATACACCGACTTGCGCAATCGTGACTCCGTGGCGGCCGTGGTGGCGCCGGTGGCTATCGCTGGCCAAAGCAACTACTTCGAGCCTTTCGAGACAGGTGTTGGCGGCAACATCCTCACCACCAACGGTCAAATCTGCGTCACCGGCATCAGCGTCGCCGGCGGCGATCTGACCGGCGCGCCGGGTAACCTCAGCCATCTGCGCGCTGCCGTCACGGCCGACCGCGAAGAGCGCTTCGTCGCCACCTCGACCGACTTCGTGATCTCCCCCGGGGAGCCCGCGGCTCCGCTGACCTTCTGCGGTGAAGCGAGTGTCCTCAGCTTCAACGCAGCCGGTGCTGCCTCCGTGCTCGGCGCGACCGTTGCTCGCAAGGACCTGACGGTCGCCTACGAGAACGGCTGGGTCCGACTGGCCACGCCGGGTCTTGGCGGCAAGGGTCTCCCGATCACCGGTGCAGCGATGTCGCTCCTGAACAATGGTGCCGCTCTCCCGGGCGTGTCGGCGACCTACGGTCAGACCTTCCCGCACCGCGCGACCCGTCCGTAAACGGCGTCAACCACCAATGCGGAAAGAAAGGGCGGGGCAACCCGCCCTTTTTCTGTTTTCCCGAAGCCAATGAGCCCAGGCAGCACTGGCGCCCGCGGGCCGACCTCTCTTATCCCGCCCCTATCTCCACCATGACGAGGATCAGCTTTCGCCCCCGACAGACCCTTCTGGCTGCTGCGCTTTCGATGCTCTCGGGCGTCGCACTTGCGGCCGACCCGGTCGCCCTTCTTCAAGGCCCCACCGATGCCGTGACGACGCTCGATCTCGAGGCCGCGTCGCATCGCCTTCCCTTGGCTTCCCGCCAGGCCCTGATGTCTCGTCCTGATGTCATTCAGAAACAGGCCGAGGATCTCTACGTGCGGCGAGAGCTTGCCGCCGAGGCGCGCCGCGACGGACTCGACCGCGATCCGATCGTTGTCGCATTGATTCAGCAGTCCAGCGAGCGCATCCTCTCCGAGGCACGCCTCGTCGAAATCGATCTCGCCAATCTGCCCAGCGCCGCCGACGCGCGCAAGGCCGCACGCGAAATCTACGATCTCGACCCCAAGCGCTGGCAAACGCCCGAGCAGTTTCGCGCAAGCCACATCCTCGTAGCGCGCACCACCGACCCTGCGGACGATCGCGAGCGGGCGGAGAAGCTCCTGGCGGAACTGAAGGCCGGTGCCGCCTTCGAAGACGTCGCAAGATCGCAGTCCGCCGACACGGCCAGCGGGTCCAAAGGCGGTGATCTCGGCTGGTTCGGCCCCGGGCAGATGGTGAAGGAATTCGAAGAGGCGGTCCGGAAGCTGGAGGCACCGGGGGCGCTGAGCAACATCGTCGAGACGCGCTTTGGCCTGCATCTAATCCGACTGACGGAAAAGCGCCCTGGGGGCACGCGCTCGTTCGAGGAAGTCGAGCCCGATCTCATCCGCCAGGTCCAGGCGCAGGCGCAGGCGGCTGCGCGCGAAAGCAAGCTCAAAGAACTGCTGTCTGGGGCCAGAGTCGACGCAGACGCCATCGCGAAGTTCGCCTCCGACTTCAGCAAACCCTGATTTGCCCTACGCAACTGCAGAGTCACGTCGAGCCTGGCCACTTCGGCAGACTGCGCAACGAGCGCACGAAGAGAGCGCCGTGGCCGCGCTCGTGGTTCTGTATCACCCGCGAGCGCTCGAGCTCGAAGCCCTCATCGGAAGCTTGCAGCAGGCCAGCAGCGCGATTCCTCTGCAACTCGTCCTGTGGCGGAACGACTCCGACGCCGTCGAGACGCCAGGTCTGAAAGGATCTGTCGCTCGAGTACGAGCCGGTGGGCTATCCGTCCGCTTCGATGGCGGGAAGGGGAATCTTGGTTTCGGCCCTGCTGTCAACGCCGCGCTCGCGGAAATCAAGGAACGCTTCCTCCTCCTTCTCAACCAGGACGCGATCCCCGAACCCGGCGCCCTAGAACGCCTCCTTGCGATCGCCCGCGCCGATGACCTGCAGATCGCCGCCTGGGAGATGCGCCAGATTCCCTACGAGCATCCCAAGGACTACGACCCGGTGACCGGCGAGACCGGCTGGGTCAGCGGTGCGGCGGTGCTGCTGCGCACCCGGGCGCTGCGTGAAGTCGGCGGCTTCGAGCCGCGCTTCTTCATGTACTGCGAGGACGTCGACCTTTCCTGGCGGCTGCGCTGCGCGGGTTGGCGGCTGCGCTACCTGCCGCAGTGCGCGGTCGTCCATCGCACCTACGACTATGCGGGCCAGATCAAGCCGCTCGCGGCGCTGCAGGGCGCCTACGCGAACCTCTGCCTGCGCCAGCGCTTCGGCACACGCGCCGACGTGACGACGGGCGTTCGCGCGCTGCTGCGTGAGTTGCAAGGACCGCAGCCCTTCCCCGGGCGACGCAGAGGCCTCGTGCGGGCACTGCTGAAGTTCGCGCGCAACCGGCGCTACTTCGCACGCACCCGCGCAGCGGCACCGGACTTCGTCCCGCGCTTCAACGGCTGGGACTACGAGGAACGGCGCGAGGGCTCCTTCCACCCCTTCCTCGCCCAGGCCGAGCGCCTCGAGCCGCTTCCTGCCATCTCGGCGATCGTGCGCGCGACGGGTGACGCGGTGGCGCTTGCCGCCACGCTGCACTGCCTCGAGCAGCAGACCCATCCGCTGCTCGAAGTGCTCGTGGTCGGCGGGACCGATCGGGCCATGCAAGCGGTCTGCGCACGCGCAGGCGGGCGCCTTGCGCTTCGCCCGCTCCCGGCCACCGACGCGGCACTCGAGACGATTGCCGCGGTGCACGCGCAGGCCGACTGGTGGCTGCTCTTCGATGACGAGTCTGTCCGCGCCTTCGCCGACCATGCCGAGGTGTTGCTGCAGGCCGCGCTCGACCAGGGTGCGCCGGCGGCCTCGGCACTTGTCTGGCTCATCGAGGCCGATCCCGCCGACCACGCGGCGGCGCATCGTTTGCACGCTCCGCGTACGACGCTGGGCGGGGAGGCGGCGGCGCGAACGACGTGGCTTCAGCATCGCCACGCGCCCGCGCAGGCGCGGCGTGTCGAGGTCGCGAAGACGACCGGGGTCCGTTACGTCGGCCGCGGTTCGGCCAGCGCGAGCTGAGCGGCGACCCGCTGCCGCGCTTCCCGCGCCGGATCATGCTCGACGAACTCGCGCACGACCTCCTCGTACTGCGGGTGCAGCCTGCGCATCGCCTGCAGCGCGGCGGCCTGGAGCGCCTGCTGACGCTCGCTGAAGCTTGCGCCGCCGGCGTGGTAGACGAAGACGTCGAGCGCGTGCAGGTGCTTCCAGCCGCGGCGGCTGGCGCGCAGGCAGAAGTCGTTCTCCTCGCCGTAGCCGGCGCCGAAGCTGGCGGCGTCGAACTCGCCGGTCTCGTCCAGGCAGTCGCGGCGGATGTACATGCAAAAGCCGACCGCGGTCGGGACTTCGAGCGTTTGGCCCTCCAGCGTGCGCGCGAAGAGCGCGTGCAGCGCGGCCACGGTCCAGCCTTCGGGCAGCTCGTTGGCCTGGCAGAAGCGCGGGAACGAGCAGATCGTCGCGTTGTTCGAGAACGGTGTCACCGTGCCGACGTGCGGCTGACTCCACGCGGCGGCGCGCAGGCGATCCAGCCAGTCGCCGGCGACTTCGGTGTCGCTGTTCAGCAGGACGACGTCGCGTCGGCCGGCCAGGCGCATGCCCAGGTTCACCGTGGCGACGAAGCCGAGGTTGCGCGCATTGAAGAGCACGCTCACCTGCGGGTGCAGCGCGGCGAAGGCTTGCAGCCACTCGCGCGTCTCGGCGTCCGGGCTCGCGTCGTCGATCACGGTCAGGTGCCAGGGGTGCTGGCCGAGCGTCCCCATCACGCTCGTCAGGCAGCGGCGCAGGTGCGCAAGGCCCCCGTAGACCGGGACGATGATCTCGACCGTCTCGTCGGTCGGAGCCCGCGGCGCACCCGCCAGCGCCTCGCGTAGCGCGAGGTAGTCGGCCGAGAGCGGCCAGCCGCACTCGACGTCGAGGCGCCAGGGACCAGCGCCGCTTGCGCCCAACGCGGGCTCGGGCGGCCACGGCATCGGCAGCGCGATGCCGGCTTGCGTGCCGGTCAGCAGCAGCCGCAGCGGCTTGCCACCATCCCCGGGTGCGCCGATCTCGAGCTGGCGGCGCGTCGCGCCCTGCAGCGCCAGTGCCGCGCCCGGCGCATCGCCGCGCCACGACCAGACCGCTTCGCCTTGCGCGTCGCGCAGCGTCAGCGCGTGCAAATGCATGTAGCCTGGCCGATCGGCCGGATGCCAGTACGGCCGCCCGCTGCCGATACGGTTCACGTAGTCAGTCGGAATCTCGAACGAAAGCGTCTGCCGCGCAGCGCCGACGCGACCCAGTACGGGAACATGCAAGGTCGGCAAGGCGTCTGTGCCGTCGCTTCCTGCGGTACTGCCGAGCACCAGCGTGCTCGCGTAGACCGCGACCTGTACCGCTGGATCGGAAGCGGGCATCGCGGCGGGTGCTGCAGCCGCCTGTACCTCGTCCTGCAGGCGCCGCGCGGCGAAGACGAGCTGGTAGGCCGAGGCGTCGGGTTGCGCGAGCAAGTAGCGTGCGACAGCGGGCGGCAGCCGGTCGAACGGAGTCCAGAACTCGGTGTAGTACCAGCTCGCGTCGATGGCTTCGACGCGCTCGACGGCAAAGCCCTGCTCGCGCAGCAGCCGAACGAACGAGCGGCGCGTGAAGAAGCGCAGGTGCGTGCGATCGAGCAGTCCTTCCGGGCCGTACTTCCAGTCGCCGTGCATCAGCTCGACGATCATTCCGGCGTAGGCGACGTTCGGGATCGAGACGAGGAGCCGTCCCCCGGGCCGAAGCAGCGCCTGACAGGCCTGCAGCACGCGCTCGGGCTCGCGCAGATGCTCGAGCACGTCGGCGCAGACGATGCAGTCGTAGCTCGCCGGCGCGAAGCGCTGCGGCCAGCCCTCGTCCTCGAGGTCCAGCCATTCGAGCCGTCGGTAGCCGTCGCGGGCCACCGGGTATTCGGCACTGCTGACCGTGACGCCGTCGACCTGGCAGCCGCGCTGCTGCAGCCAGCGGCCGAGCGCGCCACTGCCGGTCCCCAGGTCCAGCACGCGGCTGCCGTCGGGGACGAGGCTTGCGAGCACCGAAAGCGAGCTCCGCTCGTGCGGGGCAAGCGTTCGCCGGTAGACATGGGTTCGCGCCGCGGCGCGGCCGCCGTCCGGCCAGCCCGCGTAGAGCAGCGCGCATTCGCCGCGCTCGCTCTGCGCCAACACCTCGACCCACGGCTGTCGCGCGTCGGCAGGCAGTTCCAGCCGCAGCGTGAAACCCGCATCGAGCAGCCGGTCGTCGGCGAAGGCGTCGCGCACGTCGCGCCGCCGCACGCCGGTCGGACAGCGATGCTCGACCCCGTCGACACGGACGCTGACCGCGGCCAATGCGCCGTCGTCGATCGAAGCGGCCCAGCCGTCCAGCACGAGCCTGCCGCGCTCGATGCGGCGCTCATCGACCCAGCCCCAGGGGCCGCGGCGGAAGCCCGAAAGCGGTGAGAGGTCATGCGCCGAAGCAGCGCCGACGACGTAGAGATCCTGCTCGTGCGCGAGGCCCTTCGCGATGCGCCAGGGAGCGCGCGCATCACCCGTCGCGCCGGTGACCCCTAGGACGATGCTGCGCACGAAGGCCTCGCTCACCGTCGTCGTGCCGTACGTCTGTACCTGGAGCTCGGCGATCTCGCTGATCGGCTTGAAGAGCAGCCCGCTCTCGGGCAGTGTCTCGCCCGGGGCGAGCAAGGCTTCGTCGTGCACGCTGAAGCACAGCACGCCGCGCGGCGTCAGCAGAGCCAGAAGCCGCGCCAGCCAGCGCCGGAACAGATCCTCGGGCAGGTGGGAGAACAGCGAGGCGACCCAGATGAAGTCGAAACGCCGGCCGGGTTCGAACGCCTCGGGGGCCAGTGACGACGGCAGGCCCCGCACGCCGAAGCTGCCGACGACGTAATCCAGCGCCTCCGGCTGGATTTCGCTGGCAAAGAGCTCGAGCTCGCGCTCGCAGCCGCCAAGCAGCCGCAGCAGGCGGCCCCAGCCGCAGGCGAAGTCGAGCACCGAGACGCTGCCCTCGCTGGCAGGCAGCAAGGCGTCCAGGATCTGGCGCATTGCCGTGTACTGCTGCAACGCGACGTTGTGGTACTGGCTGACCGCGGCTGCGGCGTCGCGATGGTGGCGCAGCGAGTGCAGCAGCATCTGGTCGGCCGGGTGGACGCGCAGCTGCAGCGCCCGGTGCTTGCCCGCACCCGCACCTGCCCCGAGTTGCGGCCAATGGCGGCGCAACAGCGCCGACAGGCGCGGATCGAGGCAGATTTCGTCGGCCTCTGCGAGCAGGCTCGGGAGCTCAGGGTCGGCGGCGTTCATCGGATCGGGGTCGGCGGTTCGGCGGCGCGCTCGCCGGTCTTCGCCGTGGCCGATTCTCGCGGCTGCGGAGGGCGCGCTGCTGGCGCCGCCCGCGCAGCGGCCCATGTGATCATCGCAAGCGAAAGCAGCATCAGCGCGAACTTGGCGTCGCGCAGCACGACGTTGAAGCCGGCGGCCCAGGTCATCGCCACCAGCACGAGCAGCGCCGGCAGCGCTGCCGCGCCGTGACGGTGGACGCCGCGCAGCGCCTGCACCCACAGGAGACCAGCCAGCAGCAGGGCGATGGCGCCGCCTTGCTCGGCCAGCAGCAGGTATTCGTTGTGCGGCGTCGTGTGCTCGGTGAGGATCGGGTCGCCGCGCACGCGCTCGCGCCACCGTGTCACCCAGCTGCCCACCCCGTGGCCGACCAGCGGACGTTCGAGCACGAGCGCCCCGGTGACCTGCGCCATGCGCGCACGCATGCCCCAGCTGGTGTCGACCGGGCCCGCAGGATCGTAAGCCTGCAGCTCGGCCAGGCCTTCGTTGAAGCGATCACGCACGTGTGACGAACCGAGCGTCACCGCGAGTGCGCCGAGCACGACGAGGACGAGCACCTGCATCCGGCGCCCGCGCATGCGGGGTTGCGCCAGCGCGAGCACCGCCAGCAGCAGCGGTGCGCTGAGCATGCCGGTGCGGCGGTCCTGCTGGGTCAGCGCCGCGAGGCACAACAAGGTCGCCGCCAGCAGCAGGCCGCGGCTGCGGCCTTCGCGGGCTTCGATCGCCAGATGCAAGGCGATGACGCCGGCCAGCGCGAGCAGGATCGAGAACGCGATGCGCTGGTTCCCGAGCACGTCGACGAACGGCCTGCGAAACGGCAGCTCGTCCGGCAAGGGGAGCAGGTCGATCGCGTCGAGCAGCACGAAGGCGGCAACGACCGTGGAGGCAGCGATGAAGTGGAGCAGTGCCCGCCGTGCCGCTGGCGGTTCGAGCGCGAAGGCCAGCGGCAGGGCAAGCAGCGGCAGCGCATACATCCACAGGTGCGAGACGATCGTTGCCGCCGGTGCCGGGCTCCAGGCGCTCGAGAGCGCAAGCCAGGCCCAGAGCGCCAGCGCAGCGATGAAGATCGGGTGGCGAACGATGGCTTCGAGCCGCTGCTGCCGCGCGAGCGAGCGCAGCGCGAGCGCGCTGCAGGCGCCGAGGGCCAGGTACTGCAAGCCGATCGGCAGATACGCCGTCCAGGCGAGGGCCAGGGCAGCGGCCGGCAAGATGCTCATGCACGCCTTCGCGCGAACAGGCCCTGGACGCTGCCGCCGAGCAGCGCGGCGAGCTTGCACGCGCGCTGGTCCTCTGCGAGCACGATGCCGGCCGCTTCGTATGCGAGGCGCAGCAGGCACAGCCGCGCGAAGGCGGGTTCGCGCCAGCCCCAGCGCTTGATCAGCAGCACGGTGTTGCGCCCGATCAGCCGTCGCCGGGCAGGGCCATGGCCGGTGGCCTGCAGCTCGCGCCCGAGCAGGCGATAGCGGCGCCGCTGTCCGATCGCGTGCGCGAAGACATGGCTGCCGTGTACCCAGATCGAGAGTCCGCGCTGCCGCGCGCGCAGGCAGTGCTCGGTGTCGACGTGGTCGATCGCGAGCTGCTCGTCGAAGTCGCCGAGTTGCGCCAGCGCTGCGCTGCGCCAGACCGACATCGAGTTGACGACGAAGGCCACCCGGCGCAGGCCGCTGAACTCGCGCGGCAGGTGCTGCAGCCGCCAGCGGCCGAGCTCGATGTAGCGCGCG
>JAIXKR010000084.1:0-16566 GCA_026932235.1 Burkholderiales bacterium
CGAGGAAGGGGCCGCGGTTGATCGCGCCGTCGCCGAAGAAGCAGGCGGTGATCGCGTCGCGGCGCTGCAGCTTCAGCGCGTGCGCCGCGCCCACGGCGATGGGCAGGCCGGCGGCGACGACGCCGTTGGCGCCCAGCATGCCCACCGAGAAGTCGGCGATGTGCATGGAGCCGCCCTTGCCGCCGTTGCAGCCGCTGGCGCGGCCGAAGAGCTCCGCCATCATGCGCGTGAGGTCGGCGCCCTTGGCCAGCGTGTGGCCGTGGCCGCGATGGGTGGAGGTCAGGTAGTCCTCGCGCCGCAGCTGAGCGCACACGCCCGCCGCCACCGCTTCCTGCCCGGTCGACAGATGCAGGGGGCCGCGCACCTGGGCCCGGCCGTGCGCGGCTTCGCCGAAGGCGCTCACGCCGCCCTGACTCGCGGCCTCGGCGGCATCCTCGAAGCAGCGGATGCGCACCATCGTGCGGTAGAGCGCCTCCAGCGTGCTCAGGTCCTCGTTCACTGCGGCGATGCGGCTCGTGGGCTGGGGCGGTGGGGGGGGTTGGCGACCATTCTAGGCCGGCGTTGCGGCGCTCGACGCCGGTGCGCGGGTCGGCTTCCCAGAGCGAACGCGCGTGGCGCATATGCCCGCGCAGTTCCGGCATGAGCGTGGCTGGCAGCATCACCACGCAAGCCTCGTTCCGTTTCCCGCTGCGCACGATGATGACCTGCCGGCCTCGCCGCTGCCGGATACTGCCTCGCAGCGCCGCGTTCTGGCCGCTGCAGCAGCGCATCTCGCGCGTTGCAGCGCACTTCATGCCTGCACCCCGCCCAGGGCCTTGCTTCGGTACGAGGATCAATGCGCTCGGATGAACCCTGATCCCGCGGCTGCCGATGCAGCCGCGGAGTGGGCTGAATACCTATCGTCAAGCCACAGCGGCGGCTGGTGCGCCGGCTGGCGCGCCGCGCCAACCTCAGGACACTTCATGGCTCTGCGGACAGGTCCGCGCCCGGCCTCGGGGGCAATCCAGGGGGATTGAAGTTCCGATCGCCACTGTTCGCGTCGCTGTGCCTGACCGGCGCCGGGCCAGCAGGGCCGCGATGCCGCCGGCGAGCATCAACGCCGTCGCTGGCTCCGGCACCGGCGTCAGCAGGACGCCGGTGTAGCCCACGCTGGGATGCCAGCCCCGGCCGACGATGAGGCCGCTTTCGCTGACGGCGCTGACCGATTGGATCAGCCAGCCGGCCGCCGTTGCCGGGTCCAGGCGATCGTTGAGGTTGACCAGGCCGCCGCTGGCGGTCCAGGCGAAGCCGCGCTGGCCCGAGGTGCCGACCACCAGGCCGGCGTCGTTGACGGCGTTGGCGGTCGCGTCGTTCATGCCGGCGAGGCGACCGATCTCGGTGAAGCCGATCCCGGCCTGCCACAGCGCGGCGGTGCTGCCCCCGGCGGCCCGCGGCAGCTGCAGCGCGACCTGGCCGTGGTTGTTGATGTCGCGCGCGAACGACTGGGCGCCAGCGGGGACGACGCCCCACAGCGCACCCAGGTCGGTGGCGCCGCTGTCGTCCCAGACGATGGCCCGGGTGCCGAAGGAGACGCTGCGCTCGCCGACGACGACGCCGTGATCGTTCATGCCACGCGCGATGCTGTTCAAGGTGCCGTCCGGATGGGCCTCGAGGTCGGTCAGCACGTCCGCAGCGGCAAAGCGCACGGCGTGGCCGAAGGTCAGGTAGCCGTAGGTCGGGTGGTTGTTGAACTGACCGCCGGCCTGGCCGGCGGCGGCGCCCAGGCTGCTGATCGCTTCCGCGCGGCTGGCGGTGGCGCCGCCGGGCAGGTCGCCGAGGTCGGTCAGGCCGACACCGTCCTGCCACAGGAAGGCGCGGTAGCCGGACTCGATCGTCGACCAGGTGAATCCGGCCACCTGACCGGCGTTGTTGATGGCGTTGGCGCGGTTGGACACGGCACCGACCGGCGGCGCGCCGAAGATGCCCAGGTCCGTGATCCCGAGGCCCGGCCGCCAGAGCAGCGCGCGCCCGTCGTAGCCGCTGACCCAGGCGCTGTCGTTGACGCCGGTGGGGAAGATGTTGCCGAGGTCGGTGACGCCGTAGGCCGGCGCGGCGGCCAGCGACGGGCTGTGGGCGGCGGCGGCCAGCAGGCCGGACAGCATCCAGCGGCGCAGGGTGGGCATGGCGGGACTCCTCGGGTGCGGGTGGTGCCGCCACTATCGGCGCGGCGGGAGGCCGCGGCCATCCCAGGAAGGCGGGAGTCGCCGCTGCGAGTGGCGGCCGCAGTGCGCGCCAGTGCCGCAGCAGCCGCCAGCTCGGCAGGACGCCGCCGATCGCGGCATGGACGCCGACCTCGGCGAAGTCGTTCTTGGCGGAGGGAAGGAAGATGACTTCCCGGAACGCTTGCGGCCCAGCCTGTCCTACGCTTTCTGACGGCGCGTCACGGTCAGCAGCAGTGCCAGCGCCGTGAGGGCCAGCGTGCCCGGCAGCGGCACCGGGCTCGACGGCGGCGGGAACAGTTCCCCGGGCGGTGGCAGGCCCCCTATGAAGTCGGCGCTCAGCTGCATCAGGAAGCCGCGGCGCTGGTACTCGGCGTTCACCGTGGACCGGTACCAGCCGTTGCCGGTGAGCCAGCCCTGGTCGTTGATGTCCACGGCCTCGGTCAGTCGCCAAAGCTCGGCGTCGTCGGCATCCAACAGGTGGTTGAGGTCGAACACCAGCGAGGTGCCCACCCACAGCGCCGCCACCCAGTCCGACGCGCTCACCGCTTCGCTGCCCACCACCCAGCCCAAGCTGTTGATGGCCGTGATCCGGCCCCCCAGGCCAGGGGCCAGGTGCGACAGAGCGTACTCCGCTCCCTCGCTCCAGACCAGGGCCTGCCGGACGCTGCCGTCGCCGACGAAACGGGTGGCAGCGATTTGCCGCTGATCGTTCATGTCCATCGTGACGTCGAGCGCGGAGATGTGTCCGGGCAGCGGCACGTCGGTGACGGTGCCGTCGGCGGCGATGATCTGTATCAGCCGGCTGTTGTTGGCCGGCGTGTTGGCGACCAGCGTGTCACCGGCGTTGTTGATGGCCTGTGCATAGGTCCAGAAGCCGCTGTGGGGGCCTATGGCTTGCACGCCACCTGCGGTGTCCCAACGCCAGGCTCGGGTGTTGCCCATGCCGCCGTTGCCGCAGTTGTCGAAGGCACAACGCCAGTAGCTGCCCACCACGCTACCCTGGCTGTTGATGTCGGCCGCCGTCTGGCTGTGGGCGTGCGGCTCGGCGGGCATGCCCAGCGCCAGGCCGGCGTTGGCGTACACCCCTGGCGAGCTGGGGGTCCAGCGGTATGCGCGCCCGTTGTAGCTGCCGGCCACCTGGCCGGCGTCGTTGATGGCCACCGCGGTGCCGTGGCTGTCCAGCGTGGAAGGCAGCGCCAGGCCGGGTACCGGGTTGCCCGCGGGCCCGGTGGGCGTGTTCCAGAACGCGGGCAGGCTTTGTCGCAGCACGGCGCCGCCGAGATGCACCTCTGCCGCCGAGTGCCCAACCACTTGCGCCTGGTTGTTCAGTCCGGCGGCATGGGTCTCGGTGTGCCCGGGCGTCACCGGCGCCAGCTCGTAAATCGTTGCCGGCGCGGCCAGTGCCGCCGCGCCCAGGCCCAGCAGCATCACGGCCAGCAGGGCCGTTCTCTTCGGGAATCGGTGTGTCATGGCCAGGTCCTCTCAGGTGTTTGCGGTTCGCCGGCGCAGCGGGAAGCCTCGAAGGCGTCGCATGGTGCGGCCTGGCTGGCCGGTTGCCCGCGGCCCGGGCGGGCCTTGTGGGTATTGGGCCGCCGGCAGCGTTGCGAAGGCGTTGCAGGGGGCGCGGCGCGGCCCGCGCGGCGTCCCCTCGATCAAGGGGGTGCGGCCGCCGGCGGCGGCTCAGCGCAGCAGCAGCGGCGCGCCGGCGTCGGCCGCGGCCAGGGCGCGGCGCAGAACGTCAGCTTCCAGCACCGGCGCAACCGGGCTGCTCAGCCAGGCCTCAGCGGACTCCCTGGTGGCGGCCTGCACGCCGGCCAACCGGGCCTCGGCCTGTACCCGCATGGCCCATTGCAGGCCCTTGGCCTCTTCGGTGCCTGCGGCCGCCGGGTCGGGCACGGCCTGCAGCGCCAGCGCTGCGTCGCCGCCATCGAGGGCCAGCCCGGCCTCGACGTGGCGGCGCACGTCCATCGCGTCCGAGGGCGTGGTATCGGTCAGCGGACCCAGCGCGTCCAGCAGCGCACGCGCAGTGCCGGCCTGCCCAGCCAACAGTGCCGCCCAGGCCCGCTTGACGTCCACCACGCGGCGCATCAGTTCGCCGGCTTCGGCGCCGCAGGCTGCTGCCTGCGCCAGCAACGTGGCCGCCTGCGTGTCATCGCCCTCCAGCAGCAGCAGGTCTACCACCAACTGGCGCGCGCCGGCCTGCCAGTAGGCCTCTTCGCAAGCATCGCTGGCGGCCAGCACGCGTGGGATCAGGGCCCTCGCGGCCTGCCGTTCCCCTTGCAACGCCAGCGTGTAGTAGCGCGCCTGCACGAACGCGGCCTCGGCGGTGCGCGACTCGTAGAAGGGTGACAAGGCTTCGCCTTCGTCCATCAACGCGCGCGCCTGGGCCAGATCGCCGGTCTGCGTGAGCAGCTTGACCAGGTTGAGGATGGCGGCGCGCTGGACCGGAACGCTGCCCGAAGCGGCCGCCAGCTCGCGTGCCCGGCGCAGCAGGCGCAGCGCCTGGTCGTTGCGTCCGGCGTGCAGTTCGGCCGCACCCTGCATGCAGGTAGCCCGAGCGGCGCCTTCGGCTTCGCCCAGGGCCACGTAGGCGCGTGCGGCGCGCGCCGCCAGGTCGGCCGCGCCCAGGGTCTGCCCTTGGTACACGGAGTTGCGCGCCAGCGCCAGCTGCAGCCGCGCGCGCAGCAGTGAAACACCGGCCGGCAGTCGCGCCAGCGCTTCGCGCAACGCCCGCTCGGCTGCCGCCAGCTCGCCGCGGCGCAGCAGCGCATCGCCGCGCACCTCCAGCGCCTCGGCCTGCTGCAGCGGGCTCAGGACACCGTCCTGCAGCAGGCCGTCCACCAACGCCACGCCGTCGTCCACACGCGAGCTGCACACCCAGTGGTCGGCGCGGGCCAGCAGGACCTGGCGGGCGAACTCACCGTCGCCAAGCTGCAGCGCGGCACGCTCGGCCTCGTCCAGCGCGGCGTCGACGGCCTCGGGGCGGCTGGCACGCTGCAGCACGCGGGCGCGGTGCAGATGCAGCGCGGCCGCCTGCCCGGGCGGGCACAGCGCGAGCGCGCGCTCGCAGGCGGTCAGCGCCTCGTCGTGCGCCGCCAACCGCTCGGCCGCCTGCACCGCCAGCAAGGTCCAGCGTAGCGCATCCTCGCGCTGGCCGGCGGCCTCCAGATGGCGGCCGATGCGTGCCGGCGGCGCGCCCAGGCGCTCCAGCACCGCGGCCAGGCTGGCGTGCAGCAGGCGCCGGCGCTCGGGCGACAGATGGGCCGCCAGTGCGTCGGCCAGCAGCTGATGGCGAAAGCGCAGCCGCCCGTCGTCGGCGCGCTGCAACACCTGGTGGGCCAGCGCCTGCTCGACGCTCTGTACGCGCTCCAGCGCGGTCAGTGCCGTGCCCTCGACCAGCTCGTCCGCGTCGAAGCGGTCACCGCTCAGGCTGGCCAGTTCGAGCAGCCGGCGCGTGCTTTCGTCCAGGCGCATCAGCCGCGCCATCAACGCGTCGTGCAAGCTGGGCGGCGCGGCCAGCGGCTCGTCGCCGGCCAGTCGCGCCGGGTCGGCCCGGCGCAGCACCTCGATCAGGAAGAAGGGGTTGCCACCGGTGGCGGCCTGCCATTGCTGCAGACGCGCCGGAGCCGGGCGCACGCCGGCCAGCGCCTGCGCCAGCTCGCCAACGGCACGGCTGTCCAGCGGCGGCAGTTCAATGCAACGGCACTCGCCGTCGTGTGCCGCCCGGCGCAGCGCGTCGCTCAGCGCAGGTTCGCACTCCGCCGGCCGCAGCGTGACGAGCACTCGGCCTGGCCCCGGCAGCTGTCCTGGCGGCCACAGGCTGCGCGTCTGCGCGTCGGCTAGGTGCCAGTCGTCGAACACGGTCGTCTTCACCGCCGTGCCGTGCAGGCTGCGCCACGCGGTGCGCACGGCGGCGCGCAGGCGAGGCAGGTCCACCGCGCCGGTCGGGGGGGTCTGGCCGGGTAGGCGCGCCGGCAGCAGCCGGCTGAGCTCCTCGCGCACCCAGGCCGGCCAGGACGCGGCCACCTCCGGCTGCCAGCGGCGGCCCAGCGCCCGCGTGGCGGTGGCCCAGGGGCTGAGCGCGTCCTCGGCCAGCGACTCGAACACCATGAAGGCGCCGCTGCGCGTCGCGGCTTCCTGCGCCAGCCGGGTCTTGCCGATGCCGGCTTCGCCGAGCAGCCAGGTTTCACGGCCTGCACCGCTCGTTTCGCACAGTTCGGCCAGCAGGCCTTCGCGGCCGACCAGCGGCGGCGCCGCCGGGCTCACGCTCGGCAGGGTGCCGGCTGCCGGCGCGTCGGCCGCCTCGGCCGGCGCACCGCTGCGGATGGACTCGGCCAACGCCAGCGTCTGCGGCATCGGCCGCAGGCCCAGCTCGGCGGCCAGGCGGCTGCGGCAGCGCTCGAACACGCGCAGCGCCGATTCGCGCTCGCCCAGCGCGGCATGCAAACGCATCGCCTGCGTGTAGTGCTGCTCGTGCAGCGTGTCCAGCTCGATCAGCCGCAGGCACAGCGCCAGCGCTTCGCGCAGCCGGCCGGCGGCCTCGTGGCCGGCGGCGGTGGCCAGCACGGCCTCGCGGTGGCGCAGCGCCAGGCGCTCTCGCTCGGCGCGCGCCCAGGGGTCGAAGTCGCCGCCGTCGACAAGGTCGAAGCCGTCCAGCAGCGGCCCGCGGTACAGCGCCAGCGCAGCTGCGGTGTCGCCGCGCGCGAGCGCGGACTCGAAGACCTGCGCATCGACCGCCACCCCCGGCGCCAGTGCGAGCCCGTCGGCGTGCATCTGCAGGGCCTGTGCGACGCCGGCGCTGCGCAGCCGGTGCAGCTCGCGGCGCAGGTTGCGGCGCGCGCTGGCGGCGTCCAGATCGGGCCAGAACAGCGTGGCCAGCCGCGCGCGCGTCGCCGGGCCGGACAGCGCCAGCCAGGCCAGCAGTGCAAGCGCCTTGCGCGCCCCCGGGTCAACGTCGCGTCCGCCCGCGCGCAGCCCGGGCCGGCCGAGAAGCTGCAGCTCGACGGCGGCGGCAGGAGCTTGCACCCTGGTGCCTGCAAGAGGAGCGGGTTCCTGTGCAAAGTCCACCTCTGCATTGTCCATCGCGCGCGGGCCATGTCCGCCATCTCGCAGGCCGTTGAATGAGCGCCCATCACCGGGCCGCCGCGATGGCGCGGAGCTGCCGCGTCTTCTGCCTGGAGACCTTCGGATTCCAGGCATCCGGCCCTTGGCGCGCACTCGGCCATGCGACGGTGGCGACGACGCCGTTTCCGCACGGCATCGTCAAGCACCCGATGCGCAAGGTGCTGCGCTGAGGGGCGGCGCCCGGTCAGCGCCGCGCGCGCCGGCGTGCCGCGGCGCTGACGACCGCCAGGCCAAGCGCCATCAGGCCGTAGGTCGCGGGCTCGGGCACCGCGGTGACGCGCACGCCGAAGTCCAGCTCCGGCCAGACGGACCAGTTGTCGCCGGTGGCCTCGTTTGCGAACCACTCGGCGCCCAGCGGGTTCGGCGACGGGCTCGGCATCGCGGCATCGAGCCCGGGCTGCGCGAAGAAGACAACCGTGTAGGTGCCCGGCGTCACCGCCCAGTCCAGGCCGGTCGCGCCGCGCCAGCCCAAGCCGGTCGCCGGCGTCACCTGCGTGTCGTACAGCAGTGCCGCATTCGGCGAGTCGCCGCCGTGCAGGCGGATCTCGAGTCCGCCGCCGTTCGCATAGACCTCGATCCAGCCCTCGATCGAGCCGATGCTCGTGGCCGACGTCACGTCGAATGTGGCACCCAGGTGTTGGTAGGTGCCCTCGAAGCCGTTGAACAGCGACCAGTTGCCGCCGCTATCCTGCCCCGGACCGGTGTCGACGATGGTGGTGGCCTGCGCACCGGCGCAGGTCAGTGCCGCGGCGAGCGCAGCGACGGCAAGAGTGTGCTTCATTCCCAGGAGTCCTCCCGCGATGACGGTCGACCGCTGGCGAGAGTGTGACCGGCCGCGATGTCGGATTCAAGGCCCTCCCCACGACCGGGGGTGCGTCTTGCAGGCCGCGTTCGCGCAATCATGCGCTCGCCCATCGCGGGTTCGGTCAGCGCGAAGTTCAGCTCGGCGGCCGCCTTCAGACCAGCTGCGCCGCCTCGGGCACCGCGCCGCGCAGGAAGACCAGCGCACCGCCGGCATCCAGGCGCAGCCGATAGGACATCACGCTGCCGGCCTCGTGCAGCACCTTGATCGCGAGGCCCGCGCCGAAAGGCTGCCAGCCGGCGCTGCCGGCCGGCAGCGTGAGGTGGCGCTCGGTGCTGTCGACGGCGATGCGCCGCAGCAGCGGGTGGCGCACGCGGTCGCACTCGCGTGCGATCGTGGCCTCGTCGGCCGGCTCGAGCAGCGCATCGAGTTCGGCGACGAGGTCGGTGTCAAGCGCGGCGTCGAGCGCGGCGTCGAAGCTGGCGGCCTTGCGCCAGGCCTCGAAGTAGGCGTCGGCGAGCAGGTCGTCGGTATCGCCGCCGGCCAGCACGCGCCGCGCCACCGTGCGCGCATAGGCATAGGTGGCGTCGTAGAAGGCCTCGAAGGCGGTGGTGTCGCCGCGCGCGGCGGCCGCCAGCAGCGTCGCCAGCCGCTGGTCGCGTTCGGCCAGGTCCGCGCCCGGCATGCCGCGGGCAGTGCGGTGGCGGCTGGCCGATGCCCCGGGGGGCCAGCGGGGTGGTATGCATCCACCGCGGCCTGCGCCGTATGCCCCGGCACAGCGCGACCCGGCGCGCCGCGCCGCGGCGGGCGCAACGTCGGTGCCGCGCTGTGTCCCCGTTCCACCGACGCCGAGGAGCGCCTTCATGAGCCCGATCGAGACCGTCCGCTACATCTATGCCGCGTTCGGACGCGGCGACGTCCCCGCCATCCTGGCCTGCCTGGCCGACGAGGTGGAATGGGAATACGGCCAGCCGTCCAATCCGGCGCCCTGGCTGCAGCAGCGCCGCGGCCGTGCCGCGGTGCCCGGCTTCTTCGACGTGCTGCTCTCCAACGTCGAGTTCCATCGCTTCGAACCCAGGCGCCAGCTCGCCGACGGCCTACTGGTCGTCGGACTCGTCGACTTCGAGGCCACGGTGCGCAAGACCGGCCGCAAGGTGATCGAGGTCGACGAGGTCCACCTGTTCCACTTCAACGAGGCGGGCCAGGTGCTGCGCTTCGCGCACCGCGCCGATACGCTGCAGCACGCCAACGCCTGGCTCGGCAGCTGAGCCGCCCGCCGTCGTCTCGGCGGTCGCGTTCGTCGTCGTCGCGCTGGCGCTCTCCGGGCTCGAGCCCGATCGCATCCCGGCAGCGACCGGTCTCAGCAACTTCGTCCGCATCACCGCCGGCGCGACGCGGCGAGCGCGTGCGAGCGGCGGGGCAGGACTGCCCACGCCGTATCCGTGCTGACCCGAATGCGGGGGAATCAGTCAGCAAGCTGTAAGCGGTCGTGAAAGAAAGTCGCGCTGCGATGCTCGGCGTACTGAACCTGCTCCAACTTGTCCTGTATATCCCGCTGCTCGCGCTCCTCGGGCAGGGGTTGCTGTACCTGCTGGCGGGGGCGCGGCGCGAGACCAACTTCTTCTATCAGTTGCTGCGGTTGCTGTCCAAGCCGTTCACTTTCGTCGTGCGCCGGCTGACGCCGGCCAAGGTCGTCGACGAGCACGTTCCGGTGGTCACCTTCTTTCTCGTCGTGATCGCCTACATCGTCGTCACGTTCGAGAAGATCGACCTGTGCGTGCGCATCGGTCTGGATGCCTGCAGATGAGCGCGCGCAACGGCAGCGGATTCGACTGGTGGCGCCTGAAGTGGCGCGCCATCGTGTGGCTGATCGTCGGTCGCCGCGAAGCGGCGCTCGAAAGCTTCGACGCGATGCTCGCGCGCTGGCCCGACGACCCCTATGCGCTGGCCAGCCGCTGCCACGTGCTGGCCGAACTCGGCCGACGCGACGCGGCAATCGCCGACGCCGAGCGGCTGACTTCGCTGTACCCGCAGCGCAGCGCAGCCGACTGGTTCAACCTGGCCTTCCTGCTCGACGACGCCGGGCGCTTCCACGAGGCCGAGGCCGCGTTTCGCCGCGCGGTGGCGCTCGACGACAAGCTCGACCGCGCCTGGTATGGCCTCGGCCTCTCCCTCGTTCGTCAGCGCCGCTACGACGAGGCGGTCGCCGCGCTGGAACGCACGACCAGACTGCAGCCGATGAGTCCATCCGGCTGGGTCCAGCTCGCCCGCGTGCACGTCGACCGCGACGACCACGAGGCGGCGCGCAAGATCATCCGCCACTTGCGGGGTTTCGAGCCCAAGGTCGCTGCGCAACTGCAGCGCGAGACGGGGCTCGCGCCGTGAGCGGCACGTGTCGCGGCACACGCCGGCGACCCGTTCGGCGGCCGCGCGCCGTCAACTCAGGTCTATCGACGAGCCGGGCGTTCCCCGGAGACAACCAGGAGGCAAGACCATGGAATTGAGTGAGCGACATCGCGAGTATTGGGGCAAGACGCTGCGGATCACCGGCATCCTGCTGGCGATCTGGTTTTTCGTCACCTTCGTCATCGGTTACTTCGCCCGTGACCTCGACTTCACGTTCTTCGGCTGGCCTTTCAGCTTCTGGGTCGCGGCCCAGGGCGCGTTGATCGTGTACGTGCTCATCATCTGGTTCTACGCGCATTACATGAACACGCTGGACCAGGATTACGGCGTCGCCGAGGAGGAATGACATGGCTGGCATCTTCGGCTCATCCTCCGGCGGCGGAGCCGCCGCGAACCGGGCATTCAAGCAGCAACTCAACAAGGTGTACGGCTGGTACACCGGCGGCTTCATTGTCTTCATCCTGGCGCTCGCGGTCCTCGAGCAGATGGGATTGCCGCGCAACTGGATCGGCCTGATCTTCCTGTTCGCCACCGTCGCGCTGTATGCCGGCATCGGCATCATGAGCCGCACGACCGACGCGGCCTAGTACTACGTCGCCGGGCGGCGCGTGCCTGCCGTTTACAACGGCATGGCGACGGGCGCCGACTGGATGAGCGCCGCGTCGTTCATCGGCATGGCCGGCACGCTCTACCTCACCGGCTTCGGCGGCCTGGCGTTCATCCTTGGATGGACCGGCGGCTACTGCCTGGTCGCGCTGTTTCTTGCGCCTTACCTGCGCAAGTTCGGGCAGTTCACGATCCCCGACTTCCTCGGCGCGCGCTACGAGGGCAACCTGCCGCGCCTTCTGGGAATCATCGCGGCAATCCTGTGCTCGTTCACCTACGTCGTCGCCCAGATCTACGGCGTGGGCATCATCACCGCCCGTCTGTCGGGGCTGGCGTTCGAGATCGGGATCTTCGTCGGCCTCGCCGGCATCCTGGTGTGCTCGTTCCTCGGCGGCATGCGCGCCGTGACGTGGACGCAGGTCGCGCAGTACATCATTCTGATCATCGCCTACCTCGTGCCGGTGATCTGGCTTTCGGTCAAGCAGACCGGCGTGCCGGTTCCGCAGGCCATCTACGGCTATCAGCTGCAGAAGGTGACCGAAGCCGAGAAGAAGCTGCGCGACGACCCGAAGGAGAAGGAGGTCATCGCCGTCTTCAGAGCGCAGGCCGACGCGCTGGCCGACAAGCTCAAGGACGTGCCCGCTGCACTGGCCGCCGACAAGGAAGCCGGGCAGAAGAAGGTCGCCGACCTGAAGGCCGCCAATGCCCCGGCCGCCGAACTGGCGGCCGCCGAGAAGGCGCTGGCCGCCATCCCGGCCGATGCCGAGGCCGCGAAGAAGGCGTGGACCGCGGCAAAGGCGGGCGCCGAAGCACGCGCCAAGCCGCTCGCCGGCATGCCGCCGCACGCGCAGGTATTCTCCGGTGACCCGAACGGCGACGCTGCAGCGCAGAAGACGTACAACGAATCTCGGCGCAACTTCCTCGCGCTGATCTTCTGCCTGATGGTGGGCACGGCTGCGCTGCCGCACATCCTGATGCGCTACTACACGACGCCGTCGGTGAAGGAGGCGCGCCAGTCGGTGGGCTGGTCGCTGTTCTTCATCTTCCTGTTGTATTTCACCGCGCCGGCGCTCGCCGTGCTCGTCAAGTACGAGGTCTTTACCGGCCTGGTCGGCATGCCGTTCGACCAGCTGCCCGACTGGATCGCGGCGTGGAACGCGGTCGACCCGGCGCTGCTGTCGGTCAGCGACGTCAACAAGGATGGCATCTTCCAACTCGGCGAGATGAAGATCGGCGGCGACATCATCGTGCTCGCGACGCCTGCGATCGGCGGACTGCCGTTCGTCATCTCGGGCATGGTGGCGGCCGGTGGCCTGGCGGCCGCCCTGTCGACCGCCGACGGCCTGCTGCTGACGATCGCCAACGCGCTGTCGCACGATCTGTACTACAAGATGATCGACCCGAACGCGCCGACGGCACGCCGCGTCGCGATCTCGAAGGCCCTGCTGCTCGTCGTCGCGCTGCTCGCAGCGCTGGTGGCGGCGCAGAAGCCGGCCGACATCCTGTTCCTGGTCTCTGCGGCGTTCTCGTTCGCAGCGGCGGCGTTCTTCCCGGCGCTGGTGCTCGGCATCTTCTGGAAGCGCGCCAACAAGTGGGGCGCGTCGCTGGGCATGATCGCCGGCCTGGGCATCACCTTCTACTACATGGCGACGACGCAGCCCTGGCTGCGTAGCGTGTTCGGCGTGACCAGCCCTGTTGCCGACAACATCTGGTGGGGCATCCAGCCGATCTCGGCCGGCCTGTTCGGCGTGCCGATCGGCTTCGCGGTGATCATCATCGTGAGCCTGCTGACGCCGGCGCCGGGCAGGGAGACGCAGGAACTCGTCGAGCACGTGCGCTATCCGAACCTGAAGCTGGCTCCGATGAAACCCTGAGCTTGTCGTTCCGGCGCAAGGGCGCGAGCCCTCGTCGGTGGCCCCGCTGGCGAGAGCGGGGCCGTTTTCGTTTCGATCGAGCCGAACTCGCTGCATGGTCTCGCAAAGCCTGATCGCCCAGTTGCGCGCCGAACTGACGCGCCACCTGCCGTTCGCGCGCATGGAGCCGGCGCAGGTCGATGCATTTGTCGCCGCGGCCGAGCAGCAGTACTACGCGCCCGGCGAAGCGGTTCTCGGCGCCGACGACGGCGTCGTGCAGCAGCTCTGGTACATCCGCAGCGGTGCCGTCAGCGGTCAGAAGGGCGTGGCCCAGGCCGCTGCGGGCGGGTTCGAGTACGAGGCGGGCGACCTGTTCCCCGTCGGCGCGCTGCTCGGCCAGCGCGCCGTGACGGCGCGCTACGAGGCGACCCAGGACACGTTCTGTCTCGTCGTGCCGGCGGCCGTCGTGCAACAGCTCGCGCAGCAAAGCGCGGTGTTCGCCGACTTCCTGAATGCGCGCGTGCTGCGCTCGCTCGACTACTCGCGCCAGGCGCTGCAGGTTGCCTATTCGGCGCAGACGCTGGCCGAGCACTCGCTCGAGCGGTCGCTGGCCGACTTGGTGCGACATGCGCCGGTCACGGTCGCGCCCGGCGCGACGCTCGGCGCGGCGCTCAGCGCGATGCACGACAAGCGCATCGGTTCGATCGTCGTCGTCGATGCCGCCGGCGCGGCCGCCGGGATCGTGACGCGCCACGACATCCTCGGGCGCGTCACGCTGCCGCAGCTGCCGCTTGCCACGCCGATCGCGCAGGTGATGAGCGCGCCGGTGCAGACGCTGCCCGTCGACGCCACGGCACAGGATGCCGTGCTCGTGATGGCGCGCCACGGCATCCGCCATGTGCCGGTGACCGACGGCGGGCGCGTCGTCGGCATCGTGTCGGAGCGCGATCTGTTCGCGATGCAGAGGCTGTCGCTCAATCACGTCGGAACGGCGCTGCGCCATGCCGCCGATGTCGGGTCGCTCGAGGCGCTGGCGGCCGACACGCGCCGACTCGCGCGCAACCTGCTCGGCCAGGGCGTCGGCGCGCGCCAGCTCACCGAGTTGATCAGCCGCCTCAACGACCTGCTCACCGAGCGCCTCGTCACGCTGATCGCGGCCGAGGCCGGCGTCGACCTGCAGCGCGTATGCTGGCTCGCATTCGGCTCGGAAGGCCGCTCCGAGCAGACCGTCGCGACCGATCAGGACAACGGGCTCGTCTTCGTGAGCGACGACCCTGCGCGCGACCGGCCGGCGTTGCTCGCGTTCGCGCGGCGCGTCAACGATGCGCTCGACGCCTGCGGCTTCCCGCTGTGCCGCGGCAACGTGATGGCGAGCAATCCCGAGTGCTGCCTGACGGCCGACGAGTGGTGCGCGCGCTTCGCGCGGTGGATCGAGCACGGCGCGCCCGAGGACCTGCTTGCCGCGAGCATCTACTTCGACCTGCGTCCGCTCGTCGGGCGCCACGAACTGGCTGCGCCGCTGCGCGATCTGATCGCCGAGCGCGCCTCGCAGGCGCCGCGCTTCGTCAAGCAGATGGCCGACAACGCGCTCGCGCACGCGCCGCCGCTGAACTGGCACGGCGGTTTCAACGCTCAGCGCATCGACCTCAAGCTGCAGGGCACGGCGATCTTCGTCGACGCGGCACGGCTGTATGCGCTGGCGCACGGCATTGCCGAGACCAACACGCGGCGCCGCTTCGAGGCGGCGGCCGCCGTGATCGGTCTGCCGGCGACCGAAGGTGAAGCGTGGATCGGCGGCTTCGAGTATCTGCAGATGCTGCGGCTTCGCGCGCAGATCGACAGCGCTGCGCTCGCGGAGCGGCCGAACGAACTCGACGTGACGACGCTCAACGACATCGACCGCCGCGTTCTCAAGGAGTCGCTGCGCGTCGCGCGTCTGCTTCAGCAGCGGCTCGCGCTCGACTACCGCCGATGAACGAAGCGCCGCAGTCCCGAAGTCGCCTGCAGGTCGCGTCTTCGTTGCCGTGCGGACGCGGCAATGCCGAGGGCGCCGCATGACGCTGCTGCGGCGCTTGCTGGGGGGCGGCGCGGCGACGGACGAAGCGCGCTGGGTCGTTCTCGACGTCGAGGCGAGCGGCCTCGATGCAACGCGCGATCGCTTGCTCGCAGTCGCCGCGATCGCGGTGCGCACCGGCCGCACACGTGCGGCGATCGCGCTCGGCGACAGCTTCGAGGTCGTGCTGCACAACGAGCCAGCGGCGGCCGACAAGGCCAACATCCTCGTGCATGGCATCGGCGTCGGCGCGCAGCGCGGCGGCGTCGAACCGGCCGAGGCGCTTGCCGCCTTCGAGCGGTTTGCCGGCGCGTCGCCGCTGATCGCCTTTCATGCCGCGTACGACCGGACGCTGATCGAACGCGGATTCCGGTCGGCGTTTGGCCGGTGCCTCGCCAACCGCTGGCTCGACCTCGCGTCGCTTGCCGCCGTGCTGCAACCGCAGGTCGCGGCGCGCTCGCTCGACGAATGGATGCAGCACTTCGGCATCGTCTGCGCGGCCCGTCACCAGGCGGCCGCCGATGCGCTGGCGACGGCCGAGCTTCTGCTCAGGCTGTGGCCGGCGTTGCGAAGGGAATCCGCTGCGCCGAGCTTTGCAGTGGCCGCACGGCTCGCCGCGTCGCGGCATTGGCTCGGCGGGCGCTGACCGCGGGTCCGGCATGGGGGGATCGTCGCCGCCGGCGACGGCGTATGCTGGCGCGCCATGAGGTCGAGGCGCATGCGGCATGCCGCGGTGGGTTGCCTGATCGGGCTGGGGGGGTGGCTGCTGCTGGCGGCGGCGCTGTCGACGTGGCTGCAGCGCGCCCACGGCGTGGCCCTGGTCGACACCCTGGGCGTCTCGGCGCTGGCCGGGCTGGCCGCCTGGGCCGCGCTCAACCTGCTGCATGCCGCCTGGCAGGCCGCGCGCGAACGCGCCGCCATCGCCCGTGGCCAGGCCGGCCGCGCGCCGGCCCACGGCAAGCGCGGGGTGCTGGTGGGCACGCTGCAAGCGCTGGGCGGCACGCTGCGCGCGCCACTGGACGGTTCGGAATGCCTGGCCTACGACTACCGCGTCACCGAAGACCGCGGCAGCGGCCGCCGCCGCATGATCCTCACCCATGCCCGGGGCAGCGCCCTGGCGCCCTCGGTCATCGTCACACCCGGCGGCCGCTACCGGCTGCTGACCGTGCCCGACCTGCAGGCCAGCCCGCCGACCACGCCCTCGACGGGTCACATCGCGGCCTTCGAACGCCATGCGCGGTCGACCCGCTTCACCACGCGTGCCGCCGACGCCGCGCAGGAGCTGGTCGACCGCTGGACCGACGACGACGGCGCCTACCGCGCCGATGTCTGCTACACCGCGCTCGACCGCCTGGACCTGACACGCTGCGTGCTCACGCAGCAGCAGGTGCGGCCCGGCGCACCGGTGTGCGTGATCGGGCATTTCGACCAGGCCCGCGGCGGCGTGGTGCCGTCGCCGCCCTGGGCCGGCAACCCGCGGCTCATCGAAGGCGACCCTGCCGCGCTGCTGCGCACCCTGGG
>JAIXKR010000084.1:16666-17839 GCA_026932235.1 Burkholderiales bacterium
CGACTGCCGAGGCCGTGAGCAGGTCCTGGGCGACCCGCTTCGTTTCTCATGCATCACTTTGCGACTTGCGCACAAGCGCTTGTTTTTGAACGACTAATCCTTCACGAAACGTCGGCTTAGGCGGCTAAGTGATTGATTCCGCTGGATTTTTCGACAGTGCCGCGTTGACCGCCGGACGCGAAGTCGGGTAAAGTGCAGCCAAGTGGCGCAGAGTGGCGAAAAGTGGCGGGATATCGCGGCGGACCGGTGGTCAAGGTGGACGAGAAGGGGCGGGTGACCGTGCCCTCCAAGTTTGCCTCGGCGCTCAAGGAAGCGGTCGCCGGCCAGCTCGTGGTCGCCAAGTCGCCCGACGGCTGCCTCTCGCTCTACCCGCTGCCGGTATGGGAGCAGTTCGAGACCGACATGCGCGCCTGGCCGCTCGAGATGGACGGCTGGCGGCGCCTGTACGTCGGCTCGGCCACCGACGTCGAGCTCGACGGCTCCTCGCGCGTGCACATCCCGCCCGAGCTGCGCAAGTGGGCGGGCCTCGAGCGCGAAGTGAAGTTCATGGGCGTCGGCGCCTACTTCGAGCTCTGGGACAGCGCCCGCTACGACGAGCGCGAGGCGCAGATGCTGGCCGGCGCGCGCCCCGAGACGCTGCAGAAGGCCGTCATCCGGTGAGGGTCGCGATGGGCACGGGACTGCATCGGACCGTGCTGCTCGCCGAGGCCGTGCAGGCCCTCGTCACGCAGCCCGGTGGCATCTATGTGGACGGCACCTTCGGCCGCGGCGGCCATGCGCGCGCGCTGCTCGAGCGCCTGTCCCCGACCGGGCGGCTCTACGCCTTCGACCGCGATCCGGAGGCGGTGGCCGCCGCCGCGGCCATCGACGACGCGCGCTTCGTCATCGTGCATGCCAGCTTCGCGGCGATGGCCGAGGAGCTCGGCGCGCGCGGCGTGCTGCGCGTGGACGGCGTGCTGCTGGACCTGGGCGTGAGCAGCCCGCAGCTCGACAGCGCCGAGCGCGGCTTCAGCTTTCGCTTCGATGCGCCGCTGGACATGCGCATGGACCCGACCCGCGGCGAGAGCGCCGCGGACTTCCTCGCCCGCGCCGACGAGCGCGACATCACCTGGGTGCTCGAGAACCATGGCGAAGAACGGTTTGCTCGGAAGATTGCGCGTGCGCTTGTTGCTC
>JAIXKR010000124.1 GCA_026932235.1 Burkholderiales bacterium
TCGATCACGCGCGTGTCGTCGTCGACCACCGGCATCCAGTGCCACTTGTCGAAGGTGGTGCAGGGGTGCGAGATGCCGAGCGCCACCAGGTCACCGACCTGCGGCCCGTTTGCGGCGGCGCCCGTGTCCCAGCGCAGGTAGGCGTGCTGGTCGTTGAGCGCGGCGATCCGCCAGTGCGCCGCCGCGGGCAGCGGCAGCACGCGTCCGGCGCGCGCAAGGGCCAGGGGATGGGGCAGCTCGATGTCGAAGGAGAGGTCGCGCCGCCCGCCGCTGAGCAGCGCCAGGCCCGGCTCGGGCGTGCTCTGCACCGCGGTCCACACCTCGAGCGCCGGGCGCAGCTCGTCGGCGCAGCCGCAGCGCGCGGCCGCCCGGTGCACGAGGCGCCGGTAGTGCCCATGGTCGTGCGTGAGGTAGCAGCCCGAGCGCAGGATGCCGCGCACCGGTCGCGAGAGCGCGGGACGCATGTACGGCGCGACGAGGTCGAACAGCGCCGAGCCGCCGGCCGAGACGATCACCTCGTCGCACTCGAAGAGCTCCTCGCGGTCGCAGGCCGCGGCCAGCGCCTGCACCCGCTCCATCAGCGACGACGCCGCGGCACGCAGGGTGTCGTCGTCGCCGTCCACGGACAGCCCCTCGTAGCACTCGACGCCGACCAGGCGCACCGCCGGGCTCGCGCGCAGCGCGCGCGCCAGCGCGATCGCCGCGGCCGGCTCGCGCACGCCCGTGCGCCCGCCGGCGACGCCGGCTTCGACGAGCACCTCGAACGCCGGTGCCTGGCGATGCTGCGCACGCCAGCCCTCGATCAGCCGCAGCTGGGCGAGCGAATCGACGAGGAACACCACGCGCAGGCCCTCGGTTTCCGCCAGCAGTCGCGCCAGGCCGGAGAGGTCCGGCTCGGTGTGCACCTGGTTGGCGATGAGCGCGCGCCGCACGCCGGCGTGAACGCCCAGCCGCAGCTGGAACACGCTCGCGAAGCTGATCCCCCAGGCGCCGGCCGCGAGCTGGCGGGAAAAGAGCTGCGGCGACATCGTCGTCTTGCCGTGGGGTGAAAGCTCGAGCCCACGCTCGCGGGCGAAGGCCTGCATCCAGCGCAGGTTGTGGGCGAGCGCGCTCTCTTTCAGCACCGCCAGCGGCAGCGGCAGCGCGCCGTCGGCCACGCGCCAGCGCATCCGCGCGAGCTGCGAGCGCCGCAGCGGCTGCGCGGCCGGCGGGAAGCCCTTCAGCCAGGGGCCGAGAGGCGGATCGTCGAATTCGGTCGGGGCTTCGGTCATCGGCGATCGTCCGGGCGTGCGTCGCATGGGGTCCCGTGATCTGCCTGCCCGGCGCGCGCGGCCTCAGGCCGCCGCCTCGAGCCCGTTCTCGAAGTGCGCCTTCATCAGCCGCGCTGCCTGGGCGGCGTCGCGCGCCCGCAGCGCCTGCATCAGCGCGCGGTGCTCGTGCAGCGACTCGGCGATGCGCCCGCGCTTGAAGAGAGAGTGGTGGCGGTTGAGCTTCATCACCTTGCGCAGGTCGGTGACGATCTGCGTGCGCCAGCGGTTGCCGGCGATCTCGAGCAGCTCGAGGTGGAAGCGCTCGTTGGCGGCGAAGAAGGCGTCGTGCTGGCGCTGCTGCTTCTCCAGGCGCTGGTGCAGCGCCTCGAGCGCCTCGAGCTGCGCGTCGCTCGCCGAACGCGCGACCTCGCCGGCGGCGTCGCTCTCCAGCAGCGCCAGCAGGTGGTAGACCTGCGCGACGTCCTGGCTCGACATCTCGGTCACGTAGGCGCCGCGGCGCAGCCGCATCGTCACCAGGCCCTCGACCGCGAGCACCTTCAGCGCCTCGCGCAGCGGCGTGCGGCTGATGCCGTACTCGGCGCACAGCTTCTGCTCGTCGATCCAGCTGCCGGGCTCGAGCTCGCGCGCGAAGATCTGCTGCCGCAGGCGCTCGGCCACGTCCTCGTACAGCGCCCGCCGCGCAAGCGTTCGCGGCGCGGTGGCGGCGATCTCGGAGGCGGCGGGCATGTGGGCTTGCTGCGGCAACGGGGAGGATGGTCGGATCTTGGGTTCGCATTCATAATTATGCATAATCAAGGTGGCACGGCAAGCCGCGGGCGCCGTGTCGTGAGCGTCCGCCAGGAGAGATTCGATGAACAAGGCACCGGAGTTCGCACCCGCCACCCTCGCGCAATGGCAGCAGGCCGCGGCCAGATCCGCGCCCGGCGGCGACGTCGCAGCGCTCTCCTGGCTCACGCCCGAGGGCCTCGTCGTCAAGCCGCTCTACACCGCGGCCGACCTCGCGGGCCTGCCGCATGCCGACACGCTGCCGGGATTCGAGCCCTTCGTGCGCGGGCCGCAGGCGACGATGTACGCGGTGAGGCCGTGGACGATCCGCCAGTACGCGGGCTTCTCCACCGCCGAGGAGAGCAATGCCTTCTACCGCAAGGCGCTGGCGGCCGGCGCGCAGGGCGTGAGCGTGGCCTTCGACCTCGCCACGCACCGCGGCTACGACAGCGACCACCCGCGCGTCGTCGGCGACGTCGGCAAGG
>JAIXKR010000025.1 GCA_026932235.1 Burkholderiales bacterium
GGAATGGCTGCGCGTCGCCCACCTGGCGATGGGGGCGTCGTTCGCCCTGCTCGCCATCGGCGCGCACGCACTCCTGCGTTCGGCCGTCGCACCGTCGTTCCTGCGCCGGGTCTGGCCGCTGCTGGCCGCGGGCGTCGCGTTGGGCTACGGCCTGGCCTTCATGGCGATCGATCAGCTGGTGGGCGCCAACATCACGACCTTCCTCCTGGCGACGACCCTGACCGGGGTCATCGTCGTGATGCACCCGCTCGTTTCGGCGCTGCTCTATGGGGCGGCGCTGGCCGGCTTCTGGGCCGTGATCGGAGTCATGCACCACGATCCGGTGCCACTGATGGCCAGCCGGCTCAACGGCATCACGGCCTGCGCACTTGGCTGGGTTCTGGCAGCGATCACCTGGCGCCAGCACGTGAAGAACAAGCGTCTGACCCAGGCGCTCGAGCGCGCGGCAACGAGGGACAGCCTGACCGGCCTGGCCAACCGGATGGAAACCGTGCGCCTGGTCGACGAGGAGCTGCGCCGCGCGCTGCGACACGGCCATGCGACGAGCCTGCTGCTGCTCGACCTGGACCACTTCAAGCAGGTGAACGACCGGTTGGGGCATCCTGGAGGCGACCTGGTGCTGCAACGCGCGGCTGCGGTGCTCAGGAACTCGGTGCGCGCGCACGACCGCGTCGGCCGCATGGGCGGCGAGGAGTTCCTCGTCCTTCTGCCGCAGACCGACGCGAACGCGGCGCGCGCCTTGGCCGAGCGGCTGCGCCTGCGTCTGGCCGAGGCGCTGGGCACGCACGGCAACGTCACCTGCAGCATCGGCCTGGTGACTGCCGGCCCCGCGCAGGCCGGATCGGGCTTCGACCCGCTCTACCTGCAGGCCGACCAGGCGCTCTACCGCGCCAAGGCCGGCGGGCGCAATCGCTGCGAGGTCGCCGGCTGACCGCGACGCCGGGTTTTCTGCACTCCCATCGCTCCCGCGCACCGGGGCCTGCAACGGGATCCATCCGCGGCAGGTAAAGCTTCGTTGCTGCGTCGCCCAAACGCCAGCGCCTTCCGTTGATGAGGGACCCAAGGCTGCGACCAACGGAGGGATGCACATGAGCTTCAGGATCGGATCCGCATGGCGGCCGCTGGCCGCTGCCGCGCTCGGCCTGGCCTTGACCGGCTGCGTCATTGCACCGGTCGGCCCGGGTCCCGGCGGCTACGACGACGGCCCGGTGGTCGAGGTCGCGCCCCCACCGCCGCGCTACGAGGTGCGGCCCTTGCCGCCGGGGCCCGGCTACGTCTGGATCGGCGGCTACTGGACCTGGCAGCTCGGGCGCCACGTGTGGATCGGCGGACGCTGGGCGATGCCGCCGTCCCCGGGTCGCGCCTGGGTGCCGGGCTACTGGTACCGCAGCGGACCGGGCTGGCGCTGGCGTGACGGCTACTGGCGCCGCCGCTGAGCGGCGCAGCGGGTCGGACGCCGCGCTCCGTTATCGTTGACGGGTGTCCGACCTCCTCGCCGTCTCCGACCTGCGCGTCACGCTCGCCACCTCCCGCGGCCCGGCCGACGCGCTGCGCGAGATCGGTTTCTCGATGGCGCGCGGCGACACCGTCGGCCTGATCGGCGAGTCGGGCTGCGGCAAGTCGATGACGGCGCTGGCGCTGATGGGCCTGCTGCCCGAGGGCGCGCGCGTGTCGGGGTCGATCCGCCTGCAGGATCAGGAACTCGTCGGCCTGCCAGAGTCCGAATACTGCCGCGTGCGCGGCAACCGCATCGGCATGGTCTTCCAGGAGCCGATGACGGCGCTCAATCCGCTGCACACGATCGGCCGGCAGATCGGCGAATCGCTGCGGCTGCACAAGGGCCTCTCGGGCCCGGCAGCGCGCGCGCAGGCGCTGCGCCTGCTCGAGCGCGTGCAGCTGCCGCAGGCCGCGCAGCGGCTGGACGCCTACCCGCACCAGCTCTCGGGCGGTCAGCGCCAGCGCGTGGTGATCGCGATCGCGCTGGCCTGCGGGCCCGATCTGCTCGTCGCCGACGAGCCGACGACGGCGCTGGACGTGACGATCCAGCGCGAGGTGCTGGACCTCATCCGCGAGCTCGTGCGAGAGGACGGCATGGGCCTGCTGCTGATCAGCCACGACCTCGGGGTGATGGCCGACACCGTGCAGCGCCTGCTCGTGATGTACGGCGGCACCGTGGTCGAGAGCGGGCCGACCGCGGCGGTCTTCGAGCGCCTGGCGCACCCCTACTCGCGCGGGCTCTTCGCCGCGCGGCCGCGCATCGGCCTGCCGCGGGGCACGCGGCTAGCCACCATTCCCGGGCGCGTGCCCGAGCTCGCCGACCTGCCGCGGGGCTGCCCCTTCGCCGATCGCTGCGTCCTCGTCGTCGACGAATGCCGCCGCGCGCTGCCCGCCCTGGACGAGGTCGGGCCCGGGCACGCGGTACGCTGCATCCGCTGGAAGGACGTCGCCAAGGCATGAACGGCACGAGCCAACCGCCGCTGCTCGAGGTGCGCGACGTGCACCAGGTCTACCGGC
>JAIXKR010000115.1 GCA_026932235.1 Burkholderiales bacterium
GACGAGGTGCTGCTGATCCCGCTGCACCACCAGATGCGCCCCTGGGCGATGAAGCAGGGCGTGACGACGATCCACCGCTCCGACGACCGCCCCGAGGCGCGCTACACGAGCATCAAGTAAGCGGCCGCGGAGGCGCAGCATGTCCGCTTCGGGCCGGCCTTCGCCGGGCCGGCCCCTGGGCGCCCGCGTTCCGGCGGAGAATCCGGCCACCCTGCTCCCGTCACGGGCTGCCGCCGATGTCCGCGCAACCGTCGATCCCGTTCCTGCTCGAGCTGCTGCGCTTGGCCATGCGCAAGGAAGCGAGCGCGCTCTACATCGTGCCCTGGATGCCGCCCACGCTGCGCATCGACGGGCGCACGGTTCCCTTGTCGTCGACCAGCTTCGACCCGGCGCAATCGACACGCCTGGTGCTGGACGTGCTCGACGCGGCGCATCGGGCCGCGCTGGACCGCAGTCGCGAGATCGAGTTCGACTTCGCGCTCGACGGCGTCGGACGCTTTCGCGTGCACGCGTTTCGCCGCCACGGGCAGCCGGCGATGACGATCCGCCCCTTCGCCACCGAGCTGCCGACGCCGCTGGCACTGGCGCTGCCGCTTCCGGCGTGCCAGGCGGTGCTGGCCGATCATGGCCTGCTCGTCATCGCCAGCGCCTCGGCCTCGCTGCGCCGGGAGGCGATGGCGGCCCTGCTCGAGCACCGCAACCGGCGCGTCGACGGCACGCTGCTGCTGCTGGACGGGGCCTCGCGCTTCTGGCATGAGGACGCGCGCGGCCGCGTGCGGCAGGCCGCGAGCGTCGCGGACGTCGAGGCCCGGCTGATGCAGCGCTCGCTCGACCCCGGCCCGCCGGCCGCGCTGGCCATCGCCTGGGGCGACCTGGACGACGGCCAGCGGCTGCAGCAGGCGGTGCACGCCGCGGACACGGCCCTCGGCGTCGTCGCCCTCGACGCCGAGAATCCGCTGCACGCGCTGCAGCGGCTTGCGGCGCTGGCGGCCGAGTGCGACGACGACGGGCTGCGGCGGCGCTGCGCGCTGCGCCTGCACGCGCTGCTCGCGCTGCGCCCGGTGCCCGCGCGCTCGGGCGGACGCGACCTCGCCGTCACCGAGCTGCTGCCGAACACGCCGGCGCTGGCCGCCGAACTCGCCGAGGGCGACTTCGCCGCGCTGCGGGCGCTCTTGCGCGAGGAGCAGCACGACCTGCCGCAGAGGCAGCGCCAGGGCGCGGCGGCGGCCTACCGCAGCGCCGACGCGCACCTGTTCGAACTCGTGCAGCAGGAGCGCGTCGCGCCGGCCGTGGCGCTGCAGTGCGCGCGCGACCGCGCCGCGTTCGAGCAACGGCTGGAACGGCACGCTGCCTGCGGCAGCCCGCACGCGGCGGAGGCGGCCACCCGCGTGGACACCGCCTTTGCCGATCTCTTCCACACCGGCGCCGCCCCTCTGGACGCCTTCGGCTTCGCCGAGCCGACGATGATCGCGCCGCCGGCGGAGACGCTGATCGACGAGGTCGATTGGAGCGCCGTGGTGCCGGCGGCGCCGTCGCTCTCGCCGCTCGCTGCGCCGACGCCGGCGCCGCAAAGCCTGCAGGCCCAGGTCTGGACCGCGCCCGCGGTGGCCCCGGGAACGACGGCCTGCATCGATGTCTGGATCGCGCGCGCTGCACAGGCCGAGGAAGTCGCGCGGCGCGCCGCCGGCGGCGGATCCGGCAACGCCGCAGAGGCCGTGATCGAGGAGGCGATGCCGACGCTGACGGTCGAGCTGCGCGTCGACGACCTGCTGAAGGCCCCGCTGGCGCAGCGCACGACCTGGACCGGGCAGGTGCAGCGCCTGCGCTTCGAGATCCCGGTGCCCGCGCAGCTCCCGAGCGGGCCGCGCGCGGGCAGCGTGCGGCTGGCGGTGCACGGCCTCGTGATCGGCGAGCTCGGCTTCATGCTTGCGCTGCGCGCGGGCGCGGGCCACGCCGCGCCCGCGGAGGACGCGAACGCGGTGCGCCGCATGGTCCACCGCGCCTACGCCGCCTTCGCCGACGTCGACCGCGGCCTCGTCGATGCGGTGCTGCAGCCGCTGGCGCAGCTCGCGCCCGACCTCGACGTCTTCCGCGGCAGCGCGACGCTGCGCAGCGGCAGCGGCTGGCGCGAGCGCATCGAGAACGAGCTGGCGCAACGCGAGCGGCTCTACCTGTTCTGGTCGCGCGCCGCTGCCGAGTCGCCGTGGGTCGACTTCGAATGGCGGCGGCTGCTGCGCAGCCGTGGCGCGACGAGCCTGGACATCGTGCTGCTGGAGCCGCCGCGGCTGGCGCCGCTGCCGCGCGAGCTCGCCGACCTGCCGCCGAGCCTGTGGCGGCCGGCCGGCGTGGCGCACGGCTGAACCGCCTGCGCTCAGCGCGGCGTGCCGAAACCGCCGCCGCCCGGAGTCTCGATGACGAAGACGTCGCCGGGTCCCATCTGCGCCGAGCCGATGTGGTCCAGCGGCTCGATGCGGCCGTCGGCGCGCTCG
>JAIXKR010000069.1 GCA_026932235.1 Burkholderiales bacterium
GGATGGTGTCGAAGTCGACGATCTGGTCGCGGATCTCGCGGCCGTCGTCGTAGTGCAGGTTCGGTGCATCCGCCTGCGAGATGCGGTCCGGGTTGGTGAACAGCGCGCACCAGTTGATCAGGTCGGCGGCGTCGCAGACGCGGTTCGGCAGCGAGGCCGAGCGCAGCGTCGAAGCCATCGACTCGCGCAGCGCCACCAGTTCGTCGCGGCGGTTCAGCTGACCGGCATCGCCAGGCAATGCCACGCTCATCATCAGCCGGAAGTCGCGGATCGTGTAGTGGAAGCCCGACGTCAGCGACCGCTGGGCGCCGCCGAGCAGATGGCCGACGCGCTGGCGCGCCAGGCGGTGGAACAGGTTGTCGTTGCGCGCGGGCCGGCCCCAATGCTTGGCCTTCTCGGCCTGGTCCGTGTCCTCGAGGCGCAGATTGGCGTAGCGACAGAGCTGCTCGCGAATGTGCGGCGAGGCGAACAGGTGGAACTGAACCCCGGTGCCTGGCGGGCAGGTCGCGTAGAGCGACACCAGCACCTCGGCCATGCGTTCGTCGGCGCCGGACTGCGGCATCAGCTCCAGCAGAAAGCCCATGCCGTCGCGGTTGACGAACAGCTTCTCGTCGGCCAGGTAGGCCGAGTAGGGCAGCCAGGCGGCGAACTGTTCGGCGGGCGAGTCGGCTTCGGCGCCGAACGGCAGCCAGTCGGCGAGGCCGGCGCGTTCGACATGGGGGAGGCGGGCGTTCATCGCGGCCTCAGTCGGGGTTGTCGCCACTGGCAGGCGCGGCGGGCCGCAGGCCAGGGATCAACTGGTCGAGACCGGGCGGGCGCTGGACACCCGCGGCGGGCGCTCGGGGTGCGGGGTCCGCGGCTGCGCGTCCGGTGGGTGCGCGCACGGGTGCGTAGGCTTCGCGGATCGCGCGCTGGGCGTGGTCGACGAGCCAACGGCCGCCATCGACTTGCACATACACATAGCCCTGGTCGTAGAGGTCGCGGTCGGCGTCCTCCCAGGGCTTGAACCACAGGCGCAGGATGCGCGGTGCGGAGCGCAACGGGAGCACCTGCGCGGCGTCCGCCGATGCGTTACGTACGGTAGGCGTGCTTGCCGCTGAAGACGGTGGTGCCGATGCCGGCGTTGCAGTCGGCGTCGCGCGAGTGCGCTGCGCCGGCAGGTTGTTCGCCACTGCGTTGGCATAGGTGCCGGACACGGACTGACAGGTGACGCCGTCCGGGGCCTTGCAGGCGTAGCTGGAGTTGCCGCTCAGGCCGGACAGGCTCATGCAGCCCGCAAGCGACGCCACGCCGCCGAGCAAGGCCGCCAGGCGATCCATGTGCTGGGCGTTCATGGTCTGGCCTCCAATGCGGTGCGGGCGAGCCGGTCCTCGATCACCGGTCGGGTGACGAAGCCTTCGGTGCGTGTGCCGTCGACCCAGAACAGGGTCGGCGTTCCGTTAACGCCCAACTGGCGGGCGAGCGCCAAGTTGCGCTCGATCGGGTGATCGCAGGACGTGGCTGTGGGTAGCGCGGCGCCGTCGTGCATCACCTGCCGCCAAGCCTGTGCACGGTCCGCCGCGCACCAGATCGAGACGGGTCGCGCCATGCCCTGGAAGGGCAGCAGGAAGGTGTGGATCGTGACGTCGTCGAGGCCATCGAGTTCGGACTCGAGCCGGCGGCAGAAGCTGCAACCGGGGTCACTGAAGACCGCGAGCTGGCGGCGGCCATTGCCGCGCACCGTCGTGATCGCATCGGCGACGGGCAGCGAACCGAAAGCGATGGCCGACGCTGATGTGGTCTCGGCCGTGACCGGCTCGGTACGCGCCGCGGCCAGCAGGCGCGGGCCGGTCAGGTCGGTCATCGTGCGCGTGTCGAAGAGCCGGCCGAAGATGAAGTAACGCGGATCGCGCGCGGCGACGAAGGCGACGTTGCCGTTCATCCAGACCTCGTAGACGCCAGGCACGGGCGAGCGAGCGACCTCGGTGAAGCGCGTGCCGGGATGGGCCTTGCGCAGCGAGGCGAGCAATCGGGCCTCGTCGACACTTGGGCCGGCCGCCACGGTCGAGGCCAGAGGCGACAGCATCGCGATGCACAGCGTGGCGAGCGCCGCGGGCCGGGTCAGCGGCCTGCAGCGGAGCGGGTCAGTAGGAGCCATCATCGTCGGCCTCCGTGCTGCGAGTGGTGGAAGGCGGGTTCGCTCCGGCGCGCTGCTCGGAGCCGGGCGGCGGCAGGTCGATGCGCACGCCCTTGGTGATGACGACGTCGATCTCGCGGCCGGCATCGACCTCGATCACCGGAAAGGTGTTCTCGGCGAGCTTGATGTAGTACTGCGCCAGCCGGTCGAGCGCGCGGCCGACGCCGGTGCCCAGACCGGCGCGGTAGGCGTCGGCGCCCGAAGCGGTGGCGATGGTGCCGAGCGCCGAGGTGCTGTAGCTGGTGGACGAGGTGGCCAGGCCCTGGCCGATGCCGCTGACCACGCCGGCCAGCAG
>JAIXKR010000165.1 GCA_026932235.1 Burkholderiales bacterium
TCCGGGGGAGGCCTATGGAAGTGAAGATCCGCAAGATGGGCAACTCGCAGGGGGTGCTGCTGCCCAAGCCGGTGCTTGCGCAGCTTGGGCTGGAGGGCGCGGCCGATCTGCAGGTGCGCGATGGCGTGATCGAGATCCGGCCGCTGCGCGCCGACCCGCGCCAGGGTTGGGCCGAGGACGCGCGTCGCATCGCAAACGAGCCTGGCGCGGCGCTGGTGTGGCCCGAGTTCGCCAACGAAGGCGACGCGAAGCTGCAGTGGTAGAGGCCGCGCGGGGCGAGATCTGGCTGGCCCAGCTCGATCCGACCGTCGGCAGCGAGATCCGCAAGACGCGGCCTTGCGTCGTCATCTCGCCGGCCGAGATGAACGCGCACCTGCGCACGCTCATCGTCGCGCCCATGACGACGGGCGCCAGACCCGCGAGCTTTCGCGTGCCGCTGCGCTTTCAGGGCAAGCAGGGCCTGATCGTGCTGGACCAGATCCGCACCCTGGATCGCACGCGCCTGATGAAGCGCCTGGGCGCGCTGCGCCCATCGACGCTGGCCGCGACCCTGAGCGTTCTGCAAGCCATGTTCGCGGCTTGAGCATGGCAGTGGCCCGGCCCGGCCCGGCGTCGCACCATGCGTCCGATCACCGCCTGGATTCCCGAGGTGTTCGGAAGGCGATCATCGATACGTCCAGGTGCCTCCGGGAAGCGCTGGACATCGCGATGCATGCTCGCTACGCTGCGATGCATGCGAACGACCGTCCGCCTCGACGAGCACCTCGGCGGCGCCTCGCTGCCGGACCTCGCGGTCGCAGAGCTTGAAACCGCTGGATGGTCTTGAGCGGCCCTGCGAGGGTCGTCGCGCACCCCGAGGCCCAGGCCGGGCCGCGGGCGGCGCCCGGGCCGGTCGGCGCCGGCTGGCGCTGCTGCTGCTGTGGCTGCTGCCGGCGATCTGGTCGTCGAACTACCTCATTGCGCGCAGCGCCGGCCCGCATGTGCCGCCGCACGTGCTGGCGTTCGGCCGCTGGGGCATCGTTTGCGCGCTGCTGCTGGCGTTCAACGCGCGTGCGATCGCGGCGCATCCGCGCCGCCTGCTGGCCGAGTGGCGGCAGTTGCTCGCGCTCGGCGCCCTGGGCATGTGGATCTGCGGCGCCTGGGTCTACATCGCCGGCCACACGACGTCGACGACCAACCTCAGCCTGATCTACGCCGCCGCGCCCGTCGGCATCGCGCTCGCCGGGCAGCGCCTGCTGGGCGAGCGCTTCGGCGGCGCGCAACGCCTGGCGATGCTGCTGTCGCTGGCGGGCGTGGTCTTCGTCGTGCTGCACGGCGAGCCGGCGTCGCTGCTGGCGGTGCGCTTCGTCGCCGGGGACTTGTGGATCCTCGCCGCCACGCTGTCCTGGGTCGGCTACTCGGTGCTGCAGCAGTACTGGAAGACGAAGCTCTCGGCGACCGAGCGCCTGTGCTCGATGGCGGCCGGCGGACTGCTGCTGATGCTGCCCTTCGTCGCCTGGGAGCTGGCGACGATGGCCAGGCCGCTGGACGCGGCGGCCTGGCAACTGATCGTGCTCGCCGCCTTGCTGCCGGGCTTGCTGTCCTACCTCTGCTACGACTTCCTGCAGCGCGAACTCGGCGTCGCGCGCGCCGGGCTCGTGCTCTATCTCGCGCCGATCTACGCGGCAGCGCTGGCCTGGTGGCTGCTGGGCGAGCCGCCGCAGTGGTATCACGGGGTCGGTGCGCTGTTGATCCTGCCGAGCATTCACATCGCGACGCGGCGCGCCTGAGGGCTTGCGCGCGCGGGCTGCGGCAGCGCCGCCGCGCGCCGCTGCTGCAATGGCTGCAGCTGCAGCAGCTGGTCCAGGTTGGCGCGCGCATGCGGGTCCAGCGGGTCCAGGGCCAGCGCCGTGCGCAGCGCGCGCTCGGCCTGAGCCAGCGCGCCGTGGCGGCGGTAGAGCACGCCCAGCGTGTTGTAGAGCGGGGCGAAGCGCGCGTCCTGCGCATGCGCGCCGCGCAGCCAGGCGTAGGCGTCGCGCGCGCGGCCTTGCACCAGTTCTTCGGCGGCACGGTTGTTCATGAACATCGCGGCGACGCGGCGTTCGTCGATCACGCGCCGCTGCTGGCGGCGCAGGTCCTGGCCGGGAAGAAAGTCGACGATCAGCCAGCGCTCGGCCGCGCCCGGGGCACCGCCGAGGCCCAGGTTGACATGCCCGATGATGAACCTCAGCTCCGCGACCTGCTCGACGCTCGCGGCCACGCGAACCTCGTGCAGGCGCACGGGCAGCCCGAGCTCGCCGGCGAGCGCCGCCGTCATCAGCACCAGCGAGAGGCAGTTGCCGCGCCGCGCCTCGAAGGCTTCGGCCGCGGTGCGCGTGGGGAAGCCGTCGTAGTCCAGCCGCAGCTCGCCGGGGGTCGACAAGGCCTGCAGCAGGGCCTGCCGGCTGCCGCCGCGGTGCGCGCGCGGCCGCACGCGCTCGTCCAGATAGCGGCGCATCGCCGGGCTCACGGCGAACAAGGCGCGTGCATCGGGCACGGGCGGCAGCGGCGCGAACAAGGCGTCGTCGAACGCGGCCTCGGCGCGCAGCCCGTGCGGCTCGGGGGCGGCACATCCCAGCAGCAGCAGGCTCGTCAGCAGCGCGATCCAGGTCTTCATCGCCGTCTCCGCCGTCCGATGCTGAACCGATGCCGGTGCCGCGTCAAATGCGCCCTCATGGATAATCGCCGGCCATCCTATGAAGCGCCCCGCAGCCGTCCAGCGCCTGCTGCCTCTGGTCGTCGCGGGGCTGGCGGCGGGGGCGTACGCGCAGGCGCCGCTGCCGTCGCCGCGCGCCTCCGCAGCCGACGCCTGCGCGCCGCCGCGGCCGACGTCGCCGCGGCCCGCGGCTGCCGCCCGTGCCGCGTCCGCCGCGGCATCGGCGCCGGAGCCGGTGCAACTGCAGGCGCGCGAAGTGCGCGCGCGACCCGATGTCGAGGCCGAGGCCGAAGGCGCGGTGCGGCTGCAGCGCGGCGAGCTCGTGTTGCAGGCCGACTGGCTCGGCTACGAGCAGGTGCAGGACCTGGTGCGCGCGCGCGGCGAGGTGCGCATCGAGCACCCGAGCGGACGCTACAGCGGCAGCGAGCTGCAATTGCAGCTCGATCGCTTCGAGGGCTTCTTCCTGCAGCCGCGCTACGAGCTCGAGCGCGTGCAGGCCGGCGGGCGCGCCGAGCGCATCGACTTCCTCGACCGCGAGCGCTCGGTGGTCGAGAAGGGCTGGTACACGAGCTGCCCGCGCGAGGATGTCGTCTCGCCCACCGGCGAGGGCGGGACGCCGCGGCCGGACTGGGTGCTGCAGAGCGAGCGCGTGCGCCTGGATTTCGGGGCCAACGAAGGCGTCGCCGAAGGCGCCGTGCTGCGCTTCATGAACGTGCCCATCCTCGCGCTGCCGACGCTGAGCTTTCCGCTCGGCGAGGGCCGCAAGTCGGGCTGGCTGCCGCCGACGCTGGACCTCGACACGAGCAGCGGCCTGAGCGTGGCCGTGCCCTACTACTGGAACATCGCGCCCAACCGCGACGCCACGCTGACGCCGCGGATCATCACGCGGCGCGGCGCGGGCGCCAACGGCGAGTTCCGCTACCTGGAGCCGGGGATCTCCGGCCGCGTCGAGGCCGAAGTGCTGCCCGACGACCGCATCGCGCAACGCTCGCGCTGGCTGCTGGCGACCGCGCACGACGGCCGCCTGCCCTTCGAGGGGCGCTGGCACCTGGATGCGCTGCGGGTCTCGGACGACGCCTGGTGGAAGGACTTTCCGCTCGACGCGCGCAGCCTCACGCCGCGGCTGCTGCCGCAGCGTTTCACGGCCGAGCGCGACCTCGACTTCGGCTGGGGCCAGGGGCTGGCCTACGCGCGCATGCTGCGCTGGCAGGTGCTGCAGGGGAGCGACGATCTCGTGCTGCCGCCCTACGAGCGCGCGCCACAGCTCGGCGTGCAGCTCGACGGGCCGCTCGTCGGCGGCCTGCGCTACGCGCTGCAGGCGGAGGCCACGCGCTTCGTCCCTGCGGCGGGCGCGGCGGGATCGGGCGGCAGCGCAGCCGCTGCGGGCTGGCGCAGCCACGTGCTGGCGGAGATGTCGATGCGACTGGGCCACGAGGGGGCCTGGCTGGCACCGCGGCTGGCGCTCAACGCCGCCAGCTACGACCTGGAGCAGCCGCTGGCGGACGGGCGCCGCCATGCCGCGCGCAGCATCCCGAGCTTCGGCGTCGAGGGCGGCCTGACCTTCGAGCGCCAGACCGTGCTCTTCGGCCACGCGCTGCGGCAGACGCTGGAGCCGCGTGCGCTCTACGTCAACACGCCCTGGCGCGACCAGACGGCGCTGCCCAACTTCGACTCCGCCGCACGCGACATCAACTTCGACTCGATCTTCGCCGACAACGCCTTCAGCGGCGTCGACCGCGTCTCCGACGCGCACCAGGTGACGCTGGGCGTGACGACGCGACTGCTGGACGCCGCGAGCGGCGCCGAGGCCGGGCGCCTGGCGCTGGCGCAGCGCTACCTGCTGCGCGACCAGCGCATCACGCCCGACGGCGTCGCGCTCACGCGCCGCGCCTCGGACCTGTTCGCGCTCGCCGGCGCAACGCTCGCGCGCGGCCTGGCGTTCGACCTCGCGCTGCAGTACAGCCCGGAGCTGCAGCGCAGCGTGCGCAGCGTGGGCTCGCTGCGCTGGAACCCGGGCGAGTTCCGCACCCTGAGCACGACTTACCGCTTCACGCGCGGCCTGGCCGAGCAGGTGGAGCTGGGCTGGCAGTGGCCGTTGTGGAAGCGGGGACGCGACGCGTCGGCGCCCGTTGCGTCCGCGGGCGCGGGCGGCAGGACCTGCGGCGGAAACCTGTACACCGTGGGCCGCATCAACTACAGCCTGCGCGACAGCCGCGTCACGGACTCGATCCTCGGCCTGGAGTACGACGCCGGCTGCTGGATCCTGCGCCTGGTCGGCGAGCGCCTGTCCACCGGGCGCAGCGAGGCGACGACGCACATCCTGCTGCAGCTCGAGCTGGTGGGCCTGTCGCGCCTGGGGTCCAACCCGCTGCGGGTCTTGAAGGACAATATCCCCGGCTATCGCCTGCTGCGCGACGAGAACGCCGAACCGACTCCTGCGCCTCCCCGTTATGACTGATCTCCTGCCCAGCCGCCGCCTGCGCGCCGCGGCGGCATGCCTGCTGGCTGCCACCCTGTGCGCGCCGCTGGCGGCGCAGCCGCGGCAGGCCGCGCGCAGCGGCGACTACATCGTGGCCGTCGTCAATCAGGAGCTGGTCACGGCGGGCGAGCTCGAGCGCCGCGAGGAACAGGTGCGCGAGGAAAGCCGGCGCCTGGGCCTCGCGATGCCCTCGGCGCAGGAGCTGCGCGAGCAGGCGCTGGACGCGCTGGTGCAGGAGCGCGTCATCGTCACCTACGCGCGCGAATCCGGCGCGCGCGTGGACGAGCCCGACCTCGATCGCGCGATCCAGAGCATCGCGCAGCAGAACCGGCTCGGCGTCGAGCAGTTGCGCCAGCGGCTGCAGCAGGAGGGCATCGACTACGCGCGCTTTCGCGCCGACCTGCGCGACCAGATGATGGTCGAGCGCGTGCGCGAGCGCGAGGTCTACCGGCGCATCGAGGTCACCGATCTCGAGATCGACCGGCTGGTCGAGGAGCAGCGTGCGGCGGCGCAGGCCGACGCCGAGTTCGACATCGCGCAAATCCTCATCGGCGTTCCCGACGGCGCCGGCGACGCCGTGCGCGAGCAGCGGCGCGCACGCGCCGAGCAGGTGCTGGCGCGCGTGCGCGGCGGGGAGGACTTCGCCGCCGTCGCGCGCGAGCTTTCCGAGGACGCCAACCGCGAGCAGGGCGGCCGCATCGGGCTGCGCCCGGCTTCGCGCCTGCCCGATCTCTTTCTCGACGCGGTGCGGCCGCTCGCCGCGGGCGAGATCGCACCCGCCCTGGTCAGCAGCGGCGCGGGCTACCACGTCCTCAAGCTGCTCGATCGCCGCGAGGGCGGGGCCTTGCGCGTGGCGCAGACGCACGCGCGCCACATCCTGCTGCGCACGTCGCCGCAGTTCTCCGCCGAGGCCGCGGCGCAGCGCCTGGAGGAGGTGCGCGGCGAGATCGAGCAGGGCCGCCGCAGCTTCGACGAGGCCGCGCGCCAGATCTCCGACGACGGCAGCGCCGCCGCGGGCGGGGATCTCGGCTGGGCCGGGCCGGGGCAGTTCGTTCCCGAGTTCGAGGAGGCGATGAACCACCTCGCGGTGGGCGGCATTTCGCCGCCGGTGGTGTCGCGCTTCGGCGTGCACCTGATCCAGGTGATCGAGCGCCGCGACGTGACGCTGGAGACGCGGCAACTGCGCGAGCAGGCGCGCGCGCAGTTGCGCGAGCGCAAGTTCGCCGAGGCCTACGCCGAATGGGCGCGCGAGCTGCGCGCGCGCGCCTACGTGGAGATGCGCGAGCCGCCGCTGTGAGGCACGTCGCGCGCAAGCGCTTCGGCCAGCATTTCCTGGTCGACGAGGCGGTGATCGAGCGCATCGCGGGCGCCATCGATCCGCACGCGGACGAGGAACTCGTCGAGATCGGTCCCGGCCTGGGGGCGCTCACCGAGGCGCTGCTGGCGCGCGGCGCCCGGCTCACGGTGATCGAACTCGACCGCGACCTCGCCGCGCATTGGCGCCGCGACGCGCGCGTGCAGGTGATCGAGGCCGACGTGCTGAGGGTGGACTTCGCCGCGCTCGCCGCGCGCGCGGCCGCCGACGGGCGGCCGCTGCGCATCTGCGGCAACCTGCCCTACAACATCTCGTCGCCGCTCCTCTTTCACCTGCTGCCGCTGGCGGCGCGGGTGCAGGACCAGCACTTCATGCTGCAGAAGGAGGTCGTGCAGCGCATGGTCGCCGCGCCCGGCCACAGGGACTACGGACGCCTGTCCGTGATGCTGCAGTGGCGCTACGCGATGCAGTCGCTGCTGGACGTGCCGCCGCGGGCCTTCGACCCGCCGCCGCGGGTGGATTCGGCCGTCGTGCGCATGACGCCGCTGCCCGCCCCGCCGACGGTCGACGCGGCGCTGCTCTCCGAACTGGTGGCGGTGGCCTTCTCGCAGCGGCGCAAGCTCTTGCGCCACACGCTCGGGCGCTGGCTGCAGGAACGCGACGCCGATGGCGACGTCGCGGCCCGGTTCGACTGTCGCCGCCGCGCGGAGGAAGTCCCGGTGGCCGAGTACCTCGCGTTGGCGGCCGCGCTCAGGCGGCGTTGAGCCACATCGAGGTGTCGAAGGCGCTGCACATCAGCGGCATGTTCGTCCCGAAGTTGGGATTGAAGCCGTTCTTGGGCGCCGCCACCTTCGGTGCCGGCTTGGCGACCGCGCCGGCGGTGTTGATCTGGGCCGTCTCAGCAGCCCGCTCCCATGACCCGATTTCCTGGGAGCGGGCTACTGAAAAGAATAGAAACATCGAAACGGTATGCGCCGCTCGCCCCAGAAGTCGGCGGCGTCACGGAAGACGTCGAGCAACTGCTCGCGTGCCTCGCGATCGAAGCGCGGGTTGTCGGGGATCTGCTCCAGCACGACGACGAAGCCCGGCTGCTGCCCGGCCTTGTTGACGAGGTCGGTCATGCAGTCGTAGAGCGCGTCCAGGTTCTTGCCGAAGTGCGCCGGAAAGGTGAACGCCGCGGCGATCTGCTCCAGCACTTCCGGCTTGGATTGCGCCTGGGCCAGGTTGGCATAGAGAAAGTGCTGGCCGGCCTCGCCGGCGGCCTGCATCAGGTCGTCGACGCGGTAGGCCCTGATCGCCTGCACGATGTTGGGGCGGACGGTCTGCAACAGCATGGTCGCGTGCCTCCTGGCTTTTCGAGAATGGGAATGCGATGAAGTGAATCGGTTCCGTGCCGTTCAGGGCGCGATGCGTGCAAAGCTCGCGTAGTGATCGGCGCTGTAGTAACAGGTGTCGGGAGCGGTCGGCCGCTGCCCTCCGCAAACGATGCGCCGGGCGCCGCGGTCGACCGCCTGCGGCGTGGGCACCGTGTACTCGCGGTAGTAGCCCCGCCTGCGCTGCGGCAGCAGGCGTTCGCGGTTGGCGAAGACCGTGCCGTCCTTGCTGAAGGGGAACGGGCCGCCGCTGCGAATGCGCGCTGCCGTGAGCTGTGCCTCGGGCGGCAGCGTCTGCAGCGACACGGAGGCACTTGCCGCGTCGTCGCCGCCCGACCTCGCCTGCAGGCCCGACACCGGCGCCAGGCAAGCTGCGACTACGAGAGCTAGTCCAAACTTACGAAGCGAGGGCCCGAACAAGCCCAGACCGGCAACCGACACGGGAAAACCCTGAAAGCGAAGCCGCAATGCTAGCCAAATCGCCTTCAAAACTCAAGCGACTGCCCAAAAAACGGGCACTCGCTCGGGGAATGGGTGAGCACACGCTTACTGAGAGAAGATCCCCTGTCTTGTGCTCGGGCGCGGGCGAGACGTATTCAGCGCTCGGCGCTGGCGTCGACGACCGCCAGCGCCGTGAGGTTGACGATGCGCCGCACCGTCGCCGACGGCGTCAGGATGTGCACCGGCTTGGCCGCACCGAGCAGCACCGGACCGATGGCGATGCCGCCGCCGGCGGCCGTCTTCAGCAGGTTGTAGGCGATGTTGGCGGAGTCGATGTCGGGCAGCACGAGCAGGTTGGCCTCGCCCTGCAGCGTGCTGTTGGGCATGAGGATGCGGCGTGCCGCGGCGTCGAGCGCGACGTCGCCGTGCATCTCGCCGTCCACCTCCAGCCAGGGCGCCTGCTCGCGCAGCAAGGCCAGCGTGCGCCGCATCTTCACCGCGCTGGGCGCGTCGCTGCTGCCGAAGTTGCTGTGCGAGAGCAGCGCCGCCTTGGGCTCGAAGCCCAGGCGCAGCATTTCCTCGGCCGCCATCGCGGTGATCTCGCACAGCTGCTCGGGCGTGGGGTCGATGTTGACGTGGGTGTCGACGAGGAAGACCTGCCGGTTGGGCAGCATGAGCCCGTTCATGCAGGCGTAGACGGCCACCTCCTGCTCGGTGCGCGGGCTGCCGCCGGCCCGTTTGCCGATCACGAGGTCGACGTAGTGCAGGTGCGCCGCCGTCGTGCCCCAGGTGCCGCAGAGCATGCCGTCGACGTGGCCCTTGTGCAGCAGCATGCAGCCGATCAGCGTCAGCCGCCGGCGCATCTCGATCTTCGCCATCTGCACGGTGATGCCGCGGCGCTCGGCCATGCCGTGGTAGGTCTGCCAGAAGTCGCGGTAGCGCGGGTCGTCCTCGACGTTGACGACGTCGTAGTCGCTCCCCTGCCGCAGCCGCAGGCCGAAGCGCTCGATGCGGCTGGCGATCACCGCCGGGCGGCCGATCAGCGTCGGCCGCGCCAGGCCCTCGTCGCACACCACCTGCGCCGCGCGCAGCACGCGCTCCTCCTCGCCCTCGGCGTAGGCGACGCGCTTGCGCGTGCCCTTGCGCGCGAGCTGGAAGATGGGCTTCATCGTCGCTCCGGAGGCGTAGACGAAGCTCTGCAGCTTGTTGACGTACTCCTGCAGGTCGGCGATGGGGCGCAGCGCGACGCCGGAGTCGGCCGCCGCCTGCGCCACGGCCGGCGCGATGCGCATCATCAGCCGCGGATCGAAGGGCTTGGGGATCAGGTACTCGGGACCGAAGGACAGGCTTTCGCCGACGTAGGCGGCGGCGACGACGGAATGGCTCTCCGCCTGCGCCAGTTCGGCGATCGCGTGTACGGCGGCGATCTTCATGGCGTCGGTCACCGTCGTCGCGCCGCAGTCCAGTGCGCCGCGGAAGATGTAGGGGAAGCACAGGACGTTGTTGACCTGGTTCGGGAAGTCGGTGCGTCCGGTGGCGAGGATGGCGTCCGGGCGCACCGCCTTGGCCTCGTCGGGCATGATCTCCGGCGTCGGGTTGGCGAGCGCGAAGATGATCGGCCGCGAGGCCATGCGCGCCACCATCTCGGGCTTGAGCACGCCGCCCGCGGACAGGCCGAGAAAGACGTCGGCGCCCTCGATGATCTCGCCGAGCGTGCGCGCGCTCGTCTCCTGCGCGAACTGCGCCTTGTCCTCGTCCATGAGCTCGGCGCGGCCGCGGTAGACGACGCCGGCGATGTCGCTGACCCAGATGTTCTCGCGCCGCACGCCGAGCATGAGAAGCAGGTTCAGGCAGGCCAGCGCCGCCGCGCCCGCGCCGCTGGCGACGAGCTTGATCGTGGCCACGTCCTTGCCCAGGATCTTCAGCGCGTTCAGCAGCGCGGCGCCGACGACGATCGCCGTGCCGTGCTGGTCGTCGTGGAAGACCGGGATCTTCATGCGCTCGCGCAGCCGGCGCTCGACGATGAAGCAGTCGGGCGCCTTGATGTCCTCGAGGTTGATGCCGCCGAAGCCGGGCTCGAGTGCGGCGATGATCTCGACCAGCTTCTCGGGGTCGCGCTCGGCGAGCTCGAGGTCGAAGACGTCGATGCCGGCGAACTTCTTGAACAGCACCGCCTTGCCTTCCATCACCGGCTTGGACGCCAGCGGCCCGATGTCGCCGAGGCCCAGCACCGCGGTGCCGTTGGTGATCACCGCCACCAGGTTGCCGCGGCTGGTGTAGCGAAAGGCATTGACCGGATCGGCGACGATCTCCTCGCACGCGGCAGCGACTCCGGGCGAATAGGCCAGCGCCAGGTCGCGCTGGTTGATGAGACCCTTGATCGGCGTGACGGCGATCTTGCCGGGCTTCGGGAACTCGTGGTATTCGAGCGCCGCGCGGCGCAGTTCCGCGCGCTTCTCTTCGTAGGTCGGCATCGGCTTCTCCGGCAGCGCGAACCATTCTAGGTTCACCGCGCGAGCCCTGGACGCGCGCGCTCTCGGGCGAGAATCCGGCGCCTGCGGCGAACGGATTCGCCGCGCGAGAAGGGAGCGGCCGGCGGCCATGGGTGAATTCGAGCTCATCGAGCGCCACTTCGTGCGCGCGACGCCGCGTGCCGCCCTCGGGCCCGGCGACGACTGCGCGCTGCTGGCGCCGGCACCCGGGCAAGCGCTCGCGATCACCAGCGACATGCTGCTCGAAGGGCGCCACTTCCTCGCCACGGTGCCGCCGGCGCGCCTGGGCCACAAGGCGCTGGCGGTGAACCTGAGCGACCTCGCGGCCTGCGGCGCGAAGCCGCTGGCCTTCACGCTCGCGCTGTCCCTGCCGCGTGCCGACGAGGCCTTCGCCGCGGCGCTGGCGCAGGGCCTGTTCGCGCTCGCCGACGCGCACGGCATCGAGCTCGTCGGCGGCGACACCACTGCGGGCGCGCTTTCGCTGTGCATCACCGCGATCGGCGAGGTGCCCGCGGGCGGCGCCCTGCTGCGCAATGGCGCGCGTGCGGGCGATCAGCTCTGGGTCAGCGGATGCCTGGGCGACGCGCGCCTGGCGCTGGAGGTGTTTCGCGGCCACGCCGCGCTGGCGGCGGCGGACTTCGAGGCGGTGCGGCTGGCGATGGAGTGCCCGCAGCCGCGCGTCGCGCTGGGGCTGGCGCTGCGCGGCCTGGCCACGAGCGCGATCGACCTCAGCGACGGGCTGCTCGGCGACCTCGGCCACATCCTGCGGCGTTCGCGCGTGGGTGCGCGGCTCGAGCTCGCCGCCCTGCCCTGCAGCGCCGTGCTGGCCGCACAGCCGCGCGCCCTGCGCGAGGAATGCCTGCTGCGCGGCGGCGACGACTACGAGCTGCTCTTCACCGCGCCCGCGGCGCGCGCGGCGGAGGTGCGCGCCGCGGGCGCTGCCGCCGGCGTGGCGGTGACGCCGATCGGCCTCATCGGCGCCGCGCCGGACCTGGTCCTCGTCGACGAGGACGGCCGCGAAGGCCTCGCCGCGGCGCGCGGTTTCGACCACTTCGCCTAGCCCGCGGCCGCGGACCGACCCCATGCGCGCCGACCTGCGCTTCATGCTCGCCGCGCCCGCCCACCTCATCGCGCTGGGCCTGGGCAGCGGACTGGCGCCGCGCGCGCCGGGCACCGCAGGCACGCTCTGGGCCTGGCTCGTCTACCTGCTGCTGGCGCACGCCCTGCCCGCGGGCGCGCTGGCGGCGCTGCTGCTGGCGGCGTGGCCGCTGGGCTGGTGGGCGTGCACGCGCACGGCGCAGCACCTGGGCGTGGCCGATCCCGGCGCCATCGTCTGGGACGAGGTGGCGGCCTTCTGGCTGCTGCTCTGGCTGCTGCCCCCGGCCTGGTGGGTGCAGGCGCTGGCCTTCGTGCTCTTCAGGCTCTTCGACGCCCTCAAGCCCGGGCCGGTGGGTTGGGCCGACCGGCGCTTCAAGCTGCGCCCGGGGCAGGCCATCGGCTGGGCGCAGGGCGCGGGCATCCTGCTCGACGACCTCGTGGCGGCGCTGTGCTGCCTGCCGCTGGCCTGGGGCGTCGTCTGGCTGCTGCAGCGCGGCGGCGCGGTGTGATGTCGCTCGCCGCCTTCGAGCCCGAGGTGTTGGCGCTGGCGCAGGACCTGCGCGCGCGCGCACTGCGCGTCGCCACCGCCGAGAGCTGCACCGGCGGGCTGATCGCGGCCGCGTGCACGGCGGTGGCGGGTTCGAGCGACTGGTTCGAGCGCGGCTTCGTCACCTACAGCAACGCCGCCAAGGTCGAACTGCTTGGCGTCGACGGCGCGCTGCTGCAGGCGCATGGCGCCGTCAGCGAAGCGGTGGCACGCGCGATGGCCGAGGGCGCTTTGCAGCGCGCGCCGGTGCAGCGCGCCGTCGCCGTGACCGGAATCGCCGGCCCCGGCGGTGCCGTGCCCGGCAAGCCGGTGGGGACGGTGTGGCTGGCGCTGGCGCGCAGCGACGCGCCGACGCAGGCCTGGCGCCTGCAGTTGCCGGGCGACCGCGCGGCGGTGCGCGAGGCCACCGTGCACGCCGCGCTGCGGGCGCTGCGGCAAAGCCTGCGCTGAGCGCGCGCCGTGCTCAGGCGGGCGCGTCTTCGCGTGCGCTGGCCCCAAGCCGGGCGGCGAAGGCCGCGGCGGGCATGGGCGCGCCGTGCAGATGGCCTTGCTGCAGCCTGCAGCCTTGGGCCAGGAGCCATTGCTCCTGCGCGCGCGTCTCCACGCCTTCGGCCAGCACCTCGATGCCCAGCGCCGCGGCCATCGCGAGCATCGCCTGCGCCAGGGCGCAGTCCTCGGCGTCGTGCGGCAGTCCGCGCACGAGGCTGCAGTCGATCTTCAGGCGCTGTGGGCGCAAGCGCCTGAGCTGCGACAGCGAGGAATAGCCGACGCCGAAGTCGTCCACCGTCAGGCCCAGGCCCAGCGTGCGCCAGCGCGCCAGCGCGCGCGGCATGCCCTCGGGGTCGTCGAGGAAGGCGTCCTCGGTGATCTCGAGTTCGAGCATCGCCGGCACCAGGCAATGGCGTTCGAGGGAATCGCGCAGCGCCTCGGACAGCGCCGGGTTGCGCGCCTGCTGCACCGAGAGGTTGAGCGCCATGCGCCCGGGGGCAAGCCCGTGGCCGAGCCAGTGCGCGAATTCGCCGCACGCCGCCTCGAGCACCCAGGCGTCGATGTCGGCCATCAGCCGGCATTGGCGCGCGGTGTCGATGAACTCGGCCGGCGCGAGCAGACCGCGCCGCGGATGCTGCCAGCGCAGCAGCGCTTCGCAGCCGACGATGCGACCGCTGCCGGCGTCGACCATCGGCTGGTAGTGGAGCGTGAATTCATCGTGCTCCAGGGCGTGCGCGAGCTCGCGCTCGGCATCGATACGCTCTCGCAGCGCCTGGTCCAGGCCCGGCTGGTAGAAGCTGTAGAGCCCGCGGCCGAGCGTGCGGCTGCGCTGCAGCGCCAGCGATGCCGCGCGCGCCAGGCCTTCGAAGTCGCCGCCGTCGCCCGGATACATCGCGATGCCGACGCTGGCCGAGGCGCCCAGCACCTGGCTGCTGCGCGGCAACTGCAGCGGCTCCTCGACGCAGCGCAGCAGCCGCTCGGCGGCACTCGCGACGCGGTCCCAGCCCACCGGCCCCGCGAGCAGGACGAGGAACTCGTCGTCGGCGCCGCGGCAGATGAAGTCCGAGTCGCGCAGCGTCGCCGCCAGCCGGTGCGCCATGCCGGTGACGAGTTCCTCGCCGACGTGGTGCCCGAGCGTGTCGCTGACGGTGTGAAGGCGATCCAGCCCGATGCGCAGCAGCGCCAGCGAACGCGCCTGGCGGCGCGCTGCCGCCGCCTCGTGGCCGAAGAGCTCCTGCAGCAATGCGCGGTTGGGCAGACCGGTGACCGCGTCGTACATCGTGGCCTTGCGCAGTCTGGCCTTTCCCGCCTGCAGTTCGCCCTGCAATTGGCGCATGCGCCGGCGCAGCGCGTCGAGCGCGCACGCCAGCGGCGCGAGCTCCGGCACCGGATCGGGCGGCGGCCGTGTCGATTCGGCGCGCAGCGCGGCGAGCGCGTGCATTTGCTCGACCAGGCGCGCCAGCGGCTCCTCGAGTCGGCGCGAAAGCAGGTGCAGCACGAGCATCGCCGCGGCCACGCCCTGCACGACGACCATCAGCAGCACTGCGGCGCGCCAGGACGCGGATGCGTTCCCGAGCGCTTCGGACGGCAGCAGCGCCGCCAGCAGCCACAGCAGCGCCGGGGCCAGCACCGCCGTGAGCACGGCCAGCAGCAGGCCGGCGCGCAGGCCCAGGGGTGGCAAGGTGAATGGCTTCATCCGACGATACGGGGTGGCGCAAGACGGGGAGACGGCGCCCCCCTTCCCGGGCGTCGTTGACCGGCTTTCGGCGCCATCGCCGCCGGCTTGAGGGGCAAGGGCGCGCCCCCGGCGCCCTCCGGCCCATTCGTGTGGAAATGTGTCGCGAAATCCGGAACTGGCGACGCCGTGCGCGCGCGGCTCAGGCCCGCAGTGCGAGCCGCTGCGGGCGCGCGGGCGGCCGTCGCCCGGCGGGCGCGGCGTCCTGCAGCGCTTCGAGCATCGTCAGCACGAGCCGGCGCAATGCGTCCCAGGGCTCGAGCGGCCAGTCGGGGTGGCGCAGGCCCTTGACGAGACCGTCGCAGGCGTTGGCCGCGGCCAGCCAGTGGGCGAGCCGCGCGCTCGACAGGCGCGGCAGCGCGCGCTCGAAGAGCTTTTCCTTCGGTCCCCAGACGCGCGCCTCGCGCAGCGCCAGCGGCAGCGGACTGCCGTCGTCGAGCGCGCGGCGCGCGCGCGCCAGAGCGCGGATGTCCTCGGCGAGCGTCCAGTGCACGAGCACCGCGGCTTCGCCTTCCGCGCGCAGGCCGTCGAGCATGCGCAGCGCACGCGCGACCCGGCCGCCGAGGATGGCCTCGCCGAGCTTGAAGACGTCGTAGCGCGCGACGTCGAGGACCGCCGCCTCGACCTGTTCGAAGCTCAGTTCGCCCGGCGGGTGCAGCAGCGCGAGCTTTTGCAGCTCCTGGTGCGCCGCGAGCAGGTTGCCCTCGACGCGGTCGGCGAAGAAGGCGAGCGCGTGCTGGCCGGCCTGCCCCTCCTGCACGCGCTGTCCCTGCAGCGCCAGGCGCTGCGCCAGCCACGCCGGCAACGCGCGGCGCTCGATCGGGTCCAGGCGCAGCGTCGGGCCGGCGGCATCGAGCGCAGCGAACCAGGCACTCTTCGCCTGCTGCGCCTCCAGCCGCGGCAGCAGCACCAGCGTCAGCAGGTCGTCGGGCAGCGCCCGGCAGTAGCGCTGCAAGGCCTCGGCGCCTTCCTTGCCGGGCTTGCCCGAGGGGATGCGGATCTCGATCAGGCGGCGCTCGGCGAAGAGGCTCAGCGCCTGCGCCGCGCCGAGGACGGCGCTCCAGTCGAAGTGCGCGCCGCCGACGGTGAAGACCTGGCGCTCGGCGTGGCCGGCGGCGCGCGCCGCGGCGCGGATGGCGTCGGCGGCTTCCTGCGCCAGCAGCGGCTCGTCGCCGTGCAGCGTGTAGAGCCGGTCGAGCCCGCGCTGCAGGCGGGCCGGGAGCTGCTCGGCGCGGATCTGCACGATCCCGGCGCCGCTAGAGGCGTATCGCGGCGAGCTGCCGCATCACCTGCGCCACGACGTCGGCCTGCATCTGGCGGAAGAGATCCTCCTCCTCATGCTGCTTGGCCAGCGCCAGGCTCTCGCTGTAGCTCATGTCGCGCGCCAGCACGATCTCGGCCACCGGCGTCAGCTCGCGGCCCGCGGGCGTGTGCGCGCGCCAGCGCAGGCGCAGGCGCAACTGCAGCTCGCGCACCTGCGCCGCCGAGGTGGTGGCGACGACGCTGCGCTCGCGCGCGTCGGTGAGCGCCTGCAGCACGAGCTCGGCACGCGCCGGGTCGGGCAGCACCTGCACGCCGCGGACCCGCAGCGCATCGGCGAAGGTGTGCGCCAGCGGCGAGCGCGGCGCGAAGCCGGTGAGGGCGATCGTGCGGAAGGCCGGCGGCTCGCTGCCGCGCAGGCGAAATCCGCAAGCGGCGAGCGCGGCGCCGGTCAGGCCGAGCGCGGCGGCGGCAAAGGCGCGCCGGCCGGGGCGCGCCTCAGGCGACGACATTGACCAGCCGGCCCGGCACGACGACGATCTTGCGCGGCTTGCGGCCCTCGCAGAAGCGCATGCAGTCCGGGTGCGCGAGCGCGGCCGCCTCGATCGCGGCGCGGTCCGCGGCGGCGGGGACGCGCAACTGCCCACGCAGCTTGCCGTTGACCTGCAGCACGAGTTCGACCTCGTCCTGCACCAGCGCGGCTTCGTCGACCTCGGGCCAGGGTGCATCGAGCAGGTCGCCCAACGCCGCCTCGAAGCCGAGCTCGCGCCACAGCGCCCAGGTGATGTGCGGGCAGGCCGGGTAGAGCACGCGCAGCAGGATGCCGGTGCCTTCGCGCAGCGCGCCGACGGGAAGCGGCTGCGCCTGCGCGGCGGCCTCGAGCGCGTTGAGCATCTTCATGCCGCCGCTGACGACGGTGTTGTACTGCATGCGCTCGAAGTCGTAGCTCACCTGGCGCAGCACGGCGTGCAGCTCGCGCCGCAGCGCCTTGGCCGGCGCGCTCGCTTCGGGCGCACCGGCATCGCGCAGCAGCGCCGCGTGGCGCGCGCCGAAGCCCCAGACGCGGCGCAGGAAGCGGTGTGCGCCCTCGACGCCGGAATCGTTCCACTCCACCGTCTGCTCCGGCGGGCTGGCGAACATCATGAACAGGCGCGCCGTGTCCGCGCCGAAGCGGTCGATCACCGCCTGCGGGTCGACGCCGTTGTTCTTCGACTTGGACATCGTCGTCCAGCCTTCGTAGGCGACCGCCAGGCCGTCGCGCCGGGCCGTGGCCGAGACGACGTGCGCGTGCTCGTCGCGCACGATGTCCAGGTCCTGCGCCCAGAAGTACTCGCGTCCGGCCTCGGTGCTGACGCGCGAGAAGGCCTCGTTGAGCACCATGCCCTGCGTCAGCAGGCGCACGAAGGGCTCGCTCGCCCGCACGAGGCCGAGGTCGCGCATGACCATGGTCCAGAAGCGCGCGTACAGCAGGTGCAGGATGGCGTGCTCGATGCCGCCGAT
>JAIXKR010000132.1 GCA_026932235.1 Burkholderiales bacterium
TCGCCAGCACGCGCTGGATCACCGGCGCCATGCAGACGGTGCGCTACAACGGCTATCCGGCCATGCGCATCGCGGGTGCGGCCGCGCCGGGCTTCTCCACCGGTGACGCCATGCGCGAGATGGAGTTGCTTGCCTCCCGGCTTCCCGAGGGCTTCGGCTTCGAGTGGACCGGGCAGTCGCGCGAGGAGAAGCTCGCCGGCAACCAGGCCATCATCCTCTACGGCTTCGCCATCCTGGCCGTGGTGCTGGCGCTGGCGGCGCTGTACGAGAGCTGGTCGATCCCGCTGGCGGTGATCCTCGTCGTTCCGCTGGGCGTGCTGGGCGTGCTGATGGCGGTGACCGGCCGCGGCCTCACCAACGACGTCTATTTCCAGGTGGGGCTGATCACCATCATCGGACTGTCGGCGAAGAACGCGATCCTGATCATCGAGTTCGCCAAGGACCTGCAGGCGCAGGGCATGAGCGCGATGAAGTCGGCCCTGGCCGCGGCACACCTGCGCTTCCGGCCGATCATCATGACCTCGCTGGCCTTCACGCTGGGAGTGCTGCCGCTGGCGATTGCCAGCGGTGCGGGCTCGGCGAGCCAGCGCGCCATCGGCACCGGCGTGATGGGCGGCATCCTCGTCGGCACCGCGCTCGCGGTGTTCTTCGTGCCGTTGTTCTTCGTCGTCGTGCGGCGCTTCTTCAAGGGCTCGGCGCGCCAGCGCGAGCGCTTCGCCGAGCACGCTGCGCATGCCGGTCTGAGCGGCGACACCGCGGCGCGCATCCTGCACGACGCCGAGCAGGGGCTGCCCGATGCCGAGATCCGTGCGCTCGACGCGCGCGACGACGATGCCGAGCCTCCCTCGGCCAAGGATCCCTCATGAGCCTGTTCCTTCCCCCACGCCCGCCTGCACGCCCCACCCTGCGTCTTGGCGCGCTCGCGCTCGCTGCGGCGCTGGCCGGCTGCTCCCTGGTGCCTGCCTACGAGCGTCCCGCCGCGCCGGTGGCCCGCGACTGGCCGGCGGCGACGGCGCGGTCCCCGGCCGTGGCGGGCGAGCGCGCCGCGGCCGAGCTGCCGTGGCAGGACTTCGTGCAGGACAGCTCGCTGCGCGAGCTCATCGGGATGGCGCTGGCGGAGAACCGCGACCTGCGTGTGGCGGTCCAGGCCATCGAGCAGGCGCGTGCGCAATACCGGATCCGCCGTGCCGACCAGATGCCGACGGTGTCCGGCGCGCTCTCGGGCGAGCGCTCGGAACCGAACGCGAGCGCGGGCAGCGACGGCCCCAAGGTGAACTCGCTGTACATGGCGGGCCTGGGCGTGGCCGGCTGGGAGCTCGACTTCTTCGGCCGCGTGGCGGCGCTGAAGGACGCCGCCCTCGCCGCCTACCTGGCCAGCGAGGAAGCGCGCAAGTCGGCGCAGATCAGCCTGGTCGCGGACGTGGCGGCCACGTGGCTGCAGCTGAAGACCGACACCGAACTGCTGGCGCTGGCCGAGCGCACGCTTGCCACGCGCCAGCAGTCGCTGTCGCTGGTGCGGCTGCGCTTCGAGCATGGTGCGTCCTCGGCGCTCGACCTGCGTCAGGCGGAGTCCCTCGTCGCCGCGGCACAGGTCGCGCGTGCGCAGCAGCAGCGCCTGCGCGCGCAGGACATCAACCTGCTCACGTTGCTGGTCGGTGCACCCCTGCCCGAGCGGCTTGTTCCCGCGCAGCCGGCGCCGGTGCTGCCGGGCTTCGCCCCGCTGCCGGCCGGGCTGCCCTCGGACCTTCTGTTGCACCGCCCCGACATCCGCGCAGCGGAGCAGCAGTTGATCGCCGCCAACGCCAACATCGGCGTGGCGCGCGCGAACTTCTTTCCGCGCATCACGCTGACCGCCAGCCTCGGCCGCGTCAGCACCGACCTGGAGGGTCTGCTCGGCAGCGGCGGCAGCGGTGCCTGGTCGTTCGGGCCGAGCCTGACGCTGCCGATCTTCGACGGCGGGCGCAACCAAGCCAATCTGGAGGTCGCGCAGGCCGCCCGCGCGATCGCCGTGGCGCAGTACGAGAAGGCGATCCAGTCGGCCTTCCGCGAGGTGGCCGACGCCCTGGCCAGCCGCGACACGCTGGACGCACAGCTCGCGGCGATGGGTGAGCAGGCGCGGGCCGAGCGCGCGCGCGTCGAACTCGTCGAGCTGCGCTACCGCAACGGCGTGGCGAGCCACCTCGACCTGCTGGACGCGCAGCGCTCGCTGTTCGCCGTCGAGCAGGCGCTGGTGCAGGCGCAGCTCGCGCAGCGGGTCGCCGACGTGCAGCTGTACAAGGCGCTCGGCGGCGGCTGGTCGGAGCCCGGCGCCGCGGGTTGAGCCGCTGCGCGCCTCTCGAGCACCAGGGACCGATACGCGCAATCCGTGAACCGTCCAAGAGATCGCCAGTGCCCTGGAGGCACTGGCGCAGGGCACCTCGAATCTATTGTCGATTCAGCTGGAAGGTGCCTTCGCAGTGTGCGGCAAGCTTGCCTCCGGGCTGCCACTTGTAACTCCACTCCCCTTCGAGGCGTTGGCCTTTGAGGACGCCTTCGATGGTGGTTTCGCTGTCGCCATCGATGGCGATGCCTCGGAGCTGCGAGAGCATGATTTTCCCCTTGAATGAGGCATGGTTGTCGTCGTCTCCAACGGCGATGCGGGCGGAATAATCAGTATTGTTTTCTATTTCGACAGACAGGATTCTCTTGAGCGTGTCGTCGCATATATCAGCCCAGGCTCCTGCCCCCATGTTCTTGTAGGTGATGGGCATACTGCCCTTGTAGGTGCTGGTCGTTTCGCCGGAACTGCTGCCGGGTTGCAGGGTGGCCGCAATATAGCCTTGTCCGATCGCCCAGTCGTAGAAGGTGGCGCGCCTCTTCTCCACGGTGGCCGTCATCCAGCTGCGGATGGCCAGCACCATGTCGCGCGGGCTCAGCCTCGCGGCATTGGGGCCGTCGAATATTCGGCGCAGGCTTTCACGCACGTGGTAAATGCGCTGCAAGCGGTCTTCCAGGTTGAAGGTGTCGCTGTCGTCCTTGAAGTAGTCCTTGTAGAAGCCTTCCTTCAACAGGAACTGGTCTTTTTCCAGCTCGGCGAGGAACGCGTTTTCCTGGGCCTCGATGGCCTTGTAGGTGGCTTCGTTCTTCTGGCGCTGTTCGAAGTAGGCCTTGAGCGATGCACGGCCTTTGTCCAGGGCGAGTTGACGTTCGCGTTCGCCCAGGTCACAGGGCTTGATCATGCGCTTGCTGCAATAATTCTCGATGATGCGCAGTTCCAACTGACGGCCGCCGCCGGCCATTTCCGCCAGTAATCCATCGATGTTGCCCGAGCCGGTTTCGTAATAGCCTTTGCCGGTGCTGGCGCCGGCGTAGATCTGGTAGGCTTTTTCCAGCTCGGACGCGCTGAAGGCGTCGACGGCGTTTTGCACCGTGCCCACGGCCGCCTCCCCGACCAGAAAAATCAGCCCAGAGCCGGGCGCCCCCGTGGTCACCAAGCCCTTGAGCACGCTGTAGATCTCTGGCCCTGCGGCGGCAGTGTCGCCACCGGCCAGGGCGCCGGCCGCCGTACTCAACGAGCCCAGGGAGGCAATGCCCGCGGCCTGCCACTTGTCCGGACCGCCCTTGGCCAGTGCCCAGTGCAGGGCCTTGGCCACCAGCTCCAGGCTTTTCGCCTCGCGCTGATCGGCATCGCCGACGGCGATGGTGGCAATGCTCTCCAGCGGCGAGAGGGCGGCGTTGGCGGACAGCTCGTAGTTGTCGCTGATGTGGGCGCTTTCCAGGTAGCTGATGACGTTGAGCGAAAGATCCTCGATGACCGTGCGGTCCCGGATGCCCAGGCTGTCGAGGGCCTTTCCCAGATCGGGACCGACCTGCGCTTGCAGTGCTTCGCGGGCGATGGCTGCCTGGGTGTACTGGGCCGCCATGGTGCGGCCATAGACTTGCAGCCGCTCCTGCCGGGTGAGTTTGACGGGGCCCCAGAGCCAACTGAAGTGCTGGGTCTCGATGACGGCGACCTGGGCGGCGCTGTCCACCTCCTTGAAGGGCCAGTATTCCCAGCCTTTGCCGGTGTGGTAGCCGTAATACAGCTCCCAGGGCTGGGCATTGGCCAGGGCGGCCGGGATGCGGGCGGCAATTTCCACGGGCGCCTTCAGACGCACGTTGTGCTGGCCGCCGGCGGTCAGCGACAGCACCTGTGCGTTGGCGGGGGCACCGAGCTTACCGAGATCGTCTGCCGTGGCGGTGTGCATGCCCAAGTTGACCGGCTGTTGGCCCAGCGCCCCTGCGGGGATCTGCATCAGCCAGCCCTTGTCCAGGTCCCCCACCTGGCGGGTCTCGCCGGGAGGGATGGCGGTGTTGATGGCGATCGTCGGAGCCGGGGACGGGGTGACTTCGGTACCGGTATCGCCGTCGCTGCCTCCACCGCCGCAGCTTGCCAGCAAGGCGGCGCAAAGCAGCGATGCAACTGGGTGCTTTCTGGTCGTGGTCATGCTTGTTCCCCTGAAGACATCTGCTCAGCCTAGAAGCTTCGGGTAAACCCGCAAGTCATCTGCGTGTCGTCCTCCTGTCGTCCATGATCTGCTGCGCTGTCAACCCAGGGCGCTGGTGGAGTGGCTTACTACAATCGCTAATAAAGCCCCGGTGCCGGGGCGGTGATGGCGCATATCCGGCATGCATTCCCCACCGAGTTCTTTGGCAGAGCAGGCGGCGGGGCCGAGGCATCTCGCTGCCCGATCCTGGGCCGACGGTTGGGGGCCGCAGGCCTTGTGGTTCGGGGTCTACGTCTTGTGGCTGACGGCGTTTCCGATGTCCGGTGTCTTGTTGTCGCCGGGGGCGCGCTTGTCCTGGTTTGCGCTGCCGCATGCCTTGGCCCTGCTGGCGCTGGGGCGCTGGATGGCACCGCAGACGCTGCACCGACTGCTTCCGCTGTCAACCTTGGCCACGGCCCTGGGGACAGTGCTCTATGCCTTTGGCGGACTGGAGGCGTCGGCGGGGGGCGCGGTAGCTGCGCTGCTGGCGCTGCTGGGGCTGGTGGCTGCGCCGCTGTCGGTGCAAGTGGGCGTATCGCTGGGAGGCGCGCGCTGGCCGGTGGCGGCGGCTGCGCTGGGTTTGTGCCTGGGCAACATGGGCAGCGTGTTGCTGGAGCATGTTCCTGCCTCGGACGTGGGCAAGCTGTCGGTGCTGGCGTGCCTGCTCCCGGGGGTGTTGCGGCTGCGTCCCGGCACGCCCTTGGTGTTGCCCGAGTCCGCGCCCATGCCCTTGTGGCGCTTCTTGCCGTTCGTCGCGTTGTTCCAGGTCGTCAGTGGCCTGATGTATGGCCAGCTTTGGCCCGGCGTGCGCGCGCAGATCGTCTGGCCCGGGGTGGAGTTGCTCGCCTACGTCGCCGGCGTGTTGGCTGCCGCGCGCTTTGTAGGGCGCCATGCGCTGCGGTGCGTGTTGGCGGCGGTGGGGCTGGCGGTGGCGTCCTTCACGGCCCACCATGCGGCCAGCGGCTGGGCAGGGCAGCACCTGAGCCTGTTCTCGATGCTGGCGGCTGCGGGCATCGTGGATCTGGTGCTGCTGTCCGAGATCCTGGCGCGCGACAACCGGATACGCGCCTACGGCTATGCCGTGGGTGTGATGGTGCTGGGCATCGCGCTCGGCGAGGCTCTGGCAAGAGGCCTCCAGGGTCGCACCGCGCTGTCGGTGGCGCTGCTGGCCCTGGTGCTGCTGAACCTGGCGACGGTCGCGTTGTTCCTGCAGCGCCACGTGCCGCGGCGCGATGCGGTGATGCCTGTGCCGACGACGGAGACGATCGCCCGCGGGGAGGGTCCGCCTCTTCCCGCGTTGCCGGCCAGGATTGCCCATCGGTTGTCGGAGCAGGAGCAGCGGGTGTTGCAGGCGGTGCTGCAAGATCAGCCCTACCGCGTGATTGCCCAGGGCATTGGCGTCTCCGAGTCTTCCGTCAAGACGTATATGCAGCGCATCTATCGCAAGCTGGGTGTCTACCGGCGCGGGCAGTTGGCCGACTTGATGACCGACAGTCGCGAGGGCACGGAGCAGGCACCGTCGTTTCGAACCCGCTCCGGGTCGAGCAGTGACGGTCCAGTGAATCCCTAATGGTTGCGCGCACTTCGCGCTCACTACACTGAGCCGTTTATCCTCTCGCACCCCCATCCAAGGAGTATTGGCACATGGATCGTCGTTCACTCATCAAGCATGCCGGCGTGGCCGGTGTCCTCGCCGCCGGTGCCGCGCCTGCGGTGCACGCGCAGGCGGCTGTGCGCTGGCGCCTGGCGACCAGTTTCCCGAAGTCGCTGGAGACGCTGCACGGCTGCGCCGTGAAGTTCGCCGACACCGTGAAGGCGCTCTCGGCGGGTAAGTTCGAGGTCTCGGTGCATGCCGGGGGCGAACTCGTGCCGCCGTTCGGCATCGTCGACGCGCTCAACGACGACGCGCTCGAGATGGGCGAGACCGCCGCCTACTACTACACCGGCAAGGATCCGGTGTTCGCCTTCAGTTGCGCCGTGCCCTTCGGCTTCACGGCGAACCAGAACCTGGCCTGGAAGGAGCAGGGCAACGGCCGCAAGCTGCTCGACGAGGTCTTCGAGAAGTACAACTTCTTCACCCTGAGCGCGCTCAACACCGGCACGCAGATGGGCGGCTGGTTCCGCAAGGAGATCAATTCTCCCGAGGACCTGAAGGGCCTGAAGATGCGCCTGGGCGGCGGCGTCTTCGGCGAGTCGATGGCCAAGCTCGGCGTGGTGGCGCAGAACATGCCCGGCGGCGAGGTCTACCAGGCGCTGGAGAAGGGCACGCTGGATGCGGCCGAGTTCGTCGGCCCCTACGACGACGAGCGCCTGGGCTACAACAAGGTGACCAAGTTCTACTACTACAACGCGTGGTGGGAGGGCGGTGCCGACCTCGACTTCTTCATCAACAAGAAGGCCTTTGCCAAGCTCTCGCCCGAGAACCAGGCGATCGTGCGTGCCGCCGCGGCCGTGGCCTACAACGACGGCACGACCAAGTACCTGGCGCTGAACCCGCCGGCGCTCAAGCGCATCGTGGCCAGCGGCATCCAGTTCAAGCCCTTCCCGAAGAGCGTGGTCCAGGCCGGCTTCAAGGCGGCGCAGGAGGTGTACGAGGAGCACCGCGCCAAATCCGAGGTCTTCAAGCGCGTCTTCGACGACATGCGCGCCTTCCAGCGCGACCAGATCCTCTGGAACCGCGTCTCCGAACTGCAGTTCACGCAGTCCATGGCTTCGCTCAAGATCTGAAGATCCCGGCGCCGGGGCCGCGAAAGCCTGGCCCCGGCTCGAATCCACGCCGCGGCGCATCGTCCGCGGCTTTTTTTTCGCTATTCGAACGGGTTCTTCGTGTCGGGTGCGTTCGGCAGTTCCAGGCTGCCGCCGAGGTCGTTCTCATTGCCGAATCCGGGTGCGCTTTCGAGGCCCTGCAGGATCTGCGCGCCGGCGGCTTCCATGTCGACCTTGGACTGCTTCTCCAGGTTGCCGGTGACCAGGCCCGGGAAGGCGATCAGCAGCGCGACCATCGTCAGCTGCAGCACGAGGAAGGGGATCGCGCCCTTGTAGATCTGCATCGTCGTCACCGGCTCCATCGTCTTGCCGGTGACGGCGTCGACGTAGGGCTTGTCCGGCGCCACCGAGCGCAGGTAGAAGAGCGCGAAGCCGAAGGGCGGGTGCATGAACGAGGTCTGCATGTTCACCGCCAGCAGCACGCCGAACCAGACGAGGTCGATGCCCATCTTCTCGGCGATCGGCGCGAGCACCGGCACGACGATGAAGGAGAGCTCGAAGAAGTCGAGGAAGAACGCCAGGAAGAAGATCATGACGTTGACGAAAACCAGGAAGCCGATATGGCCGCCCGGGAGCTTGGCCATCAGGTGCTCGACCCACACCGGCCCGTCGGCGGCCTGGAAGACCATGCTGAAGACGGTGGCGCCGATGAGGATGAAGAGCACGAAGGACGAGAGCTTGGTCGTCGTCGTCAGCGCCTGCTTGAGCAGGTCCCAGCCGAGGCGCCGGCGCAGCACGGCCATCAGCAGCGCGCCCATCGCGCCCATCGCGCCGCCTTCGGTCGGCGTCGCCACGCCGAGGAAGATGGTGCCCAGCACGAGGAAGATGAGCAGCAGCGGCGGGATGAGCACGAAGGTCACGCGCTCGGCGAGCCTCGAGAGCAGACCCATGCGGGTGACGCGGTTGACGACCGCGACGAGCCAGGCGACGAAGACGCCGCCGCACATCGCCACGACGATGCGCTCGTCGGTCGGCACCGATTCGACCACTTCGCCGAGCCACCAGCTGTGCACGGCCTCCATGTGCGTGCCGAGCGAGTAGCCCACGGCCCCCGAAAGCAGCGCCAGCACCGAGAGCGAGGTGTAGCCGGTGTGTCCCTTGGCATCGCGGAAGGTCCGTGCCTCGGGCGGCAGGGCCGGCACCGCGGAAGGCCTGACCATGGCCAGCACCATGACCCACAGGATGTAGAGCCCCATCAGCGCGAAGCCGGGGATGAAGGCGCCCTTGTACATGTCGCCCACGCTCGTGCCCATCTGGTCGGCGAGCACGATCAGCACGAGCGAGGGCGGGATGATCTGCGCCAGGGTTCCCGACGCGGCGATGACGCCGCTGGTGAGGCTGCGCGAATAGCCGTAGCGCAGCATGATGGGCATGGAGATGAGGCCCATCGAGATCACCGAGGCGGCAACGACGCCGGTGGTGGCGGCCAGCATCGCGCCCACCAGCACGACCGCCAGCGCCAGGCCGCCGCGCAAGGGGCCGAAGACCTGACCGACGGTCTCGAGCAGGTCCTCGGCCATGCCGCTGCGCTCGAGGATCAGGCCCATGAGCGTGAAGAACGGAACCGCGAGCAGCGTCTCGTTGCTCATGATGCCGATCAGGCGCAGCGGCAGCACCGAGAGGATGGCGGAGGGGAAGACGTTCAGCGCCACGCCGATGGCCCCGAACAGCAGCCCGCAGGCGCCCAGGCTGAAGGCCACCGGGAAGCCGAGGATGAGGAAGACGACGAGGCCCCCGAACATGACGGGGGCGAAGTTGCTGGCGATGAAGTCCATGGGTGGCCCGCTTCCCGCGTTCAGTGCGCAAGCGGTGCCGGCGCGCCGCTGCCGCCTGCGGCACGCTCACGGCGCAGGCCTTCGGCGAGTTCCTCCTCGGCGCTCTTCTGTCGGCGCGATTCGGTGGGATCGGGCCCCTGGCCGCGCAGGAAGGCGATGCACTTGATCATTTCCGACCAGCCCTGCAGCAGCAGCAGCGCAAAGCCCAGCGGCACGGCGACCCATACCGGCCAGCGCACGAGTCCGCCGGGATTGGGTGACATCTCGCCGGAGATGAAGCGCTCGACCAGCAGCGGCGTGCCCAGATAGAGCATGACCAGGCACAGCGGCGTCAGGAACAGGCCGTAGCCGACGATGTCGATCCACACACGAACCCGCTTGGGCAGCCGATGGTTGAGCACGTCGATGCGCACGTGCTCGCCGTGCAGCAGGGTGAAGCCCGCCGCAACCAGGAACGACCACGCGAACAGGTACCACTGCACCTCGAGATAGGCGTTCGAACTGTAGTTGAACGCCTTGCGCACGACCGCATTGAGGGCGCTGATGGCGGTCGCCGCCATGATGAGCCAGATCGCCCAGCGGCCGACGGTGGCGTTCACGCGGTCGATCGCGCGCGAGAGGCGCAGCAGTGCTTGCATTGGGGCGCTCCGGCTGGGGTGGTGTCGCGGCCCGGGGAGCCCCCGCTCGGCAGGGCGCGCCGACGGTGTTCGGCCGATTTCGATGGTGGCCGATTGTAGAGACGCCCCCCCGTGCCTGCAGCCGGGGTGAATCCCGACGCCGCACGCTGGAACACCGAGCATCGCGTCCGCGCAGAAGCGGAAGGCTTTCGCGCCGCCGCCCCAGGCCTTGCAACGGGCTCGATGGACGCGCGTGCATCCCGTATCGGCGCTTTCCCCGGTACCCGCGTGCAGCTATGGCAGGATGATCGCGGCGTCACTTCCGGGAGCATCCACCCATGGCAACGAGCGCCTACGTCGATACTTTTGCGCGCAACAACCTGCCGCCGCCGCAGGCGCTGCCGGAGTTCATCTTCGAGGGACCGGACCTGCAACTGCCCGCGCGGCTCAATGTCGCCGCCGAGCTGCTGGACCGCTGGATCGAGCAGGGCCAGGGCGGGCGCATCGCGCTGATCGGCGAGCGCGACGGCAAGCCCTTCTCCTGGACCTATGCCGAGCTGCACGAGCGCGCGTGCCGCATCGCCGGCGTGCTCGTCGAGCGCATGGGCATGGTGAGCGGCAACCGCGTGCTCCTGCGCGGCGCCAACACGCCCATGTTCGCCGCCTGCTGGCTGGGCGTGATGAAGGCCGGCGGCATCGCCGTGGGCTCCATGCCGTTGCTGCGCGAGCGCGAGCTGAAGGCCATCATCGACAAGGCGCAGATCACGCACGCCCTGTGCGACGCGCGCATCGCCGAGGCGCTCGAAGCGGTGCGGCCGCAGTGCCCGCAGCTGCGCGAGCTGCTGCTCTTCAACGGCGACGAGGGCGCGGGTTCGCTGGAAGCCGAGATGGCGCAGCAGCCGCCGGTCTTCGCCAGCGTCGACACCGCCGCCGACGACACGGCGCTGATCGCCTTCACCTCCGGCACCACCGGCGTGCCCAAGGGCACGATGCACTTCCACCGCGACGTCATCGCCGCCTGCCGCTGCTGGCCGCCGCACGTGCTGCGCGCCACCGCCGAGGACCGCTTCTTCGGCAGCCCGCCGCTGGCCTTCACCTTCGGTCTGGGCGGCCTGCTCATGTTCCCGCTTTCCGTCGGCGCCTCGGTGGTGCTGATCGAGCGCACCTCGCCGGAGTCGCTGCCCGCCACCATCGAGCGCCACCGCGTCAGCGTCTGCTTCACCGCGCCGACCTCCTACCGCGCGATCGCGCTGGCGCTGCCGCAGATGTCGCCGCGCCCCGACCTCTCGAGCCTGCGCAAGTGCGTGAGCGCCGGCGAGGCCCTGCCCGCGGCCACGCGGCGGCTGTGGAAGGAGGCCACCGGCATCGAGATCATCGACGGCATCGGCTCGACCGAGCTCTTCCACATCTTCATCAGCGCCGACGAGGCGCACTCCAAACCGGGCGCCACCGGCGTGCCGGTGCCGGGCTATCGCGCCTGCATCCTCGACGACGAGGGCCGGCCGCTGCCGCCGGGCCAGGTCGGCCGCCTGGCCATCAAGGGGCCCACCGGCTGCAAGTACCTGGCCGACGAGCGCCAGGCGGTCTACGTGCAGAACGGCTGGAACCTCACCGGCGACGCCTACCTCGTCGACGAGGACGGCTACTACGTCTACCAGGCGCGCACCGACGACATGATCATCACCGGCGGCTACAACATCGCCGGGCCGGAGATCGAAGGCGTGCTGCTGCTGCACCCGGCGGTGGCCGAGTGCGGCGTCGTCGGCATCCCCGACGAGGCGCGCGGCCAGATTGCCAAGGCCTTCGTCGTCCTCAAGCCCGGCTTCGAGCCAAGCGACGCGCTGGTGAAGGAACTGCAGGAGCACTGCAAGCAAAGCATCGCCGCCTACAAGTACCCGCGCGCCGTCGAGTTCCGCGCCAGCCTGCCGCGCACCGAGACCGGCAAGCTGCAGCGCTTCAGGCTGCGGCAGGAGGCGTGAGGCGCGGCGGCTGGGCGCTCGCTGCGAAGGCTTGGGCGAGAATGCGCGGTTGACGCGAAGGACCGTCCGGCCATCTCCAGCCGCTCTCGATGCAAGACCTCTTCTCCCCGCCGCCCACCGATCCGGGCGATGCCATTGCGCTGGCCGAGTATGCCGAGCGCGCCTACCTCGAATACGCGCTCTCGGTCGTCAAGGGGCGCGCGCTGCCGGACGTGGCCGACGGCCAGAAGCCCGTGCAGCGGCGCATCCTGTTCGCGATGCAGCGCATGGGACTGGGCTTCACGCCGCCGGGAGGCGCGCGGCCGGTGAAGAGCGCGCGCGTGGTCGGCGACGTGCTCGGCAAGTACCACCCGCACGGCGACCAGGCCGCCTACGACGCGCTCGTGCGCATGGCGCAGGGCTTCTCGCTGCGCTATCCGCTCATCGACGGCCAGGGCAACTTCGGCAGCCGCGACGGCGACGGCGCGGCCGCGATGCGCTACACCGAGGCGCGGCTGGCGCCGATCGCGCGGCTGCTGCTGGACGAGCTCGACGAGGGTACGGTCGATTTCCAGCCCAACTACGACGGCTCGCACGAGGAGCCGCGGCTGCTGCCCGCGCGGCTGCCGTTCTCGCTTCTCAACGGCGCCAGCGGCATCGCCGTGGGCATGGCCACCGAGCTGCCGAGCCACAACCTGCGCGAGGTGGCCGCGGCCGCGGTCGCGCTGCTGAAGGACGAGCGCCTGGCCGACGAAGAGCTCTTCGCGCTGCTGCCGGGGCCGGACTTCCCCGGCGGTGGTCAGCTCATCAGCAGCGCCGCCGACATCCGCGCGGCCTACGCCAGCGGGCGCGGCAGTCTGAAGGCTCGCGCGCGCTGGACGATCGAGGACCTCGCGCGCGGGCAGTGGCAGCTCGTCGTCACCGAACTGCCGCACGGCACCAGCGCGGCACGCGTGCTGGAGGAAGTCGAGGAACTGACCAACCCCAAGCTCAAGCTCGGCAAGAAGGCCTTGACGCAGGAGCAGCAGCAGCTCAGGGCCGCGGTGCTTGCGGTGCTCGATGCGGTGCGCGACGAGTCGAGCAAGGACGCGCCGGTACGGCTCGTTTTCGAGCCCCGCAGCCGCAGCGTCGAGCAAGCCGAACTCGTGAGCACCTTGCTCGCGCACACCAGCCTCGAGACCAGCGTCAGCGTCAATCTGACGGCCATCGGGCTCGATGGCAAGCCGGTGCAGAAGAGCTTGCGCCAGTTGCTGTGGGAATGGATCGAGTTCCGCCAGGCGACGGTGGCGCGGCGCACGCGGCATCGCCTGTCCAAGGTGCTGGATCGCATCCACGTGCTCGAAGGGCGGCAGCTCGTGCTGCTGAACCTCGACGAGGTCATCCGCATCATCCGCAACGCCGACGAGCCCAAGCCCGCGCTGATCGAGCGCTTCGCCTTGAGCGAGCGCCAGGCGGAGGACATCCTCGAGATCCGCTTGCGGCAGCTGGCGCGGCTGGAGGCCATCCGCATCGAGCAGGAACTCGCCGACAAGCGCGCGGAGCAGAAGAAGCTGGAAGAGATCCTCGGCAGCCCGGCGGCCTTGCGGCGTACGCTGATCAGGGAGATCGAGGCCGACGCGAAGCAGCATGGTGACGACCGACGCACACTGATCCGGGAGGAGCGGCGGACGACGGTGGAGATCAAGGTCGTCGACGAGCCGGTGACGGTGGTGGCCAGCCTCAAGGGCTGGGTGCGGACACTCAAGGGCCATGAAGTCGAGGTCGGCAGTCTGTCGTTCAAGGCCGGGGACGCGCTCTACGGCACGTTCGCCTGCCGCAGCGTCGACACCCTGCTGGTCTTCGGCAGCCAGGGGCGCGTCTACAGCGTCGCCGTGTCGCAGCTGCCCGGAGGCCGCGGCGACGGCGTGCCGATCACGACGCTGATCGAGCTCGAAGCCGGCACGCAGGTTGCGCACTACTGGGCCGGCGCGGCGACGCAGAAGCTGCTGCTGGCCGGCAGCGGCGGCTATGGGCTGCTCGCCCACGCGGCCGAGCTGCAGGGGCGCAACAAGGCCGGCAAGGCATTCCTCACCCTCGATGCGGCCGAGCGGCCGCTGCCGCCGGTGGCGGTGCAGCCGGGCTGCACGCAGGTGGCCTGTCTGGCCGCGGACGGGCGGCTGCTCGTGTTCGGGCTCGACGAACTGCGGCACCAGCCCGGCGGCGGCCGCGGCCTGACGCTGATGGACGTGGACGCGAAGGCACCGCTGGTTTCGGTGGCCGTGTTCGACCAGAGCCTGCGCGTTCTCGGCCAGGGACGCGGCGGCAAGGATAAGGAGGACGTGCTCAAGGGCGCGGCGCTGGCCGCGCATGTCGGCAAGCGCGCGCGCAAGGGGCGGCGCGTCGACGGCTTCCCGAAGCCGATGCGCGTCGTGTGAAACCGGCGGACGCGGGCGTGGCGCCTTCCGTGCGGCCGCTGTGGCGGCAGCGGGAGTACATGCTGCTGTGGAGCGGGCAGCTGCTGACCAACGTCGGTGCGCAGGCCTCGGGGATCATCTATCCGATCCTCATCCTCGCCTTGACGAATTCGCCGCTGCTGGCGAGCTGGGCGACGGCCTTGCGCATGGTGCCCTACCTGCTGCTGAGCCTGCCGGTGGGGGCGCTGATCGACCGCTGGGACCGCCGCCGCGTGATGCTCGTCTGCCATGCCGCGCGCTTCGTCGCCGTGATCAGCGTGCCGCTGGCGATGGCCTTCGACGCGCTCTTGGTGATGCACATCTACGTCGTCGCCATCGTCGAGGGCGCGCTGCACGTCTTCTTCAACATCGCCGAGACGGCAGCCTTGCCGCGCGTGGTGTCGCCGGGCCAGCTGACGCAGGCGACGGCGCAGAACCAGGCAGGATTCGCGGCGGCGGCGATCGTCGGCCCGGCGGTCGGCAGCTGGCTTTACCAGGTGGTGGGGCGCGGCTTTCCATTCGTCGTCGACGCCGCCAGCCATCTCTTCGGTGCGTTCGCGGTCTGGCGGCTGCGCAGCTCGTTCGCGCCGGTACGCGGACGCGGGCCGCGCCCGCTGCGCGCCGAGATCGCCGAGGGCATGCGCTGGCTCTGGCGGCATCGCGTCGTGCGCGACATGGCGCTCGCCACCAGCGTGCTCAACGGCATCAACGCCGCGCTGCCCTTGCTGCTCATCGTGCTCGCGCAGGAGCGCGGCGCGAGCGCGGCACAGATCGGCCTCGTGTTCTCTCTCGGCGGCATCGGCGCGATCTTCGGCGCCTTGCTCGGCGGCGCGATCGCGCGCCGCCTGTCGTTCGGCCACGCCATCCTGCTGAGCGTGGGCGTGCGCGCGGCCTGCATCCCGCTGCTGCTGCTGTGCCCGGGGCCTTGGACGCTCGGCGCCGTCTACGCGCTGGCGAGCCTCTTCGGCCCGCTCTACGATGTGGTGCAGTTCAGCTATCGCATCGCGCTCATCCCCGACGAACTGCAGGGTCGAGTGAACAGCAGCTTCCGGCTCTTCGCCTTCCTGCTCAACCCGGTTGGCGCGGCGGCCTGCGGCTGGCTGCTCGAGCACGGCGGCACCCCGTGGGCGACGAGCGTCTTCGGCGTGCTGTGCGTGACGCTGGCGCTGGCGGTGCGATGGGATGCGGCGATCCGCGACGCCGTGCATCCGCACACCCAGGCACGGTCCGTCTGAAGGGGCGGCGGATGTCCGGGTCCGGCGCATGGTTTGACCCGGTGTCGATGCCTGCGGCCCTGGCATAGACTGCCGCGCACGCTTGGTGGTGCGCCCAGGCCGGCCCGCGGCCGGAAGCTGTCGGTGGCGCCGCAGCCGCAAGGAGACGCAAGCCCGTGCAGCCGACGAACGTGAGCGATCCGGCCTACTTCCACAAGGTCGTCGATTGTCAGTGGGCCTGTCCGGCCCACACCCCCGTGCCGGAGTACATCCGGCTCATCGCCCAGGGGCGTTACGACGCCGCCTACATGGTCAACTGGGTCGCCAACGTCTTTCCGGGCATCCTCGGGCGCACCTGCGACCGCCCCTGTGAGCCCGCCTGCAGGCGCTCGCGCGTGGAGGAGAAGAACCTCGGCAAGCCCGAGCCGGTGGCGATCTGTCGCCTGAAGCGCGTCGCCGCCGACCACAAGGGGCAGGAGATCCGCGCCATGATCCCTCGTCCCGAGGCGAGGAACGGCAAGCGCGTGGCCTGCGTGGGCGGCGGTCCGGCCAGCCTCACCGTGGCGCGCGACCTCGCGCTGCAGGGCTATGCCGTGACCGTGTTCGAGGCCGAGAAGAAGGCCGGCGGCTTCATGTGGAGCCAGATCCCGCGCTTTCGGCTGCCCGAGGGCGTGATCGACGAAGAGGTGGGCTACATCCTGGGCCTGGGCGTCGAGCTGCGCGCGGGCCGGCGCATCGAGTCGATGAAGGCCTTGCTCGCCGAGGACTGGGACGCGATCTTCGTCGGCAGCGGTGCGCCGCGCGGGCGCGACCTGCAGATCCCGGGGCGGCAGGAGGCCGCGGCGCACATCCACGTCGGCATCGAGTGGCTGGCCTCGGTGTCCTTCGGCCACGTGAAGGCGGTGGGCGAACGCGTGCTCGTCCTCGGCGGCGGCAACACGGCGATGGACTGCTGCCGCAGCGCGCGGCGTCTGGGGGCCAAGGCGGTGACGGTCGTCGTCCGCAGCGGTTTCGCGGAGATGAAGGCCAGCCCCTGGGAGAAGGAGGATGCGATGCACGAGGGCATCCCCATTCTCGACTACCACGTGCCCAAGGCCTTCGTGCACGAGGGTGGACGCCTGGTGGCGATGCGTTTCGAGATCGTGGAGGCGCGCTACGACGAGAAGGGCCGGCGCAGCCTCGTTCCCACCGGCGCGGCCGACGTCGAACTGCCCTGCGACGAGGTGCTGATCGCCGTCGGCCAGGAGAACGCCTTCCCGTGGATCGAGCGCGACGCCGGCATCGACTTCGACCGCTGGGGCTTGCCGGTGCTGGACGAGACCACCTTCCAGTCGACGCTGCCGCGCGTCTACTTCGGCGGCGACGCGGCCCTGGGGCCGAAGAACATCATCACCGCGGTGGCGCAGGCGCACGAGGCCGCGGTGTCGATCGACCGCTTCTGCCACGGCGAGGACGTGCGCAAGCGTCCGCCGCCCTTCACCAACCTGGTGTCGCAGAAGATGGGCATCCACGAGTGGAGCTACGACAACGCGCCGACGAACGACATGCGCTTCAAGGTGCCGTGGGCGCCGGCCGAGCAGACGCTCTCCAGCATGCAGGTCGAGGTCGAGCTCGGCTTCGACCTGGAGACGGCGTGGAAGGAGGCGCAGCGCTGCCTGAACTGCGACGTGCAGACGGTGTTCACCGACCGCCTGTGCATCGAGTGCGACGCCT
>JAIXKR010000119.1 GCA_026932235.1 Burkholderiales bacterium
CCAGCGCTTTCGCGTTCACCGGACGTCCCTGGAGCGTGGGGTCGAGTTCCGGGCTGGCCCATGCGATGCGCTGCGCCACGTCGGCAAAGGTAGATGCGCGCGACACCACCTGGGCCTCCAGCTCCATGTAGCGGCGTACGTTGGCTTCGGTCGGCCGCATGATGGCGATGTGCCGGCGCTCCTCGAGGGCCTTCTGCAGGCGCTCGAACTCGACGATCTCGGGGGGCTTGGGGGGCGACCGCCGGGGTGCAGTGGCGGCGCTCGATGCCGGTGCGGCCTGCCGCGGTGCGGAAGCCGGTGGTTCGGGCGGAGGGATCTCCGGCTCCTCGTAGAAGTGCCAGCCGCGCCAGTTGTCGGACCAGTAGGGCCGTCCGGGGTCCTGCGGCTGCGCAAGGGCGACCGTCCCGCTGCCAAGCATGACAACGAGGCAGAGTGCGAGTCGAACCTGGCGCGAGGCAGGGCGGCGCAGCGTCATGGGCGCCGCCTCACGACAGCGACCGCGGCGGCTGGCCGTCGCGGCAGTAGTTGATGCCGAAGTCGATGGTCTGCCGCCGCGGTGCCTGCACGCCGCCAGCGCCGTAGTTCGGCAGCTGCACGCCGTCTTGCCAGAAGCGCACGTTCAGGCGACTGCAGCCGGGCTGGGCGTAGCGCTTCTCGGTGCTCACGTCGATGTAGATCGGCGTCGTGGCGTTGAAGCGCTTCGAGATCGCGTCGGCGACCTCACCGACCAGGACCCCGTGGGCCTTGCCGTCGGGTGCGTCCAGGGCCGACAGCATCAGCTGCTTGGCATCGCGGACCGGCAGTCGTTCCTGAGCCATGGCCGCGCTGGCGATCAAGGCGCATGCGGCGCCGACCAGAACGGTGATGGCCTTCATTGGCACTTCCCCTGGCCGTAGTAGCAGGTGGGCACGCGGCTGGCGCTGCCGGCCTGCAGCGCGTTGACGTTCGGCAGGGTCGGTACCAGCGACGCATAGAACTCCGACAGGTCCATCGCCGCGAAGTTGAGCGTCTGCAGCTGCGCGACGGTGAAGCCGGAGCAGTCGGCGTTCTGCGCGCCGCCCCAGCCCTTGCCGATCTGCGCGCGGCCCTGTTCATTGACGATGCGCGCCAGCATCGAGTTGAAGCAGCACTTCGAGGTGGTGTGCTCGACGCAGGACACGCACACGCCCAGGACCCGGAAGCACGATGAGCACCAGGTGCCGATCGTGTGGCACAGCCTGGCGCCTTCCTTCATCGCCAGCTTCCCCTCGTCCTCGTTGCAGGACATCATCGAGAGGACGATGTAGATGATCACCGCGATGGCCAGCGTCCACGGGTCGAAGGCCACGACCAGGCTGTCGCCGGCATACACGGCCACCGATCCGGCGGGCAGGGCGGCGCCGTTGACCGCCACGGTCACGCCATAGGTCGTGAACGTGCCGCTGAAGCCGCCACCCATCAGCAGCGCCGAGATGCCCTGGTAGATGAACTGCTGGTTCTGCGAGTTCATCAGCACGTCGAAGACCAGACGCGAGCCGCCGCCGAAGATGCTCTGGTTCGTCATGCCGGCGCCGGCGCCGTCGGCGTAGCAGCAGTTCTTCAGCAGGCGGTCGCGGCAGCGGTTCTCCTCGCCCTTGAAGACCTGCATGCGGTCGGCGTCCAGGTAGATGCCCGCCTCGCGCCCGGCCTCGAGCATCGACATGCTGCGCGCAAAGTCGGGGTCGTTCGGCGCGCCGATGTCGAAGCAGTTGCCGCTCAGGCAGAAGACGTTGGTCGGGCAGTTGCTGGTGGTTGTGACGGTCTCGGCCGGCACCGGGCAGCTGTAGCCGTCCTCGAACACCTCGCACATGCCGGTGACGGCATTGGTCTGCCGACAGGTCGACGACTGCGGCGTGCAGCCTGCTGACACCAGCGGTGCGCACTGGTCGGCTGACGCGCCGCCGCTGCACGACATGGTGCTCCGGTACTCCCAGCAGTCGCGGGTGACGGCCACGCCGTCGACGACCTTGGTCGCCGGGCCATCGGTGCAGACGGCGGACGTGGTCGTGGTACAGCGGCCACCGGCGTCCAGGGTCGGGCATTGGTCGTCCCAGCGGTCGGTCTCGGTGACGGTGGTGGCTGGCCGCGTGTAGGACAGCCGCATCGTGGGAATCGGGCCGAAGGCGGGGTTGGGCGCCCAGCCGATCACGGCCCGGTCGGCGTCGATGTTCCAGTAGGTGCCGGCCACGGTGCCCGTGATGTCGATGCCGGCGTAGGGCGTCCACCCAGGAGCAGGTGCGTAGCACTTCGTGCCGTCCAGGGCGGTGGTGGTGCAGCCGCTGTCGCCCTGGCAGACGGTGTCCTGGATGTTGTCCCCGCTCTGCGTGCCGGCGCGGCAGGAGGCGTAGGCCTTGAGGAAGGGCTCGACGCTGGTGCAGCTGTAGCCGGAGTCGCCGCCACCCGTGCAGAC
>JAIXKR010000131.1:0-9089 GCA_026932235.1 Burkholderiales bacterium
GTAGGTGTTGACCACCTCGAGGTTGACCAGGTGGCGCGCCACGCCGAACTCGTCGGAGATGCCGTTGCCGCCCATCATGTCGCGCGCCATGCGCGCGATCTCGAGCGACTTGCCGCACGAGTTGCGCTTCATGATCGAAGTGATCTCGACCGCCGCGGTGCCCTCGTCCTTCATGCGCCCCAGCCGCAGGCAGCCCTGCAGCCCGAGCGTGATCTCGGTCTGCATGTCGGCGAGCTTCTTCTGGATCAGCTGGTTGGCGGCCAGCGGGCGGCCGAACTGCCTGCGATCGAGCACGTACTGGCGCGCGCGGTGCCAGCAGTCTTCGGCGGCGCCCAGCGCGCCCCAGGCGATGCCGTAGCGCGCGCTGTTCAGGCAGGTGAAGGGGCCCTTCAGGCCGCGCACCTCGGGGAAGGCGTTCTCCTCGGGGCAGAAGACCTCGTCCATGACGATCTCGCCGGTGATCGAGGCGCGCAGGCCGACCTTGCCGTGGATGGCCGGGGCCGAGAGGCCCTTCCAGCCCTTCTCGAGCACGAAGCCGCGGATCTGGCCGCCCTCGTCCTTGGCCCAGACGACGAAGACGTCGGCGATGGGGCTGTTGGTGATCCACATCTTGGTGCCGCTGAGCGACCAGCCGCCGTCGACCTTCTTCGCGCGCGTGATCATGCTGCCGGGGTCGGAGCCGTGGTTGGGCTCGGTGAGGCCGAAGCAGCCGATCCACTCGCCGGTGGCGAGCTTGGGCAGGTACTTGCGCTTGGTCGCTTCGTTGCCGAAGGCGTTGATGGGCACCATCACGAGCGAGCTCTGCACGCTCATCATCGAGCGGTAGCCCGAGTCCACGCGCTCGACCTCGCGCGCGATGAGGCCGTAGCAGACGTAGTTCAGGCCGGCGCCGCCGTAGGTCTCGGGGATGGTGGCGCCCAGCAGCCCGAGTTCGCCCATCTCGCGGAAGATGGAGGGGTCGGTCTTCTCCTCGCGGAAGGCCTGCTGCACGCGCGGCAACAGCTTGTCCTGGCAATAGGCTCGGGCGGCGTCGCGCACGGCGCGCTCGTCCTCGCTCAGCTGCTGCTCCAGCAGCAGCGCGTCGTCCCAGTGAAAGCTCACCTTGCTGTTCGAAGAAGTCATCTCGTGCTCCGGGCGGGTTTGGACCAGAAGCGAATTCTCGTGACGTCCTGGCGCGGTGACAACCGCTATTCTTGCACTCTGGTATTCATGAAACGCACACCGAGAGGGGCCCATGCGTCGCAAGATCCCGTCCACCGCAGCCCTGGCCGCGTTCGAGGCCGCGGCGCGCCACGGCAGCTACACCGGCGCCGCGGAGGAACTGGCGGTGACGCAGAGCGCGGTCTGCCGCCAGATCGCCACGCTCGAGGCCTTCGTCGGCGTCAAGCTCTTTCGCCGCAGCCGGCGCGGGGTGCTGCTCACCGATGCCGGCGAGCTCTACGGCCGCAGCGTGCGCGCGCGGCTGGAGGAGATCGAGCGCGACACGCTGTCGCTGATGGCCAGCGGCGGCGGCCGCGGCGTGCTCGAGATCGGCGTCGTGCCGACCTTTGCCACCGAGTGGCTGCTGCCGCGACTGCCGGACTTCCACGCCGCGCACCCGGACATCACGCTCAACCTGACGACGCGCATCCAGCCCTTTCTGTTCGAGGGCAGCGGGCTGGACGCCGCGCTGCACGCCGGCGGCGCGCCCTGGCCGGGCAGCGACAGCCTGCACCTGATGCGCGAGTCGCTGGTGGCCGTGGCCAGCCCGGTGCTGCTGCAGGGGCGCAACCTGCGCGCGCGGCTGCAGGCCGCGGACGTGGCGCGCCTGCCGCTGCTGCAGATGGCCACGCGCCCGCAGGCCTGGCGCGCGTGGTTCGAGGCCCAGGGCCTGCAGGTGGAGGGCGATCTGGCCGGCCCGCGCATGGACTTGTTCTCGATGCTCATCGCCGCCGCCAGCTGCGGCCAGGGCGCGGCGCTGGTGCCGCAACTGCTGGCCGAGCCGGCGCTGCGCGCGGGCCGCCTGCGCGTGCTCGTGCCGCGCGCCCACTACAGCGACCGCAGCTACCGCCTCATCTACCCGCAAGCCAAGGCGCACCACCCGGCGCTCGTCGCACTGCGCGACTGGCTGGACACGCAGGCGCGCGCCTGGCGCGCGCAGACCGGGTTGGATTGAGCGGGTGGCGCCGCACGCGGGACCTGGGCATCGCCGCGCCGATCTAAAATCTGGTTGAATCAACCAGACAAGCCAGGGCGCCGACCATGAGCACCGTGGGCCTGTTCGAGGCCAAGACGCATCTGTCCGAACTCATCGCGCGCGCCGAGCGCGGCGACGAGGTGGTGATCACGCGCCACAACAAGCCGGTGGCGCGCATCGTCCCGGTGGCGCGCGCGGCGCATGCGCGCCATCGCCAGCGCGAGCGCGCCCTGGCTGCGCTGCAGGCCTTCGAGCCGATCGAGGTGCAGGGTGCAACGCTTGCCGAGCTGATCGGGCAGGGCCGCACGTGAAGCCGACCGATGCTGCGCCCGACGCCGTCGTGCTCGACGCCTCCTTCGTGCTGCGCTACGTGCTGCACACCGGCGCGCCGCGGCCGGCTGCAGCGGGTCTGCAAGCCCTGCGCGACTGCGAGCTGATCGTGCCGCTGATCTGGAATGCCGAGATCGCCAACGCGCTGGTGCAGGCCGAGCGCCGCGGCGCCGCGCCGCCCGAGCGCGTCGGCCAGGCGCTGGCCGCGATCCTCGCGCTTGCGCCGACGGTGGACGCCCAGCCCATCGACGTGCCGCGCAACCTGGAATGCGCGCGCGCCTACGGGCTCTCGGCCTACGACAGCCTCTACTTCGAGCTGGCGCTGCGCCAACGCGCAGCGCTTGCGACCTTCGATGCCGAGATGGTGCGCGCCGCGCCGCGCGCGGGAATCCGTCTCTATCCCGATCCTTCGACCCTGATGCCGACATGAAAGCCGCCGAGATCCGCTCCACCTTCCTGAACTACTTCGCCTCCAAGGGGCACCAGGTCGTCGCTTCCAGCCCGGTGGTGCCGGGCGACGACCCGACGCTGCTCTTCACCAACGCGGGGATGAACCAGTTCAAGGACGTCTTCCTGGGCTTCGACAAGCGGCCCTACCAGCGCGCGGCGACGGCGCAGAAGTGCATCCGCGCCGGCGGCAAGCACAACGACCTCGAGAACGTGGGCTACACCGCGCGCCACCACACCTTCTTCGAGATGCTGGGCAACTTCAGCTTCGGCGACTACTTCAAGCACGACGCCCTGAAGTACGCCTGGGAACTGCTGACGGTGTACTTCAAGCTGCCCGCCGAGCGCCTGTGGGCCACCGTCTACGCCGAGGACGACGAGGCCTACGACATCTGGCACAAGGTCATCGGCCTGCCGGCCGAGCGCATCGTGCGCATCGGCGACAACAAGGGCGGCCGCTACCAGTCGGACAACTTCTGGATGATGGGTGACACCGGCCCCTGCGGCCCGTGCAGCGAGATCTTCTACGACCACGGCCCGGAGGTGGCCGGCGGCCCGCCGGGCTCGGCCGAGCAGGACGGCGACCGCTACATCGAGATCTGGAACAACGTCTTCATGCAGTTCAATCGCACCGAAGACGGCACGATGCACCGCCTGCCCAAGCCCAGTGTGGACACCGGCATGGGCCTCGAGCGCCTGGCCGCGGTGCTGCAGCACGTGCACAGCAACTACGAGATCGACCTCTTCGAGCACCTGCTCGCGGCCACGCGCGACGCGGTGCTGGATGCCGGCGGCGCGCGTGAGGCCGAGTGGGTCAAGGACCTGCAGACGCCGAGCCTGAAGGTCATCGCCGACCACATCCGCGCCTGCGCCTTCACCGTCACCGACGGCGTCATCCCCGGCAACGAGGGCCGCGGCTACGTGCTGCGCCGCATCGCCCGCCGCGCCATCCGCCACGGCTACAAGCTGGGCGCGCGCAAGCCCTTCTTCCACAAGCTGGTGCTGCCGCTGGCCGCCGAGATGGGCGAGGCCTACCCCGAGCTGCGGCGCGAGGCGGTGCGCGTGACCGAAGTGCTGCAGGTCGAGGAGGAGCGCTTCTTCCAGACGATCGCCAACGGCATGGAGATCCTCGAAGCGGCGCTCGCCAAGGGCGAGAAGCAGCTCGACGGCGAGACTGCCTTCAAGCTGCACGACACCTTCGGCTTCCCGCTGGACCTCACCGCCGACGTCTGCCGCGAGCGCGGCGTGGCGGTGGACGAGGCCGGCTTCAACGCCGCGATGAACCGCCAGCGCGAACAGGCGCGCGCCGCGGCGAAGTTCAAGATGGCGGCCGGGCTTTCCTACACTGGCGACGACACCGCCTTCCACGGCTACGAGCACCTGGTGTGCGAGCACAGCAAGGTGGTGGCGATCTACGTCGACGGCAGCGCGGTGACGCACGCCAAGGCCGGCGACGACGTCGTCATCGTGCTCGACCACACGCCCTTCTACGCCGAGAGCGGCGGCCAGGTCGGCGACCGCGGCGAACTGCGCAATGCGCGCGCGCGCGTGCTCGTCGAGGACACGGTGAAGATCCAGGCCGCGGTGCACGGCCACCAGGGCCGCATCATCGAGGGCGAGGTCGAGCTCGGCGACGTCTTCGTCGCGCGCGTCGACGCCGGGCTGCGCGCGCGCACCATGCGCAACCACAGCGTCACGCACCTCATGCACAAGGCGCTGCGCGAGGTGCTGGGCGGCCACGTGCAGCAAAAGGGCTCGCTGGTGACGCCCGAGCGCACGCGCTTCGACTTCGCGCACAACAGCCCCATGAGCGCGGCGCAGATCGCGCAGGTGGAGGCGATCGTCAACGCCGAGATCCTCGCCAACACGGCGACGCAGGCGCGCGTGCTGCCGCTGGAGGAGGCGCAGAAGCTCGGCGCGATGATGCTCTTCGGCGAGAAGTACGGCGACACCGTGCGCGTGCTCGACATCGGCACGAGCCGCGAGCTCTGCGGCGGCACGCACGTGCAGCGCAGCGGCGACATCGGCGTCTTCAAGATCGTCGCCGAGAGCGGCATCGCCGCCGGCGTGCGCCGCGTGGAGGCGCTCACCGGCGACAACGCGCTGGCCTATCTGCAGCAGCTCGAAGGCACGGTCGAGCGCCTGGCGGGCCGGCTGAAGGTGGCGCCCGCGGAAGTCGACGGCCGCGTCGACGCGCTGCTCGAGCACGCGCGCACGCTGGAGAAGGAGGTCGCCGCGCTCAAGGGGCGCCTGGCCTCGGCGCAGGGCGACGATCTGGCCGCGCAGGCGGTCGACGTGAAGGGCTTGAAGGTGCTGGCCGCGCGCCTGGACGGCGCCGACGCGGCGACGCTGCGCACGACGCTGGACCAGCTCAAGAACAAGCTCAAGAGCGCGGCCATCGTGCTCGCCGCCGTCGACGGCGAGCGCGTGCAGTTGGCGGCGGGCGTGACCGCGGACGCGATCGCGCGCGTGAAGGCCGGCGAACTCGTCAACTTCGTCGCCGGCCAAGTCGGCGGCAAGGGCGGCGGCAAGCCCGACCTGGCCATGGCCGGCGGCAGCGATGCCGCGGCCCTGCCCAAGGCGCTGGCGTCGGTCGTCGGCTGGGTGGGTGAGCGCGCGTAGGCGGCGGGCTCAAGCCGCTGCCGCCGGCAGTCCGAAGAGGCGGTCGAAGGCCCAGGTGAAGACGAAGGTGTAGACGAGGAAGAAGAGCAGCATCGCCAGGTCCAGCAGCAGCGCCGTCCACAGGCCGACGTCCAGCCACCAGGCCATGAAGGGGACGAGCCAGATGGTGAGCCCGCCCTCGAAGCCGATCGCGTGCGCGATGCGCCGCGCGGCACTGCGGCCGCGCACCGGCTGGCGCGCCTCCCAGCGCTCGAAGAAGACGTTGAAGACCCAGTTCCAGGTCACGGCGATGGCCGAACTGCCGATCGCCAGGCCGCTGGCCGTGGGCAGGTCCTGCCGGCCGGCCAGCAGAGCCAGGGTGACGACGGCGATCGCCAGCGCCTCGTAGACGCCGACGTAGAAGACGCGTCGCCACGGACCCTGGAACGAGAACAACAGCGGCGGCCGGGCGGACATGGGCCGCAACTCTAACCAAGGCACCGCGCCAATCACCGCGCCAGTTCCGTAAGGAGCCCAGAGGGTGCTGGCGCGTGGGATCATCGGCACCGGGATCGACACCGCACGGGCGCGGTGAAATTTGGCAGCGGCTCGGCAACGAACCGATGGCGCGTGCGGCCACAGTTCTCATGACGGATCATCATCGGGCACGATGAACACTTCCGGTCGACGACAAGTTGCCGTCGCCAGGGCCGTGAGCATGGCTGCGGTCGTGGCGATGAGCACCGTAATCCCCTGCACCGCGCTCGCCGCCGCCCTGGTAGCGGATGCGCCTGCGATATCGGCATTGGCCCCGGAGGCAGCGGCCCTGCTTCCGCAGGCGCGGACGTTGCGTTACCGCATGCGTTCGCCGCGGGTGCGCGAATTGCAGGTGCGGCTCAGACAGGCCAAGTTTCTTGCGGTCTACGACGTCGACGATCGCTTCGATGGGCGTACGCGCGAAGCCGTGCTGAAGTTCCAGCGCGAAGTCGGGCTGCGCGCCACCGGTGTCGTCGATGCCACGACCTGGCAGGCGCTCGCGGCGCATTCGCGGCCGCCGACCGCGGCAGAGCTCGCCAACGTCGACATCGGTCCCTGGTTCACGTCGCCGACGCAGCCGGGGTTCGTCAAGGAACTGCAGCATCGGCTGAAGCAGGTGGGCATTTACGAGGGGCCGCTCGATGGCCGCTTCGACGCCGCCACGCAGCAGGCGGTGGCGGCCTGGCGGACGCGAATCGGCCTTCCCGCCAGCGAGGTGATGGACGAGCGCGGCTGGGCGCCGCTGATCCGCCGCACGCGCAACCCGCGCTATGCGGAGTTGTTCGATGCGCCGCCGACGAGCAGTCTGTCGCAGGAGCTCGATCCGCGCTGCGCCAAGGGGCGGGTCGTGTGCATCTCCAAGCGCGAGCTGAAGATGTCCTTCGTCGTCGACGGCCAGGTGCGCTTCACGCGCGAGGCGCGCTTCGCGCGCCCGGGCTGGGAGAGTCCCGAGGGCGAGTTCCGCATCTGGTACATGAACCGGGACACGGTCTCGAAGATCTTCGGTGAGCGCACGCCCATGCCCTACGCCATCTTCTACGACGGCAACGTGGCGATCCACTTCTCGCAGGACTTCGCCGACAAGGGCTACGACAGCGGCTCGCACGGCTGCAGCCAGCTGCGCGACTACCAGGTCGCCAAGTGGCTCTACGAGCAGGTGAAGGTCGGCGATCGCGTCGTCGTCTACCGCTGAGCTCGGCCGAGGGGTCCGGAGCCGGCGGGCCCTACTTGAACAAGTCCTTCACGCGGTCGGTCCAGCTCTTGGCGTTGGGCGAGTGCTTGTCGCCGCCCTTGCGGAAGGACTCGTCGAGGTCCTTCAGCAGCTTGCGCTGGTGCTCGGTGAGCTTGACCGGCGTTTCCACCGTGACGTGGCAGTACAGGTCGCCCGGGTAGCTCGAACGGATGCCCTTGATGCCCTTGCCGCGCAGGCGGAAGGTCTTGCCGTGCTGCGTGCCCTCGGGCAGGTCGATCTCGACCTTGTTGCCTGAAAGCGTGGGCACTTCGATGGCCCCGCCGAGTGCCGCGGTGGTGAGTGCGATCGGCACCGAGCAGTGCAGGTCGTCGCCGTCGCGCTCGAACATCTCGTGCGCCTTGATGTGGATCTCGATGTAGAGGTCGCCCGCGGGACCGCCGTTGGTTCCGGGCTCGCCGTTGCCGGAGGAGCGGATGCGCATGCCTTCGTTGATGCCCGGCGGCACCTTCACCTCGAGCGTCTTCTGGCGTTTGACCCGGCCTGCGCCGTTGCAGCTCGTGCAGGGTTCGGGAATGATCTTGCCGCTGCCGCGGCAGTGCGGGCAGGTCTGCTGGATGCTGAAGAAGCCCTGGCGCAGGTGCACGGCGCCACTGCCGTTGCAGCTCGGGCAGGTCTTGGCGCTGGTGCCGGGCTTGGCGCCGCTGCCCTTGCAGGTCTCGCAGTGGTCCCAGCTCGGGATGCGGATCTGCGCGTCCTTGCCGGCGGCGGCCTCCTCGAGCGTGATTTCCATCGCGTAGCTGAGGTCGGCGCCGCGGTAGACCTGCTGGCCGCCGCCGCCGCGACGACCGCCGCCGCCGAAGATGTCGCCGAAGATGTCGCCGAAGGCCTCGGCGAAGCCGCCGAAGCCCTCCGCGCCCGGGCCGCCGCGGCCGCCCATGGCGGGGTCGACGCCGGCGTGGCCGAACTGGTCGTAGGCCGCCCGCTTCTGGGCATCGCAGAGGATCTCGTAGGCCTCCTTGGCTTCCTTGAACTTCTCCTCGGCCCTCTTGGCGTCCTCACCCTGGTTGCGGTCAGGGTGGTGCTTCATGGCCAGCTTGCGGTAGGCCTTCTTGATGTCGTCGTCCGAGGCGTTCTTGGGGACGCCGAGGACTTCGTAGTAGTCGCGCTTTGCCATGGTCCGATGCCGTCAACGAAACGAAAGCGCCGCGCCGGGCGGCAGGCGACACGGCCTGCGGGCTCCGGCGCGGCGGGACGGGCCGGCGGCCCCGGCCGGGGCCGCCCGACGCGTCACTTCTTGACTTCCTTGAACTCGGCGTCGACGACGTCGTCGTCGGCCGGCTTGGACGAGGCGCTGCCTTGGGGGCCACCCTGCGCACCCTCGGCGGCGCCCGCCCCGCCCGCCGCGGCGGCCTGCTCGGCGTACATCTTCTCGCCGAGCTTCTGGCTGGCGCTCATCAGCGCCTCGGTCCTGGCGTCGATCGCCGCCTTGTCGTCGCCCTTGATCGCCTCCTCGGCGTCCTTGAGCGCGGACTCGATCTTCTCCTTCTCGCCGGCATCGAGCTTGTCGCCGTGCTCGGCGAGGCTCTTCTTCACCGAGTGCACCATCGCGTCGGCCTGGTTGCGCGCCTGCACGAGCTCGACCTTCTTGTGATCCTCGGCGGCGTTGGCCTCGGCGTCCTTGACCATCTTCTCGATCTCCGCCTCGGAGAGGCCCGAGTTCGCCTTGATGGTGATCTTGTTCTCCTTGCCGGTGCCCTTGTCCTTGGCGCTGACGTGCAGGATGCCGTTGGCGTCGATGTCGAAGGT
>JAIXKR010000131.1:10056-16959 GCA_026932235.1 Burkholderiales bacterium
GCCTGGCGCTGGCTGTCGTTGAAGTAGGCCGGCACGGTGATCACGGCCTCGGTCACTGGCTCGCCCAGGTAGTCCTCGGCCGTCTTCTTCATCTTGCGCAGCACCTCGGCGCTGATCTGCGGCGGCGCCAGCTTCTTGCCGCGCACCTCGATCCAGGCGTCGCCGTTGTCGGCAGCGACGATCTTGAAGGGCATGAGGTCGATGTCCTTCTGCACCTCCTTCTCGGTGAACTTGCGCCCGATCAGGCGCTTGGCGGCGTAGATCGTGTTCTTCGGGTTGGTGACGGCCTGGCGCTTGGCGCTGGCGCCGACGAGGATCTCGCCGTCGTCCTGGTAGGCGACGATCGAGGGCGTGGTGCGCGCACCCTCGCTGTTCTCGATGACGCGCGTGCTGTTGCCTTCCATCACCGAGACGCACGAGTTGGTGGTGCCCAGGTCGATGCCGATGATCTTGCCCATGTTGCTTGCTCCTGAAACGGAAATCCGCTTGCCTTCGAGTTGTGGATAAGTCGGGTGGTTTTCAAGCCCGGCGCGGCGGCGCGGGCGTCACGCGTTCGCGCGGGTTCAGGCGCCAGCCGCGACCGTGACCAGCGCCGGACGCAGCACGCGGTCGGCGATGAGGTAGCCCGTCTGCAGTAGCGAGACGACCGTGTTGGCCTCCTGCGCCGCCGGAACGACGCCGATCGCCTGGTGCTGGTGGGGATCGAAGCGGGTGCCGGCGGGCGGCGCGATCTGCACCACCTTGTTGCGCTCGAGCGCCTGCAGAAGCTGCTCCAGCGTGAGCTTCATGCCCTCGCTCATCTGCTGCGCGCTCGCGTTCTCGATCGCCGCTGCGGCCTGCAGGCTGTCCAGCACCGGCAGCAGGCTCTCGGCAAAGGCCTCGATCGCGAACTTGCGCGCCTTGGCCAGTTCCTCCTCGCTGCGCCGGCGGACGTTCTCGACCTCGGCGCGCGCGCGCAGAAAGGCGTCGGTCAACTCGAGGTTCTTGGCCTGCAGTTCCGCCACCATGGCTTCGGCGGAGACGGTGGCCTCGGCAGCCGTCTCCACCGCGGCGTCCTGGGGCTGGGGGTCTTGGTCTGGGATCATGCGTGTTCCGGAGTCCGCGATACGCGCGTTGAGTTGGGGGCGATCGGTGGCGCTTCAAGAGGCGCGGACGCCGAGGGGCGGGCGCGTCCTTCAGCCGATGTCGTCGAGGCTCGCGCTCCAGCGGTTCCAGTCCACGAGCTGGCGCCGGTCGCGCTTGGTCGGCCGGCCCTGGCGGAGGCTGTCGGCCGGCTCGGCACCCAGCCGGCGCTGCGCGGCCGCGGCCTCGCGCGCGGCGATGCTCTGGGGCGTCTCCCGGTAGAGCGCCTGCGCCACCGGCGCCGGGCCGCGCACCTGGCTGAGGCCGACGACCTCGATCTGGCGCGTCACGGCGCCCTGGCGCAGCGTCACGCGATCGCCCGCCCGCAGCTCGCGTGCGGGCTTGGCGATCTGGTCATTGACGCTGACGCGGCCGCGTCCGATCTCTTCGGCGGCCAGCGAGCGCGTCTTGTAGAAGCGCGCGGCCCAGAGCCACTTGTCCAGACGCGTGCGCTCGGGATGGGTCGGGTCCGGCATCGGCGCTTATTGTGGGCCAGCGCGCCTGCCGCGCCGTCCTTGAGTATGCACCTTGGCTGCGGGCTGCTTCGGGGAAATCCCGTGGCCATGCAGGGGCGCTGGGTGCACGGATTAGGCCGCCGTCACCGGCACATGGCTGCCGCTGCCGTGGTCCCGCTGCCGCGGCTGTTGGCGCTGCGCGGGCGTGGGCGCATTTGAGTGCAGGCCCGCTGCGTCCGCGGGTCGAGGTTCTGTCTTATGCGGGTTGACCCTCCCCCGTGAATGAGGGGGGGCGATGCGGCTTGGCGGATGTCAAGACGAGTGGAACGTGAGATTCTTCCGCGGCAGGAGCAGGCTTGAGGCGCAGGAGGTCTCGACGATGAACACGAACGAGTTCGCCCTGAGCAGCGTGGCGCTCGCGGCTGTCCTGGCGGTCGGGGCAGCGCAGGGGGCGGTCAGCGTCACCGGAGACATCAACGTCTGGCCGGGGAATCTTCCGGTCGGTCCTGGCGATACCGACGTCGGCAACCGGGGGTTGTTCGTGGGAGGCGCGCCGGCCACCGGTTCACTGCAGGTGGACGGTGGATCGTTCCTGCGCGCCGGCGCGCTGTTTGCCGGCCATGGCGGCAACGGCGAAGGTGTCGTCGTGTTTACCGGCGCCGGCACGCGTGTCGAACTGGTCGGGGACGGCATCTCCGACGGCGTCGTCAACCGCCTGGGCGTCGGCGAATGGGGGCGCGGCAGTCTGGTCGTGTCCGACGGCGCGGTGCTCGACGGCCGCGCCAGCGCGAGTGCCTGCGTCGGACTGTTCCACTACTGCAACAACTTCGTCGGCAGCATGGCCGGCTCTGATGGCAGCTTCACCGTCACCGGCGCCGGTTCGCAGGCCCGTTTTCTTCGCGGCTTCTACGTCGGCGGCGTCGCCGTGTTCCATCCGCCGATCGACAGCTTCACGGCAGGCGTTCCCGGCGGCACCACCAACGGCCGCGTCAACGTACTCGCCGGAGGCACGCTGGCGACCGACAATGCCCTTCTCGGTCTGGCGCCGGGAGGCAGCAGCCCGACCGGCGCCGAGCGCAGCTTCGCATCTGCGGTGATCGACGGCGCCTCGTCGGTCTGGCGCGTCACCGGCCCGACGATCGCCTCGGACAGCGGCACGCCGCACTTCGACACCGCACCGCACCGCAATGCCTGGGCCACGGTCGCGATCACGAACGGCGGCACGCTGGCCATCGAAGGCGACGGTAACACTTATGCCAGCATTGGCCTGACCACCGGCGGCGGCCGTACCGACATGCTGGTCTCCGGGGCCGGCTCCAACATCACCTTCGTCGGGCAGTCGAGCGTGCTGCACGTCGGCCGATCGCTGGGAAGCGCGACGCTGGACGTGCAGGCCGGCGCCTTGGTCGAGAACGTCTGGTACACGGGCGTCGGCCGCGACGGCAGCTTCGGCACACTCAACATCGACGGCAGCGGCACGCTCTACCGTGCCAACGGCACGGCGACCGCGGCGGCCGCCGGCAGCGACGGCGTCGCCGTGTTCGACATCGGCCGCGGCGGCGGCACCGGCGTCGTCAACGTGACGAACGGCGCGCGGCTGGAGATGACGGCCACCGCCGCCACCGCTGGCGCACCGCATTTCAGCCTCGGGCGCGACGCCGCCTCGTCGGGTACGCTGAACATCTCCGGTGGCGGCGTGGTGCAGATTGCCGCGGCCTCGGTCGCGCCCGACACAGCCGGCGAAGCCTGGAACCCCTTCGTGCGCATCGGGCGCGACGGCAGCGGCACGCTCGCCATCAGCGGTGGCGGCAAGCTGCTGGTGGAGGGCAACGCGGTGTCGACGCCGACGCACACGCGCCGCACCAGCCTGTTCATCGGCGGAAGCGGCGATGCCACCATCGGCGGGCGTGGCGTAGCGACCATCAGCGGCACTGACTCCGAGCTGCGTGTCTCGGGCTCCGATGCCTACATCGGCGTCGGCCACGGGCCGCAGGCCACCGGTCAGTTGACGGTGCGCGACCAAGCCTTGATCGGCACCACGATCCTGGGCGTGGGCAACTACGGCGGTACCGGCGTCTTGCGGCTGGACAACGCACAGGTCAACCTCGACGGACAGTTCACGGGTGTCGGCGGCTATGGCGCATCTCTGGTGATCGGCGCCGGCAACGGTGCCGTGGGCAACGTCAGCGCCAGCAACGGCGCTGTGATCCGCATCAGCAACACCACGGTCAGCGGCAACTCCGGCGGTGGAATGACGATCGGGGGGTCCGCTGCGTTGACCGGCGGTGACGGGGTGCTGACGCTGAACAATGCTTCGGTGGTGTTCGACATGCCGGCCAACAATGCCGCCATCAGCGTCGGCCGCAGCGGCAGCGGCCTGCTGCGCATGAGCAACGGCGCCAGCATCGACATCGGCGGCAACTACCTCTTCGTCGGGCGCAACTCCGGCAGCGACGGCACGCTCATCGCCACCGGCGGTTCCACCATCACCGCCGGCTGGGTGGGCGTGGGTCGCAATCTGAGCGCCGGCAGCGACGTCGACGGCGGCACCGGCACGATGGTGCTCAACGGCGCGACGCTGTTCGCGCAGGACGTGGTGATCGGCACCAACGGTTACCTCGGCGGCAGTGCCGGCGCCATCAACGTCAGCGGCAGTGTCGTCAACTACGGCATCTTCAGCCCGGGCAACTCGCCCGGCCTGTTCACCATCGAGGGCAACTACGTCGCCGCTGCCGGCAGCCGGCTGATCCTGGAGGTGGCCTCCAACGGCGCCGGCGGCTTCGTCACCGATCAGGTGCACTTCGGCGGCGACGTCGACTTCAGCGGCATGACGGTGGAGTTCCGCTTCCTCGGCGACGCCGATCCGAATGCCTTCCAGGCGAGCAGCGCCTTCGTCATCGACAGCTTCCTGCAGCAGGCCGGCGGTGCGGGCGACTGGGTGCCGTTGCCGGTTTCGGCTTTCAGCGACACCGTCTTTTCGGCCAGCGCCGACAACTATGTCTTCGATTCCTTCAGCTTCAGCGCGATCGACGGGGCAAGGTTCGTCGTCACTCCGGTTCCGGAGCCGGGCAGCTGGCTGACGATGGGCGCGGGCCTGCTCGTACTTGGGGCGTGGCGGCGGCGGCGGTCGACGGCGTCTTGATGTCGCTGCGGCTCGGGCCTCAGGGTCAAGGCCGTGTCGGCCAGCCGGCCAGATGGCGCTCGGCGAGCGCCGCGAGCGCATCGATCCACGCGGCGTCGGCGTTCAGGCAGGGGATGTAGCGCAGCGTCTTGCCCCCCGCGGCGAGGAAGGTGGCGCGGCCCTCCTGGGCGATCTCTTCCAAGGTTTCCAGGCAGTCGGAGGCGAAGCCCGGGCAGATGACGTCGACCGACTCGACGCCGTCGCCCGCCAGTTGTCGCAGCACGGGCTCGGTGTAGGGCTCGAGCCACTTCGCGCGGCCGAAGCGGCTCTGGAAGGTGACGCGGTACTCGGCATCGACCAGCCCCAGGCGCGCGGCGAGCCGGGTTGCGGTCACCCGGCATTGGTCGTGATAGGGATCGCCCAGTTCATGCGTGCGCGCGGGCATGCCGTGAAAGCTCATCACCAGCACGCGCCCGCGCCCTTCCCGTGCCCAGTGTGCGCGCACGCCGGCGGCGAGGGCGTCGAGGTAGCCGGCGTCGTCGTGATAGTCGGCGATTTGGCGCAGTTCGGGAACGCGGCGTGCCTGCAGCGCCCAGCGGTGCAGCGCGTCGGCGACGCTGCCCGTCGTGGCGCCCGAATACTGGGGGTAGAGCGGCAAGACGAGAATGCGCGTGGCGCCTTCGCCGCGCAACGCATCGAGCACCTCGGCCATCGCCGGCCTGCCATAGCGCATGGCGTGCCGTACCAGGACGGCGTGGCCGCGCGCCTGCAGCGCCTGTTGCAGCGCCTGGGTCTGGCGCGCCGTCCAGACGGCCAGCGGCGAGCCTTCGGGCATCCAGACCGTGCGGTACTTCGCCGCGGACTTCGCCGGGCGCACGCGCAGGATGATGCCGTGCAGGATGGGGCGCCACAGCAGGTGCGGGATCTCGACCACGCGCGGGTCCGAGAGGAACTCGGCGAGGTAGCGGCGCAGTGCAGCGGCGCTGGGCGCGGACGGCGTCCCGAGGTTGACGAGAAGCACCGCGGTGCGTGCGGGCTCCTGCTGCCGCGCCGTCGGCTCGGGTCGAAAGCGCATGCGCTTCAGCCGATCGGCCGCTGGCCCGATACGGTGTCGCGCTCCTGAGGCGTCGGCTCGGCATCCACGTGCACGACCTCGAAGCGCACGCAGGCGGCATCGCCATCGGAAGGCGACGAACCCAGGCCGATCGTTCCGCTGCCGTGCAACAGGCAGCTGCCGCGTCGCAGGCTGACGATCTCGCCGTCGGCGAAGCGGACGTAGGTGCCATTGAAGGAGAGGTCGGTGAGCTGGTAGCTGCCGCCGTACCAGTCCAGCCGTGCGTGCGAGCGCGAGACGCGCGAATCGTCGACACGAAACATGGCCTGCGGTCCGCGACCCAGCACTGCGGGAAGCTCGCGGCCCCGGAACACGCGGCTGTGCTGTTCCCAGGCCAGGCGCAGCCCTTGCGGCTCACCGGCGATGGCGACGTCGCCGAACTGGGTGATCGCGCCTTCGCCACGCGCGCGCCGCCGCCCCAGCACGTGCACCTGCACCGGTTCGGCGCGGCCGCGCAGCGTCAGCCGATCCAGGCTGCGAAAGCGTGCCTGCTGCTCGGCCGCCAGGCCCGAGAGGACTTCGACGGTCACGAGCGTCTCGTTGTCGCCCGCGTGGTCCAGCAGCCGCGCCGCGACGTTCACCGCGTCGCCGAAGCAGTCACCGCCCATCTCGACGATTTCGCCGCGCGCGATGCCGACCTGCAGCCGCAGCCCGCGCAGTCCGGAGGAGGCGCCGCGCTCGTGGCCCTTCTGCACCATGCCGTCCAGCACTTCATGCATCGCGATCGCCGCCTGCACCGCCGGGGCGGATTCGGTGAACACCGCCATCAAGCCGTCGCCAAGCGTCTTCACGACCTGACCGTTCTGCGCCTGTACCGGCTGCGTCAAGGCATTGATGCAATGCGTGACGACCGAGGTCGCCTCGGCGTTGCCCAGCGTTTCGAACAGCGAGGTGCTGCCGCGCAGGTCGGCGAAGAGGACGGTCCGGTCGGCGATCTGGGTCATGGGGGAATGCGAAGTTTAGCCCCCGTGACCGCAGTCACAGATTGTCCAGATAAGTCCTCAGCTTGTCGGAGCGGCTCGGGTGCTTGAGCTTGCGGATCGCCTTGGCCTCGATCTGGCGGATGCGCTCGCGCGTGACGTCGAACTGCT
>JAIXKR010000017.1 GCA_026932235.1 Burkholderiales bacterium
CGAGCAGTACAAGGGCAAGGAGCGGCTGCTGGAGAGCAACCTGCGCGCGCTGCAGGCCGGCCGAGGCTTCGCCAAGGACCACCTGCAGCCGCCGCGCCACCCCGGAATCGGGCTGAAGGTGCGCCGCGCCGACACGGTCGGCGAGCGCATCTTCGTCGACGGCAACAGCGCCGCCGCGCTGGGCTGCGTCTACGGCGGCGCCACCGTCTGCGCCTGGTATCCGCTCACCCCCAGCACCTCGACGGCGGAGGCCTTCACGAGCTGGTGCGGCAAGTTGCGCCGCGACCCCGAGACCGGGCAGGCGCGCTACGCCATCGTGCAGGCCGAGGACGAGATCGCCGCCATCGGCATCGTCACCGGCGCGGGCTGGAACGGCGCGCGCGCCTTCACCGCCACCAGCGGCCCGGGCGTGAGCCTGATGACCGAGTTCATCGGCCTGGCCTACTTCGCCGAGATCCCGGTCACCATCATCAACGTGCAGCGCGGCGGCCCCAGCACCGGCATGCCCACGCGCACGCAGCAGGCCGACCTGCTCAGCTGCGCCTACGCCAGCCACGGCGACACCAAGCACGTCATGCTGCTGCCGCAGGACCCGGCCGAGTGCTTCGAGCACGCGGCCGCGGCGCTCGACCTCGCGGACCGCCTGCAGACGCCGGTGTTCGTGATGACCGACCTGGACATCGGCATGAACCAGCGCCTGTGCAAACCCTTTGCCTGGGACGACGCGCGCCGCATGGACCGCGGCAAGGTGCTGAGCGCCGAGCAGCTCGAGGCCGGCTTCGACTTCGGCCGCTACAAGGACGTCGACGGCGACGGCATTCCCTGGCGCACGCTGCCGGGAACCCACCCGAGCAAGGGCAGCTACTTCACGCGCGGCACGACGCGCAACGCCTACGCCGTCTACAGCGAGGCCGGGAGCGACTACGTCGACAACGTGCAGCGTCTGCTGAAGAAATTCGCCACCGCCGCGACGATCGTGCCGCCGCCGGAGATCACGGCGGCGCAGAAGCAGACGCGCCTGGGCGTGGCCTACTTCGGAAGCACCGCCCCGGCGATGGAGGAGGCGCTGGCGCGGCTCGCGGCGCAGGGCATCCACCTGGACGCGATGCGGCTCAAGGCGTTCCCGTTCCCGCAGGCGGTGGCCGACTTCGTGGACACGCACGACCACGTCTTCGTCGTCGAGCAGAACCGCGATGCGCAGATGCGCACGCTGCTCATGGGCGAGCTCGAGGTCGACCCCGAGCGCCTCATCAGGGTGCTGCACTACGACGGCACGCCGATCACCGCGCGCTTCATCACCGAGGCCATCGTCGAGCACGTGCACGCGCTGGCGGTGGCGCCACGCCGCGAAAGGACGAGTTCATGACCTACATCGCCAAGCCGCGGCTGCACCACCCCACGCTCACGCGCAACAAGGTCGGCTACACGCGGCGCGACTACGAAGGCAAGGTCAGCACGCTGTGCGCGGGCTGCGGCCACGACAGCGTCAGCGCCGCCATCGTGCAGGCCTGCTGGGAGCTGGACATCCAGCCGCACCGCGTCGCCAAGCTCTCGGGCATCGGCTGCAGCAGCAAGACGCCGGACTACTTCCTCGGCGCCAGCCACGGCTTCAACACCGTGCACGGCCGCATGCCCAGCGTCCTCACCGGCGCGGCGCTGGCCAACCGCGAGCTGCTCTACCTCGGCATCAGCGGCGACGGCGACTCGGCCTCGATCGGCCTGGGCCAGTTCGCGCACGCGATGCGCCGCGGCGTGCGCATGGTCTACATCGTCGAGAACAACGGCGTCTACGGCCTCACCAAGGGCCAGTTCAGCGCCACCGCCGACCGCGGCAGCCAGAGCAAGAAGGGCGTCGTCAACGCCGAGAACCCGGTCGACCTGGTGAGCATGGCTTTGCAGCTGGGCGCGACCTTTGTGGCACGCGGCTTCTCCGGCGACAAGGCGCAGCTGGTGCCGCTCATCAAGGGCGCGATGGCGCATGGGGGCGCGGCCTTCCTCGACGTCATCAGCCCCTGCGTGGCCTTCAACAACCATGCGGGGAGCACGCGCAGCTACGACCACGTGCGCGCGCACAACGAGGCCGTGGGCCGCATCGACTTCATCGACCTCGCCAAGGAGGTGATCGCCGCGCCCGCGCCCGACGAAGTGCTCGAGCTGCCGCAGGCCGACGGCAGCGTGATGCGCCTGCGCAAGCTGCATGAAGGCTACGACCCGAGCGACCGCCGCGCGGCGATGAACCTCGTGCAGCAACTGGCCGAGCAGGGCGAGATCGCCACCGGGCTGCTCTACGTCGACCCTCATCCGCGCGACCTGCACGCAGCGCTCAACACCGTGCAGCAGCCGCTCAACGCGCTGCAGGACGAAGCCCTGTGCCCCGGGCGCGAGGCGCTGGAGCGCATCAACGCGGGCTTGCGGTGAGGGCGGCG
>JAIXKR010000120.1:0-45366 GCA_026932235.1 Burkholderiales bacterium
GGGGTGCGCCAGCCGCTGTGCGCCGACATCGACGGTTTCAGTCTGCACGCCGCGGCGCGGGTCGAGGCACACGACCGCAAGCGGCTGGAGCAGTTGTGCCGCTACATCGCGCGGCCAGCGCTGTCGGAGGAGAGGATCCAGGCACGGCCGCACCGCATTGGCTGGGCGCGGCTGCTCGAGCGAGTCTTGGCCATCGACATGCCGCACTGTCCCAACGGCGGTGGCGGCGAACTGAAGATCATCGCGGCCATCCTGCAGCGGCCGGTGGTCCAGAAGATCCTCACCCACCTGGGGCTGGATCCGCAGCCGCCACCGCCGAGGGCGGGCGCGCGAGGCTGGACAGGACCGAGGCCGCCTCAGCCGCGTCGGGGCGCGCATCTACGCGCATAGTATCCTGCAGGTGCCGTACGCGCGATCCGCGCCCGGTCGGCGCGCCAGTACGCCTTGGCGGGCGGCCAGATCCGCAAGGGTGTGGAGATGGCTCGCCGACATCAACGCCAAGGGTGGGGTGCTCGGACAGAGGCTCGTGCTCGAGGTCGGCGAGGACGCCTGCAACCCCAAGCAGGCGGTGTCGGTGGCCAACACCATGGTCAACAAGAAGATCGTCTTCATGCATGGCCACGGGTGCTCGAGCCGCGGCTGGCGCCGCTCATCCCGGCGATCGGCATGTCGATCTTCGTGAAGAACCTCGTGCAGGTGATGCAGGGTGCGCGCGTGAAGCCTATTGCGCCGGTACTCGTGGGCGGCGTCGAGCTCGGCGCCAGCGGTGACCAGACGATTCACCTGGCCTGGACGCAGCTTCTCATCATCGTTGTCACCGTGGTGCTGATGCTGGCCTTCACCTGGCTCATCACACAGACCACCTTCGGACGCCGGCAGCGCGCCTGCGAGCAGGACCGCACCATGACCGCGCTGCTGGACGAGCCGTCGCTGGGCCTGGCGCCGCTCTACATCCGCAAGATCGTCCAGATCGTGCGCGAGCTCGACCGCGACGCCGGCATGACCATCCTGCGCGTCGAGCAGAACGCCAACCACGCGCTGCGCGTGGCGCATCGCGCCTACGTGCTGCAGCACGGCGAGATCGTGCTCGCCGGCAGCGGCGCCGAACTGCTCGCAAGCCCCGAGGTGCGCGCAGCCTACCTGGAGGGCGGCCACGCCTGATCCGCGCCTGCGCGCGCCGCGCCCCTGGTGCGCGGGCGGCAGCCTCGCCTACCCGGCCGGGGCGGTGAAGGCGATGGAGGCGGCGCGGCGGATGAAGGCGGCAGAAGCGGCAAAGGCGGCAAGAGCGGCAAAGGCGGCAAGAGCGGCGAGGGCGCTGTGCGCGCCCGAAATGGCGAGGGCCCGCATGGCGGGCCCTCGGGGGGTCGAGAGGCGCTCGGGCTCGTCTGCCTGCGCGCTTGTGCCTCAGGCCGCGCGTGAGGCCGCCGCTGCGGCGCTGACGCCCAGGCAGCTGTTGCAACGCCCCAGGCCGCGCAGACGCGGGTCGGGCTTGCCGTCGCCGGTCTTGAAATTGGCGTGGCAGCGGATGCAGACGTACATCTTCGAGCTCGACATCATCGGCTTCACGCCGGGCTCGGCATTGGGGCGGGCCGCGGTGTACTCGGCTTGCGTCTGGCGAAGCTTGACACCGTTGGCGGAGGTGGTGGCGGGTTGGGCGCGACGTGTGGCCATCGATCGTGGAGGCGGGGCAGGCCTGGGAAGACAGCGGAGCTGTATTTTCCCCCGAAACCGATGTGCCTGCCCATTCGGGGTCTTGCGGAGGGCTGCGATGGCGAGCGTTCAGGTGCTCGCCTGCAGGGTCTCGAGCTCGTCGTGCGCCTGCAGCCAGCGCTCCTCGAGCTGCTGCACCTCGGCTTCGACGTGCGCCAGGCGGCGGCCGAGCTCGGCGTAGTCCTCGGGCCGGGCGTCGCTGGCGGCAAGCAGGGCCTGCACCTCGCTGCGTTCGGCGGCAAGGCGCGACAGGCGCTCGTCGATGCGCTGGATCTCGATGCGCAGCGGCCGCGTGGCTTCGGCCAGGCGCACGCGCGCGAGCTTGCCGGCCTGGCGCTCGTCGCGCGGTGTGGGCGCCTTGGCCGGTGCTTCGGCGGCCATCCTGGCGGGTGCCTTGGCGCTGTCGCGCGGCGTACCCTGCGCCGCTGCGGCGAGCGGCACTGCGCCGGCGCGGGGCGGTGCGGGCGGCGGCACGCCTTTGGCCGCCGCGCGTGCGACCTCGAGCAACCAGCGCTGGTAGTCGTCGAGGTCGCCGTCGAAGGGCTGCACGCCGCCGTGTGCGACGAGCCAGAACTCGTCGCAGACCTCGCGCAGCAGCGCGCGGTCGTGGCTGACGAGCATGACCGTGCCCTCGAACTCGTTGAGCGCGATCGACAAGGCCTGGCGCGTGTCCAGGTCGAGGTGGTTGGTGGGCTCGTCCAGCAGCAGCAGGTTGGGGCGTTGCCAGACGAGCATGGCCAGCACCAGGCGCGCCTTCTCGCCGCCCGAGAGCGAAGCCACGGCCTGGTTCACCATCTCGCCGCCGAAGCGAAAGCCGCCCAGGAAGTCGCGCAGCTCCTGCTCGCGCGCCGGCGGCCCGGCGTCGCGCGCCAGGCGCACGAGGTGCTGCAGCGGCCCTTCGTCGGGGCGCAGCACGTCCAGCTCCTGCTGCGCGAAGTAGCCGATCTGCAGGCCCTTGCCCTCGGTGATGCGGCCGCCCAGCGCCGGCAGCACGCGCGCGATGGTCTTCACCAGCGTCGACTTGCCCTGGCCGTTGGCGCCCAGGATGCCGATGCGCTGGCCGGCGAGCACGCTGCGCTGCACGCCGCGCAGCACCTGCGCCTGGCCGTAGCCGCAGGCGAGCTCGTCGAGCACGAGCATGGGATTGGGCAGGCTTTGCGGCTCGCGGAAGGCGAAGTCGAAATCGCTGGCGGTGAGCACCGGCGCGAGCTTCTCCATGCGCGCCAGCGCCTTCACGCGGCTTTGTGCCTGGCGCGCCTTGGTCGCCTTGGCCTTGAAGCGGTCGATGAAGCGCTGCAGGTGCGCGATCTTCTCCTGCTGGCGCGCGTAGGCCGCCTGCGCCTGCTCGATGCGCTCGGCGCGCATGGCCTCGAAGGCGCTGTAGTTGCCGCTGTAGCGCACGAGACGGCCCTCGTCGAGGTGGACGATGACTTTGCAGATGGCGTCGAGGAACTCGCGGTCGTGGCTGATGACGAGCAGCGTGCCCTCGAAGCGCGCGAGCCAGGATTCGAGCCAGACCAGGGCGTCCAGGTCGAGGTGGTTCGTCGGCTCGTCCAGCAGCAGCAGATCGGCCGGGCACATCAGCGCGCGCGCCAGTTGCAGCCGCATGCGCCAGCCGCCGCTGAAGCCGTTCACGGGCGCGTCGAGCTGCCCGGCGCGAAAGCCCAGACCGAGCAGCAGCGCCTGCGCGCGTGCGCGTGCATCGAAGGCGCCGGCCTCCTCCAGCGCCAGGTGCGCGTGCGCGATCGCGTGGCCGTCGCCTGCGGCTTCGGCCTGTTCGAGGCCGACCTGTGCGCGCTGCAGCGGCAGATCACCTTGCAGCACGAAGTCGGTCGCGCCCTCGCCCGTCTCGGGCATCTCCTGGGCGACTTCGGCCAGGGTCCAGCGCGGCGGCATCTGCAGTTCGCCGGCGTCGGCCTGCAGGCGCCCGGCGAGCAGCCCGAAGAGGCTGGACTTGCCCGCGCCGTTGCGGCCGACGAGGCCGACCTTCTCGCCGGGCTGCAGCGTCAGATTCGCCTGCTCGAGCACCACCCTGGTTCCGCGGCGCAACGTGATGCCGCGCAGCGTGATCACGCCAGGTCCTCCGCGGTCAGCAGCAGCACGGCGTCCGCCCCGGCGCTGGTCTCGATCCACAGCGGCTGCAGGCGCGGGAACGCGGCCTCGAAGTGCGCGCGCTCGTGACCGACCTCGAGCAGGAGCACGCCGCCCGGCGCCAGGTGTGCGGGCAGGGCCGGCAACAGCGCGCGCACGAAATCCATGCCGTCGTCGCCGCCGGCGAGCGCAAGCGCCGGCTCGGCCCGGTACTCGTCCGGCAGCGCCTGCATCGCGGCCCGGGTGACGTAGGGCGGGTTGCAGAGCACGAGTTCGTAGCGGCCTTCGGCTGCGGCGAGGCCGTCGCCCCGGCGCAAGCGCACACGCGAGGCGAGGCCGTGGCGTTCGACGTTGCGCGCGGCGACCGCGAGCGCATCGGCCGAGACGTCGGTGGCGTCGACGCGCGCCTGCGGCCAGGCCAAGGCCGCGAATACCGCGAGGCTGCCGTTGCCCGTGCAGAGGTCGAGGATGCGTTGCGGCGGCGCGGCCAGCCAGGGCTCGGCCAGGCCTTCGACGATGACTTCGGCGATCGGCGAGCGCGGCACGATCACGCGCTCGTCGACGAAGAAGGGCAGGCCGTGCAGCCAGGCTTCGCCGGTGAGGTAGGCCGCAGGCCTGCGCGTGGCGATGCGCTGCGCGACGAGCGCGTCGACCGCGGCGGCGTCGTCGGCCGAAAGCTCGCGCGCGGCGGCTTCGTCCAGCGCGTGCAGCGGCAGGCCCAGGCGCCAGAGCACGAGCCAGGCCGCTTCGTCGAAGGCGTTGTCGGTGCCGTGGCCGAAGCGCACGCCGGCAGCGTCGAGGCGCGCAGCGGCACGCTCGACGGTCTCGATCAAGGTCATGCCAGCAGCAGCTCCAGCGTGCGCCGATAGACGTTCTTCAACGGCTCGATGGCGGCGACCTCGACGCACTCGTTGGCCTGATGGATGCTCGCGTTCACCGGGCCGAACTCGATCACCTGCTCGCAGATGCGACGGATGAAGCGCCCATCCGAGGTGCCACCGCTGGTGGAGAGCTCGGGTGCCAGGCCGCACTCGGCCTGCACCGCCTGCGCCAGCGCCGAGCTCAGGCTGCCGGGCGCGGTGACGAAGGGCTCGGCGCCCAGCGTCCACGCGATCTCGTGCTCGACGCCGTGGCGCGCGAGCGCTTCCTGCACGCGCGCCTGCAGTGCTTGCGGCGTGGACGCCGGCGCGAAGCGGAAGTTGAATTCGACGATCGCCTCGCCCGGGATGACGTTGCCCGCGCCGGTGCCGGCGTGGAGGTTGCTGACCTGCCATGTGGTGGGCGGAAAATGCGCATCGCCTTCGTCCCAGCGCGTGGCGGCCAGTTCGGCGAGCAGCGGCGCCGCGATGTGCACCGGGTTGCGTGCCAGGTGCGGGTAGGCGACGTGCCCTTGCACGCCGATCACGCGCAGCCGCGCGCTCAGCGAGCCGCGGCGGCCGTTCTTGATCGTGTCGCCCAGGCGTTGCACCGAGGTCGGCTCGCCGACGATGCAGGCCTGCAGCCGCTGCCCGCGCTGCTGCAGCCATTCGACGATGCGCACCGTGCCGTCGACGGCGTCCGACTCCTCGTCGCTGGTGAGCAGGAAGGCGAGCGCGCCCGCGTGGTCGGGCTGCGCCGCAACGAATTCCTCCGCGGCGACGACCATCGCCGCCACCGAGGTCTTCATGTCGGCTGCGCCGCGGCCGAAGAGGAAGCCGTTGCGGTGCGAAGGCACGAAGGGCGGAGTGGCCCAGGCCGCGTCGGGCCCCGGCGGCACGACGTCGGTGTGTCCCGCGAGGCCGACCGTCGGGCCCGGGCGCTTGCCGCGATGCACGGCCCAGAGGTTGCTGACCACGGCGCCCTGCGGCCCGCGCGGCAAGGCGGTGCACTCGAATCCGGCGGCGGCCAGGCGCTGCGCGATCAAAGCCTGGCAGCCGGCATCGTCGGGCGAGACCGAGGGCCGCGCGATCAACTCCTCGGCCAGGCGCAGCGTGGGCGTCACTTGCGCACCATCCACGGCGCCACCGCGGCGCCGTCGTCGGGGCGCACGTCGAGCGTGATCTCGGTGAAGCTGGCGTGCTCGGGCTCCTCCTCCTTCTTCGGCGCCGCGCGCGAAGCCGGGCTCAGCTCGTTCTGCAGCCGCCACAGCAGGTTGGTCGGCGAATCGGCGTGGGCCATGCCCTCGTCGCGCGTCACGGTGTTCTCGGTGATCAGGCGCGCGATGTCCTGCTCGAAGGTCTGCGATCCCTCGGCCATCGATTTCTCCATCGCCTCCTTCACGGCCGAGAAGTCGCCCTTCTCGATCAGTTCGGAGACGTACTTCGAGTTCAGCAGCACCTCGACCGCCGGGATGCGGCCGCCGACGTTGCTGCGCAGGAGGCGCTGCGAGACGATCGCCCGCAGGCCCGAGGCGAGGTCGGAGAGCAGCGCCGGGCGCGACTCCGGCGTGTAGAAGGAGAGGATGCGCCCGAGCGCGTGGTAGCTGTTGTTGGCGTGCAGCGTGGCCAGCACGAGGTGGCCGGAGAGCGCGTAGCTGATCGCCGAGGTCATGGTCTCGCGGTCGCGGATCTCCCCGATGAGGATGCAGTCCGGCGCCTGGCGCAGCGCGTTCTTCAGCGCCACCTGCAGCGAGGCGGTGTCGCGCCCGACCTCGCGCTGGTTGACGATCGAGCGCTTGTTGCTGAAGAGGAACTCGATCGGGTCCTCGATGGTGAGGATGTGGCCGGTGAGCTGCTGGTTGCGCCACTCGAGCATCGACGCCAGCGTCGTGCTCTTGCCGGTGCCGGTGGCGCCCACCATGAGGATGAGGCCTCGCTTCTCGACCACGAGCTGCGAGAGCATCGCCGGCACGCCCAGCGAATCGAGCGAAGGAATCTCCTGCGGGATGCAGCGGAAGACCGCGGCGATGCTGCCGCGCTGCTTGAAGGCCGAGAGCCGGAAGCTGCCCACGCGCGCCACGCCGATGCCGACGTTGAGCTCGCCGGTGTCGTCGAGCTCCTCGAGCTGCTGCGGCGTCAGCAGCTCGGCCAGGAGCTGGCGCGTCTGCGTGGGCGTGAGCAGCTGGTCCGAGAGCTGCATGATCTGGCCGTGGATCTTGATGAGGATCGGCGTGTTCGCCGACATGTAGACGTCGGAGGCGTTCTTCTCGGCCATCAGCCGCAACACGCGTTCCATGTTGGCGCTCATCGAGGGTCTCCCGGCCGGTGCGCGCGCCCCTCAGGCGCGCAGCAATTCGTTGATGCTGGTCTTGCTGCGCGTCCTGGCGTCGACGCGCTTGACGATGACCGCGGCGTAAAGGCCGTAGGGCTGGCCGTCGGCCGCGGTTCGGGGCAGGCTGCCGCTCACCACCACCGAGCCGCTGGGGACGCGGCCGTAGATCAGCTTGCCGGTGTTGCGCTCGAAGATCGGCGTGCTCTGGCCGATGAAAACGCCCATGCCGAGGACCGAGTTCTCTTCCACGATGACGCCCTCGACGACCTCGGAACGCGCGCCGATGAAGCAGTTGTCCTCGATGATCGTCGGGCCCGCCTGCAGCGGCTCGAGCACGCCGCCGATGCCCACGCCGCCCGAGAGGTGCACGTTCTTGCCGATCTGCGCGCACGAGCCCACCGTGGCCCAGGTGTCGACCATGGTTCCTTCGTCGACGTAGGCGCCGATGTTCACGTAGCTCGGCATCATCACGACGTCGCGCGCGAGGTAGCTGCCGCGCCGCGCCACCGCCGGCGGCACGACGCGGATGCCTGTGGCCTGCATCGCCTCGGGGCTGGCATGCGCGAACTTGGTGTGCACCTTGTCGAAGAAGCTCAGGTCGCCGGCGCGCACGAGCTGGTTGTCGTGCAGGCGAAACGACAGCAGCACCGCCTTCTTCACCCACGCGTTCAGGCGCCAGCGGCCGACGCCCAGGCGCTCGGCCACGCGCAGCCGCCCGGCGTTGAGTTCGGCGATGACGTGCTCCACCGCGTCGACGATCTTCGGGTCGGCGGTGGCGGGGGAGAGCGCGGCCCGGCCGTCCCAGGCGAGGTCGATGAGGTCTTGCAGATCGGTGGTCATGCGAGGCTTTGCGCGTAGGTCACGATGCGCTGCGCGGCCTCGAGGCATTCGTCGACCCCGGCCACCAGCGCCAGGCGGATGCGCCCGACACCCGGGTTGCGCCCTTGTGCGCCGCGCGCGAGCAGGCTGCCCGGCAGCACCGTCACATTGTATTGAGCGAGCAGGCCCCGGGCCCAGGCGACGTCGTCACCGCCGCACTGCGCGCCGATTCCTGCCCAGAGGTAGAAGCCGGCATCGGGCAGGCGCACGTCGAGCACGCGCGCGAGCAGAGGCGTCACCTGCTCGAACTTGCGGCGATAGAGCGCGCGGTTGGCGGCGACGTGCGCCTCGTCGCTCCATGCGGCGATGCTTGCCGCCTGCACCATGCCGCCCATCGCGCTGCCGTGGTAGGTGCGGTAGAGCAGGAAGGGCCGGATCAGCCCGGCGTCGCCGGCGACGAAGCCCGAGCGCATTCCCGGAACGTTGCTGCGTTTGGAGAGGCTGGTGAAGGCCACGAGGCGAGGAAAGTCGCGCCGCCCGAGTGCCGCCGCGGCCTGCAGCGCACCCAGCGGCGGCTGCCCGCCGAACCAGATCTCCGAGTAGCACTCGTCGCTGGCGATGACGAAGCCGTGCCGGTCGGAAAGGGCGAACAGGCGCTCCCACTCGGCCAGCGGCATCACCGCGCCGGTGGGGTTGCCCGGCGAGCAGACGTAGAGCAGCTGCGTGCGCGCCCAGGTCGCGTCGTCGATGCTGGCCCAGTCCGCGGCGAAGTTGCGCGCCGGATCGCTGTCGGCGAGCGCGGTGCGCGCGCCCGCGAGCAGCGCGGCACCCTCGTAGATCTGATAGAAGGGGTTGGGGCAGACGACGGTGGGGTCGGGCCGGGACGGGTCGATCACCACCTGAGCGAAGGCGAACAAGGCCTCGCGCGAGCCGTTCACAGGCAGCAATTGCGTTGCCGGGTCCACCTGCACACCGTAGCGCCGCTGCAGCCAGGCGGCGCAGGCCGCGCGCAGTTCGGTGCTGCCGGCGGTGGCGGGGTAGCTCGACAAGGCCGCGAGGCTGGCGCCCAGGGCTTCGTGCACGAGGGCCGGCGCGGCATGCCGCGGCTCCCCGATGCCGAGGTTGATCGGCGGCAGCGAATCCGGCGGGCAAAGGCCTTCGGTGAGCGCGCGCCAGCGCTCGAAGGGATAGGGGTGCAGGCGCTGCAGCAGCGGGTTCATCGGTTGCGCGGCCGGGGCCGTCGTCGGGGGCCGGCCGTCACAGCGCGCCGCGGCAGCGCGGCGCGCCGCAACGGCAGGGCAAGCGGCCCTCGTGGTGGGTTTCGCCGTAGTCGACCGTGACTTCCTCGCCGGGCGCGATGTCGCGCCGCGCGTAGAACTCCACCCGACCTTGGCGGATGCTCAGGCGGCCGTTGGGGGCACAACTGTGGTTGGTGAAACGCATCGGGTCGGTGCTGCGGCTGAAGTCGATCGCCTTGCGCTCCGAGAGCTCGACGATCATCACGCGCTCGCTGCGCGTGGCGCGGATGCGCGCCTCGGCGACGCTGATCGACTCGCCGCGGATCTCCCCGATCTTGCGCCGCGCGGCGATGGGTTCGGCGGCGAAGACGCCGTGGCCGTCGATCGGGCTCGGGCGCACGTCGACCGCGACCTTCTGCCACGGCGGGCGCACGACGAGCGGTGCCGCGGGCGCGCTCACCGGCGGCTCACGCGGGGTAGGCCTGCAGGTCGACCGGCGGCAGCGGCTTCCAGCCGCGCCTGCGGTGCTCGACGCTGACGAAGGTGCGGATGCCGCCGCGCACGAACCAGTCGGCGTGGATGCGCAGGTAGCGCGGCGCGATCGCGGCGACGAGATCGTCGACGATGGCGTTCGTCACCTTCTCGTGGAACGCGCCCTCGTTGCGGAAGCTCCAGAAATACTGCTTCAGGCTCTTCGTCTCGACGCAGAAGCGGTGCGGAACGATCTCGATGCGAAAGTGCGCGAAGTCGGGCTGGCCGGTGAGCGGGCACAGGCAGGTGAACTCGGGCACGTCGAAGCGGATCACGTAGTCGCGCTGCGGCGCCGGGTTCGGGAAGGCCTGCAGTTCCCTGCTCGGGGCCGAGGGTGGCCGCTTCGGGATCGCGCGTTGCGGTGGGGTCTTGGCAGGCATGGGCGGCGGGACGAGAGGCGGCGGCCGCGCACGGGCCGCCGAAGGCGCGATGCTATCATCCGCGGCCCGGATCGCTCGCGCGAACGAGCGATTTTCTTTCGACAAATCAACGACTTGGATGCCCATCGGGCGCATCCGCGACGCGTGCGACTCAACCAGATCAAGCTCTCGGGCTTCAAGTCCTTCGCCGAACCCACGACCTTCCAACTGCCCGGGCAGCGCGTGGGCGTGGTCGGGCCCAATGGCTGCGGCAAGTCCAACATCATGGACGCGGTGCGCTGGGTGCTGGGCGAGAGCAAGGCGAGCGAGCTGCGCGGCGAGTCGATGCAGGACGTCATCTTCAACGGCAGCGGCAACCGCAAGCCGGCGGGCCGGGCCAGCGTCGAACTCGTCTTCGACAACCAGGACGGGCGCGCCGGCGGGCCGTGGAGCCGCTTCGGCGAGATCGCGGTGCGGCGCGTGCTCACGCGCGAGGGCACGAGCAGCTACTACATCAACGGCCAGCCGGTGCGTCGCCGCGACGTGCAGGACGTGTTCCTCGGCACCGGCCTCGGGCCGCGCGCCTACGCCATCATCGGCCAGGGAACGATCAGCCGCATCATCGAGAGCCGGCCCGAGGAGCTGCGCCTCTTCCTCGAGGAGGCTGCTGGCGTGAGCAAGTACAAGGAACGGCGGCGCGAGACCGAGAACCGCCTCAAGGACACGCGCGAGAACCTCACGCGCGTCGAGGACATCCTGCGCGAGCTGGAGGGCAACCTCGACAAGCTCGAGAAGCAGGCCGAGGTCGCCAGCCGCTACCGCGCACTGCAGGACGAGGGCACGCGAAAGCTGCACCAGCTCTGGTTCCTGAAGCAGCGCGACGCGGCCAAGGAACACGAGCGCGTGCGCACGGCCGAGATCGAGGCCGAGAACGCGCTCCAGGCGCGCCTGGCCGAGCTGCGCCACCTCGAGCTCGAACTCGAGGGCCTGCGCCAGTCGCACTACGCCGCCAGCGACGAGATGCACGCGCGCCAGGGCGCGCTCGGCGACGCCGCGCTCGCGGTCTCGCGGCTCGAGGAGCGCATCCGCTACGTCGTCGAGGGCCGCCAGCGCGCGCAGGCGCGGCTGGCCGAACTGCAGGCGCAAAGCGGCCATTGGTCCGAGCGCGAACGGGCCGCGGCGGCCGAGCTCGAGGACGCGGCGATGCAGATCGAGGCCGCCGATGAGCAGGCGGCGCTGCTGGACGCGCAGGGCGAGGAACAGGCGCAGCGGCTGCCGCAGGCCGAGGACGCGCTGCGCGCGGCACAAGGGCGAAGCCACGCGCAGCGCCAGGCGGTGGCCGAGGTGCAGCAGCAGATCCAGTTGCTCGCCGCCGACAGCCGCCATCTCGACGAGCAGGCGCGGGCGCTGCGCGTGCGCAACGAGCGCCTGGAGGGCGAGCGCCGCGGCCTGCAGCCGGTGGACCGCGCCCGGCTGCAGGCGCTGGCCGAGCAGCAGGCCGAGGCGGCGGCGCATCAGGAACAGGCCGACGCGCAGTTGCAGGAACTGGCCGCGCTCGTCCCGGCGCTGGACGAGCAGCGGCGCCAGGCACAGGAGGCGGTGAACCGCGAAGCGGCGCGCCTGGCCGATCTCGCCGCGCGCGAGGAAGCCTTGCGCGCGCTGCAGGAGAAGGTGCAGACCGAGGGCAAGCTCAAGCCCTGGTTGCAACGCCACGGCCTGGACGGGCTGGCCGGCCTGTGGACGCAGGTACACATCGAGCCCGGCTGGGAGACGGCGCTGGAATCGGCGCTGCGCGAGCGGCTGGCCGCGCTCTCGGTGGGCCAGCGCCTGGACATGGTGCGCGCCTTCGAGGCCGACGCGCCGCCGGCCAAGCTCGCCTTCTACGCCTTGCCCTCGGCGGCGCTGGCGAGCACGCACCGCACGCTGCCGCGCCTGTCCGACATGCTGCGCCTGTCCGACGAGGGCATGCGCGCGCTGCTCGCCGACTGGCTCGAGGGCGTCTACACCGCCGAGTCGCTCGACGACGCGCTCGCCGCGCGCGAGAAGCTCACGCAGGGCGAGCTCGTGATGACGCGCGCCGGCCACGCGGTGAGCCGTTTCGCGGTTGCCTTCTACGCGCCGGACTCCGAACAGGCCGGCCTGCTGCAGCGCGCGCAGGAGATCGAGAACCTCGAGCGCGAGCGCCGCGCGCAGGGCCTGATCGCCGACGAGGCGCGCAGCGCCGCGGTGCGCGCCGAGTCCGCCTACACCGGGGCCTCGCAGCGGCTGCTGAGCGTGCGGCGCGAGGCCGCGCAGGCGCAGGACCAGGCGCACCAGCTGCAGGTCGAGCTGCTGCGGTTGACGCAGCAAGCCGAGGCTGCGGACGTCCGCCGCGCCCAGCTCGAGGAAGAGCTGGCGGAGTTGCGGGACCAGGACCAGACGCTGCAGGAGCGGCGCGAGACCGGGCAGGCGAGACTGGAGGAACTCGACCTGCAGCTCGGCCAGGCGCAGGAGCGCGACGCGCAGCTCGAGGACGAGGTCATCGGTGCCGAGCGCGTGCTCGCCGAAGCGCGCGAGCAGCAGCGTGCGCTCGAGCGTCAGGCGCAGGAGGCGCGCTTCCAGGCGCGCGCGCTGGCGGCGCGGCGCGACGAGCTCGAGCGTGTGATCGCCACCGCGCGCAGCCAGGTCGAGGCCAACGCGCAGGCGGGGCAGCAGCTCGAGCTCGAGCTCGGCAGCTTCGATGATGCGGCTTCGCAGGCCGGACTGCAGGCGGCGCTTGCGCAGCGCGCCGAGCGCGAGCAGGAGCTGGCCGTCGCGCGCAGCGCCTATGACGAACTCGGTGGCCGGCTGCGCGCCGGTGACGAGCAGCGCATGGCCATCGAGCAGGGCCTGCAGCCACTGCGCGACGACATCACGCGGCTGCAGCTCGAGATGCAGGCGGCACAGCTCGGCGGCGCGCAGTACCTGGAGCAGTTGCAGGCCGCGGAGGTCGACCTCGAGGCGCTGGCGCGCTCGATCGACGAAGGAGGCGTGCGCCTGCAGGGCCTGCAAGGCGAGATCGACCGCATCCAGCGCGAACTGGCGGCCCTCGGTGCGGTGAATCTCGCCGCGCTCGAGGAGCTGGGCAGCGCGCGCGAACGCAAGGCTTTCCTCGACGCGCAGAACGCCGATCTCGTGGAGGCCATCCGCACGCTCGAGGAGGCGATCCACCGCATCGACCTCGAGACGCGCGAGCTGCTCGGCCGGACCTTCAACCAGGTCAACGAGCACTTCGGGCAGATGTTCCCGAGCCTCTTCGGCGGCGGCACGGCGCGTCTGGTCATGACCGGCGACGAGATCCTCGACGCCGGCGTGCAGGTGATGGCGCAGCCGCCGGGCAAGCGCAACTCGACGATCCATCTGCTGTCGGGCGGCGAGAAGGCGCTGACCGCGATCGCGCTGGTGTTCGCGATCTTCCAGCTCAACCCGGCGCCGTTCTGCCTGCTCGACGAGGTCGACGCGCCGCTGGACGACGCCAACACCGAGCGCTATGCGCGCCTGGTGACGAAGATGTCGGAAAAGGGCACGCAGTTCCTCTTCATCAGCCACAACAAGATCGCGATGGAGATGGCCGAGCAGCTGATCGGCGTGACGATGCAGGAGCAGGGCGTCTCGCGCATCGTCGCCGTCGACATGCAGGCGGCGATCGGCCTGGCCGAGGCGGCGTAGGAGCACGCGCGATGAGTCTGACGCTCGGCACTTCGCTTGCGCTGCTGGGCGTGGTGGTGCTGCTGCTGATCGCGCTCCAGGGCTGGTGGCGCGCGCGTCGTGCCAGGCCGCGCCGGGCGGCGACCGCAACCGCAGCGGCGACGACGGCCGGCGAACGCATCGAACCGGGCCTCGGCGCGGTGGACGATGGCCCGGGCGGCAGCGCGAACGCGCTCGGCGCAGCGGCACGGCCGGCGGTCTCCGTGCGCCGCAGCGCCCGCATCGACGCGCTCATCGACGCCATCGTGCCGCTGGCGCTGGAAGCGCCGGCCAGCGGCGATTTCGTGCTCTCGCACCTGCCGGCCAGCCGCCGCGCGGGCAGCAAGACGCTGCTCGTCGAAGGCCTGGACGCCGAGACCGGTGAGTGGGAGCCGCCCGAGCCGGGCCGGCGCTACGGCGAGCTGCAGGCGGCGGTGCAGCTGGCCAGCCGCAGCGGCGCCCTCAACGAGATCGAGTACTCGGAGTTCGTGCAGAAGGTGCAGGCCTTTGCCGACGCCGTCGGCGCGGTGCCGGACTTCCCGGACATGCTCGACGTGGTGGCGCGGGCGCGCGAGCTCGATGCCTTCGCCGCGCCGCTGGACGCGCAGCTCGCCGTGACGCTGCGCGCCAACGAGGTCGCCTGGTCGGTGGGCTACGTGCAGCAGTGCGCGCAGCGCCTTGGCTTCGTCGCCGGCGCCGTGAGCGGCCGGTTCGTGCTGCCCGCGGCCGAGGAGGCCGCGCCGCCGCTGCTCGTGCTCTCCTTCGACCCGCAGGCGGCGCTGGCCGAGCAGCCGCAGGACGCGGCCCTGCGCGAATGCACGCTGGGCCTGGACGTGCCGCAGACCCCGGAGGAGGCCGAGCCCTTCCCGGCCTGGCACAACGCCGCGCGCACGCTCGCCGACGACATGGGGGCGACGCTCGTCGACGACCAGGACCAGCCGGTGACGCTGCACGCCTTCGCCACCATCGGCGTCGAGCTGCAGCGCATCTACCGCGCGCTCGAGGCGCGCGACCTCGCCGCGGGCACGCCCGCGGCGCGGCGCCTCTTCAGCTGATGGACGCGGCCTCGAACCTGGTGGCCATCGCGCTGCTGATCGCCGCCAGCGGCTTCCTCTCGATCGCCGAGATCTCCCTCGCCGCATCGCGCCACCTGCGCCTGCGCCAGATGGCCGACGAGGGCGATGCGCGCGCCGCGCGCGTGCTCGCCGTGCAGGAGCAGCCGGGCCACTTCTTCACCGTCGTGCAGATCGGCGTGAACATGATCGCCATCCTCGGCGGCATCGTCGGCGAGGGCGCCTTCACGCCCCATTTCGCCTCCGCGCTCTCGCCCTGGCTGGGTGCGGAACTGGCGGGGCAGGTCGGCTTCTGGTGTTCCTTCGGTCTCGTCACGGCGCTCTTCGTCGTCCTCGCCGACCTCATCCCCAAGCGCATGGGAATGGTCGAGCCCGAGCGCGTGGCGGTGCGCATCGTCGGCCCCATGCTGGTGCTCGCGCGCCTGCTGCTGCCGCTGGTGTGGCTGCTCAACGGCGCCACCAACCTGCTCATCCGCGCGCTGCGCCTGCCCGCCGAGCGCGAGGAGCGCGTCACCGCGGCCGACATCCTCGCCCTCACCGCGGCCGGGGCGCAGTCGGGCGCGGTCGCCGGCGCCGAGCAGCGCGTGATCGAGAACGTGTTCGAGCTCGACACGCGCAACGTCGAGAGCGCGATGACGCCGCGCGAGCGCATCGTCTTCCTCACCCTGGACGACGACGAGGCCTACATCCGCAGCCGCATCGCCGCGCAGCCGCACTCGACCTTCCCGGTCTGCGACGGCGCCATCGACCGCCCCGTGGGCTACGTCGATTCGGCCGACCTCTTCCAGCGCGTGCTCAACGGCCAGCCCCTGTCGCTGCGCGGCGAGTCGGGCAAGGCCTTGCTGCGCAAGGTGCTCATCGTCCCGGACCGCCTCACGCTGGCGGAGATGCTGGCGCAGTTCCGCCAGGCGCACGAGGACTTCGCGCTCATCGTCAACGAGTACGCGCTCGTCGTCGGCGTCATCACGCTCAACGACGTCATGAGCACGGTGATGGGCAGCCTCGTCGTCTCCGAGGACGAGGAGCGCATCGTGCGCCGCGACGACGGCTCCTTCCTCGCCGACGGCATCACGCCGATCGCCGAGCTCACGCACGCCCTGGGCATCGTCGACTGGCCCCAGGCCGGCGAGTACGACACGCTGGCGGGCTTTCTGATGGTCATGCTGCGCCGCATCCCGCGCCGCACCGACTGTGCCCAATGGCAAGGCTGGCGCTTCGAGGTCATGGACGTCGACAGCCACCGCGTCGACCAGGTCATGATCACGCGCGCGGACGCGCCGCCCGCGATCGCGGAGGGCGGCGCCGCGCCGCCGGCATCGTGAACCCGTGCGCCGACGCCCGTGCCGCCGAGTTGCGCGCGCTGCTGCAGCATCACGCGCACCGCTACTACGTGCTCGACGCACCCGAGATCCCGGACGCCGAATACGACCGCCTCTTCGCCGAGCTGCAGGCCCTGGAGGCGGCGCATCCCGAACTGCGCGCGCCCGACAGCCCGACGCAGCGCGTCATCGGGCAGGTTCTGGACGGACTCGCTCCCGTCCGCCACGCGCTGCCGATGCTCTCCATCCGCACCGAGACCGACACCACCGCGTCCGGTGCACAGGCCTTCGACATGCGCGTGCGGCGAGAACTCGGCCTCGGCGACGACGCGCCGCCGGTGGCCTACTGCGCCGAGCTGAAGTTCGACGGCCTGGCGATCAACCTGCGCTTTGAAGACGGCGTGCTCGTGCAGGCGAGCACGCGCGGCGACGGCCACACCGGCGAGGACGTGACGCACAACGTGCGCGCCATCGGCCAGGTGCCGCTGCGCCTCTTCGGCGACGCGCCGCCGGTGCTCGAGATCCGCGGCGAGGTCTACATGCGTCGAGACGACTTCGAGCGCCTGAACGAGCGCCAGCGCGAGAAGGGCGCCAGGACTTTCATCAACCCGCGCAACACCGCCGCCGGCGCCATCCGCCAGCTCGACAGCGCCGGCATGGCCGACAAGCGCCTGAGCTTCTTCGCCTACGGCGTGGGCGAAGTACGGGGCTGGACGACACAGCCGGGCACCCACAGCGGCACGCTCGACGCCATCGCCGCCTTCGGCGTGCCGGTGTGCGCCGAGCGCGCGCGGGTGCAGGGCGCCGCCGGCCTCGTGGCCTTCCACGAGCGCATCGGCGCGGCGCGCGACGCGCTGCCCTTCGACATCGACGGGGTCGTCTACAAGGTCGATGCGATCGAGCTGCAGCAGCGCCTGGGTTTCGTCACGCGCGAGCCGCGCTGGGCGGTGGCGCACAAGTACCCGGCGCAGGAGCAGACGACGCGGCTGGAGGCGATCGAGGTGCAGGTCGGTCGCACCGGCAAGTTGACGCCGGTGGCGCGGCTCGCGCCCGTCTTCGTCGGCGGCACGACGGTGAGCAACGCGACGCTGCACAATCTCTTCGAACTGCGGCGCAAGGGCGTGCGCGCCGGCGACGAGGTCATCGTGCGGCGCGCCGGCGACGTCATTCCGGAGATCGTCGGCCGCATCCCCGCGCCGCGGGCGCACTACGTTCCCAACTTCCGCATGCCGCCCGCGTGCCCCGTCTGCGGCAGCGCGGTGCTGCGCGAGCGCGGCAGCGTCGAGCACCGCTGCAGCGGCGGCCTCTTCTGCGCCGCGCAGCGCAAGCAGGCCATCCTGCACTTCGCCGGGCGCCGCGCGATGGACATCGAGGGTCTGGGCGAAAAGCTCGTCGACCAGCTCGTCGACGGCGCCGTGGTGCAGGGTCTGCCCGACCTCTACGAGCTCGACGCGCAGCGCCTGGCCGCGCTCGAGCGCATGGGCGAGAAGAGCGCCGCCAATCTCGTCGCGATGCTCGCGCGCAGCAAGTCGACGACGCTGGCACGCTTCCTCTACGCCCTGGGCATCCGCCACGTCGGCGAAGCCACCGCGCGCGACCTCGCGCGCCACTTCGGCCGCATGCAGCTGGTGATGGACGCAGGCGCGGAGGAACTGCAGCAGGTGCCCGACGTCGGCCCGGTGGTCGCGCAGAGCATCGCCGGCTTCTTCGCCCAGCGACACAACCGCGACGTGGTGCAGCAACTGGTCGATGCGGGCGTGCACTGGGAAGAGGGCGACGGCGCGGGCGCTGCCGCCGCGGCGCCGTCCGGCGTGCTGCCGCTTTCGGGCCGCACGCTCGTGCTCACCGGCACGCTGCCCACGCTCACGCGTGACGCGGCCAAGGCGCTGATCGAGGCCGCCGGGGGCAAGGTCGCCGGCTCGGTTTCGAAGAAGACCGATGCCGTGATCGCCGGCGCGGATGCAGGCAGCAAGCTCGACAAGGCGCGGGCGCTGGGCATCACCGTGCTCGACGAGGAGGGTTTGCGGGGTCTGCTGGGCGACGGCGGCGCCACGGCGCAAGCCGGCACCGGCCCCGCCTGAACGCCCCGCCTGAACGCGCCGCAGTCGGGCCGCTTCACCAAGGTTTACACGTCAGCGGTCCGCGCCGATCACCGGCCGCGCGTTGTTCGTGGAGACTTCCTGCGATCTTCCCGCGAAAGGTGTCGCCATGCGCCCGGCCCGAAGCGTCCCATTCCGTACTTCCGTCCTTCCCCTGGTGGGGATGGCGCTGCTGTTGCTGCTGGGCCTGCTGGCGGCGCTGCCGGCGGCGGCGCAGGACGAGTCCGATCCGCCCGGGCGCGTCGGTCGCATCGCCGCGAGCGAAGGACCGGTCTGGTGGTTCGACCAGGAGCAGCAGCGCTGGGCCGACGCGCAGCGGAACCTGCCGCTGACCGGGGGTGACCGCGTGTCCACCGACGCCGGCGGCCGGGCCGATCTGCGCATCGGCTCGACGGCGCTGATGGTCGACGAGGCGAGCGAGCTCGCCTTCGACCGCCTGGACGACGAGCAGCTTCGCGTGCGCGTCCTGCGGGGCAGCGTCGCGCTGCTCCTGCGCTCGAACGAGATCGCCTCCGAAGTCTGGATCGGCACCGGGGACGCCTGGCTGCGGCCCCTGCGCAGCGGCGCATACCGCGTGCAGCGCGCCGGTGCGATGACCGAAGCCACGAGCTGGCGCGGCGAGTTGCAGCTCGACGACGGCAGCAGACTGATCGTCGACGGCGGACGCCGCCTGCAGCTCTGGCGCGATGGCGACGAGCTGCGCCTGCAACTGCTCGCCGCGGCCGAGGACGCCTTCGCGGCGCGGGTGTTGGCGGCCGACCGCGAGGCAGGCCGTGCCGCCGCGGCCCCCTACGTCTCGACCGAGATGACGGGTTACGAGGACCTGGAGCGCTACGGCCGCTGGGAGCAGGACGTGGAGTACGGTGCCGTCTGGGTGCCCACCGCAGTCGCTGTCGATTGGGTCCCCTATCGCGACGGGCGCTGGATCTGGGTCCGGCCCTGGGGCTGGACCTGGGTCGATGCCGCGCCATGGGGCTTCGCGCCCTTCCACTACGGCCGCTGGATCCAGTGGCGTGCGCGCTGGGTCTGGGTTCCGGGGCCGGTGGTCCCGCGCCCGGTCTATGCGCCGGCGCTCGTGGCCTGGATCGAAGCGCCGGCTGTGGGTATCGGCATCCGCGTCGGCAACGTTTCGCTGAGCTGGATGCCGCTGCCGCCTTGGGACGTGTTCCGCCCCGCTTACCGCGTCAGCCCGCGTTACCTGACGCGCGTCGATCCCCCCCACTGGCGCCGCCATCGCCCACCGCCGGGATGGAAGGGTGGCATCGAACGCGGCCGCGACGACGCCCGGCATGGCGTCACGGTCCTTCCGGTCGATGCGCTGCGCCCTCCGCCGCCGGCGATGCGGCGCCCTGAACCTCCGCGTCCGCTGCTTCCCGGCCGCGAGCCGGAGCGGCCCGGGATCGGTCGTCCGCCGGATCGGGAACCGGGTCACGTCGGCAGGCCGCCCGGGTTCGTCCCCCGCCCGGACCGTCCGCGCGACCGGGACCGCGGCTCCGAGCGCGTGCCGCGCGCGATCGGCGGTCCGCCCGAAGCCCCCGGGGCGAGCCGTCCGGAGCCCCCCGGCGCGCCGAGGCTCACGCCGCAGCCGGAAGGGCGCCAGCGCATCCCCGAGCGGGCCGCGCCCCCGGAGCGGCGCGCGCTGCCCGAGGCCGAGCCGGGGCAGCGTGGCGAGGCGCCCCAACGCGGGGGGCGTCGCGCCGAGCGCTGAAGCCCGGCACCGCTTTCGAGCCGGCGCTCCCTTCGGGCCCGCCCGGTCCGAGGTTTCAGCGCAGCAGCGGCTGCAGCGCGGACCAGACGTTGTCGAGCATGCGCGGGTGCGCCTCTGCCCTGGGGTGGATGCGGTCGGGCTGGAAGAGGGCGATCGGGTCCGGCGCATCGGCCACGCCGGCCAGCAGACGCGGCACGAGTGGCAGCTTCTCGACCTGCGCCACGCGTGCGAAGACCTGCTCGAAGTCCTCGGTGTAGCGCCGCCCGTAATTGGGCGGCACCTGCATGCCCACCAGCAGCACGCGCGCGCCGGCGGCCTTGGCCGCGCGCGCCATCGTCAGCAGGTTTTCCTCGGTGCCCGACAGCGGCAGGCCGCGCAGCGCGTCGTTGCCGCCGAGTTCGATCACCACCAGCGCCGGTGCGTGCTGCTGCAACAGCGCGGGCAGGCGGCTGCGGCCGCCGGCCGTGGTGTCGCCGCTGACGCTGGCGTTGACGACGCGCCAGGGCAGACCCTGCGCCGCCAGCCGCCGCTCGAGCAGTGCCACCCAGCCGCTGCCGCGCGCGATGCCGTACTCGGCCGAAAGGCTGTCGCCGACGACCAGCAGCGTGCGCGCCTTGCCCTGCGCCCTGGCGGCGACGGGTGTCCATGCCGCGGCGGCGACGGTCGCAGCAAGCGCGCTACAGTCCCGCAGCCACCGCCGTCTGCCTCGCCCTTGCATGCACTCTTCGATCATCTCTGTCCACAACCTCTGCAAGCAGGTGAGCGATGCCACCGGCACGCTGACGATTCTCCATGACATCGGTTTCGAGCTCGCACCGCGCGAGTCGGTGGCCATCGTCGGCGCCTCCGGCTCGGGCAAGAGCACGCTGCTCTCCCTCCTCGCCGGGCTGGACGTGCCCAGCGCGGGCCGCGTCGTCGTCGCCGGCATCGACCTCTTCACGCTCGACGAGGATGCGCGCGCGGCGCTGCGCGCGCAGCAAATGGGTTTCGTCTTCCAGAGCTTCCAGCTGCTCTCGCACCTGACGGCGCTGGAGAACGTGATGCTGCCGCTCGAACTGATGGGCCGTGCCGACGCGCGCGCGTCGGCGACCGAAATGCTGCAGCGCGTGGGTCTTGCCGAGCGCCTGGGGCACTATCCGCGCGTGCTCTCGGGGGGCGAGCAGCAGCGCGTGGCACTGGCGCGCGCCTTCGTCGTGCGCCCGGCGCTGCTGCTGGCCGACGAGCCCACCGGCAGCCTGGACTTCGCCACCGGCGAGAAGGTGATGGAGCTGATGTTCGCGCTCAACCGCGAGGTCGGCACCACACTCGTGCTCGTCACCCACGACGCGGCGATCGCCAGGCGCTGCGACCGCCAGCTGCACATCGAGGCCGGCCGCCTCGTCGGCGCAAGCCAGGCCGATGATCAGCTGACGGCTGCGGCGGGCAGCGCGTAGGGCAAGGTTCCGAGCGTCAGCACCGGCCCCGATGCCTGCCCGAGGTGCAGGCTGCCATCCGCGGCGGCCGCGATCTTGAGCTCGGCCAGGGCGTCGAACTGCCCCGGGCCGAGCGCTCCGGCCAGGGCGATGCAGCCCGCGGGCTGCCCGGGCTCGGCGCTGTGGAAGATCTCCTGGCCCGGCGCCATCGCGGTGCTGCCGCTCACCAGGTAGGCGCGGCGCGTCTGCGTGCCGCGGTACTGGCTGCGCGCGACCACCTCCTGCCCCGGATAACAGCCCTTCCTGAAGTCGACGCCGCCGACGAGTTCGAGGTTCACACGCTGCGGCACGAACAGCTCCTGCGTTGCGGCCACGATGCGCACGACGCCGCTGCGCGCCTCGAGCGCTGCCCAGGCGGACGGCGCCAGCGCCGGCAGGGCGGGCGCCGCGGCGTCGGCGGGCTGCACGAGCAGCGCGCGCGGCAGCGCCTGGCCGTGCAGCGCGGCGTCGGGCAGGCGCAGCACGCGCACGGCGCCGTCGTCGCGCATCGCCCAGGCGGAAAGCGTGCCCGCGAGCACCTGCGCAGGGGCGCCGGCGACGCCCCAGAGCGCGATCTCGGTGCTCGCATCGCTGAGCCTGCACCTGGCGCGCAGCACGTACATCGACAGGCGCTTCAGCGTCGCCGGCAGCAGGTCGGCGCTGCAGGCGAGCAGCAGTTCGTCCTCGCCGCCCCCATCGCCAGCCTCGGGCCAGACGACGAAGCTCGCCAGCAGCCGCCCTTTGGGCGAGCAGTAGCCCGCCAGGCGCGCCTGCCCGGGGCGCAGGTGCAGCAGGTCCTGCGTGAGCTGGCCCTGCAGGAAGCTGCGGGCCTCGGGACCGCGGGCGCGGATCAGGCCCCAGTCGTGCAGGCGTAGCGCACCCTCCGGCGCGACGGCGTTCGCGTTCATCGCTTCATTATCATCGGCCCCATGCTGCAAAGGGCCATGGGGATGCGCTTGCTGGCAGGGCTGGCGGCCATCCTGGTCCTCGCTGCTGCCGTGCTCGCCGCGACCGCGTGGTGGTGGCTGCAGCGACCGCTCGCGCTCGCGCAGCCGCGCGTCGAGCTCTCGATCGAGGCGGGTGCCACGCCGCGCCAGATCGCGCAGGACTGGGTCGATGCCGGTGTGCGCACCGACGCACGCTGGCTGTACGCGTGGTTCCGCTTCTCCGGCCAGGCACCGCGCATCCGCGCGGGCAGCTACGAGATCGAAGCCGGCGTCACGCCGCGCGGCCTGCTCGAGACGCTGGTTCAGGGGCGTGAGCGCCTGCAGACGGTGCGCATCATCGAAGGCTGGACGGTACGGCAGATGCGCAGCGCCTTGGCCGCGGCGCCGGGATTGCGGCCGACCACCGCCGGCTGGGACGACGCGCGGCTGATGCAGGAGCTGGGACTGCCCGGCGTTCCCGCCGAGGGGCGCTTTTTCCCCGACACCTACGCCTACGCGCGCGGCGTCAGCGACCTCACCGTGCTGCGCCGCGCACAGCGCGCGCTGCAGGCGAGGCTCGACGAGGCCTGGGCGGGGCGCGCCGACGCGCTGCCCCTGAAGACGCCCGAGGAGGCGCTGGTGCTGGCCTCGATCATCGAGAAGGAGACCGGCCTGGCCGCGGACCGCGGCCTCGTGGGCGCGGTGTTCGTCAACCGGCTGCGCATCGGCATGCCGCTGCAGAGCGACCCGACGGTGATCTACGGCCTGGGCGAAGCCTTCGACGGCAACCTGCGCAAGCGCGACCTGCAGGCCGACACGCCCTACAACACCTACACCCGGGGCGGCCTGCCGCCGACGCCGATCGCGCTGCCCGGGCTGGCCTCGCTGAACGCCGCGGTACGGCCGCAGCAGACCAAGGCCTTGTACTTCGTCGCCCGCGGCGACGGCAGCAGCGTCTTCAGCGAAACGCTCTCCGAGCACAATCGCGCCGTGAACCGCTACCAGCGCGGCCAGCCGTGACCCGAGCGCAGGGGGCGAAGGTGCAGGGCCGCTTCATCAGTTTCGAGGGCATCGACGGCGCGGGCAAGAGCTCGCACATCGAGCAGACCGTCGCCTGGCTGCGCGCGCGCGGCCATGAGGTCGTGCAGACGCGAGAGCCCGGCGGCACGGAACTGGCCGAGCGCCTGCGCGAGCTCCTGCTGCACGAGCCGATGGACGTGCTGACCGAAGTGCTGCTGGTCTTCGCCGCGCGGCGCGACCACCTGCTGCGGCAGATCGAGCCGGCACTGGCCGCGGGCCGCACCGTCGTCTGCGACCGCTTCACCGACGCCAGCTTCGCCTACCAGGGTGCGGGCCACGGCGCCGACACCGCGGTGCTGACCCAGCTCGAGGCCTGGGTGCAGCAGGGGCGCCAGCCCGACCTGACGCTGTGGTTCGACCTGCCGGCGGCCGATGCCGCGGCGCGGCGCGCCGCCGTGCGCGCGCCGGATCGCTTCGAGCGCCAGGACGAGGCCTTCTTCACGCGCGTGCGCGACGCCTACGCCGAGCGCGCGGGCCTTGCGCCCACGCGCTTTCGGCGGCTGGAGGCCCGCGGCAGCCGCGAGCAGGTCTGGCAGCGCGTGCAGGCGCAGCTGCTGGCCACCGGCTGGTGGTGAGGGGAGGGAAGCTTCGTGACCCGCGCGATGGCCACCGACGCCGCACTGCCCTGGCTGGAAGCGACGATCGCGCAGGCGCAGGCGCTCTCCGCGCGTTCGCACGCCCTGCTGCTGCACGGCGCGCCGGGGGACGGCCTCTTCGCCTGCGCGCAGCGCATCGTCGAGGGCTGGCTGTGCGAGGAGGGCGGCGCGGCGGCGGGATCCTGCGGCGCCTGCGAGTCATGCCGCATGCTGGCCGGCGGCGCGCACCCCGATCTGCACCGCCTGCTGCCCGAGGCGCTGCGGCGGCAGCTCGGCCTGGCGGGCGGCGAAGTGGGCGAGGGCGCCGAGGGCGCCGAGGGCGAGGGCGGCGCGAAGAACAAGCGCAAGCCCAGTCGGCAGATCCGCATCGAGGAAGTGCGCACGGCGATCGACTGGTCGGCGACGACCTCCTCGCGCGGGGGCGTGAAGGCGATCCTCATCCACCCTGCCGAAGCGATGAACCTGCAGGCCGCCAGCGCGCTGCTGAAGACGCTCGAGGAGCCGCCCGGCGGCGTGCGCCTGCTGCTGGCCAGTGCCGCGCCGGCGCGGCTGCTGCCCACGGTGCGCAGCCGCTGCCAGGCGCTGCGCCTGCAGCCCCCCGACGCCGCGCAGGCACGCCAATGGCTGCGGGAGCAGGGGCTGCAGACGCCCGAGATCCTGCTCGCCGCCTGCTCGGACAGGCCGCTGGACGCACTGGAGATGGCCAAGGCCGGAATCGACGCCGCGCGCTGGAGCGCCCTGCCGCAGACCGTGCTGCAGCGGCAGGCGGGGGCGCTTGCCGGCTGGGCCGTGCCAGCGGTCATCGACGCGCTGCTGAAGCTCTGCCACGACGGCCTGGCGCTGGCCGCCGGCGCGACGCCGCGCTTCTTTCCCCTGCCGGCGCTGGCGCAGCCCACGGCGGCGACGGCGCTGGCCGACTGGAGCCGCGAGCTGGCAGGGTTCGCCCGCCAGGCCGATCACCCATGGCACGAAGGGCTGCTGCTCGATGCGCTGCTGGCGCGGACGGCGGCAGCCTGGGCTGGGGAGCGCGAAGCCTGATGCACGCGCCGATGCGTGCAGGATCGCCGCTGTTCGCGCGCTCGAAGAGCCCGCCAGCGGGCAGCCGGGGCGGGCGCTCCGATACACTCGCCCGATGAACGAAAGAGTCGCCGTCGCGATGAAGCCTGCGCCTGCCGCGGCCGGCGGCCGGCCCAGCGTGATGCAGCTCGTCTTCCGCGAGAAGGGTGCGCTCTACGCGGCTTACATGCCGGTGCTCGCCGATGGCGGCCTTTTCGTGCCGACCTCGCGTGACTACAAGCTCGGCGAGGACATCTTCCTGCTGCTGTCGCTGCCCGACGACCCGCATCGCTACCCGGTGGCCGGGAAGGTCGCGTGGATCACGCCGGCCAACGCCTCCGGCGGGCGCACCCAGGGCGTGGGCGTGCGCTTCCCGGCGGACGAGAAGACGCGCGCACTCAAGCTGCGCATCGAGGAACTCCTGGGCACCGCGATCGGCTCGGGCAAGCCCACGCAAACGATCTGACGCGGCCCCGCGCGCGGGGCCGGCGGCCGGCTGCATGTTCGTCGATTCGCACTGCCACCTGAGCTTCCCGGAGCTGCACGCGCGCCTGCCCGAGGTGCTTTCCGAGATGGCCGCGGCAGGCGTCGAGCGCGCGCTGTGCATCTGCACGACGCTTGAGGAGTTCGAGCGCGTGCACGGCCTGGCGCTCGCGCACGAGCGGCTCTGGTGCACGGTGGGCGTGCATCCGGATACCGAGGACGGTGCCGAGCCGGACGTGGAGGCCCTGCTCGATCGCGCGGAGCGGCCTCGCGTCGTCGGCCTCGGCGAGACCGGCCTCGACTACTACCGGCTCGGCCAACGAACGGTGGCCGACATGGCCTGGCAGCGCGAGCGGTTCGCGGTGCACATCCGCGCCGCGCGCGCCTGCGGGCTGCCGCTCGTCGTGCACACGCGCAGCGCCAGCGCGGACACGCTGGCCATCCTGCGCGACGAAGGGCAGGGCGCGGTGGGCGGCGTCTTCCACTGCTTCACGGAGACACGCGAGGTGGCGCGCGCGGCGCTGGACCTCGGCTTCTACGTCTCCTTCTCGGGAATCCTGACCTTTCGCAACGCCGAGGACTTGCGCGCGGTCGCCGCCATGGTGCCGATGGACCGCTTGCTGATCGAGACCGATTCCCCCTATCTGGCGCCCGTGCCGCACCGTGGCAGGATCAACCGCCCCGCGCTCGTCGTCCACGTGGCGCGTCAGTTGGCCGCGATCAAGGGCATCGCCGTCGAGGAAGTGGCGCGGCAGACGACAGCAAACTTCGACAGCCTGTTCACGCGTGTGACGTCCGATGGGAGAGTGGATTGAAGCGCCGACACCTTCAGCAAGGCTTCTTTGCGGCCTGCGCCGCCGTCCTGCTGCACTTTGCCGTGCCGGCTCGGGCCGGCGCCTACGAGGATTTCTTCACTGCCGTCGAGGTCGACGACGACGGCGGCCTGAGCCGCTTGCTGGCGCGCGGCATGGACCCGAACACGCTCGACCCCAAGGGCCAGCATGCGCTCTACCTGGCGCTGCGCGCGGGGTCGCCCAAGACCTTCACGCTGCTGCTGCAGCATCCGGCAATCCAAGTCGATGCGCCCAACGCGGTGGGCGAGACGCCGCTCATGATGGCGGCGCTGCACGGCCGCGTCGATGCGATGAAGACATTGATCGAGCATGGTGCCCAGGTGAATCGCCAAGGCTGGACGCCGCTGCACTACGCCGCCAGCGGACCTTCGGCCCCCGCGGTGGCGCTGCTGCTCGAGCGCGGGGCCGGCGTCGATGCGCGTGCGCCCAACGGCAACACGCCGCTCATGCAGGCCGCGCGCTATGGCAGTGAGGACAGCGTGATCCTGCTGCTGAAGAGGGGCGCGGACCGCAGGCTGCGCAACCAGCGCGGACTGGATGCGGCGGACTACGCACGGCTGGATGGCCGCGATTCGCTGGCGCGGCGGCTGGAGAGCGGTGGCATCTGAGCAACAGCGCCGCGCCCTGTGCGGCGCGGCAGTTGTGGCGGAATGCCGGAAAGCACAGCATCGCGCTGTCGGGGGGTGGCCGTCTTCGTGTCGGAAATCATCCGACGGAGTCTGTGCCTCCGGGCCGACTGTCCACGCCCCTTCTCTTGTCACTACAGTCGGCCCCTGTCAAGTCACGTCCCGACTTCAGGAGTAGCGAGATGTCCCAGCAGTCACAGGTTCGCAACCCGTTCATGCTCATGCTCCAGCCCGAAGTGGTGTTGGCGGCAATCCAGAATTCCGAGCGGCTCGAGCGCCTCAACCGGCATCTGTGCCGGCCGCTGGATCAGCAGCACATCTCCTTCAGCGCGAGCGCGTCCGCCGGGAAGGCCATGTCGCAGCTTGACGAAACCGACGAAACGGACGAATCGAACGGATCGAACGAATCGGACGTGCTGGACGCCTGATCGACCCGCGCCGTCACGCGGCGTGCGCAGCGATCGTCAGCGCGACCGATGGCGGCGGTCGCGGCCCCGATAGGTGGCCGTGAACCAGACCGCGGCCAGCAGCCCGAGGCTGGCCCCGATGCTGAGCATCCGGTTCTCGCGGATGAAGCGCACGACCGGGTTGGCAAGCAGCCCGCTCCCCGCAGCACCCGAACCCGACGAACGCACCGAGGTGCTTGTCGGTTGATCGACACCACGGGCGGTCGCAGAGGTCGGCACATCGCCCGGCTCGACCCGAAGCGCATCGCGCTCGCTGCCGCTGAGCGCTGCCCCACCGGTGCCGAGTGCGCCGACGGCGTCTTCGGTGGTGCCGAAGAGGCTGTCCTTCAAGGCCTTCAGGCTCTTTCCCGGCGACGCTTGCGCGTCCTTCGCCTCGCCCGCGACGATGGGCGGCGCGGCCCGCGTCCCGGGCACCGCATCGCCGCCGGCTCCGGAGGCCTGGTGCAGGCGCAGCAGCATCTCCACGGTGTCGGAGGTCGAGCCTGCGCCCGGAACTGAGGAAGACGTCGGTGCGGTGATGCCGTTGGCTGAGCCGGCTCCGAAGCTCGGATCGGGCGCCCGAGGATCGCCGGGCTCGAGCGGCGCCGCGCACAGGGGTGCCGACGCGGTCGCGGCGGCAAGGAATGCGGCGGCCAGCGCCCGCGAGGCGGCGGTGGCGCCATCGGCGAAAGGTCTGAAGCGGCACATCAAGGTGTCCCGAGTCGTCGGTTGCGCGCGCGCACTGGCAAGCAAGCGCCGGGCCCATCCGCGCAAAGCCTTGCGCATCAAGGCACTGGCGTGCTCCGGGCCTTGGTAGGGGCACGGCTCGGGATGGGACTGTCAGTTTCGCCGACAGCGCGGGACCTGGGACGCCGGATCGAGTTCACGGCGCACGATGTGTCTTATGTCTACTTCTTGGAAGAGATGGCGCCGCTGCAAGGCAGCGCCATGAACGCGCCAAGCGTGCCCGTCAAATCAGCGGCACGCCGGTCTTCTCCTGCACTTCCTCGCGCGTCACACCGGGGGCGAGTTCGGCGAGCTTCAGGCCGGTTGGCGTCACGTCGAGCACGCACAGGTCCGTGATGATGCGGTCGACGACGCCGACGCCTGTGAGCGGCAGCGTGCACTGCGGCAGGATCTTGAGGTCGTGGCCGCCGTCCTTGCGGCGCGCGACGTGCTCCATCAGCACGACCACGTTCTTCACGCCGCCGACCAGATCCATGGCGCCGCCCATGCCCTTGACCATCTTGCCGGGGATCATCCAGTTGGCGAGGTCGCCCTTCGCGCTGACCTGCATGGCGCCGAGGATGGAGAGGTTGATCTTGCCGCCGCGGATCATCGCGAAGCTGTCGTGGCTGCCGAAGATGCTGCTTCCCGGGATCGTCGTCACCGTCTGCTTGCCGGCGTTGATGAGGTCGGCGTCGACCTCGCTCTCGTCCGGGAACGGGCCGATGCCCAGCATGCCGTTCTCGCTCTGCAGCCAGACCTCGATCGCCGGATCGACGTAGTTGGCGACCAGCGTCGGCAAGCCGATGCCCAGGTTCACGTAGAAGCCGTCCTGCAGTTCCTTGGCCGCGCGCGCAGCCATCTCGTCATGCGTCCAGGCCATTCTTCAGGCTCCCTTCGGGTTTTGCTTGGTGGTGCGCTTCTCGATTCGCTTCTCGGGCTGGGCATTGAGCACGAGGCGGTGGACGTAGATCCCCGGAAGGTGGATCGCGTCCGGGTCCAGGCTGCCGGTCTCGACGATCTCCTCGACCTCGACGACGGCAATCCTGCCGGCCATGATCACCGCCGGGTTGAAGTTGCGCGCCGTGCGGCGGAAGACCAGGTTGCCGCTCCTGTCGGCCTTCCACGCCTTGCCGAGCGAGACGTCGGGAACGAGCGACCGTTCCATGACGTAGGTGCTGCCGTCGAAGTCGCGCGTCTCCTTGCCCTCCGCGATCACCGTGCCCACGCCCGTGCGTGTGAAGAAGGCCGGGATGCCGGCGCCGCCGGCGCGCAGCTTCTCGGCCAGCGTGCCCTGCGGCGTGAACTCGAGCTCGAGCTCGCCGGCCAGGTACTGGCGCTCGAACTCCTTGTTCTCGCCGACGTAACTCGAGATCATCTTGCGGATCTGGCGCGTCTGGAGCAACTGGCCCAGGCCCCAACCGTCGACGCCGGCGTTGTTCGAGACCACGGTCAGGCCCTTGACGCCGCTGTCGCGCAGCGCGCCGATCAAGGCCTCGGGGATGCCGCAAAGGCCGAAGCCACCGACGGCCAGCATCTGGCCGTCGGCGACGATGCCCGAGAGCGCCGCGGCGGCGCTCGGGAAGATCTTGTTCATGAAAGGGGTTCTCCGGGAGGGACGACGGGTCGAGGAATCAAGGGCGGAAGGCTACTACCGGAAGACCGTTCTGCGTCTTAAGTAGATTTCACTAAGGCCCGGCTCAGGGGCATCGGCGCGGCGCCGCGCGGGCCGGTGCCGCCCACGGGCTTCGAGGAAAATCAGCAGTGCATGGACGTGAACGCCCTGCTCCTGGACTATCGCGTCGCCTTCGAGCAGGCGCCGGTGGGGCTCGTGCTGTCGCGCAACCGGTTGATGATCGACTGCAACCGCGAACTGCTGGCGATCTTCCGCGCCGAGCGCGAGCAGGTCGTCGGTCGCTCCTTCGAGGTGCTGTATCCAACCGCCGACGAGTTCGAGCGCACCGGCATGCGCATCGTCGCCAGCCTCGATGGGCGCGGTCGCTATGCCGACGAGCGCGTCATGAAGCGCCTGGGCGGCGCGCGTGCTGGCGAGCTCTTCTGGTGCCGCGTCTCGGGCCGCGCGCTTCAGCCCAGCGAGCCGCACGCCGCGGGCATCTGGACTTTCGAGGACCTCTCGGCGCGGCGCGTGCTGAAGGCGGAATTCACCGCCCGCGAGCGCGAGATCGCCGCCCTCCTCGTCGATGGCGCGACGAGCAAGCGCATCGGGCGCCAGCTCGCGATCAGCCCGCGCACGGTCGACGTCTATCGCGCGCGCCTGATGCGCAAGCTCGGCGTCTCGACGACGGTCGAGCTCGTCAACCGGCTCCTCAACGGCTGAAGCGGGCGGCCTTCAGCCGACGAGCGCGCGCAGCCAGTCCGGCAGCGGCACCGCGGCTTGCGCACCGTGGTCGCGCCAGACCATCTTCGCGCCGCCTTCGGCACAACGCACGCCCGGAGCGTCGGTGCGCTCCAGCGTGACGAAGGTCTCGACGCTGCTGCGTCCGGGCCTGGCGGCGTACTGCCGCGCGAGGATTGCGCCCGGGTACTCGAGCTGGCGCAGGAAGCTGCAATAGGCGTTGACGATCACCGGTCCGCGGTCGTGCGACTCGTCGGCCGGCCGTACGCGGGACAGCCAGTCCAGACGCACGATCTCGAAGTAGCGGAAGTAGACGGTGTTGTTGACGTGGCCCATCGCGTCCATGTCGCCCCAGCGGATGGGGATCACCATCTCGTGAACCAGCTTCTTGTCTTCGGGTAGCTCGAAGCGCATTTCATTCGCTCGGTGTGAAAGGGTTCAATCCGTCGCGATCCCGAGCTCGCGCGCCAGACGCCTGACGACGCCCTGCAGACGCTGCAAGTCCTCGCCCTGGCGCGCAAGTTCGGCCTTGAGCGCGGCCAGTTCGGCCGCGGCCGCGGACGCGTCGGCGCCGCGCGCAGCGTCGGTGCGGCCGGCGGCCAGCGGCACTGCGGCGTCGTCGACCGGGCCGCAGAGCAGCTGCGCCCAGCGCGGCTCGCGCGTGCCCGGGGCGCGGGCGAGCCGCACGACGCGCGGCGGGGCTTTCCCGGCCAGCTCCTCGAGGAAGCCCTCGACCGAGGAGACGTCGGCGAAGCGATGCAGGCGCTCGCAGTTCTGGCGCAGTTCGGCGGCGGTTTGCGGCCCGCGCAACATCAGCACCGCCAGCAACGCCACTGCGGCAGAAGGCAGCGCGAGCACACGCCCCATGTTGTGCTCGTAGCGCAGGACGCGCGCGCCCGAGACTTCGACCACGAGCGAAAGCGCCTTCAGCTCGTCGATCGCCGCGGCCACCTCGGCTTCGCGCGTCTCCATGACCGGATCGCGCGCCGTCTTCTGGTTGCAGCCGGCGACCAATGCGTTCAGCGACAGCGGGTAGGTGTCCGGAACGGTGGCCTGCTTCTCGACCAGCACCGCAAGCACGCGGGCCTCGAGGGGCGTCAGCTCGCGCATCGGCCGCGGCTCAGATGCCGAAACCGTCGTCGGCGGCGATCACCGCGCCGTTGACGAAGTGGCTCTCGTTGGCGCAGAGCATCAGCAGCGCCGATTCCAGGTCCTCGGGCTTGCCCACGCGCTTTCTCGGCAACATGCTGACGAGCTTCTGGCCGGCCTCGGTCTGCCAGTGGTGGTGGTTGATCTCGGTGTCGATGTAGCCCGGGCAGAGGGCGTTGACGTTGATGCCGAAGCGCCCCCATTCGAGCGCCATCGCCTTCGTCATGTGCACCACCGCGGCCTTGCTCATCGCGTAGACGCCGATCTGCGAGAGCGGGCGCAGCGCCGCCATCGACGCCACGTTGACGATGCGCCCGCCGATGAAGGTGCCCGGAGCCGCGCCGCGGCTGCGCGCGATCATGCGCTTGCCGACTTCCTGCGCGACGAAGAAGGCGCCGCGCGTGTTGACGTTCATCTGGAAATCGTAGTCCTCGGGCGTCACGTCGACGAGCTTCTGCGTCGTGCTCACGCCCGAGTTGTTGACGAGGATGTCGAGCGTGCCCATCTCGGTCTCGGCGCGCGCCACGGCGGCGCGGATGCTCGCCGGGTCGGCCACGTCCAGCGCCACCACGTGCGCGTCGCCGCCCGCGGCCTCGATCTCGGCGCGCAGCGTCTTCAGGCGCTCCAGCCGCCTGGCGGCGAGGACGACCGCCGCACCCGCCTGCGCGAGCGCACGCGCAAACTGCTCGCCCAAGCCGCTGGACGCGCCCGTGACCATCGCCACGCGGCCGGAAAGATCGATCTGATAGGCCAAAGCTGGGCTCCGGTCAAAGCCTGTCGTCGAGGTTGCGGGCACGATAGCACGCGCGCCGGAACGCACGCCGGCCCACATGCGAACGAGCGTTCGTTTTCCCTCGCTGCACCGTAGAATGCCCACGCCCGACAAGAAGAGAGCCCACGCATGACCCCGCAGGAGATCCTCGAACAGTACGGCCCGCGCGAAGCGATGGACTACGACGTCGTCGTCGTCGGCGCCGGGCCCGCCGGGCTGGCGACGGCAATCCGGCTCAAGCAGATCAAGGCCGAACTCTCGGTCGTCGTCCTCGAGAAGGGCTCGGAGCCGGGCGCGCACATCCTCTCGGGCGCGGTGATGGATCCGCGTGCGCTCGCCGAACTCTTCCCCGACTGGAAGGAGCGCGGTGCGCCGCTGAACCAGCCGGTGACGGAAGACGAGGTGCTCTTCCTCGGCGCCGGGTACGCGCAGCGCACGCCGCAATGGCTGATCCCCGACTGCCTGCACAACCACGGCAACTACGTCGTCAGCCTGGGCGCGGTGACGAAGTGGCTCGCCGAGCAGGCCGAGGGCCTGGGTGTGGAGATCTTTCCCGGCTTCGCCGCGGCCGAAGTGCTGTACGACGTGTCCGGCGCGGTGCGCGGCGTGGCCACCGGCAACATGGGCATCGGCAAGGACGGCCAGCCCACCGACGGCTTCCAGCTCGGCATGGAGCTGACGGCCAAGTACACGATCTTCGCCGAAGGCGCACGCGGGCAGCTCGGCAAGCAGCTCATCGCGCGCTACCGGCTCGACGAGGGACGCGACCCGCAGAGCTACGCGCTGGGTGTGAAGGAACTGTGGGAAGTGCCCGCGGACAAAGCGCGTCCCGGCCTCGTCGTCCACACCGCCGGCTGGCCGATGGACGAGAACACCTACGGCGGCGGCTTCATCTACCACCTGGAAGGCAACAAGGTGACGCTGGGCTTCGTCACCGGCCTGGACTACCAGAACCCCTGGCTGAGCCCCTTCGAGGAGATGCAGCGTTGGAAGACGCATCCGGCGGTGCGCGCGCACGTCGAAGGCGGCAAGCGCATCGGCTATGGCGCGCGCGCGATCACCGCCGGCGGCCTGCTGAGCCTGCCGCGCATGATCTTTCCGGGCGGGGTGCTCGTCGGCTGCGACGCCGGCACGCTCAACGCCTCGCGCATCAAGGGCAGCCATGCGGCGCTCAAGACCGGCATGCTCGCGGCCGAGGCGGCTGCCGCGGCCATCGGCGCCGACCGCCGCGGCGACGTGCTCACCGCCTATCTGCAGGCCTTCGAGCAGAGCTGGCTGCACGCCGAGCTTCACCAGGCGCGCAACTTCAAGCAGTGGTTCAAGTACGGCAACACCGTGGGCGCGGTGATGACGGGAATCGAGCACTGGCTGCTGCCCAGGCTCGGCATGCGCAACCCGCCCTGGACCAAGCACCGCAAGACGCCCGACCACGCGCGGCTGCACGCGGCCAGCCAGGTCGAGCCGATCCGTTACCCGAAGCCCGACGGCGTGCTGACCTTCGACCGCCTGAGTTCGGTCTTCATCAGCAACACCAACCACGAGGAGAACCAGCCCGCGCACCTGACGCTCAAGGACGCGTCGGTTCCGGTGGCGGTGAACCTCGAGAAGTACGCGGGCCCCGAGAGCCGCTACTGCCCGGCAGGCGTCTACGAGTTCGTGCAGGACGAGGCCGGCAGTGCGCGCCTGGTCATCAACGCACAGAACTGCGTGCACTGCAAGACCTGCGACATCAAGGACCCGACGCAGAACATCGTCTGGGTCGCACCCGAGGGCGGCGGCGGACCCAACTACGCCGGCATGTGAGGGGTGCCCGGCGCAAGTTTCCTCTTGCGCTCCGGGACCTCAATTCCAGTTCGGCTTGCGCTTCTCGATGAAGGCCTGCACGCCTTCGAGCGCGGCTTCGTCCATCATGTTGCAGGCCATGGTCTCGCCGGCGTCGTCGTAGGCCGCGGCGATGCCCTTTTCGAGCTGGCGGTAGAAGAGGCCCTTGCCCGCGGCGATCGAGACCCGCGGCTTGGCGACGATGCTGGCCACCAGCCGCTCGACCTCGGCGTCGAGCTGATCGGGCGGCACGACCCGGTTGACGAGGCCCTTGGCCCGCGCCTCCTCGGCGCCGATGAAGTCACCGGTCACGAGCATTTCGAACGCGTGCTTGCGCGAGAGGTTGCGCGAGAGCGCGACGCTCGGCGTGCTGCAGAAGAGGCCGACGTTGATGCCGCTGACGGCGAAGCGCGAGTCGCTGGCGGCGACGGCGAGATCGCACATCGCGACCAGCTGGCAGCCGGCCGCGGTGGCGATGCCGTGCACGCGCGCGATCACCGGCACCGGCAGGCGCTGGATCGTGAGCATCATGCGCGCGCACTGGCCGAAGAGCTTGCGGTAGTAGTCCATCGACGGCTCGGCGCGCATCTCGCGCAGGTCGTGGCCGGCGCAGAAGGCGCGCCCGGCGGCGGCGATGACGACCGCGCGCACGGCGCCGTCCTCGGCCAGCGCGTCCAGCGCCTGCTGCAAGGCGCCGAGCATTGCCTCCGAGAGCGCATTGAAGGCCTGTGGCCGGTTCATCGTCAGCGTCACGACACCGCGCGCGTCGCGCGTCTGCAGCAGCAGGGGTTCCTCGCTCATGGTCATGCTCCGGCGCGGCACGGTTGCCGCGTCGTGCCATCGTAGCGCGCCACAGCAAGCTCTCGAGCCCATGTGGCTCTGCCACTTTGCTTGATCCACACGGAGGACGGCCGGCTTCTGCCGGCCTTGGGCCGCTCAGGGCGAGCCGAAGGGATTGGCCAGCGTCAAGCGGCGCTCGACGACCAGGCCGCCATGCATGTCCTCGGTGTAGAGCGTGCGGCATCCGGCCTGCAGCGCGGCAGACACGATGAGTGCATCGTAGAACGCCAGTCCGTAGCGTGCGGCCAGCCGCAAGGCCTGCTCATGGGTCTGGATGGTCACGGGCTCCACGACGCAAACGGCACGGATGGGGGCCAGGGCTTCCTCGATCTCGACCCAGCTCATGTGGAGCTTGCGCGAGGCGACCGATGCGAACTCGTTGAGGACCTGCACACTGACGGTTCCGGCCCCAGCGAGGAGTTCTTCGGCACGATCGGCCTTGGCCGCATCGCCCGACAACAGGTAGAGCAGGACGTTGGTATCGAAGAAGACCTCAGCTGCGTTCATGAGCGCCGAGGCGGTCGAACTTGAAATCCGCGGGCAGGCGACCTCGGAACTTGCGCAGCCTGGCCAGGAGTTCGCGCGTGCCAGGCGCTCTCGCGATCGCAAACGAGCGGGCGCCGTCGACGCGGATCTCGATCCGGTCGCCGGGCTTCAGGTCCAATGCCGCCACCACCGATGCCGGTAGGCGGACAGCCAAGGAATTGCCCCATTTCGCCACTTGCATCGGAAGCCTTTGGATCTACCTAAAGATACGTATATCTTAAGCCTTCGACGGCACGCTGCCCACGGACTGTTCCCGGACTATTCGATCGCACTGCTGCTGCGCGCGCGCTCGCGCAGCTGGAACTTCTGGATCTTGCCCGTGCTCGTCTTCGGGATCGGCTCGAAGCGGATCTCCTTGGGCACCTTGTAGCCCGCGAGCAGGCTCTTGCAGTGCGCGATCAGCTCGGCGGCCGTCGTCTGGGCGCCCGGCTTGAGCTCCACGTAGGCCAGTGGCGACTCGCCCCACTTCGGGTCGGGGCGCGCGACCACGGCGCAGGCGAGCACGGCGCCGTGGCGGTAGAGCGCGTCCTCGACCTCGATCGAGCTGATGTTCTCGCCGCCGCTGATGATCACGTCCTTGCTGCGGTCCTTGATCTTCACGTAGCGGTCGGGCTCCATCACCGCGAGGTCGCCGGTGTGGAACCAGCCGCCCTCGAAGGCCTTGTCGGTGGCGCCCGGGTTCTTCAGGTAGCCCTTCATCACGATGTTGCCGCGGAACATGATCTCGCCCATCGTCTGGCCGTCGGCGGGCGCCTCGGCCATCGTTTCGGCGTCGATCACCGTCATGCCCTCCTGCAGCGCGTAGCGCACGCCCTGGCGGCCGTTGAGGCGCGTCTGCTCGGACAGGCTCTGTGCCGCCCAGTCCTCGCGCTTCACCGCCACGCTGGCCGGCCCGTAGACCTCGGTGAGGCCGTAGACGTGGGTGATGTCGAAGCCGATGGCGGCCATGCCCTCGATCATCGAGGCCGGCGGCGCGGCGCCGGCGACCATGCCGCGCACCTTCGGCGGGATGCCTTCGCGCCAAGCGGGCGGCGCATTGATGATCAGGCTGTGCACGATGGGGGCGGCGCAGTAGTGGTCCGCGCCGTGCTCGCGCATCGCGTCGAGGATCGCCTTGGCCTCGACGCGGCGCAGGCAGACGTGCGTGCCGCCCAGGAGCGCGATCGTCCATGGGAAGCACCAGCCGTTGCAATGGAACATCGGCAGCGTCCAGAGGTACCTGGCGAAGTGCGGCATGGTCCAGGTGGCGGCGTTGCAGACCGCGTTCAGGTAGGCGCCGCGGTGGTGCGTGACCACGCCCTTGGGGTCGCCGGTGGTGCCGCTGGTGTAGCTGACCGCGATCGCGTCCCACTCGTCGGCCGGCCCCTCGAGCCGCGGCAGCGGCGCGTGCGCGGCCAGCAAGGCCTCGTACTCGTGCTCGCCGATGCGCTCGCCCGCGCCCTCGTACTCGCTGTCGCAGACGTCGATCACCCTGATCGCCACGCCGTGCTGCTCGCGCAGCCTGGCGACGGCGTCGGCCATGGTCGGCGCGAACTCGCGATCGGTGATCAGCACCGTCGCCTCGCAGTGGTTCATCTGCCACGCGAGCAGGGCCGAGTCCAGCCGCGTGTTCAGCGTGTTGAGCACGGCGCCGAGCGCCGGCACCGCATAGTGTGCCTCGACCATCTCCGGCGTATTGGGCAGCATCACGCTGACCGTGCTGCCGCGCCCGATCCCGAACGCGCGCAGCGCCGCGGCCAGGCGCGCCGCGCGCTCGCGCGTCTGCGCCCAGGTGTAGCGGCGATGGCCGTGGATGACGGCGGGCAGGTCGCCGAAGACCTCGGCGCTGCGCTCGACGAAGCTCACCGGGCTCAGCGCGGCGTGGTTGGCCGCCTGGCGGTCGAGGTGCTGTTCGTAGATGCTCATGCTCGATCTCCTTGGGGTGCTGGCATGCGGGCACGGCGGGTTTCGCACTTGCGCGTAAGCACAAACCCGGGCGTGACCGCGGAAAGGCAGCCAGAATAATCCCGCACGACCGACTTCGCCTTCAAGCCCGCGCGCCACCCCATGCCTGCCGATGTGATCCTCGAGACCCGTGGTCTGCTCAAGGACTTCAACGGCTTCGTCGCGGTGGACAAGGTCGACCTGAAGGTCCGCCGCGGCACGATCCACGCGCTCATCGGCCCCAACGGCGCCGGCAAGACGACCTGCTTCAACCTGCTGACCAAGTTTCACGCGCCCACGCAGGGGCAGATCCTCTTCGAGGGTGTCGACATCACGCGGGAGAAGCCGGCGCAGATCGCGCGCCGCGGCATGGTGCGCTCGTTCCAGATCTCCTCCACCTTTCCGCGCATGACGGCGCTTGAGAACGTGCGCGTGGCGCTGCAGCCGACGCTGGGCACGGCGTTCAACTTCTGGCAGTCGGCGCGCACGCTCGACCAGCTCAACGGGCGCTGCATGGAACTGCTGGACCACGTCGGCCTGGCCGACTTCGCCGAACTGCCGGCGATCGAACTGCCCTACGGGCGCAAGCGCGCACTCGAGATCGCCACCACGCTGGCGATGGACCCGCGCCTGATGCTGCTGGACGAGCCCACCCAGGGCATGGGCCACGAGGACGTCGAAATGGTGACGCAGCTCATCAAGAAGGTCGCTGCCAACCGCACCATCCTGATGGTCGAGCACAACATGGGCGTGGTTGGCAGCATCGCCGACACCATCACCGTGCTCCAGTACGGGCAGGTGATCGCCGAGGGTCCTTACAGCGAGGTCTCGCGTGATCCGCAGGTGCTGCAGGCGTACATGGGCAACGCCGCGGAAGAGCTGCAGGGCATCGGCGCCTGAACACGCGATCGACCATGAGCGACCACCGCCCCGCGATCGAGTTCAAGGACGTGCACGCCTGGTACGGCGAATCGCACATCCTCCATGGCGTCAACTTCCACGTGCGCGCCGGCGAGGTCGTCAGCCTGCTCGGCCGCAACGGTGCGGGCCGCACGACCAGCCTGCGCGCGCTCATGGGCCTCGTCGGCAAGCGCACCGGCGCCATCCGCGTCGATGGCGTCGATACCGTGCGCATGCCGCCGCACCGGATCGCGCGCCTGGGCGTGGGCTACTGCCCCGAGGAGCGCGGCATCCTCGCCTCGCTGAGCTGCGAGGAGAACCTGTTGCTGCCTCCGAAGGTCGCCGAGGGCGGAATGGGCATCGACGAGATCTACGAGATGTTTCCCAACCTGAAGACGCGCCGCACCAGCCCCGGCGGCCGCCTCTCGGGTGGCGAGCAGCAGATGCTGGCCGTCGCGCGTATCCTGCGCACCGGCGCGCGCATCCTGCTGCTGGACGAGATCTCCGAGGGCCTGGCGCCGGTGATCGTGCAGGCGCTGGCGCGCATGATCCGCGAATTGCGCGCACGCGGCTTCACGGTGCTGATGGTGGAGCAGAACTTCCGCTTCGCCGCACCGCTGGCGGACCGCTTCTACATCATGGAGCGCGGACTGATCCTGCGCGAGTTGAGCGCAGCCGAACTTCCCGACAACATGGAGATGCTGCATCAGGTTCTGGGCGTCTGAGCGCCCGGGGCCCCGCGAGCGACCCTCACACCACACCCCTCACCAGCCAGAAGGAGAAACACCATGAAACGCACCATGCTCAGCACGCTGATCGCCGGCCTCGGACTGGCTCTCGCCGGAGGCGCCCAGGGTGCCATCAGCGACGGCGTCGTCAAGATCGGGGTACTCAACGACATGAGCGGACCCTACGCCGACCTCGCCGGCCCGGGCTCCGTCGCCGCGGCCAGAATGGCCGTCGAGGATTACGTCAAGGCGACCGGCTCCAAGCTGAAGATCGAGATCGTCTCCGCCGACCACCAGAACAAGCCCGACGTCGGCTCCAGCATCACGCGCAAGTGGATCGACTCCGACGGCGTCGACATGATCCTCGACGTCCCAACCTCCTCGGTCGCGCTGGCGGTCGCCCAGGTCGTGAAGGAGAAGAACAAGCTCATGGTCAACTCGACCGGCGGCAGTTCGGACCTCACCGGCAAGGCCTGCACCCCGAACACCGTGCACTGGACCTACGACACCTGGATGCTCGCGCACGGCACGGGCTCGGCGGTCGTCAAGAACGGCGGCGACACCTGGTTCTTCATCACCGCCGATTACGCCTTCGGCCACGCGCTGGAGAAGGACACCTCGGACGTCGTCAAGGCCTCGGGCGGCAAGGTGCTGGGCGCCGTGCGCGTGCCGCTGGGCACGACCGACTTCTCCTCCTTCCTGCTGCAGGCGCAGTCGTCCAAGGCCAAGATCGTCGGCCTGGCCAACGCCGGCAACGACACCATCAACTCGATCAAGCAGGCGGCCGAGTTCGGCATCGTCGCGGGCGGCCAGAAGATGGCCGGCCTGCTCGTCTTCCTCTCCGACATCCACGGTCTCGGGCTGAAGACGGCGCAGGGCCTGCAGGTGACGACGACCTTCTACTGGGACATGAACGACGCCACGCGCGCCTGGTCCAAGCGCTTCGCCGCGCTCAACAACAACCGCATGCCGACGATGGTTCAGGCCGGGGTCTACGCTGGCCTGCTGCACTACCTGAAGGCGGTGGACGCGCTGCAGGAGGACGCCGACGGCGCCAAGGTCGTGGCCAGGATGAAGGAGATGCCGACCGACGATCCGCTCTTCGGCAAGGGCAGCATCCGCGCCGACGGCCGCAAGATCCACCCGGCCTACCTGGTCGAGGTGAAGAAGCCGTCCGAGTCGAAGTACGCCTACGACTACTACAAGGTCCTGCAGACCATCCCGGCCGACCAGGCCTTCCGGCCCGTGAACGAAGGCAACTGCCCGCTCGTCAAGTAGGACGCGCTGCCGCCAGCCCCAAGCGACCTTTACGCGCCCGAGCATGTTCGACATCCCGATCCAGGCCTTGATGGGCCAACTGCTCATCGGCCTGATCAACGGGTCCTTCTATGCGCTGCTGTCGCTCGGGCTGGCGGTCATCTTCGGCCTGCTCAACATCATCAACTTCGCCCACGGCGCCTTCTACATGATGGGCGCCTTCGGTGCCTACCTCCTGCTCAACAAGTCCGGCCTGAGCTATTGGTGGGCGCTCCTCATTTCACCCCTCGTCATCGGCGCCATCGGCATCGTGGTCGAGCGCACCATGCTCGCGCGGCTCTACAAGCTCGACCACCTCTACGGCCTGCTTCTGACCTTCGGCCTCGCGCTCATCCTGCAGGGCCTGTTTCGCAACGAGTACGGCTCCACGGGCCTGCCCTACGCGATTCCCGAGCAGTTGCAGGGCGGACAGAACCTCGGCTTCATGTTCCTGCCGAACTATCGCGGCTGGGTGATCGTCGCCTCGCTCGTCATTTGCCTGACGACCTGGTTCGTCATCGAGCACACGCGCCTGGGCGGCTACCTGCGCGCCGCCACCGAGAACCCGCAGCTCGTGCAGGCCTTCGGCATCAACGTGCCGCGCATGATCACCCTCACCTTCGGCTTCGGCGTCGGCCTGGCGGCGCTGGCGGGCGTCATGGCGGCACCGATCTACCAGGTCAGCCCGCTCATGGGCGCGGACCTCATCATCGTCGTCTTCGCGGTGGTGGTGATCGGTGGCATGGGTTCGATCATGGGCTCGATCGTCACCGGATTCGGCCTCGGGCTGATCGAGGGCCTGACCAAGGTCTTCTATCCCGAAGCCTCGACCACCGTCATCTTCATCATCATGACCATCGTGCTGCTGACGCGCCCGGCCGGGCTCTTCGGCAGCCAGAAGTGAGGCCATGAGCAGCGCAGCGAGCTCCTCTTCCCGGTCCGTCCAGGCCGCGCCCGCGACGGACGCGCGCGAGCGCGCGACGGCACGGACGCACGGCATCGCCTTCGCGATCATGCTCGCGGTGCTGATCGGTGCACCGCTGCTGGGCGTGTACCCGGTGTTCATGATGAAGGTGATGTGCTTCGCGCTCTTCGCCTGCGCCTTCAACCTGCTGCTGGGCTATGGCGGATTGCTCTCCTTCGGCCACGCGATGTTCATCGGCAGCGCCGGCTACGCCGCCGCGCACGCGGCCAAGGTCTGGGGCTTCACGCCCGAGCTGGCGGTGCTCTTCGCCGCCCTCTGCGCCGGTGCGCTGGGTTGGGTCACCGGCCTGCTGGCGATCCGCCGCCAGGGCATCTACTTCGCCATGATCACGCTGGCGCTGGCTCAGATGGTCTTCTTCTTCAGCCTGCAGGCGCCCTTCACCGGCGGTGAGGACGGCATCCAGGCGGTGCCGCGCGGACACCTCTTCGGTCTCTTCGACCTCTCGCAGCCGCTGGCCATGTACGTCTTCGTGCTCGCGATCTTCCTCTTCGGCTTCGTGCTCATCTACCGCATCGTGCACTCGCCCTTCGGGCAGGTGCTGCAGGCGATTCGCGAGAACGAGCCGCGCGCGATCTCGCTCGGCTACGACGCCGACCGCTTCAAGCACCGCGCCTTCGTGCTCTCGGCGACACTCTCGGGACTCGCCGGCGGCACCAAGGCCATCCTGTTCCAGCTCGCCTCGCTGACCGATGTGCACTGGAGCATGTCCGGCGAGGTCGTGCTGATGACGCTGCTGGGCGGAATGGGCACGATCTTCGGCCCGGTGGTCGGCGCGGCGTTGATCGTGACGATGCAGAACTACCTCGCCGAGCTCGGCGCGTGGGTCACCGTCGTGCAGGGCGTGATCTTCGTCGTCTGCGTGCTCGCGTTCCGCCGTGGCATCGTCGGCGAGATCGGGCACTGGCTGAAGAAGTCGCTTTGACCGGCGGCGACACGGGCGGCCCGCCTCAGGCGCTGCCGCCCGCGGCCTGATCGCGCAGCTTGAACACGGCCACGGCCGACACCAGTTCGCTCGCCTGCAATCAGCTCTGTTGAAAAACGAGTGGGTCACCTTGGCACCCGCGAGGGTCGGAAGGGCGGTGGATCAAGGGTTCTCCCGACCCCCGACCCCCCCCCAGGGGCGGGGCGGTCCTCGCCGCCGGAGCGCCGGCGCGGCCGCGAGCGCTTTCCCCAGTTGCCGTCGCGCTTTCTGGCCGAAATGCAGCTCGAGGCCCAGCCCCGGGCCACGGCCACCGTCAGCGCCGAGTCGGCGAAAGCCCGGCTGGCCGGGCTGCGGGCCCTGCTGGTGCGCCCGGGAGCGTACGGCCCGTTCGCACCCGGATCCCGGAAAAACGATCAATATCGCCTGAAGCGCGTTTCCGGAGAGGTCATGAACGTGATCGCCCGACTGCATCGACATGAGGCCGTGACCATGCGGACACGAACTGCTTGCCACAGACGAGTTGCTTTCGACAGGCCATTCGTGCGACAGGACAGGCTGGCCTGGCGAGCCTTCTGGCTGGTTGTGCTGCTGGCGGCAGCTTGCCGCGTGTGGGCGCAAGCGCCGCAGGGTGAGCGCCACCTCGTATTGCAATCGTTGACGGTGCACGAACGCGCTGACCTGCGCTCGCGCATCGTGGACGACGTGCCGGCGATGCGACTGGTCTACGCCAGACCCACGGCGAATCCGGACTGGCTGCAGGTCTTCGCCGCTTCGGTGGACCAACATCCGACGCAGCGCATCGGCGGGATGGCCGTGCCCGTGCATGCGGAAAACGGCCGCTTCATCGTGAACGACGAGCTGCCCGAGCGCCACCAGTTTCGCGAGCTGAAGGGCTATGTGCAGCGTGCGCGGATTGCTTCGCTGCGGCCAACGGAGATTCCCCGGCCGTTGCTGGGTGAGCGCCAGACCGTGCCGCAGGTGCTGGCTCGCTATGGGGTGAAGGATCGGCGTTTCATGCCGGTGGATCCGGACCGGTATCCATATGCCGCGGTGGTGATGCTTTCCGGTGAGGACCCAGGCGGCAAGGACAAGGGCTTCGTTTGCAGCGGCTTCCTGGTGGCCCCCGGGCTGGTGGCCTCGGCCGGCCATTGTTTCGCGGATGGCAGAGACCGCTTCCAGTGGTCGGTCCTGCAGCGTCGCCCCGGCCAGGCAGGCTATCGACAGGTGCCGGCGCGGCTCTTGTTCTGGTCCTTGGAAGAAGCGCCAGGCGGGCCGGTCACGGATTCAGCCTTGCTGGCAGTCGATGCGTCGGCGTTTTCCGGAATTCAGCCGCTGGCGCTCGCTTCGCCGGGGCCCTGGATACACGCCTCTGCCCTGCAGGTGATGAGGTTGGGGCACGCTGAAGATCTCTCGCACGTGAAGATCGTGCGCGACTCCAGACACGGGCGGCCGAGTTACGGGGCCAGCCTGTTCGTGCCGCATGGCGATCTGTGCCAACTGCCCGCCGGGCAACTGGAGTGGGCGCGGACAGGTGAGGCCTTGCGGCTCACCTGGCCCTATGCCGACTGCACCGGCGGCCCGGGCGACTCCGGTGGGCCACTGCTGATCTGGAACGAGCAGAGCAATCGGCTGGAGGTCCTCGGCATTGCGGCGCAAGGCCAGCCCGTCGGGCTGAAGGGGCGCCGCGCGGAGCGCCATTGGACCGAAGAGGCGCAGGCACTGGTGGCACAGGCCGCGCGTGAAACCGCGGCCGAATACGGGGCCGCCTTGACGGACAAGCAGGGGGTGGCGGTGCCTCACGCATCCAATGCGCTGATCCGCCATGCCCGGATGACGAGCCCCTGGCAGGCGGATTGGGCCGTTATGTGGACCATCGACCGGCGCCTGTATGCCGAGATTGCCAAGGCTGGCGGCCAGGCCGACGGCTTTCCTCCCCTGGCCCGCGCGCTGGGCATCGCGGACGGCCAGCCGCGGCCTGCCGTCGTGCGCTGGAAAGACCCGGCGGTGCCCATCCTGTCGGGGCCGTTCGAGCAAGATCTGCGCGCCTCATGGTGGCGCCACAGCCAGCAACAGGCCGCAAACGCGCCAGCGCCTGCCCAGTGGCGCGGCACCCACGAAACCCCCATCGACTGGGCAACCCAGGTGCATCCCCGCGGCCCCGCGCGCGCCTGGCGCCTGGGGCGCTTCCTGGAACTGGGCGAACACCTGGTTCCCGATGACGAAACGCTGCAGGCCTACCTGCAGTCGATGCAACAGCGTGTGAACGAACTGCTCGGGCAGCGGCCGGAGCTGGAAAGCTCGCTTTCGCGATATATCGAGCGCAGCAGCCGCTACCGTGTGCTGGTCGTCGGCGATGACTGGTTCGTCGTGGACGGCCAGACCAGCGAGGTGGTCGAAGTCAAGCGCGGCTGGTCGGCGCTGGCCCGCGCAGAGGCGGGCGCAGCCCAGGCCCGACCTCCAGGCGGTCCACCGGCGCCGGCGATTCGCCATCGCTAGCCGGCCACCGTTGCCGTTTCCAGGCACCCTGCCTGGGCAGGTGCCGGAACCCGTTCTTGGCCTTTGGCCGGGTGGGCGGCTAAGCTCGGCCATCCGCTCCTTCCATCCCGTTCCCCATATCCGGCGCCTCGACCACAAGGAATCCGTCCGCGATGGAATTGTTTGGCAGAAACAAACCGGTGGTCTTCGACCCTTACGGCTCGAGCCGGCGCTCTGGTTTCCCGATCCCGCGCTGGCTGATCATCCTGATGCTGGGCATCGTGATCGGGGCGGCCGGCCTGTTCTACGCCGAGGAGAACGACCTGCCGCCGCGGCTCACGCCGGCCGAGTCCGAGCGCCTGCAGTCCTATGCGGCGCAGCTCGAGGGCGAGCGCCAGCGCCTGCAGGCGGCGCTCGACAAGGCCACCGGCGACGCGCGGGTGGCCGCCGATGCCGCGGCCAAGCAGATCGCCGCTACCCGCTCCGAGAACGAGAAGCTGACGGCCGCGTTGGGCGCATAGGAATTTCAAACGCCCCCGCAAGGCCCGGCGACCAGGCCGCGACCTAC
>JAIXKR010000120.1:45376-111104 GCA_026932235.1 Burkholderiales bacterium
GCGCATAGGAATTTCAAACGCCCCCGCAAGGCCCGGCGACCAGGCCGCGACCTACCAGGACGGGATATCTGCGGCAGCAAGATCGTGGCAGCGGTGCCCATTGGGCCCGCCTCACCACTCCCCTGGGGGCTCGTCTGGCCTTGATTTGCGGCCTCGATCTCAGGGTTGACCCTCGTTCGGTCACGCCGCGCCCACTCGGCGCGCAGCGTCGCCCGGCAGCACTTCGGCGCTGCAGTCTGCGGGGTGTGGTGTTGATGACAGCTGGCGCGGCTCAGGTGGCTTCAGTCTTGCCCGATCTCACGCGCCCGCCCTCGGGGAGGGGCCTGCGGGTCCAGGCCCAGGTGCGTCAGGATCTTCTCGATCACCGGCCGCTCGAGGATGGCCGCGATGATCTTCAGCTGCCCGGCGCCGCAGTTCGGGCAGTGCTGCATGTCGATGTCGAGAACCCGCTCGAGCAGCCGCGCCCAGCCGATGCGCTGCGGCCGAGCCTGGATGGTCTCGACTTCGCACTCGGCGGCGCCCGCTGCTTCGGTGGCCGCTTGCGCCTGTGCGGGCGGTTCCTGCGGCACCACCAGCGCGCGAAGCTTGGCGTTGGGTGCCAGCACGCTGTGGAAGCGGATGAGGTGCAACCGCGGCCGCAGCACGGGTTCCCGATGGGCGCCCTTCGGTCGCTGTCACGGCCAGCCGCTGCATGAACTCCAGTGGGCTCATCACCAGGTGCGTGGTCCCGTCGCGCCACGGTGTCTTGAGCTTGAGCTCCACCTGCCCGGCGGCGTTGAGCTGCACCCGTTCGTCCGACAGCGCGGGGCGGGTGATGTAGCGGCACAACTGCTCAGCGCCACGGGCAACGCGGGGCGCCGCCGCGCGACGAGCGGCGCCACACAGTCAACGCCTGCTGTTCAGGAGCCGACGCCCAGGTAGCGCCGCAGCCCGGCCTCGCCGGCGCGCATCACGCCGTTGTGGTTCCACCGGAACACCGGCGCCAGCAGCGGCGCCAGCCAGCGCATCCAGCGGCTCGTGACCTCCACCCGCCAGACGTAGGTCACGTCGGTGTGCTCGTCGCGCGCGCGCAGCAGCCACAGCCCCTCGCCTTCGAGCTGGCCGCACGCGCGGGCGCGCAGGCGCTGTGGCGCGACCGATTCGAGGTTCTCGACCTCGATCACGATCCGGTACGGCAGCCGGGTCGCCCACTCGATCCGCCGCCGGCTGCCGACGCCGCCCGGCCCACCCGCGGCGAGAGTGCTGACGCGACGCACGTACGGCCACCAGCGGGGCCACGCATCCGGGTCGGCGATCGCATCCCACACGCGCTGCACCGGCGAGCGGATCTGCCAGTGGCTGACGAGTTCGAAGCAGGTCGACTTCATGGCCCGTGCCCCGTCCGGTCGTCAGCGCGCCGCCGGCGCCGGCGCCGGGTAGCCGAGAACCTCGATGTCGTGCTTGTCCTGCCGTGCCGCGGCCCGCACTTCGCGCCGGATCTGCGCCTGCAGCAGCGGGCGCACGAGCGGCCCGAGCAGCGGCGGCAGCGGCAGCCGCACCACGATCTCGACCTCGGTGCTGCCGGCGCGCTCGCCGGTTCCCGGCGTGAAACGGAACAGCAGGCTGCCGCCGCGGTTGAAGCCTTCGACCGACCGGTCCTCGATGCTGCCGTCGGCAGCGATGCGACGCTCGAACACGTCGCGCTGGCGGATGCCCAGCAGCCTGACCTCCTGCAGGAAGCGCACGCCGCGCGGGCCGCGCGCCAGGACCTCGAGCCGCAGCCCGGGGTGGACGCGGCGGCGGATGTGGTGCTCCAGGTCGCCGAACTGCGCGCGCACGACCTGCGGCGCGGCGGCGATCCACTCGCGGTGGGTGACTTCGGCAAAGTGCGGCATGGGGTGCCTCCGGTGCGACACGGTTTGCCTCTGCGATACGGCGCGCGCGGGCGCGCGGATGCACGCCGGTACCCGCTCGGCGCGCGGCGGCAGCGCGAAAGTCCCAGTGGATGCTGAGTTGACGCGCGATGCGCGCGCAGGCTGCGGCTACGATCCCGGGCCCGCAACCCGGCAAGCCGCCCGTCTCCCGTGCCGAGTCCAGACCGCGCCCCGCTGCCTGTGCCCGCCAGGGGACGATCCCGCGTCCAGCTGCGTGCGGCGTTCTTCGCCTCGCTGCTGCTGCATCTGCTGCTGCTTGGCCTGAGCTTCGGCGGCGACGGTTTCGGCCTGCCGGGCTTCAGCCTCCCCTGGCAGGAGCGTCGAGCCCAGGCGCCGCCCTTGCGCGTGCGCCTTGCCCTGGAGCAGCCGCAGCCCCTGCGCGCGCCCGCGGGCGACAGCACGCCCACCGGTCGGGCTGCGACGACGGCGACGACGGCCACGCTCGCGTCACCGCAGCTCGCATCCGCCGAGTCGGGGCCGGTCAAGGCGGCGCCCGTCACCAGGCGCGCCGCGCCTGCCGACCCCGCGCCGACCGGGCCCCGCGCGCGCAAGCCCTTGCGTCGCCTCCCGCAGCCTTCGGCGCCATCGACGGCACGCGACTCCCCGCAGCCAGGCGCTGCGGCTATGCTGCCCGCGCCCGCGCCCGCGCCGCAGGCGTTCGCTGCGGCAACACCACCCGCTCCCGACGCGCCACCTCCGCCCATGCCGGACGAGGATCTCGAAGCCCTCGTCGCGCCGCTGCCGGCACCGGAGGCGATCGCCGCACCTGCTCTTGCGGCCTCGCAAGCCGAGAGGCCCGCGTCGGCAGCCCAGGCGCAATCCGCTGCGAGCGCATCGGCATCCGACCCCGAGATCGCTCCGCCCTCGCATGACGCTGCGCGCCTGTTCGCCCGCACCGAGCCGGACGCAAGCGCCGATGCCGAGCGCGAAGCCGCCCGCGTTCAGGCCGAGGCAGGCGCCGCGGAGCAAGCCGAAAAGGAGCGTCTCCGGGCAGAGGAGGAAGCGCGCGCGAGGCTCGAAGCGCAGCGCGTGGAGGCCGAACGTCAGGAGGCGGAACGCCAGGCGGCGCAGGCAGCGGCAGAGCAAGCCCTCGCGCTTCAGCGAGCACAAGCGCAAAGGGAAGCCGCCGAACGCGAAGCGGCAGCAAGAGCGGCTGAAGAGCGCGCTGCACGAGAGCGCGAGGAGGCCGAGCGTGAAGCTGCGGAGCGTGCGGCAGCCGAACGAGCAGCGGCCGAGCGTGCGGCGGCGCAGGCAAGAGCCGAAGCCGAGCGCCTGGCCGCGGAGAAGCTGGCGGCGCAGCAGCGGGAAGCGCAGGAGCGCGAAGCGCAGCGTCGGCAGGAGGAGGAGGAGGAGGAGCGGCGCGAGGCCATCAAGCGCGCCATCGGGCGCCAGCTGGACGCGGAGTCGGCCCGACGCACCCCGGCCGAAGTGGACACGCGCCCCGTGTCCAGCGCCCTGCGCCGCGCGCGTCTGTGGGGCCGCAGCGATCCCAACCTCGAACTCGCGCTCTATGCCGAAGCCTGGGCGCGCCGCATCCAGATGAACACGCCACCCGAGACGCTGCGCGAGATCGCCGCGCGCCCGCACAAGCCGCCTCTCGTCACGGTGGCGGTGCGCAGCGACGGCTCGGTGGAGTCGGTGACCTTCGTGGTCGGCAGCGGCGTCCCCGAAGTCGACGAGGCCGTGCGACGGATCGTGCAGGCCCTGACGCCCTTCCCGCCCTTCGCCCCCGCCCTGGCGCGCGAACTCGACGTCGTCGAGATCCGCCGCACCTGGCAGTTCGACAGCGCCGTGCGGCTGTACTGAAGCCGCTGCTAAACTGCCCGCCGTCAGGAGAGTGTCGCGGCGCGCGCCGCGGCCGCCGAAGGCGCAGGGCTGCGGCCCGAACGTGCAGGCACAAGGGACTGACCAGCCAGAACCTCACTGGAGAGAGACGAGTCCGGGGGCGGTCGACCCGGGCGGATCCACCGAAGGGGCAAGGGCCGGTGGCAGCAGGCGCTCGCGCTTGCCGCGCACCGGCACCGAATCTCTCAGGTAAAGCGGACAGCGAGGACTCGTGCCGCCGACCGTCGTGAGCGTGGTCGGCGTCCTGTGTCCCGAACGAGCCCGAGGATCCGCCATGAGCACGTCCGAGAACCTGCTGCAGACGCCCCTGCACGAGCTGCATCTGCGCCTTGGCGCCCGCATGGTGCCGTTTGCCGGCTACGCCATGCCGGTGCAGTACGGCGAGGGGCTGGTCGCCGAGCACAATCACTGCCGCAGCGCCGCTGCGCTCTTCGACGTCTCGCACATGGGCCAGGTGAAGCTGGTCGGCGCGGGCGCGGCAGCGGCGCTCGAGAGCCTGGTGCCGGTGGACGTGATCGGCCTCGAGCCCGGCCGCCAGCGCTACGGCTTCTTCACCAACGCCAGCGGCGGCATCCTCGACGACCTGATGATCGCGCGGCCGCCCGCGCAAGCCGGCTTCGGTGACCTGCTGCTGGTCGTCAATGCCGGATGCAAGGCCGACGACATCCAGCATCTGCAGACGAACATCGGCACGCGTTGTGCCGTCGTGCCGATGCCCGAGCAGGCGCTGCTTGCGCTGCAGGGGCCGCAGGCGGTGACGGCGCTGGCGCGGCTGGCCCCCGGCGTGGCCGCCTTGAGCTTCATGGACGCTGCCGTGTTCGAGCTCGCCGGCGCGCGCTGTTTCGTCACGCGCTCGGGCTACACCGGGGAAGACGGCTTCGAGATCTCGGTGCCCGAAGCGCAGGCCGTCAAGCTGGCCGAAGCCTTGCTGGCCCAGCCCGAAGTCAAGCCCGCGGGCCTGGGCGCGCGCGACACGCTGCGCCTGGAAGCCGGGCTTTGCCTCTACGGCCATGACATCGACAGCGGCACGAGCCCGATCGAGGCCGGGCTGCAATGGGCGATCCAGGCCGTCCGCCGCCCCGGCGGCGCACGCGCCGGCGGCTACCTCGGTTCCGCGGCGCTCGAGCGCCAGCTCTCGGCGGGCGCGCCGAGCAGGCGCGTGGGCCTCGTCGGCGTCGAGCGCGTTCCGGTGCGCGAGGGCGCGGCGATCGTCGACATCAACGGCCACGCGCTCGGCAAGGTCACCAGCGGCACGATCACGCCGACCTTGGACCAAGCGATCGCCATGGGCTACGTGCCCGTGAATCGCGCGCATCCGCAGGGCGAGGTCTACGTCGAGGTGCGGCGCCAGCGTCTGCCGATGCGCATCACGCCGATGCCCTTCGTCCCCCATCGCTACCGCCGCTGAGGCGCCACCGCACCACCATCACCGAGGAGAACCAACCCATGACGACCAAGTTCACGCCCGACCACGAGTGGATCAACATCGAAGATCACGATGCCGCCGTCGTCGGCATCACGCCGCACGCGCAGGATGCGCTCGGCGACGTCGTCTTCGTCGAACTGCCCGAGGTCGGGCGCAGCTACGCCAAGGGCGAGGTGGCCGGCGTCGTCGAGTCGGTGAAGGCCGCCGCCGACCTCTACATGCCGGTGGACGGCGAGATCGTCGAAGTCAATGGCGCGCTCAAGGACGACCCTGCCCTCGTCAACAAGGACCCGCAGGGCCAGGGCTGGTTCTTCAAGATGAAGCCGACGAACGCCGCGCAGCTGGACGCGCTGCTCGACGCCGGCGCCTACGACGCGCTGCTGAAGACGCTTTGAGCGCCTGTCCGCGGCCGCGCGCGCCTCGATGGCCGCCGCGGCCCGGCCCGGCCCCGAGCCGCCCGTATGGCGGGTGGCACACGCCTGCCCTGCCCCGATCCCGACACCCTTCTTCCGTTCCGCACCATGCCGACGCCCCCCCTGCCGCCACTGGCGGCGCTCGAGAATGCGGCCGAGTTCCGCCCCCGCCACATCGGCCCATCCGAAGCCGAACAGGCACACATGCTCTCCGTGATCGGTGCCGCCTCGCGCGCGGCGCTCATCGACGCGCTCGTGCCCCGCTCCATCCACCTGCAGGGCGAACTCGATCTGCCCGCCCCGGTGAGCGAAGCGCAGGCGCTGGCCGAGCTGCAGGCGATCGCGGCCAGGAACCGCGTGCTCAAGAGCTTCATCGGCCAGGGCTACCACGGCACGCACGTGCCCGGCGTCATCCAGCGCAACATCCTCGAGAACCCGGCCTGGTACACCGCCTACACGCCCTACCAGGCGGAGATCTCGCAGGGCCGCATGGAGGCGCTGGTGAACTTCCAGACCATGGTCTGCGACCTCACCGGCATGGCGATCGCCAACGCCTCCATGCTCGACGAGGCCACCGCCGCGGCCGAGGCGATGACGCTGGCGCGCCGCAGCGTGAAGAGCAGGAGCCAGACCCTCATCGTCGCCGACGACTGCCACCCGCAGACGATCGAGGTCGTGCGCACGCGCGCCGCGCCGCTTGGCCTCGTGGTCGAGGTCGGCGCGCTGCCGCGGCTGATCGAGGAATACGACTACTTTGCCGTCCTCGCCCAGTACCCGGCCACCGATGGCCGCATCCACGACCTGCGCCCCTGGGTCGAGGCAGCGCACGCGCGCGGCGCGGCCTTCATCGTCGCCGCCGACCTGCTGGCGCTGACGCTGCTGCTGCCGCCGGGCGAGTTCGGCGCCGACATCGTCATTGGCAGCACGCAGCGCCTGGGCGTGCCCATGGCCGCGGGCGGCCCACACGCCGCCTACCTCGCCTGCCGCGACGAGTTCAAGCGCAGCATGCCCGGGCGCCTGGTCGGCGTCAGCGTCGACGTGCACGGCCAGGCCGCGTATCGCCTTGCACTGCAGACGCGCGAGCAGCACATCCGGCGCGAGAAGGCGACCTCCAACATCTGCACCGCGCAGGTGCTGCTGGCGGTGATGGCGAGCATGTACGCCGTCTACCACGGCCCCGAAGGGCTGCGCCGCATCGCGCAGCGCGTGGCCAGCTACACCGCCATCCTCGCCGCCGGCCTGCAGGCGCTGGGCCTGCGCGTCACCACCGAGGCCGCCTTCGACACCCTGGCCGTCGACACCGGCGCACGCACGGAAAGCATCCACCAGCGCGCACTGGCGGCAGGCGCCAACCTGCGCCGCCTCTCGGCGGACCGCATCGGCATCAGCCTGGACGAGACAACGACGCGCGCCGACCTGCAGGCGCTGTGGTCCTGGTTCGCCGCCGAGGGCCAGGCGCTGCCCAGCGTGCAAGCCTACGAAGCGGGGGTGCAGCCGCTGATCCCGCTGGCGCTGCGCCGGCAGAGCCCTTATCTCGAGCATCCGGTCTTCAACACGCACCACAGCGAGACCGAGATGCTGCGCTACATCCGCAGCCTCAGCGACAAGGACCTGGCGCTGGACCGCACGATGATCCCGCTGGGCTCGTGCACGATGAAGCTCAACGCGACGAGCGAAATGATCCCGATCACCTGGCCGCAGTTCGCGAACCTGCATCCCTTCGCGCCGGCGGATCAGCTTGCGGGCTGGCATGAGCTGAACGACCAGCTCTGCGCCTGGCTTTCCAAGGTCACCGGCTACGCCGGCGTGAGCCTGCAGCCCAACGCCGGGTCCCAGGGCGAGTACGCGGGCCTGCTCGCGATCCGCGCCTGGCACGCTTCGCGCGGCCAGACAGAGCGCGATCTCTGTCTGATCCCCGAATCGGCGCACGGCACCAACCCGGCGAGCGCGCACCTGGCCGGCATGCAGGTCGTCGTCGTCAAGTGCGACGCGATGGGCAATGTCGACCTCGAGGACCTGCAGGCCAAGTGCGAGAAGCACGAGGCGCGCCTGGCCGCGGTGATGATCACCTACCCGAGCACCTACGGCATCTACGAGCCGCGGGTGAAGGAGCTGTGCGAGATCGTGCACCGCCACGGCGGGCGCGTCTACGTCGACGGCGCGAACCTGAACGCGCTCGTCGGCGTCGCGGCGCCGGGCGCTTTCGGCGGCGACGTCAGCCACCTGAACCTGCACAAGACCTTCTGCATCCCGCACGGCGGCGGCGGGCCCGGCGTCGGGCCGGTGTGCGTCGTCGAGGACCTCGTCCCCTTCCTGCCAGGGCACGCGAGCAGCGGCAGGGACAGCGCCGTCGGCGCGGTGTCCGCAGCACCGCTCGGCAACGCCGGCGTGCTGCCGATCAGCTGGATGTACATCCGCATGATGGGCGCGGCGGGTCTGCGCGAGGCGACCGAGGTCGCGGTTCTTGCGGCCAACTACGTCGCGGCGCGCCTGGCCGACCACTTCGACATCCACTTCAGCGCCGAGATCGCTGGCATCAAGGGCGGTGGCGTCGCGCACGAGTGCATCCTGGACCTGCGGCCGCTGCAGAAGACCTCCGGCGTCAGCGCCGAGGACGTCGCCAAGCGGCTGATCGACTACGGCTTTCACGCACCGACCCTGTCCTTCCCGGTTGCCGGCACGCTGATGGTCGAACCGACGGAGAGCGAGCCGCTGGTCGAGCTCGACCGCTTCTGCGAGGCGATGATCGCGATCCGCGGCGAGATCGCCCAGATCGAGGCCGGCCGCTGGCCGCAGGACGACAACCCGCTGAAGAACGCGCCGCACACCGCGGCCGCGCTGCTCGCGGCCGACTGGCCACACCCCTACACCCGCGAACAGGCGGCCTACCCGGTGCCGGGGCTGAGGCGGCAGAAATACTGGTCGCCGGTCGCGCGCGTCGACAACGTCTGGGGCGATCGCAACCTCTTCTGCACCTGCCCGCCGCTGTCGGCCGACGCCGACTGACGCTGCGACTGCCGAGCCACAGGAGCACACCGCCGTGGCCGTCTCGGTCTTCGATCTCTTCAAGATCGGCATCGGGCCGAGCAGCAGCCACACCGTGGGCCCCATGCGCGCGGCGCGCATCTTTGCCGTGCGCCTGGGCAGCGAAGGCGTGCTCGCCCGCACGGCGCGCGTGCGCGTGCAGCTCTACGGCTCGCTGGCCGCCACCGGCAAGGGCCACGGCAGCGACAAGGCGGTGCTGCTGGGCCTGGCCGGGCACGAACCCGAGACCGTCGACGTCGACGCCATCCCGGCTCTCCTGCAGGCGATGCGCAGCGAGCAGCGCATCACGCTGCCGGGCGCGCATGCGATCGCCTTCCACGAGCGCGAGGACCTGAAGTTCCAGCGCCGCGAGACGCTGCCCCTGCATGCCAACGGCATGCGCTTCACCGCCTTCGACGCGCAAGGGGCCGAGCTCGCGCAGCACGTCTACTACTCGGTCGGCGGCGGCTTCGTCGTCAGCGAGGAGGTGGCATCCGACGGCGCGCGGCGCAAGGCCATCGTTCCCGATGCGACGGTGCTGCCCTACCCCTTCGCCAGCGGCGCGGAGCTGCTGCAGCGCTGCGCGCAGAACGGCTTGTCGATCGCCGCGCTCATGCGCCGCAACGAGCGCCACTGGCGCAGCGAGGCCGAGATCGACGCCGGCCTGGCGCGCATCTGGCAGGTGATGCAGGAGTGCGTCGAGCGCGGCCTGCACGCCGGCGGCGTGCTGCCCGGCGGCTACAAGGTGCGGCGCCGTGCGCGCGCGCTGCGCGAGGCGCTCACCGCGCGCCCCGAGGAGGCGCTGCGCGACCCGCTGCAGGTGCTGGACTGGGTCAACCTCTACGCCCTCGCGGTGAACGAGGAGAACGCCGCCGGCGGCCGCGTCGTCACCGCGCCCACCAACGGCGCCGCCGGCATCGTGCCCGCCGTGCTGCACTACTACACGCGCTTCGTGCCGCAGGCCAGCAGCGCCGGGGTGCAGGACTTCCTGCTCACCGCCGCGGCGATCGGCATCCTCTACAAGGAGAACGCCAGCATCAGCGGCGCCGAGGTCGGCTGCCAGGGCGAGGTCGGCGTGGCCTGCAGCATGGCCGCAGCCGCCCTGTGCGCGGTCATGGGCGGCAGCGTGGCACAGGTGGAGAACGCCGCCGAGATCGGCATGGAGCACCACCTGGGCCTGACCTGCGATCCGGTCGGCGGCCTCGTGCAAATCCCCTGCATCGAGCGCAACGCCATCGCCTCGGTGAAGGCCATCAACGCCGCGCGCATGGCGCTGCGCGGGGACGGCACGCACCACGTGAGCCTGGACCAGGTCATCAAGACCATGCGCGAGACCGGCGCCGACATGATGAGCAAGTACAAGGAGACCGCGCGCGGCGGGCTCGCGGTCAACATCGTCGAATGCTGAGGCGCGGGGCGTCGGCCGCCGCCGCGGACCTCAGCCCGCCCGCGCCGCGCGCTGCTTGACTTCGCGGTTCTCGACGATGATCAAGGCCTCGGCGAGGGTCTCGACCGTCAGACCTTGCGCACGCAGCAACTCGAGCTGGCGCACGGCAAGCTCGACCGGCGTCCGCGGCATGACATCGCGGGCGGGAGTGGCCACGGGTGCCGCCGCAGGCTCCGCAGGGGCCGGCGGACGATGTGCGCTCCCGGCCAGCAGCGCGTCGATCTGCCCCTGTTCGGCCTCCACCGCAGCACGTCGTGCGTCGCGTGCCGCATCGCTGCCGAAGGCCTTTTGCGCGAACTTGGCAAGTTCATGCCCGTCGCGCGTATTGAGGAATTCGGTCTCGGCCGGGGCACTCGGGCCTGCGGTCCTGTCGCGCAGCCAGGCCTTCAGCAGCTGGAAGGCGCTGAGCCGGCCCTTGCGCGGCGTGCCGCGGTCGTCAGTGGACTGCATGGTCATGTGTTCCGGACAGAGCATGCATTCTGACATCCGCGCGGGAGCCCGGACGCACCGCAGCCTCTGCGCGGCCGGCGCACGGGCGCCCAGGCAGGGCGCTCAGCCCATGTGCAGGCCGCCGTTGCAACTGAAGTCGGCGCCGGTCGTGAAGCCCGAGTCCTCGCCCGCCAGCCAGGCGACGATGGAACCGATCTCCGCCGGCGTCCCCAGGCGCTTGATCGGGATCGTGGCGACGATCTTCTCCAGGATCTCGGGTTTGATCGCGCGCACCATGTCGGTGCCGATGTAGCCGGGGCTGACGGTGTTGACGGTCACGCCCTTGCTCGCCAGCTCCTGCGCCAACGCCATCGTGAAGCCGTGCATGCCGGCCTTGGCCGCCGAGTAGTTCGTCTGGCCCGCCTGCCCCTTTTCGCCGTTGACCGAACTGATCTGGATGATGCGGCCCCAGCCACGCTCCAGCATGTCGGGCACCACCTGCTTGGTGACGTTGAACATGCTGTTCAGGTTGGTGTCGATCACCGCGTCCCAGTCCTCGCGCGTCATCTTCACGAACATGCGATCGCGGGTGATGCCGGCGTTGTTGACGAGCACCTCGATCGGCCCGTGCTCCGCCTTGGCCTTGGTGAAGGCCTCGACCGTCGAGTCCCAGTCGGCGACGTTGCCGACCGAAGCGTGGAAGGTGAATCCCAGCGCCTTCTGTTCATCGAGCCACTTCTGGTAGTCGCGGCTGGGCCCGCAGCCGGCGATGACCTTGAACCCCTCCTTGGCCAGGCGTTGGCAGATCGCCGTGCCGATGCCGCCCATGCCGCCGGTGACGTAAGCCAGTCTTGCCATTGCTCGCTCCTTTTCGTGGACTTGGTGGACTTGGTGGACTTGGGCTCACGCCCAGGATGGTTGCTAGCGTGGGACCGTCGCCGCCGGCCGTCAAGCAGGGTTCCCCCGTGGCCGCGCGGCGCCGCTTCAGGCCTTGGCCTTGACGTAGCGGCCGGGGGCGGCTTCGATCGGCTTGAACTGCCGGTTGCCCACGGTCTTGGGGGCGGGAACCAGCTTGCCGCCGTGGCCGGCCAGCCACTCGCTCCAATCGGTCCACCAGCTCCCGGGCTTCTCCACCGCGCCGTCGAACCAGGCCTCGGGGCTCGCCGGCAGCTTGTCGTTGAGCCAATGGCTGCGCTTGCCCTTGGCCGGCGGGTTGATGACGCCGGCGATATGGCCGGAGGCGCCGAGCACGAAGCGGCGCTTGCCGTGCAGCAGCCGCGTCGATGCGTAGGCCGAGGTCCAGGGAACGATGTGGTCCTCCCGCGAGGCGTAGATGTAGGCCGGCGCCTCGATCGCCCCGAGGTCCACCTTCTGGCCGCAGACGGTGGTCGCACCCGGCACCTTGAGCTTGTTCTCCAGGTAGGTGTTGCGCAGGTACCAGCAGTACATCGGCCCAGGCAGGTTGGTCGAGTCGCCGTTCCAGTACAGCAGGTCGAAGGGCGGCGGCGACTCGCCCTTCAGGTAGTTGCCGACGACGTAGTTCCAGACGAGGTCGTTCGGGCGCAGGAAGTTGAAGGTCGTGGCCAGGTCCTTGCCCGACAGCAGGCCCGGGCCGGTGGGCGACTTCTCGCCGATCGTCACCTCGCGCAGGCGCACGGCGGCCTCGTCGATGAAGACGTCGAGGATGCCGGTGTCGGCGAAGTCCAGCAGCGTGGTGAGCAGCGTGAGCGAGTGCGCGGGCTGCTCACCGCGTGCGGCCAGAACGGCCAGCGCCGTTCCCAGGATGGTGCCGCCGACGCAGAAGCCCAGCATGTTGATCTGCTCGACACCGCTGATGGCCTGTACGGTGCGTATGGCCTCGATTGCACCCTGCTCGATGTAGTCGTCCCAGCTCGCCCCGGCCAGGCTCTCGTCGGGGTTGCGCCAGCTCACGACGAAGGTACGGTGGCCCTGATCGACGGTGTAGCGGATGAAGGAGTTGTCCGGCTGCAGGTCGAGGATGTAGTACTTGTTGATGCACGGCGGCACGAAGAGCATCGGTCGTTCGTGCACCTTGGCCGTCGTCGGCCGGTACTCGATGAGCTGGAAGAACGCGTTCTCGAACACCACGCTGCCCTCGGTGGTGGCGACGTTGCGCCCGACCTCGAAGGCCGACTCGTCGGTCTGCGAGATGTGACCCTTCTGCACGTCCTCGAGCAACTGGCGCATGCCGGTGGCGATGCTTTGCCCCTGCGTGGCCACCGCCTTGGCGAGCGCCTCGGGGTTGAGCGCGAGGTAGTTGCTCGGCGCGGCCGAATCCACCCACTGCTGCACCGCGAAGCGGATGCGTGCTCGCGTCTTCGCGTCGCCCTGCACCGCCTCGGCCAGCTCCATCAGCGTGCGGGCATTCAGCAGGTACATCTGCGCCGTATAGGCTGCCGCCGGATTCTCGAGCCACTCCTTGCCGGCGAAGCGCCGGTCGCGCAGCGCCTTGGCGTCTCCCTCGCCGCCACGCAGGCGCTCGAGTTGCTGGTTCCAGATCTCGCTGGCACCCTGAACGTAGTCCGCCTGCAGCTTGCACAGCGCCTCCTGCGGCACACTCAGGCCGGCGAGCGACTTCATCAAGCCCTCGACCGCAGGCACCAAGGGGCTGGCCGAAGGGTCGAACGCGGGCAGCGTGGGGAAAGCGTCTTGCACGATGTCTCCTGTTGTTGCGGGCGCCGGGCCTGAACCGGGTCGTCGAAGGCCGCGCGGCTTGCCCCTGCATCCCAGGCGCACAGCTTAGGCCAAATCGCTTACCTTGCCATGACATGATGCTTCCGCGACGCGTCCCGGACGCGTCTGGAACACGTGCGCACGCCCCCTCCCCTGCAACACGATGCACATCCATCTGATCGTCGCGGCCTGGCTTTACGTGGCCTTGATGATGGCGGTGGCCGAGGCGCTCTCCCCCCAGGGCAGCGTGCTCGGCGCCGTCGTCACCTTCGTGTTCTACGGCGTGCTGCCGCTGTCGGTGCTGGTCTACATCCTGGCCACGCCCGCGCGCCGGCGGGCGCGCCGCGCGCGCGAGGCCGCGGCGTCATCGGGGGAGGAGGCGGATGGCCGCAACCATGCGTCCGAGAGCACCGTCGCGACGGAACGAGAAGAAGGCTGAAGCGTCGTCGACGGTGCACCAGTGGCCTCCGCTGCTGCGTCCGACCCCGGCATCCGCGAGACGCTGCCGCGCCAATGCCGGCAGATCGGCCAGCCAGCGCGCGCTGCCGTCGGCACGATCGCGGCGCCTGAAATGCGCCCGCGCCGCCTCCTCGTCGTCGCACGCATCGGGGTCGACGCCGAAGGCCCGCAGCACGTCGGCGCCGACTTCGAAGCGGCGCGGCCCGATGCAGGGGCCGAGCCAGGCCTGCAGTGCAGCGGGCTCGCAGCCCGCCGCCTCGCACAGCGTCGCCACGCTGCGTTCGATCACGCCCGCGGCCAGGCCGCGCCAGCCGGCATGCGCCGCCGCGACGGCGCGGCCCGCGTCGTCGCACAGCAGCAGGGGCAGGCAGTCGGCCACCAGCACCGCGCAGGCCACGTCGGGGCTGGCGCTGACCGCGGCATCGGCCACCGGCGGCACGCACGGCGCGCACCGGTCCACGCGCACGACTTCGGCGCCATGCACCTGTTGTAACCAGCGCGGCGGGACGCCGAGTGTTCGTTCGAGCTGGTCGCGATTGCAGCGCGCGGCTTGGCTGCTGCCTTCACGTCCCGGGTCGAAATCGGCGTCGTCGAAGGCGGGTCGCGTGCGCCGCGTGCTCATCAGCGCGCGCACGTGAGCGGCGGCGCGCGCGTCGGGCCAGGACGGACGCAGCCAGCCGGCGGCGTCGAGTTCAGCTCGCATCCGGGCACTTCTCGGGCCGCGTCTCCTCGAAGGCCGGCAGCTTCATGCAGGCCTCGAAGACGCGCATCACCTGCGGCACGTGCTCGAGACGGCAGTCGAAGCGCTGCGCGTTGAAGATCTGCGGCACGAGCACGCAGTCCGCCAGCGTCGGCGTCCGGCCATGGCAGTAGGTCGAGGGGGCGGCGGCGAGCTGGCGCTCGACCGCCTCCAGCCCCGTCTCCACCCAATGACGGTACCAGCGGTTCTTGTCGTCCTCGGACACGGCCATCGGCCCGACGAGATACTTCAGCACGCGCAGGTTGTTCAGCGGATGGATCTCGCAGGCGATGTCGAGGGCGATCGCGCGCACGCGCGCACGCGCCGCGGGCGCGCGCGGCAGCAGCGGCGGCTCGGGGTGCGTCTCCTCGAGGTATTCGAGGATCGCCAGCGACTGCGAAAGGCGGTGCTCGCCGTCGACGAGCAGCGGCACCAGCCGCGACGGGGCCAGCGCGGCGTAGGCTTCCTGCATCTGCTCACCCTTCACGAGCTGCACCGCGCGGTAGTCGTAGTCCAGGCCCTTGAGGGCAAGCGCGATGCGCACGCGGTAGGAGGCGCTGGAGCGGAAATAGTTGAAGAGCTCCATGGGCAGTACTCGCTCCCGGCGCGCTCAGCGCACGACCACGCTGAGCTCGGGCAGGCCGTCGATGTGCGCCTGCAGATGGTCGCCCCGTACGACCGCGCCCACGCCGGCGGGCGTGCCGGTGAAGATCAGGTCGCCGGGCTGCAGCGTCCAGGCGCGGCTCAGGTGCGCGATCGTCTCGGCCACGCTCCAGATCAGCTCGCGCAGGTCGCCGCGCTGGCGCGGCTGTCCGTTCACGGCGAGCGTGATCGCCCCCGCGCTCAGCGCCGGCGCCGCGGGCGCGCGGGCGACGATGGTGCCGATCGGCGCCGACTGGTCGAAGCCCTTGGCGATCGACCACGGCCGGCCGTCCTTCTTCATCTGCGCCTGCAGGTCGCGGCGCGTCATGTCCAGGCCGACCGCGTAGCCGAAGATGTGCTGCGCGGCGTCGGCGACGTCGATGTCGCGCCCGCCCTGGCCGATCGCCACCACCAGCTCGACCTCGTGGTGCAGGTTCTGCGTCAGGCTCGGGTAGGCGATCTCGCCGCTCTGCCCTTCCCCGACCGCGACCACGGCATCGGCCGGCTTCATGAAGAAGAAGGGCGCCTCGCGCCCGCTCTCGCCCATCTCGCGCGCATGCTCGGCGTAGTTGCGGCCGACGCAGTAGATGCGGTGCACCGGGAAGCGGCCGCCGCCGCGCACGGGCACGGCGACGATCGGCGCGGGGGGAATGACGAAGCTCATCGGAAGTTTCCATCGTGGCCGTCGGCCGTCGTGTGCCCAGGCGCTCGGGGACCGCAGGGCTTGCGACGATGATGCCACGCCGCCGGCTCGCCACGAGGGTCGAAGGCTAAACTCCGCGCGATGATCGTGCCCCAGCGCATCAAGCATTGCCGCGTCTGCGGTACCGCGGTGCACTACCGGGTTCCGCCGGACGACAACCGCGAGCGCGCGGTCTGCCCCGCCTGCGGCGAGATCCACTACGAGAACCCGATCAACGTCGTCGGCACGGTGCCGGTGTGGGGTGAGCAGGTGCTGCTGTGCCGGCGCAACATCGAGCCGCGCAAAGGCTTGTGGACGCTGCCTGCGGGCTTTCTCGAACTCGGCGAAAGCACCGCCGAGGGCGCTTGCCGCGAGACCGACGAGGAAGCCGGCGCGCGCATCGAGCTCGAGGGCTTGTTCACCGTGCTCAACGTCGTGCGCGCGGGGCAGTTGCACCTCTTCTACCGCGCGCGCCTGCTGGACACGCGCTTCGCACCGGGCCCCGAGACGATCGAGGCGCAGCTCTTCGCCGAGCACCAGGTGCCCTGGGCCGAGATCGCCTTTCGCACCGTGCGCCAGACGCTCGAGCACTACTTCGCGGACCGCAGGCGCGGCCGCTTCGAGATTCACGCCGGCGACATCGCCTGATCGTCGTCGGCCGTCTCGAGCGCCAGCGCCGCAGCGTCGACCGGCTGCGCGGCGGTCCCGGTGGCACCGTCGAAGCCGAGCGCCCACAGGGTCCCGAGGTCGGCGAGGTCGTCCACGCCTTCGGCGATCACCAGCGCCCCCATCTCGTGCACGAAGGCGACCAGGCCTTGCGCGCGCTCGCGCTGCACCGCGTTTGCGGCGATTCCGCGCACGAAGCCGGACGCCACCTTGACGTAGTCGAGCTCCAGCTCGGAAAGCCGCACGAGGCTGCGCAAGCCCTCACCGGCGTGCTCGATGCCCACGCGCGCCCCACAGCGCTGCCACACGGTGCCGGCATTGCGCAGGCGCGGCGACAAGCGCTCGAGCGACACCTCCGCGATCTCGATCCACAGCAGCGCGGCAGCCTCGGGCGCGGCCTGCAGCCGCGTGCGCACGGCGCTGACGAAGCCGGCGGCACAGAGCGACTCCGCAGCCAGGTGCACGCAACGCGGCACGCCGTCGCTGGCGATGGCGGCAAGCGCCAGTTCGATACCGGCGAGCTCGATCTGCGTCGTCAGGCGATAGCGCATGGCCACCGGGAGCCAGGCCTGCGCTGGCGCCGGCGCGTGCCCAGGCGCCAGCTGCAGCCGCATCGGGCATTCCAGGTGCAGCAGCTTCCCCTGGGGATCGATGACGGGAAAGGCCGCCAGGGCCATCGCGTTGACGCGCAAGGCTTCGACGATGCGGCGGCGCAGGACCGCGTCCTCGCAGCATGCGGCCTCGTCACGCTGCGGCGCACGGCAGACGACCCGGCCCGGGCCGCCGGCGGCGGCCTCCGCGGTCGCCAGCTCGAGCTGCGCCAAGGCTCCGCCGAGGGAAGCGCCGCCGAGGTGGTCGGCGCAGCCGATGGCGCAAGCCCGGCGCGCCGGACCCGCGCCGAGTGCCGCGAGCAGGCTATGCGCGCTTTCGGCGACGACGTCGTGCGCCGGCAGGCAAAGGGCGAGCTCGGAGTCGGCGAGCCGGCCGAGGAACGCGCCCGGGATGCGCCGGGCCAGGAGCTGCAGCATCTCGGCAGCGCTTCCCAGGGCCTGGGGGTCCGGCGCCTGCCCGCACTCCGACGGCAGCAGGCGCAGGGCGAGCAGCGCGGTCTGCGCGCCGGATCGGTCGGAGAGCCGCTCCGTCAGGCGCGCGATGAAGGTGTAGCGGCTGTCGAGCCCGGTCTCGGCGTCGCGGCGTGCGGTGCGGCGCAGCGCCCGCACACCCTGGCCCGGCGCCTCGTCGATCGCCGCCTGCAGGCGCCGCACGGCGGCATTGAGGCTTCGCGCCAGCGGCAAGGCCTCGGGCGCGGGCGGATCCTCGGCGATGACGAAGCGGCCCTGCTCGAGCGCCTGCACCTGCTCGCGCAGGAGCGCGAGGCTATGCTGCAGCGGGGCGCCGCTGCGCCGCAACTGCCACGCCACCGCCGCCGCCAGCACGAGCGTCCAGGAGCCCTGCACGAGCAGCGGCACCCAAGCCGATGCCGGGTCCGCGGCACCGGGCGCGGGCGGCCAGGCGAACCACAGCCAGCCGGCATGCGCGAGGCCCGCGGCCAGTACGCCCGCAGCTCCGAGAATGCCCCGCCGATCGTTCGCGCCCATGCCCTGCCGCCCTTGTCCGAGGAGGAAGGAGCGGCCCCGGACGGGCCGCCACTGCGGCCTCTTCGACGCCGGGACGCGAAACTTGAGCCCGGTCGGCCTGGCCTCAGCGCCGCGAAGGCGGCAAATCGGTGCAAGTTCCGTGCGCGGCCTCGGCGGCCATGCCGATGCTCTCGCCCAGCGTCGGGTGCGGGTGGATGGTCTTGCCGATGTCGATCTCGTCGGCGCCCATCTCGATGGCGAGGGCAACCTCGCCGATCATGTCGCCGGCGTGCGTGCCGACGATGCCGCCACCGAGGATGCGTCCCGTGCCGGCGTCGAAGAGCAGCTTGGTGAAGCCCTCGTCGCGGCCGTTGGCGATGGCGCGGCCGGAGGCGGCCCAGGGGAAGAGCCCCTTCCTCACGGCGACGCCCTTGGCCTTGGCCTCGTCCTCGGTGAGGCCGACCCAGGCCACCTCGGGATCGGTATAGGCCACGCTCGGGATGACGCGCGCGTCGAAACGCGCGCGCGAGAGAGCCTCGTCGCCCTTCGCGCTGCCGGCCGCGACCTCGGCGGCGACGTGCGCCTCGTGCACCGCCTTGTGCGCCAGCATGGGCTGGCCGACGATGTCGCCGATGGCGAAGATGTGCGGCACGTTGGTGCGCATCTGCACGTCCACCTCGACGAAACCGCGGTCCGTCACGGCCACGCCCGCGTTCTCGGCGCCGATCTTGCGGCCGTTGGGGCTGCGGCCCACGGCCTGCAGCACGAGGTCGTAGACGCCGTCGCTCTTCGTCCCGTCAAGGCCCTCGAATTCGACGCGGATGCCGTCGGCCGTGGCCTGGGCGGCCACCGTCTTCGTCTTCAGCAGGATGCGGTCGAAGCGCGGCGCATTCATCTTCTGCCAGACCTTGACGAGATCGCGGTCGGCGCCCTGCATCAGGCCGTCGAGCATCTCGACCACGTCCAGCCGCGCGCCCAGGGTCGAATACACCGTTCCCATCTCGAGACCGATGATGCCGCCGCCGATGACAAGCATGCGCTTGGGCAACTGGCGCAGCTGCAGCGCGCCGGTGGAATCGACGACGCGCGGGTCCTCGGGCAGGAAGGGCAGGCGCACCGCCTGCGAGCCGGCGGCGATGATGCATTGCGCGAAACGCACGCTCAGCGTGCGACCGCTCTTCTCCTGTCCGTCGCCGCTCGTTTCCTCGACGCTCAGGTGGTGCGGGTCGGCGAAGCTGCCGTAGCCGCGCAGCACGGTCACCTTGCGCATCTTGGCCATGCCGGCAAGCCCGCCGGTGAGCTTGGCCACGACCTTGTTCTTGTGCGCCAGCAGCCTGGCCGCGTCGACCGTCGGCGCGCCGAAGTCGACGCCGAGTGCGGCGAAGTGCTTGACCTCGTCCATCACCGCGGCCACGTGCAGCAGCGCCTTGCTCGGGATGCAGCCCACGTTCAGGCACACGCCGCCCAGCGTCGGGTAGCGCTCGACGAGCACGACCTTCAGGCCGAGGTCGGCGGCGCGGAAGGCGGCCGAGTAGCCGCCGGGGCCACCGCCGAGGACGAGCAGTTCGCAGTCGAGGTCGGCGCCAGCCTCACGCCCCGCCCTCTCCCGCTCCGCGGAAGAGGGCGGGGTCGAGGGGGCCGGCCCCGCCACTGCGGTTTCCAGCGACAGCAGCACCGAGCCCTCGCTCACCTTGTCGCCGAGCCCCACCTTCAAGGCCTTGACGACGCCGGCGTGCGACGAAGGAATCTCCATCGACGCCTTGTCGCTCTCGACCGTGACCAGGCTTTGCTCGGCCTTGACGCTGTCGCCGGGCTTGACCAGCAGTTCGATGACGGCCACGTCCTTGAAATCGCCGATGTCCGGCACGAGGATGTCGATGAGCGGCATATCAGGCTCTCCGCGGGAGGGTCCAGGGCCGCCCGGCGGCGGCCGACGAAGGGTCGGGCACGCGGGCGCCGGTCACAGGAGCGCCCGGCGGAAGTCCGTCAGCAGCGCACCGAAGAACGCGTTGAAGCGTGCCGCAGCGGCACCGTCGATGACGCGGTGATCCCAGCTCAGCGACAGCGGCTGCACCAGGCGCGGGTGAAAGCCCTTGCCGTCCCAGCGCGGCTCCATGCTGCTCTTGCACACGCCCATGATCGCGACCTCGGGGGCGTTGATGATGGGCGTGAAGTAGCGCCCGCCGATGCCGCCCAGGCTGCTGATGCTGAAGCAGCCGCCGCTCATCTCGGCCGGCGAGAGCTTGCCTTCGCGCGCCTTCTTCGCCAGCTCGGACATCTCGACGCTGATCTGCAGGATGCCCTTGCGGTCGGCGTCCTTGATCACCGGCACCATCAGCCCGTTGGGCGTGTCCGCGGCAAAGCCGATGTGGAAGTAGTTCTTCAGCACCAGGTGCTCGCCGTCGAGCGAGGCGTTGAACTCGGGGAACTTCTTCAGCGCCGCGACGGCGGCCTTGATCATGAAGGCCAGCAGCGTGACCTTGATGCCGCTCTTCTCGTTCTCCTTGTTGAGCTGCAGGCGGAAGGCCTCGAGCTCGGTGATGTCGCAGTCGTCGTGGTTGGTGACGTGCGGGATCAGCACCCAGTTGCGGTGCAGATTGGCGCCGCTGATCTTCTTGATGCGCGAGAGCTCGCGGCGCTCGACCGGGCCGAACTTCGCGAAGTCGACCTGCGGCCAGGGCAGCAGTCCGGGCAGGCCCCCACCCGCCGCCCCTGCGGCCGGAGCGCGCGCCTGTTGCGCGGCCGTCTGCGCAGCGCCGCTCATCACCTGCTTGACGAATGCCTGCACGTCCTCCTGCGTGATCCGCCCCTTCGGTCCGCTGCCCTTGACCTCCGCCAGCGGCACGCCGAACTCGCGTGCGAGCTTGCGGATCGACGGCGAGGCGTGCGGCAGCGCCGCGCTCACCGTCGCGGCAGGGGCGTGCGCGGGCAGCGGCGTCGGCGCGGCTGCCGGCGCGGGCGCCGCAGTCGGCGCCGCTGTCGGCGCCGCCGCGGGTGCCGCCGGAGCGACTCCGGCCGCAGCCGCCGGTGCGACCGCGGGGGCGGCCCCCTCGAGGGTCAGCAGCGGCGTGCCTTCCGAGACCCTGTCGCCGAGCCTGACCTTCACTTCGCGCACGACGCCCGCGTGCGACGACGGGATCTCCATCGACGCCTTGTCGCTCTCGACCGTGACGAGACTCTGCTCGACCCTCACCGTGTCGCCGGGCTTGACGAAGACCTCGATCACCGCGACGTCCTTGAAGTCGCCGATGTCGGGAACGAGAACCTCGACGCTGGCCGTCGTCGCAGCGGCGGCAGGGACCGCGGGCGCGCTCGGCGTGGGAGCGGCTGCGGCAGGTGCCGGCGCGGCCGGCGCGGCCGCAGCCGCAGCCGCGGCGGCGGTCTCGAGCACCGCGATCACGCTGCCCTCGCTGACCTTGTCGCCGAGCGCGACCTTGAGCTCGCGCAGCACGCCGGCGTGCGAGGACGGGATCTCCATCGACGCCTTGTCGCTCTCGACCGTGATCAGCGACTGCTCGCCGGCGATCGTGTCGCCGGGCTTGACGAGCAGTTCGATGACGCCGACGTCCTTGAAGTCGCCGATGTCGGGGACCCTGACTTCAACCAATGCCATGTCGCGCTCCCCTCAGGCGTACAGCGGGTTGATCTTGTCGACGTCGATGCCGTACTTGCCGATCGCCTCGGCGACCTTGGCAAGCGCCAGCTTGCCATCGTCGGCCAGGCTCTTGAGCGCGGCCACGGCGATGTAGTGGCGGTCGACCTCGAAGTGCTCGCGCAGGCGGTAGCGGAAATCGCTGCGGCCGAAGCCGTCGGTGCCGAGCACCGTGTAACGGCGGCCATCGGGGATGAACGGGCGGATCTGCTCGGCGTAGTTCTTCAGGTAGTCGGTCGAGGCGATCACGGGACCCGGATGCGCGCCCAACTGCTGCGCGACGAAGGGCAGGCGCGGCTGCTCGAGCGGGTGCAGCAGGTTCCAGCGTGCGGCCTCCTGGCCGTCGCGCGTGAGTTCGTTGAAGCTCGGGCAGCTCCAGACGTCGGCCTGCACGCCCCAGTCGGCGGCGAGCAGCTTCTGCGCTTCGAGCGACTCGCGCAGGATCGATCCCGAGCCGAGCAACTGCACGCGCCGCTCGCCCTCGGCACCGGGTTTGCACAAATACATGCCCTTGAGGATCTGCGCCTCGGTCCCGGGCTGCAGGCCGGGCATGGCGTAGTTCTCGTTGAGCAGGGTGATGTAGTAGAAGACGTCCTCCTGCCTCTCGACCATGCGCTTGAGGCCCTCGTGCAGGATCACGCCGACCTCGTGCGCAAAGCTCGGGTCGTAGCTGATGCAGCACGGGATCGTGCCCGCCAGGATGTGGCTGTGCCCGTCCTCGTGCTGCAGTCCTTCGCCGTTGAGCGTCGTGCGCCCGGAGGTGCCGCCGAGGATGAAGCCGCGCGCCAGCATGTCCCCCGCGGCCCAGGCGAAGTCGCCGAAGCGCTGGAAGCCGAACATCGAGTAGTAGATGAAGAAGGGGATCATGATGCGGTTGTTCGTCGAGTACGACGTCGCCGCGGCGATCCACGAGCACATGCCGCCGGCCTCGGTGATCCCCTCCTGCAGGATCTGGCCGTCGGCGGCCTCCTTGTAATACATCACCTGGTCGCGATCGACCGGCGTGTAGAGCTGTCCCCGGGGGTTGTAGATGCCGATCTGCCGGAACAGCCCCTCCATGCCGAAGGTGCGCGCCTCGTCGACGAGGATGGGCACGACGCGCGGCCCGAGCGCCTTGTCGCGCAGCAGCTGCGTGAGGAAGCGCACGTAGGCCTGCGTGGTGCTGATCTCGCGCCCTTCGACGGTGGGCTCGAGCACGGCCTTGAATGTCTCGAGCGCAGGCACCGTGAAGCTCTCGTCGGCCTTCTCGCGGCGCACCGGCAGGTAGCCGCCCAGCGCCTTGCGCCGCTCGTGCAGGTAGCGCATCTCGGGCGTATCCTCGGCCGGCTTGTAATAGGGCAGCTTGTCGAGTTCGCTGTCGGGGATCGGGATGTTGAAGCGGTCGCGGATGTAGCGGATGTCCTCCTCGTCCAGCAGCTTGGTCTGGTGCACGGTGTTCTTGGCCTCGCCGGCCTTGCCCATGCCGTAGCCCTTGACCGTCTTCACCAGCAGCACGGTCGGTTGGCCCTTGTGCTCGTTGGCCGCGTGGAAGGCCGCGTACACCTTCTCGGGGTCGTGGCCGCCGCGGCGCAGCTCCCAGATGTCCTCGTCGGTCAGGTGCTCGACGAGCTTGGCGGTCTCCGGGTGGCGTCCGAAGAAGTGCTTGCGGATGTAGGCGCCGTCCTTGGAGCGGTAGGTCTGGTAGTCGCCGTCCAGCGTCTCCATCATCAGCTGGCGCAGCTTGCCGTCCTTGTCGCGGCGCAGCAGGTCGTCCCAACCCTTGCCCCAGAGCAGCTTGATGACGTGCCAGCCGGCGCCGCGGAAGTCGCCCTCGAGCTCCTGGATGATCTTGCCGTTGCCGCGCACCGGGCCGTCCAGGCGCTGCAGGTTGCAGTTGATGACGAAGATCAGGTTGTCGAGGTTCTCGCGCGACGCCAGCGTGATGGCGCCACGGCTCTCGGGCTCGTCCATCTCGCCGTCGCCGAGGAAGACCCAGACGCGGCGGTTGTCGGTCTTGGCGATGCCGCGCGCGTGCAGGTACTTCATGAAGCGCGCCTGGTAGATCGCCATCATCGGACCCAGGCCCATGCTCACGGTCGAGTATTGCCAGAAGCCCGGCATCAGGTGCGGGTGCGGATAGCTGGACAAGCCCTTGCCGTGAACCTCCTGCCGGAAGTTCTCGAGCTGCTCCTCGGTGATGCGGCCCTCGAGGTAGGCGCGCGCGTAGATGCCCGGCGCGCTGTGGCCCTGGAAGTAGATGCAGTCGCCGCCGTGGTCCTCGCTCTCGGCGTGCCAGAAGTGGTTGAAGCCCGCACCCCACATGCTCGCCAGCGAGGCGAAGGAGCCGATGTGGCCGCCCAGCGTGCCGCCGTCCGCGGGGTGGATGCGGTTGGCGCGCACGACCATGGCCATCGCGTTCCAGCGCATGTACGCGCGCAGGCGCTTCTCGATGGCGATGTTGCCGGGACAGCGCGCCTCCTGCTCCGGCTCGATCGTGTTGACGTAGCCGGTGTTGGCGGAGAACGGCAGGTCGATGCTGCTCTGGCGCGCGTGCTCGAGCAGGTTCTCCAGCAGGAAATGGGCGCGCTCGGGACCTTCGCGCTCGATCACCGCCGAAAGGGCATCGAGCCATTCGCGCGTCTCCTGCGCGTCGGTGTCGTTGGCAGCGAGGCCGGGGACGGACTGGGGCACGGCGGACATGCTTGTCTCCTGGTCGGTTCGGTGATCTCGTGGGTCGGGATTGGCAAGTTTGACGAGTTTGACACAAACGAGCATCGTTTCAAATCATGCGTTTAATTTTCATATCATGAATTGCGAGATTCCGGTTTTCGGGATTCCGGTCCCCTCGGGATAATTCCCCCATGCCGTCGTCGCCTCCGCATCGCGCCCCCGCCGCCGCGGTCCTTCCCGCGGCGCGCCGGTTCTTCGGCCTGTGGTGGAGGCGCCAGTCGCCTGCGCGCCAGGACCGCTTCGCGACGCTGGCGCCCTTGATCTCGGTACTCCTCTTCCTGGCCGCGATCATTTCCGCCTTTTGGTACCTGCGCAACGAGGAATTCGAGCGCGAGACCGATCTGGTGCGCAGCGACACCGAGATCACGCAGCAGCAGATCAACCTGCGCCTGATGCAGAACGTGGAGCAACTCACCCGCATGGCACGCGAACTGTTGACGCGCGAGGTGAACGCCGCCGGCTTCGCCGCCCTCGCGGACGAATTCGCGCGCGATCGGCCGGAGGTGCGCCACCTGAGCTGGCTCGACGCGAGGCGCCGTGTCAAGGCCAGCCACTACCCGCGCCTCTACCTGCCCGAGTCCAACGTGGCCGAGTCGCTCGGCGAACCGGCCTCGCCGGTGACCAGCCTGCCGCGCGCCGGCGAAGACAGCGCCGCCGAGCACGCGTTTCGCGAGGCCTTGCGCAGCCGCCAGCCGGCGTACTCGCGCGCCTTCGACACGCCCGCGGGCGAACCCGTCTTCCAGCTCTACCTTCCACTGCAGGACCGGCAGGGATTCCTCGGCACGCTGCTCGTCGAGTACGCCGTGCCCACGCTGCTGCGCCAGTACGTCCCGCCCGACGTCGCCAAGCGGCGCACGATCGCCGTCGTCGATGCCGGCCAGCACGTGCTGGCGAGCATCGCCGGCGACGGCCCGGCCGTGTCCGGCAGCGGCGCGCCCATCCTGGCCACGGCGCCGCTGGGCCCGCCTGTGCTGGGGCTGACGCTGCGTGCGCAGGGCTGGCGCACGTCGATCGGCCTCATCGGCAACACCCTGTTCTGGATGGTGGTCGCGTTGTCGGTGCTCACCGTCTGGATGTTGCTGGGCGCCTGGCGCCACATGCGCCGGCGCACGCAGATCCAGGAGACCCTGGTGCAGGAGACCAACTTCCGCCGCGCGATGGAGAACTCCATGCCCACCGGCATGCGCGCGCTCGACCTCGAGGGACGCATCACCTACGTCAACGCCGCGTTCTGCCAGATGACCGGCTTCGGCGAGTCCGAACTCGTCGGCTGCCTGCCGCCCTACCCCTACTGGCCACCCGAGCGCGCGGAGGAGAACACCCGGCTGCTGCACCAGGAACTGCTCGGGCGCAGCCCGGCCGGAGGCATCGAAGTGAAGCTCCAGCGCAAGGACGGCAGCCGCTTCGATGCGCGCATGTACGTCAGCCCGCTGATCGATCCGCGCGGCCAGCAGACCGGCTGGATGACGAGCATGACCAACATCACCGAGGCCAAGCGGATCCGCGACCAGCTCTCGGCGAGTCACGAGCGCTTCACCACCGTGCTCGAAGGGCTGGATGCCTCGGTCTCCGTGCTCTCGGTGCAGCAGGGCGAACTCCTCTTCACCAACCGCAGCTACCGCCTCTGGTTCGGCGGCAGTGCCGAGGGCCACTCGCTGCTGGCGGGAAACGAAACACAGGACTACGGCGCGCGCAACGAGGACAGCGTCGACCACCTCTCGGGGCTGCCGGCGCAGGCGCTGACCGAGGTCGGGACGCACCCGCGCGAAGTCTTCGTCGAAGGCACGAACAAGTGGTTCGACGTGCGCGCGCGCTACCTGCAGTGGACGGACGGCCGCCTGGCGCAGATGCTGATCGCCACCGACATCAGCGCACGCCGCCGCGCCGAGGCGCAGGCCGCGGCGCAGGCCGAGAAGGCGCAGGTGACGAGCCGCCTGGTGACGATGGGGGAGATGGCCAGTTCCGTCGCCCACGAGCTCAACCAGCCGCTGACGGCCATCACCAACTACTGCAACGGCATGGTCTCGCGCGTGCAGGGCGACACCATCGAACGCGAGGACCTCGTCGCGGCGCTGCGCAAGACGGCGCACCAGGCCGAGCGCGCCGGCCAGATCATCAAGCGCGTGCGCGCCTTCGTGAAGCGCAGCGAGCCCCAGCGCCAGCCCGCGCATGCGGGGCAGATCGTCGAAGACGCGGTCGACCTGGCGGGAATCGAGCTGCGTCGGCGCAACGTGCGCATCCAGACCTACGTCGCGCAGCACCTGCCGGAACTGATGGTGGACCCCATCCTCATCGAGCAGGTCGTGCTCAACCTGCTGAAGAACGCCGCCGAGGCCATCGACGACGCCGGCCTGCCCAGCGTGCGGCGCCAGATCGAGCTGCGCGTGGTGCCGCGCCACACCGCCGACGAAGGCGGCGTGATCGAGTTCAGCGTCACCGACTCGGGCCCGGGGCTGAAGGAGGAAGTCATCGGCCGGCTCTACGAGGCCTTCTTCTCGACCAAGGCCGAAGGGCTGGGAATCGGGCTCTCGCTGTGCCGCTCGATCGTCGAGTCGCACCGCGGCCGGATGCGCGCACGGAACCTCTACAATTCGGACATCATCGTCGGCTGCTGCTTCACCTTCACCTTGCCGGTGGAGCGCGCGGCCCGGCCCGAGGCACACATGCCGCCCGTCGGCGCTGCCGCAAACCCAGCCCTCACTCCGGAATGAGCCTGATCCCCAAGAAAGGCACCGTCTACGTGGTCGACGACGACGAGGCGGTACGCGACTCCCTGCAATGGCTGCTGGAAGGCAAGGACTACCGCGTCAAGTGCTTCGATTCCTCGGAATCCTTCCTCGCTCGCTTCGATCCGCGCGAGGTCGCCTGCCTGATCGCCGACATCCGCATGGAAGGCATGAGCGGACTCGAGCTCCAGGACCGTCTGGTCGAGCGCAAGAGCCCGCTGCCGATCGTCTTCATCACCGGCCACGGCGACGTGCCGATGGCCGTGACGACGATGAAGAAGGGCGCCATGGACTTCATCGAGAAGCCGTTCAAGGAGACGGAGCTTCTGGGTCTGGTCGAGCGCATGCTGGAGCAGGCGCGCAACGCCTTCAGCCAGCACCAGGAGCAGGCCAGCCGCGACGCGCTGCTCTCGCGCCTGACGACGCGCGAGGCGCAGGTGCTCGAGCGCATCGTCGCCGGCCGCCTGAACAAGCAGATCGCCGACGACCTGGGCATCAGCATCAAGACGGTCGAGGCGCATCGCGCCAACATCATGGAGAAGCTGAATGCCAACACCGTGGCCGACCTGCTGAAGATCGCGCTCGGCGCCCCGGCCAGGACCTGAGGCTGGGGGCGCTGCGCGCGGGCGCGGCGAGGCTTCTCCGGTCGTCACCGGGGACCGCATGCGCGGTGGCCGGTGCGATCATCGCACCGACGCTTCGGAACAAGACCATGACGGCTCGACTCATCGACGGCAACGCGCTCGCGCGGCAGACGCGCGCCGAACTGGCGACGCGCGTGGCGGACCTCGCCGCGAGCGGCCTGCGGCCGGCTCTGGCGGTCATCCTCGTCGGCGACGACGCGGCCTCGCAGGTCTACGTCAGGCACAAGGTCGCCGACTGCGAGGGCGTGGGCATGCGCTCCATCCTCGACCGCCTGCCGGCGCAGACCACGGAGGCGGCGCTGCTGGCGCGAATCCAGGCGCTGAACGCCGACGCCACGGTGCACGGCATTCTCGTGCAGCTGCCGCTGCCGGCGCACATCGACACCCACAAGGTCATCGCGACGATCGCGCCCTCCAAGGACGTCGACGGCTTCCACCTCGCCAACGCCGGCGCGCTGATGGTCGGGCAGCATGGCTTTCGCCCCTGCACCCCCTACGGCTGCATGCGCATGCTGCAGTCCGCGGGAATCGAGGCGCGCGGTCGCCACGCCGTGGTCGTGGGGCGCAGCAACATCGTCGGCAAGCCCATGGCCATGCTGCTGCTGCAGGCCAACGCCACCGTCACCATCTGCCACAGCGCCACCCCCGACCTGGGCGCCTTCACGCGCCAGGCCGACATCCTCGTGGCGGCCGTCGGCCGCCGCGACACGATCCGCGCCGACATGGTCAAGCCCGGCGCCGTCGTCATCGACGTCGGCATGAACCGCAACGAGGAGGGCAAGCTCTGCGGTGACGTCGACTTCGACGCCGTGCGCGAGGTTGCCGGCTGGATCACGCCGGTCCCCGGCGGCGTGGGGCCGATGACGCGCGCGATGCTGCTCGTGAACACGCTCGAGGCCGCAGAGGACGCGGCGCGGGCGCGCGCCCGATAATCGGCCCCTCTCACGTCGAAGGAGCGTCTCATGCCCCCGGCAAAGCTGCTCGTCGCCGCGCTGGCCGCCACGCTGGTCGCTCCGGTGCTGGCCCAGTACAAGGTCATCGACGCCAATGGGCGCGTGACCTACACCGACCGGCCGCCCAGTGCGGAGGGCGCCAAGGTCGTTCCCATGAGCCGCGGCGGCGTCACGGCCGAGGCCGACTCCAGCGCCGCTGCCCTCCCCTACGACCTGCGGCAGATCGTCGCGCGCTACCCCGTGACGCTCTACACCGGCCCCAACTGCACGCCCTGCGAGGCCGGGCGCCAGCTGCTGCAGCAACGCGGCATACCCTACAGCGAGCGCCTGGTCCTGAACGAGGACGACAGTGACGCGCTCGAGCGCCTAAGCGGCGGCCGCGTCCTGCCTTCGCTCGGCGTGGGTTCGCAGGCGCTGCGCGGGTTCGGTGCGTCCGACTGGTCGAGCTATCTCGATGCGGCGGGCTACCCGCGCGAATCGCGCCTGCCGCGGACCTGGCAGCCCGCGGCGGCAAGTCCGCTGGTGGCGCGGACGAGCCCGGCGGCACAGGCGCCGGCGCCGGCGGCCCCGGCCGCGCGCGCACCGCGCCCCGCGCCCGACGAGGGGGAGGGGCAACCCGGGCCCGCATCGACGATCAGGTTCTGACGCGCGCGATCCGCCGCGTGAGCCAGGCGCCGCCGCCGACGAGGCCGCCGACACCCCAGAACAGTACGGCGGCGCCCGCGGCGCTGCCCAGTGCACCGAAGATCAGGGGCATCAGCGTGCTCGAGGTGTTGATCGCCATCGAGCGGAAGGCCAGCGACTCGCCGTGGCGCCCGTCGGGCGTGACGTGGTGCAGCGTCGTCATGATGATGGGCTGCGCAACGCCCAGCGTCACCCCCAGCAGCGCCGCGCAGACGCCCATCACCCAGGGCTGCGTCGCCAACGGATAGGCGGCGAATACGAGGGCGGAGCCGAGCATCGCAGCGCCCAGCACCTCGGCGCCTTCGATGCTTTCGGCGATCAGCGGCACGAGCAGGCGGATCACCGTCACCGAGAGCGTGAAGGTGCCGAGGATGAAGCCGATGGTGCTCGCGCTGAAGCCACGCTCGTGCCCGAGGACGGGGACGGCGAAGGCGTGCACGTCCCAGCACATGGAGAACAGCCAGTTCACCGCCAGCAGACGCTTCATGCCCGGCGCGGCGAGCAAGCCCCAGGCGGTGCGCGACCCGTGCCCGGCCGCTGGCGCATGCGGCAGCACCGGCACGCGGCGCGCGGTGGCCAGCGTCGCCAGCGGCAGCAGCAGCAGCAGCAGGTAGGCACCCGTAAAGCCGGTGGCATCGATCATGATGCCCGTGAGCACCGGCCCGACGACGTTGCTGAACGCCGGCGCCACGCCCAGCCAGCTGAAGATGCGCATGCGCTCGGTGGCGTCGCGAGCCCCAAGCCCCGCCGTGCGCTGGATCGTCAGCATGCCGACGTTGGCGGCGCTGCCGCTCAGGCTCGCCGCCGCACACAAGGCCGCGATCGCCCAGGCCCCGGGCAGCCGCGTCGAGGCAACCGCCGCGGCCATTCCCGCCAGCGCCAGGCCTGCGGCCAGGCGTACCGGCCTGTGGTAGCCGAGCCGGTCGGCCAGGCGTCCGGCGTGGAGCGCCAGCACGACCGGGGCGGCGGCGAACAGCGCCAGCAGCACGCCCACGGTCCAGGCGCTGGTCCCCATGCGCAGCGCCTGCAGCGGCGTCGCCATGCGCAAGCCCGCCATCGCCGCATGCAGCCCGAGCTGGCCAACGATGAGAGCCGCCAGCACGCGGTTGTCGATGGTGGCGCCGGTTTGCGCGGGCGCCGGCGCGCTGCCGGGTTCAGCCATGATCGAGCGCTTGCGAGGGATCCGGCAGCGCCTGCACGCGTTCGAGCTCTCGCGCCATCGCGCGCGTGCGCACCTGCGCGGCGTCGATCGAGGCGCCGGCCTCGTCGAGCTTGCGCCGCGTGCGCAGCAGCACTTCGCCGAAGCGCGTGAACTCGGTCTTCACCGCACCCAGCACCTCCCACACCTCGGTCGAACGCTGCTCGAGCGCGAGCGTGCGAAAACCCATCTGCAGGCTGTTGAGGATCGCCAGCAGCGTCGTCGGCCCGGCAACCACGACGCGCGTGTCGCGCTGCAGCGCTTCCACCAGCCCGGGTCGGCGCAGCACTTCGGCGTACAAGCCTTCGGTGGGCAGGAAGAGCAGCGCGAAGTCGGTGGTGTGCGGCGGCGCCACGTACTTGTCGCGGATCAGGCGCGCCTGCTGGCGCAGCCAGGCCTCGATCGCCTTCGCCGACGCCTCCGCCGCGGGCGCATCCGCGCGTTCCTGTGCGTCCAGCAGGCGCTCGTAGTCCTCGCGCGGGAACTTGGCGTCGATCGGCAGCCACAGCGGCGCGCCGTCGGCGCGCGGGCCGGGCAGGCGCAGCGCGAACTCCACGCGCTCCGCGCGGCCGGGAACCGGAGCCACGTTGGTCGCGTACTGCGCCGGGGTGAAGACCTGCTCGATCAGCGCCGCCAGCTGCACCTCGCCGAAGACGCCGCGCGCCTTCACGTTGCCGAGCACGCGCGAGAGCGAACCGACGTCGCGCGCCAGGCCCTGCATCTCGCCCAGGCCCTGGTGCACCTGCTCGAGGCGCTCGGCGACGAGGCGAAAGCTCTCGCCCAGGCGCTGCTCGAGCGTGGCGTGCAGCTTCTCGTCGACGGTGGCGCGCATCTGCTCGAGCTTGCGCTCGTTGCCCTCGTGCAGGGCCGTCAGCCGTGCCTCCACCGTCGTGCGCAGCTCGCCCGCGCGCCGCTCGTGCTCGTGTGCGAGCTGGCGCAACTGCTCGAACTGGCTGCGCGCATGCTCGCCCGACTGCGCCAGCAGCACCGACTGCAGCGCCGCCAGGTCCTGCCGCTGCGCCCGCGCCAGGCGCGCCAGTTCCTCGCGAAGCTCACGCTCGAGCGTGCGCACGTCGGCCTGCAAGGCGAGCCGCAGCGCCGCCAGCGGTTCGTCGGATCGATGCGTCTCCCGCCCGCGCAGCAACAGCCAGGCCAGCATCAGCAGGTTCAGCGCCGCCAGCGCGAGCAGCGCTCCCAGCGTCCAATCGGGCATGCGGCGATTGTCTCAGGGCCCGCATTCCCTTGCCCGCGCGGGCCGTGCCGGCACGCGAGGTCAGCCGAGCACTTCGGGGTTGAGCAGCGACGGCGGGCGCCCGGCCTGTGGGCCGAAGCCGAGCGCCGCGATGAGGTTGTCGGCGGCCAGATCGGCCATCGCACGGCGCGTGGCCAGGCTGGCGCTGCCGATGTGCGGCGTCAGCGCGACGTTGTCGAGCGCGAGGAGCGCGGGGTTGACCTTCGGCTCGCCCTCGAAGACGTCGAGCCCGGCAGCGGCCAGGCTCCCGCTGCGCAGCGCCCGGGCGAGCGCCTCCTCGTCGACGAGACCGCCGCGGGCGATGTTGGTGAGCGTGGCGCCGCGCTTCATCAGCGCGAGTTCCGCCGCGCCGATCGTATGGTGCGTCTCGCCGCTGTAGGGAAGCACGAGGACCAAGTGGTCGGACTCGCGCAGCAAGGTGCCCTTGTCGACCCAGCGCGCACCCAGCGGCGCCTCGAGCGCGGGCTCGAGGCGGCTGCGGTTGTGATAGAGCACCTTCATGCCGAAACCCAGCGCCCCGCGCCGCGCGATCGCCTGGCCGATGCGCCCCATGCCGAGGATTCCGAGCGTGCTGCCGTGCACGTCCGGGGCGACGAACATGTCGTAGCTCCAGCGGTCCCAGCGCCCCGCGCGCAGGTAGCGCTCGCCCTCGGTGATGCGCCTCGCCGCGGCCATCATCAGCGCGAAGCCGAGGTCGGCGGTGGTCTCGGTGAGAACACCGGGCGTGTTCGTCGCCATCACCTTGCGCGCGCTGCAGGCGGCAACGTCGATGTTGTTGTAGCCCACTGCCATGTTGCACACCGCCCGCAACTGCGGGCAGGCGTCCAGCAGCGCGGCGTCGATGCGCTCGCTGCCGGTGATGAGGGCGCCGGACTTGCCCTGCAGCCGCGCCAGGAGCTGTTCGCGCGGGTGGATCGTGTCGTCCGCGTTGTCCTCGACCTCGAAGTGCGCGCGCAGGCGCTCGACGACCTCCGGGAACACCTTGCGCGCGACGAGCACCCTGGGCTTGGTCATCGCGGTTCCTCCTGCATCCACGGTTCAGCGGAAGAAGACGACGGTCATCAAGAGCAGCAGCGGCAACAACACCGCCGCGCTCCAGGCCATGTAGCCGAAGAAGCTGGGCATGCGCACCCCACGGTCCTCGGCGATGGCCTTGACCATGAAGTTGGGCGCATTGCCGATGTAGGTGTTGGCGCCCATGAAGACCGAGCCCGCGGAAATCGCTGCCAGTGTCGAGGCGAGCGGGCCCATGAGCTGCTGCGGGTCGCCGCCGGCGAGGTTGAAGAAGACGAGGTAGGTGGGCGCGTTGTCGAGGAAGGACGACAGGCCGCCCCTGAACCAGAAGTAGGCCCAGGGCAGCGGCTGCCCGTCGGCGCCGGTGACCGCGCGCGCAACCGCGGCAAACGCACCCTGCTCGCCCGCGCGCAGCATCGCCAGCACCGGAATCATCGTGAGGAAGATGCCGACGAAGAGCTTGGCAACCTCGGCCATCGGCGCCCAGGAGAACTGGTTCGCCTGCCGCACGGACTTGGGCGTGATGGCCAGCGAGACCAGCGTCACCACCACCAGCAGCCCGTCACGAACGATCTGCTGCAGTTCCACCCGCGTGCCGTAGACCTCGAAGCCGATTCCCGGGTTCCAGATGCCGCTCATCAGCACCAGCGCGACCACGGCCAGCAGCGGCAGGAAGTTGATCGCGCCGTCGAGCCCGAGGCGCTGGGTGTCCGGCGTCGGATCGACGGCCAGCACGCCTTCCTTGCGGTAGTACCAGCTGTCGAGGACGTAGAAGATGACGAGCAGCGCCGCGATCAGCGACAGCGTCTCCGGGAAGATGTGGCGTATCGTCCAGAAGAAGTCGACACCGCGCAGGAAGCCGAGGAAGAGCGGCGGATCCCCCAGCGGCGTGAGCGAGCCGCCGGCGTTGCTGACGGTGAAGATGAAGAAGACGACGACGTGCGCGACGTGCTTGCGGTTGTCGTTGGCGCGGATGAGCGGGCGGATCATCAGCATCGAAGCGCCGGTGGTCCCCATCACGCTGGCCAGCGCCGATCCCACTGCCATGATGCCCACGTTCACCATCGGGCTGCCGCGCAGGTTGCCGCGGACGTAGATGCCGCCCGCGGCGGTGAAGAGCGCGCACAGCAGCACGATGAAGGGGATGTACTCGGCCAGCAGCGCATGCACGACCGCCTGCCCCGCCGCGGCCGCGCCGAAGACCAGCGCGAAGGGAAGCAGGAAGGCGAGCGACCAGCCAAGGACGATCTTGCCGAAGTGGTGGTGCCACAAGCCCGGCGTGAGCAGCGGCAGCAATGCGATCGAGAGCAACACGCCGGCAAAGGGCAGGCCCCACCAGCCCACGAGGCTGGCGCCGTCGACCTCCGCGGCGCGCGCCAGCAAGGGCATGGTGAACAGGGTCGCGCCGAGCACGGCGCGAAGGGTCCGTCGGGCGCGGTCCGTCCCTGGCGCGGCTTCGACGCCGACCGGCGGCGCGGCGTTCTCTGTGGCAGCACTCATGCGCGCCATTGTTCCATCAACGCGAAGGCCTCATGCCGTGGCGCTCGCGGCCCAGGTCCGCGCGTGCGCCTGCGCGAGTTCGAGCGTGCGGCGATGGATGGCCACCGTCGTTGCCGGCTCGCGGTTGTAGCCGCCGGCCATGCACACCGCCACCGGGACGCGGTACCGCTGCAACAGCGCGAACACGCGGCGGTCGCGCTCGGCCAGGCCCGCAAGCGTCAATGCCAGGCGCCCCAGCCGGTCGTCGACGTGCGGGTCCGCGCCCGCCAGGTAGAAGGCCAGCCCCGGCGGCACCGCGGCCTGTCGTTCCCAGGCCTCGTCGAGCGCGGTCTCCAGGGCCTGCAGGTACTGCGCATCATCGCAGCCGTCGGCAAGCGCGACGTCCAGGTCGCTCGCCTCCTTGCGGAAGGGAAAATTGTTCGCCCCGTGCAGCGAGAGCGTGAACACGCTTTCGTCGCCGGCAAAGATCGCCGCGGTGCCGTTGCCCTGGTGCACGTCGAGGTCGATCACCCACACGCGCAGCCGCTGCCGTCGGCGGCGATGCACCTCGCCTTGAAGCACCCGCGCGGCCACCGCGACATCGTTGAAGACGCAGTACCCGGAACCCTTGTGGGCGTAGGCGTGGTGCGTGCCCCCGGCGAGGTTCGCGGCCACCCCCTCGCCTTCCAGGAAAGCCGCGCGCGCCGCCGCGATGGTCGCGCCGACGGAGCGCCGCGAGCGCTCCACCATGGCCGGCGACCACGGGAAGCCGATCTCGCGCTGCTGCGCCTTCGTGAGCGTTCCGTGCACGACGGCGTCGATCCAGGCGGGATCGTGGGCCAGCGCCAGTTCGGCGTCGGCGGCCGGCTGCGCGGGCTGCACGCGCAGCGTCGGCAAGTGCGCCTGGACGGCTTCGCGCAGGAGGCGGTACTTGCCCATCGGGAACGGATGCCCCGGCGGCAGGGCCAGCGCGAAGCTGTCGGCGTGAAAGGCCTGCATCGAAGGAAATTCTAGGAGGTGGACTCCAGAATGTTGCGCCGCAGCAAATTGTTCTTGCATTCCTCCGGGAAGACCCTATACTTCGATCCATGTTGCACCGCAGCAATGAACGCAGGACCGGCTTCCAACCGATCTTCCCCTTTGTCCCCCGTCTCACATCCACCGACCGTAAGGAGAGCACCATGAACTTCAACCAGGACCAACTGATGGCGACGCAAAAGGCCAACGTCGAGACCCTCTTCGGCCTGAGCCAGAAGGCGTTCGAAGGCGTCGAGAAGCTCGTCGAGCTGAACATGCAAGTCGCCAAGACCGCGATGGCCGAGGCCGCCGAGGCCACCAAGGCCGCGCTCTCCGCCAAGGACGCGCAGGAACTGCTCGCGCTGCAGGCCAGCCTGCTGCAGCCCAACGCCGAGAAGCTTGCCGCCTACAGCCGTCATGTGTACGACATCTTCGCCGCGACCAACGCCGAGCTGACCGCCGCTGCCGAGAGCCAGGCTGCCGACGTGCAGCAGAAGGTTCTGGCCAGTGTCGACACCGCGGTGAAGAACGCGCCCGCGGGCACCGAGAGCGCCGTCGCGCTCGTCAAGTCGGCCGTTGCCGCCGCCAACAACGCCTTCGAAACCGTGCAGAAGGCCGCCAAGCAGGCTGCCGAAGTCGCCGAGTCGAACTTCCAGGCGATGACCGCCACCGCCGCGAAGGCGACGCAAGCGGCGACGAAGTCCAAGCGCGCCGCCTGACCGTCAGGCGTGAGGAGCCGGGCCGCGCATCGCGGCGCGGCGGCCTCGGGAAACTCCGCGGCCCGGTGGTGACACCGGGCCTCTTCTTTCATGGCCCGAGCGACGACGCGCTCCTGACCGTCGCCGGCCGTGCGACCTCGCCGACCCCTTTCCGACCGCCGGTCTGGCGCCCGAGCCGGCGCGGCGGGGAGCTCCATCGTCCGGCCTCCTTGCGAACAGGATCAAGAGACAGCGGCCAGGGGTGCCACGGCCGCGTCGCGCTGGCCATGCCGTGCCAGCGCCGCGGCCACGAAGCCGGTCCGCTTGGCGTCCTCCACGAACGCGCGCAGGTACGAAAGGCCCGCCTCGCGCCCTCTCGCCGTGCCCATGGCCTGTTCGATCGCCGTAAAGCGCCCGTCGATGACCCGAAAGCCGGGATGCGCTGCGGCGTAGGCCAGCAGGGGTTGGCGAACGCCCGCTGCGGCGCCCAAGCCCCCCCGTGCAAAGAGGTCGACAGCGCCGGCCGAGGTATCTGCACGGACGAGTTCTGCATTCGTCAGGGTGCGGGTCAGGAAGAGGTCGTATGCTGCACCCCGCCCCACGGCGATGCGCACCCCGGGCCGGTCCACATCGGCAATCGTCCGCAGGGGAGAGTCTTCACGGACGATGTAGCTGCCCTCGATGACAACATAGGGCGCGGTGAACGCGATCTGTTCCGCGCGCACCGGGTCGATGGCCAGGAACGCCACGTCCCAGGCTGCCGCCCGCAGCGCGTCGAACACCTTGCCGGCAGCATCGAATGTCACGTGCTCGACCGGCGCGCCGAGCCTGGCGCCAAGCGCATGGGCCAGGTCCACCGAGACCCCTTTGGGTTCGCCCGTTTCGGGATCGGGATGTGCCAGCACCGGATTGCCGTAGTTGATGGCGACCCGGATGTGGCCATGTGGCGCAAGGTCGGCGAGGACGGCGGATCGGTCGCTCATCTCACAGATCCTCGGGCACGAGAACCCAGCCCTCCATGAGCCGGCGCGCGGACCGGCTCATGATCACCTTCTTGACGGCCCACTGGCCATCGACCTCGGCCGCTTCGGCACCGACGACCAGCGAACCGGACGGATGTCCGAATCGCACCCGGCCATCGGGCCCCGCGGGCGCCAAGCGGTGGACCAGCGTGCCGGGGATCGCCGCTGCGGCGGCAATCGCCACGGCGCCGGTGCCGGTCATCGCGTGGTGCAGCGGGCCCATCGAGAAGATGCGAGCCAGCAGGTCGATCGACGAGGCGGCAACCGCCTTGCCATCCGAAGCGGTGTACGCGGCAGGTGCGGCGACGTACGCGAGCTTGGGCGTGTGCGGCCGCTTGGCAGTGGCTTCCTCCGCGCTCAGCGCCAGCCCCATGGCCACCGCCCCATGCGCGCGCACGGCCTCGGCCAGCGCCAGGAGTTCCTTCTTGCCGTTGACATCGCCCTGCAACTCGGTGCCTTTGAGCCCGAGCGCCTTGGCCTCGACGAAGATCGTCGGGTTGCCGGCATTGATGAGCGTGACCTCGACCCTGCCGACACCGGGAACGTCGAGGGTGTCCACTTTGTTCCCGCTGGGGAACATCGCACCGCCTGTACCGCCGTCGGCGCCTGCCTCGTCCGCCGCCGGGTCAAGGAACTCGAGCTTCACCTCGGCCGCCGGGAAGGCGACGCCATCGAGTTCGAAGTCGCCAAGCTCGACCACCTCGCCGCCGCGCATGGGAACGTGCGAGACGATCTTCTTGGCGATGTTCGCCTGCCAGATGCGAACCACGGCGGTACCGTCGGCCGGTGCTGCGACGAGGCCGGAGGTGATGGCGAACGGGCCGACGGCGGCGCTGAGGTTGCCGCAGTTGCCCGACCAGTCGATCACGGGCGCGTCGATCGCGACCGCACCGAACAGGTAGTCCACGTCGCAGTCGGGTCGCGTGGACTTGGACAGGACCACGACTTTGCTGGTGCTGGATGTTGCTCCACCCATTCCGTCCGTGTGCTTTCCGTAGCGGTCCGGGCTGCCGATCACGCGCAGGAGGATGCGGTCACGGGCCTGCGCGTCGGCCGGCAGATCGCCGGCGACGAAGAAGACGCCCTTGCTGGTGCCGCCACGCATGTAGACGGCGGGTATGCGATGTTGACTCATCGACACTTCCTTCAGTGGGTGGCTGATGACGGCATGCAGGCGATGCAGACCGGACTGCCCGTCTCGGCCACGACGTCGGCCTCGCCCGGTGTCCCGTCGTCGCGCACGCGATCCGAGACAAAGACCAGCATGGAGGGTGCCCCGCTGTCGGTGCGAACCTCACGCGCCCTGCCGCAATTCGTTGCCGATCCGCGGCAGCAGGCCGCCGGCCTCGAACACCTGACCTTCTTCGGTGGTGTCGATGCGACAGGTGACAGGCGTGCGCACCACGCTGCCGTCGCGCCGCCGGATCGCCAGCGTCAGCCTGCTGCGCGGCGCCGGAGGCCTTTGCAGTCCCTCGATCGTGAACGTCTCGCTGCCATCGATGCCGAGCGACTTGCGTGTCATGCCGTCGGCGAATTGCAGCGGCAGCACCCCCATGCCGACCAGGTTGGTGCGGTGGATGCGCTCGAAGCTCTCGCAGATGACGGCGCGCACGCCGAGCAGGCGCACGCCCTTGGCCGCCCAGTCGCGCGATGAGCCGCAGCCGTAGTTCTTGCCCGCAATCACCACCAGTTCCTGGCCGCGGTCCAGGTAGCGTTGCGCCGCGTCGAAGAGCGGCATGACCTCTCCCTCGGGTTCGAGCCGCGTGAACGAGCCTTCGATGCCCGGCGTCATCTCGTTCTTCAGCCGGTTGTTCGCAAACGTCGCCCGTACGGCGACGACATGGTCACCGCGCCGCGTGCCGTAGGAGTTGAACTCTTCGGGCTCCACGCCATGCGCGATCAGGTACTGGCCGGACGCGCTCTCCGGCAGGATGGCGCCCGACGGCGAAAGGTCGTCGGTGGTGATGTTGTCGCCGAGCACGGCGATGGCGCGCATGTCCTGGCCCGAAGGCAGTGTCGTCAGTGACCTTTGCCAGTACGGCGGCCGGCGGATGTAGGTGCTGTCCTCCCGCCAGGCGAACCGCGAGCCCACGCCCCGGCCGGCGTCGGTGCCGCTGCCGTCCTTGACGAACATGGCGTCGTAGACGGCCGTGAACTGCTCGCCCCGCACATGCTCCTTCAGGACGGCGTCGATCTCGTCGTCGGCAGGCCACAGGTCGTCCAGTCGCACGTCGCGCCCCTGCGCATCCTTCGCGATGGGCTCGTTCTCGACGTCGATCCGGATCGAACCCGCGATCGCGTAGACCACGGTCAACGCCGGCGACGCGAGGAAGGCCTCCTTGACCCGAGGGTGGATGCGCCCGTTGAAGTTGCGGTTGCCCGACAGCACGGCGACGGTGTGCAGATTGCGGCCGACGACCTCGTCCTCGATCTCCTTGGGCAGAGGTCCGGACATGCCGTTGCACGACGTGCAGCCGAAGCCGACGATGCCAAAGCCGAGTGCGCGCAGCGGCTCCATGAGCCCGGCGGATATCAGGTACTGCTCGACGGCCTTGGAGCCCGGCGCGAACGAAGTCTTGACCCACGGCTTGCGCTGCAGGCCGAGCGCAACGGCCTTGCGCGCCGCCAGTCCTGCTGCTATCAGGTTGCGCGGATTGGAGGTGTTGGTGCAACTCGTGATCGCCGCGATGACGACGGCACCCTCCGGCAGCGGGTCGCCCGCGTTCACGGCAGCCGGTTCGTCGCGCTGGCCCGCGGGCTTGGCGACGCCTGCGGATGCGAGTTGATGCAACGGGATGCGCTGGTGCGGGTTCGCCGGCCCGGCAAGCGCGCGCCCGACGGAACTCAGGTCGAAGCGCAGCACCCGCTGGTACTTGGCGCCCTTCAGCGTGTCGGACCAAAGGCCCTGCTCGCGCGCATAGGCCCCGACCAGGCGGATCAGCGAGGGATGCCGCCCGGTGAGTCGAAGGAAGTCGAGCGTCTTCTCGTCGATGGAGAACATCGCTGCCGTGGCCCCGAACTCGGGCGCCATGTTGGAGATCGTCGCCCGGTCGGCCAAAGCCAGCGCCGCGGCGCCGGCGCCGTGGAACTCGAGGACGGTCCCGACGACGCCCTGGCCGCGCAGGTACTCCGTGAGCGCCAGCACCAGGTCGGTGGCCTGCACACCGGGCTGACGCAAACCGGACAACTCGACGCCGACGATCTCCGGCATGCGCATCCAGATCGGGCGGCCGAGCATCACCGACTCGGCCTCGATGCCGCCGACCCCCCAGCCGACGACGCCCAGCGCGTTGATCATGGTCGTGTGGCTGTCGGTGCCGACCAGCGTGTCCGGAAACGCGATCCCGTCCCGCACCTGCACCACCGGCGACATGCGCTCCAGGTTGATCTGGTGAAGGATGCCGTTGCCGGGCATCACGACATCGACGTTCTCGAACGCGCGACGCGCCCAGGCGAGGAACTCGAAGCGCTCGGCGTTCTTTCGCTGCTCGATCGCCATGTTCTGCGCCATCGCATCGGCGTGCATCCCGCCCACCTCGACGTTGAGCGAATGGTCCACGACGAGCTGCGTCGGGACGACGGGGTTCACCCGAGTCGGATCACCGCCGGCTTCGGCCACGGCGTCACGCAGGCCGGCCAGATCAACGAGGGCGGGGGTGCCGAGCAAGTCCTGCAGCACGACACGCGCCGGGTAGAACGGGAAGTCCATGTCGGAACGCCCCTCGACGATCTGGCGCAGGGCGTCGGGCCATGCCGCCGGGTCGCTCTTGCGCACGACGTTCTCGGCGAAGACGCGTGCGGTGTAGGGCATGCGATCGAACGAATGCGGGAACAGCTTCTCCACGGCAGCACGAACGCGGACGGCGCCGACCGCTTGGTCGGGCAACAGGGTGGTTTCCGGGCGATTCATCAGGGTTTCTCCTGGTTTTCGACTTTTGCGCTTGCGCTGGCTTTTTTTGCATTCTATGATCATTAAACGCACAACGCAACATGCTTCCCTTCCCACTCGAGAGTCGCTCATGAATGCCTTCGATCGACGCCGCGCGCTGAAGGCCAGGGTCGCTGCCGCCAGCCTCGCCCCGGCTCCAGGCTTGGTGCGTGGGCAGGGCCGCCACCCGAGCAAGCCTGTGACGCTGCTGGTACCCCAGCCGCCGGGCCGCGCTGCGGACGCGTCCTGCCGCAGCCTGCAAGTTCGGATGCAGGCGCTCCTGGGCCGGCCGGAGAGTGTTCAGCGGGGCAAGCCGATCAAGCAGGTCGGCATCAAGCCGGACTGAGGACAAGGGCGCCCATGAAGTCCAGCCAAGGCAACGGCATCGCGATGCGCTCGGACGGCCATGGGTCCGGCACGCTCGCCTCGCCGCACTCGAAGCGCGGCGGCTACCATGCCGGGATCCGGTCGACTTCGAAGGGCGATGTGGACTTGACGCCGCTACAGACCCGCGTGGTACGCGAGATCGTCGCCTACGCTCGGCGCGAGAACCTCAAGGCGGGGGAGCACCTGGCCGAGAGCCTGCTGGCCGAGCAGATCGGTACGTCCCGCTCCCCGGTGAACGTCGCGCTGCGCCACCTTGCCGCGCTCGGAATGCTCAGCCACGACCGCAACCGTGGCTACTTCCTGGACAAGGACGCGCTGAGCTTCGCACAGCTGGCCGAACGCTTTTCCGCCACGCCTGACGATCCGCTCTACCTTCGCATCGCGGAGGACCGGCTGGCGAGTCGCGTGCCCGATCTGGTCAACGAAGCCGACCTGATGCGCCTCTATCGTGTCTCGCGCAGCACCCTGCGCAAGGTGCTTTCGCGCATTCAGCAGGAAGGGTGGGTAGAGAAGTCGGTCGGCCACGGGTGGACGTTCCAGCCCATGATCGACTCGGCCGAGGCCTATGAGGAGAGCTACGTCTTTCGCGCCGCGCTCGAGCCGACCGGCCTGCTGGCGAGCGGTTTCAAGGTTGACCCCGTCGAGTTCGCCGCGCTTCGACGGCAGCAGGAACTCATCGCTGGCACGGGCTGGAAGACGATGACCGCCATCGAACTGTTCGAGTCGAACAGTCAGTTCCACGAGACGCTCGCGAAGTGGTCGGGCAATCGTTTCATCCTGCAGGCGGTGCGGCGTATCGATCAGCTGCGTCGGCTGGTCGAGTACCGGCAGGCGAGATCCCGAGAGCCGAGGCAGACGCAGGCCAGGGAGCACCTCGAGATTCTGGACGCCATCGCGGCACACGACGCCCTGAAGGCCGCGACGCTGATGCGCACGCACCTCGAGGGGGCGCGCCGCGGCAAGGTGTACGGCGGGAACGCCTTCGCCACTTCCCCGCGCTGACACCCAGGAGCGAACGGCGCGCCCACCACCCTCGCATCCGGCCTTGCGTGCGTTTTCTATCCACATAACGCGTTCTCAGCGTTCAACCCAGGAGACTTCGAATGTCGTTGCCTCAAACTTCTTCCAGAACCCTTCGCCTGGCTGCCGCGACTGGCGCGCTGGTACTGCTCTCGGTCAAAGCGTGGGCCTTCGAGCCCGGCAGTACCGAGTGCATTGCGCCTTCTGGCGCGGGCGGTGGCTGGGACATGACGTGCCGCCTGGTCGGCAAAGCGCTGCAGGATCAGAAACTCATCCCCGGCAGCATGCTGGTGACCAACAAGGCCGGTGCCGGCGGTGGCGCCGCGTTTGCCGAAGTGGTCAACAAGCGCGGTGCGGACAACAACCTGATCGTGGCGGCGTCGTCGTCGACCGCCACCCGACTGGCGCAGGGCGCGTACTCCGGTTCGGACTACACGATGGTGCGCTGGCTGGGCTCCATCGGCACCGACTACGGTGTCATCGGCGTGCCGCCCGACTCGCCGTTCAAGACGCTGCCCGAGCTGATCGCGAAGGTGAAAGCCGACCCCACGTCGGTAACCTTCGCCGGCGGTTCGGCGGTCGGCGGCTGGGACCACCTGAAGGTGCTGATCGCGGCCAAGAAAGGCGGCGTCACCAGCCTGCGCTCGGTCAAGTACGTCGCCTTCGACGGAGGGGCGGAAGCCATCACGCAACTCATGGCCGGCAAGGTCAACGCCTTCACCGGGGACGCTTCCGAAGCGAAGGGATTCGTCGATGCAGGGAAGCTGAAGGTCTTGGCCGTGCTCGCGCCCGAGCGCCTGAGCGGCGAGTTCGGCAAGTTTCCGACCGCCAAGGAGCAAGGCCTGGATGTCGTCGGCGCCAACTGGCGCGGCTTCTACGTGCCGGGAAGGATGAGCGACGACGCCTACAACTTCTGGGTGAGGCAGCTCAACACGGTGACCGCGTCGAAGGAGTGGAAGGCTGCAGCGGCCAGGAACGGCATGGAGCCGTTGAACCTGTCGGGCGAAAAGTTCGCGGACTTCGTGAAGGCCGACATCGACCAGATCCAGTCGATCTCGCGCGAGATCGGAATCATCAAGTAGGCCCTGGCGACACCATCGCCGCTATCGTGAGAACGTCATGAGCGATCGCATCTTCGGCGTCTTCGGGTTGCTGTTCGCCGGCCTGGTGGTTTGGGCCGCTGGTCGCATCGAGGAGAGCTTCATCCAAGACCCGTTGGGGCCGAAAGCCTTCCCGCTGGTCATTGCGGCGCTCACGGCGCTCTCGAGCGTCGTGATGCTGGTCAAGCCGGAACCCGATCCGGCCTGGCCGTCATTGAAGAAGTGGTTCGAGATGGCGGTGACGGTGGGAATCCTGGTGGCCTACGCCCTCGTCCTGCCCGAGCTCGGCTTCGTGCTGTCGTCGGCCGCCCTGGCAGCCTTCTTGGTCTGGCGCCTGGGTGGGTCTGCGATCCAGTCCATCGCCGGCGGATCGCTGATGTCGGCCGGCTTCTTTCTGGTGTTCAGCTATGGGTTGAACCTCTCGCTCGCCCGCGGCCCCTGGGGCTTCTGAAGGTCCGATCCAACACACCCGAGAACATCATGGAGACTCTGCAGAGCCTGGCCAGCGGGTTCAGCGTTGCGCTGACCTGGGTCAACCTGGCGCTGGCCCTGGTGGGCTGCGTGCTTGGCACCATCATCGGCGCGTTGCCCGGCCTGGGCCCGGCCAACGGCATCGCCATTCTGATCCCCATCGTCTTTGCGCTGGGGCTGGGTCCGACCGAGGCGCTGATCCTCCTGGTCAGCGTGTACTACGGCTGCATGTACGGCGGCCGCATCTCGTCGATCCTGCTCAACATCCCGGGCGACGAACCGGCGCTGATGACGACGCTGGACGGCTACCCGATGGCGCGCAAGGGCCAGGTTTCCGAGGCCTTGGCCCTGTCCGGTGTGGCGTCGTTCGTCGGTTCGTTCGTCGCGCTGTGGGGGCTGGTCTTCTTGGCGCCGCAGCTCATCAAGGTGGCCTTGCTGTTCGGCCCGGCCGAGTACTTCGCGATGTTCACGCTTGCCTTCGCGACCCTGGGGGGCGTGGTCGGCTCCAGCATGGCCAAGGCAGGGCTGGCCACGGGCATTGGCCTGGCCATCGCCCTCATCGGGGTCGACTCGCAGACCGGCGTGCCGCGCTTCACCTTCGGCCTGATGCACCTCAACGACGGCATCGACTTCCTGATTTCCATCGTCGGATTCTTCGCACTGTCCGAGGTGCTTCTGTTCATCGAATCGCACGGCACCCCGCAAGCCCAGCACAGCAAGCCGGTGAAGTTCGAGAAGGGCGGCTCCAAGCTGCCTTGGAGCATGCTCAAGTCAACCATTCCGACCATGGGTCGCGGCACCGTGCTCGGCTTCCTTGCTGGCATCCTCCCCGGTGCCGGTGCCTCGTTCGGTGCGTTCATCGCCTACGTGGCCGAGAAGAAGTGGCTCGGCAAGAAGGGGTACTTCGGACAGGGCGATCCACGAGGGGTGGCGGCACCCGAGGCCGGCAACAACGCGGCGGCCGGCGGCACGCTGGTGCCGATGCTGGCGCTCGGCGTGCCGGGCTCTGCAACCACGGCGGTGCTGCTGGGCGTACTGATGTCGCTCGACATCACTCCGGGACCGCTGCTCTTCACCAAGAACCCGGACGTGGTCTGGGGCCTGATCGCCGCGCTGTTCATCGGCAACATCATGCTGCTGGCGATGAACCTGCCGATGGTGGGCCTGTTCGCACGGGTGCTCAACATTCCGGTCAAGTACCTGATGCCCGGGGTGGTGCTGGTCTCCTTCGTCGGCGTCTATGGCATTTCGGGTTCGATCTTCGACCTGTACGTCATGCTGGGCTTCGGCGTGGTCGGCTGGGTGTTCCGCAAGGCCGGCATTCCATTGGTGCCGGTGGTGATGGGGCTGGTGCTGGGCGAGCAGATGGAGAAGAACCTGCGCCGTGCCTTGACCATCTCGGACGGCAAGCTCGACATCCTTTGGGACTCGCCGCTGGCGATGGGCCTGCTCATCCTGTCGGCCATCGTCCTCGTGGCGCCGTTCGTATGGTCGAGATTGTTCCCCGGCGTGGGGCACCTCGAGAAGCCGCAGCTGGAGGAGACGGGGCGGTGACTGCGCGTGCTCTCGCGGTCCGATCGATCGGTTGAAACGCGGCGCAGTCTGGCCTCGAACCCGACGCATCCGTGCGTCGCTCGCAACGAACCAGGTTGGCCGCGACGACGTGGTCGGGTCGAAGAGTCTCCTCCCCCATTTTTGAGCCAAGGTTTCCGAGTCGGCCGGTCACACGAGGCATGCCGCGCGTCACCAAGCGCGTCGACGAATCGGTTCGCATATTCTGCATTGGAATATTCAACTCACTAACGAATCGTTCACAGCGATAAGTCGTTTGCCTAGAGTCGCGCCGACCTCGACCAAGGCCCGCGATGTATCGCTACACCGACTTCGACCGCCAGTTCGTGCGTGCCCGCGCCGCGCAGTTCCGCGACCAGTTGCGCCGGCATCGCGACGGTGAGTTGAGCGACGACGAACTGCGCCCGCTGCGGGTGCAGAACGGCTGGTACATCCAGCGCCATGCGCCGATGCTGCGCATCGCCGTGCCCTACGGCGAGATCGCCTCGCGGCAGTTGCGCATGCTGGCGCGCATCGCGCGCGAACACGACCTGCGCGACGCCGGCACGCCGCAGGAGCGCGGCGGCTACGGCCATTTCACGACGCGCCACAACCTGCAGTTCAACTGGATTCCACTCGCCGAAGCCGCGGATGTGATGGACAAGCTCGCCGAGGTCGACATGCACGGCATCCAGACCAGCGGCAACTGCATCCGCAACATCACCACCGATGCCTTTGCCGGCTTCGCGCCCGACGAGGAGGTCGATCCCCGGCCCTATGCCGAGATCCTGCGCCAGTGGAGCACGCTGCACCCCGAGTTCGCCTTCCTGCCGCGCAAGTTCAAGATCGCCATCTTCGGCGCCGCCGAGGACCGTGCCGCCAGCGGCTGGCACGACATCGGGCTGCAGCTTCATCGCAACGAGGCCGGTGAGGTCGGCTTTCGCGTGTGGGCCGGCGGCGGCATGGGCCGCACGCCCATCGTCGCCACCCTCATGGCCGACTTCGTGCCCTGGGCGCAGGTCCTCGTCTACATCGAGGCCATCGTGCGCGTCTACAACCTGCACGGCCGGCGCGACAACGCCTTCAAGGCGCGCATCAAGATTCTCGTCAAGGCCGAGGGCCAGCGCTTCGTCGACCGGGTCAACGCCGAGTTCGCCGCACTGCTCGAAAGCGACCTCATGGCCGGCGCGCACATCATTCCCCAGGCCGAGCTCGACCGCGTCGCCGCCTGCTTCCCGAACGCCCCGCCGCTGCCGGCGCTGCCGCCCGAGCCGCTGCCGGCCGACACGCCGCTGGCCTACCGCCGCTGGCTCGAGCGCAACGTGCATGCGCACCGCTTTCCCGGCTACCGCGCGGTGACGCTCTCGCTCAAGCGCGTCGGCCAGGCGCCGGGCGACGCCACGGCAGCGCAGATGGAGGCCGCCGCCGACCTCGCCGACCGCTTCAGCCTGGGCGAGTTGCGCGTCTCGCACGACCAGAACCTGCTCCTGCCCTGGGTGCCGCAGACGGCGCTGCGCGCCCTCTGGGAGCAGGCGCGTGCGCACGGCTTCGCCACGCCCAACATCGGCCTGCTCACCGACATGATCACCTGCCCCGGCGGCGACGTCTGCGCGCTCGCCAACGCGCGCTCGCTGCCGGTGGCCGCGGCGATCACCGAGCGCTTCGACGACCTCGACCGCCTCTACGACATCGGCGACATCGACCTGCACATCAGCGGCTGCATCAACAGCTGCGGCCACCACCACAGCGGCCACATCGGCATCCTCGGCGTCGACAAGGACGGCAGCGAGTGGTACCAGGTCACGGTGGGCGGCGCCGACGGCTCGGTGCTCAGCGGTCCGGCGGCGACCGGCCGCATCGTCGGCCCGGCGTTCGCCGCCGACGAGGTCCCCGAGGTGGTGGAGGCGCTGATCGAGCTCTATCGGCGCGAACGCGCCCCGGGCGAGCACTTCGTCGACCTCGTGCGCCGCCTGGATGCGCGCACGCTGCGCCAGGCCACCGACGCCGCGCGCCAGCACACCGCGCACCCGCAGCCGGCCTGATCCCCACCCGGACCCGCCCGCCGACTTCCAGAGAACCAAGCATGCAGTTCGTTCCCGCCCAGGATCCTCTCCTGCGCTCCCCGACCGGAGGAGAGGCCGCGCCGTCGCCCCATGCCAACGCCCTGCTCACGCTCGCGCAATGGCAGGCGGCGTGCGACGGCTGGCCTCGGGGCGTGCCGGTCGCCGTCGCGCTCGAGAACACGGTCGACGTGACCGCGCTCGGCACGCTGCTCGAGCGCGTGGACCTCCTCGTGCTGCAGTTCCCGAAGTGGACCGACGGCCGCGCCTATTCGCAGGCGCGGCTGCTGCGCAGCCGCGTCGGCTATCGCGGCCGGCTGCGCGCGGCCGGTGACGTCATCGTCGACATGCTGCCGCTGCTGCAGCGCAACGGCTTCGACGAAGTGCAGCTGCGCGCGGACCAGTCCGAGGCGCAGGCGCGCAAGGCGCTGCACTACTTCGCAGGCCACTACCAGGACGACGTCACGCGCACGCCCGTCAAGGACGACGCCGTGCGCGCGCACAGGACGCCGGGGTTCGAGCAGCGCGTGGCGCAGTCGTTGCAACTGCTGCACCAGGCGGCGCAGGCGCACCCGGGCCGCATCGTCCAGGCGACGAGCCTGGGTGTCGAAGGCATGGTGATCACCGACCTGATCGCGCGTCACGGTCTGCCCGTGGCGGTGGCGACGCTGGACACCGGCGCGTTGCACGCCGAGACGCTGGCCTTGATCCCGGCGATCGCGCAGCGCTACGGCATCCGCGTCGAGCGCTTCGCGCCGCGACCGCTGGACGTACAGCGCTTCGTGCAGGAGCACGGGCCCCTGGCGATGCGCCGCAGCGTCGAACTGCGTCATGCCTGCTGCGCGCTGCGAAAGCTCGAGCCGATGCGGCGCCTGCTGCAGGGGCGCGACGCCTGGATCACCGGGCTGCGGCGCGACCAGTCCGAGCACCGTGCCCAGGTACCGCTGCACGAGACCGACCACGACGGCCGCGCCAAGTACTACCCGCTGGCGCACTGGAGCGACGCCGACGTCTGGCACTACGTGCGCGTGCACGAGGTGCCCTACAACCCGCTGCACGACCAGGGCTTCCCGAGCATCGGCTGCCAGCCCTGCACGCGCGCCGTCGCCCCGGGCGAGGACTTCCGCGCCGGACGCTGGTGGTGGGAACAGGACGGCAGGCGCGAGTGCGGGCTGCACAGCCGCCCGCAGCCGCTGGCCGCATGAGACGCCGCGCGATGGGACGCGTGATCTTCATCGGCGCCGGACCGGGCGCCGCCGACCTCATCACACTGCGCGGCGCGCAGCGCCTGGCGAGCGCACAGGTGGTGCTCTTCGACGCCCTCACCGACCCTGCGCTGCGCGACTGGGCGCCCGCCGCGCGCTGGATCGACGTCGGCAAGCGCGGCTACGCGCACGCCACCGCGCAGCCCGCGATCGACGCCCTGCTCGTGGCCATGGCCAAGGCGCACGACATCGTGGTGCGCCTGAAGGGGGGCGATCCCGGCGTCTTCGGACGCCTCGAGGAGGAACTGCTGGCGCTGCGGGAAGCGGGTATCGATTGCGAGGTGGTGCCGGGGATCACGGCCGCGCTGGCGGCAGCCGCCGGCATCCAGCGCCCGCTCACGCGTCGCGGCCAGGGCCGCAGCGTGAGCCTGGCCACGGCAGTCACCCACGATGGCGCGGACGACCTGCGCTGCGCCGCGCCCCCTCCCGCCGGGTACCACGGTCGGGCCGATACCGAGGTCTACTACATGGCCGGGCGCCGGCTCGCCCGGCTCGGCCGCCGCCTGCGGGCGCGCGGCTGGCCGGCCGACGCGCCGGTGAGCGTCGTCTCGCGCGCGGGCTGGCCCGATGAGCTGCACAGCGACCACGCGCTGCACGCCCTGGGCTGTGCGGCGCTGCTGCATGCCGGACGGCCCACGGTGGTGACGGTCGGCGTGGGTGCCACGCCCTTGACACGAACGAGCCGGGCCGGCAAGACCCTGATGCCGGAGCCCGCACGCTGATCGGTAGAAACCCCCTCACCCTAGAATTCACCGAGCGCGCCGTGCCTCTGGTCGGCACAGCGTGCCGGTGCCGCGATTTCGCAGGTCGTGGCCGGTTCATCCCGTCCAAGCTCTCGAATTCCGCACCATGACCCACGTCGTTCTCGATTCCTGCATCCGCTGCAAGTACACCGATTGCGTCGATGTCTGCCCCGTCGACGCCTTTCGCGAAGGGCCCAACTTCCTCGCCATCGACCCCGACGAGTGCATCGACTGCGCCGTCTGCATCCCCGAGTGCCCGGTGAACGCCATCGTTCCCGAGGAAGACGTGCCGGGCGACCAGCTCGGCTACATCGACCTCAATGCCGAGCTCGCCAAGAAGTGGCCGACGATCACCAAGCGCAAACCCGCCCTGGCCGACGCCGATGACTGGAAAGACCGGAAGAACAAGCTCCCCTACCTGATTCGCTGAGCCCGCGAGTCCATGCCGACGAGGATCATGAAGCCCACTCCGAACCCTGCCGTGACCGACGCCGCCCGCAGCCACGACGGCCCCATCGAGACCGACGCCGTGATCATCGGCGCCGGCCCCGTCGGGCTCTTCCAGGTCTTCGAACTGGGCCTTCTCGAGATCAAGGCCCACGTCGTCGACTCGCTGGGCTACCCGGGCGGCCAGTGCATCGAGCTCTACCCGGACAAGCCCATCTACGACATCCCCGCGGTGCCGGTGTGCACCGGCAAGGAACTGACGGACAACCTGCTCAAGCAGATCGAGCCCTTCGGCGCGAGCTTCCATTTCGGGCAGGAGGTCGGCGTCGTGCGCAAGGAGGCTGACGGCCGCTTTTTCGTCGAAACGAGCAAGGGCACGCGCTTCCTGACGAAGACGGTCTTCATCGCCGGCGGCGTCGGCTCCTTCCAGCCGCGCACGCTCAAGGTCGACGGCATCGAGAAGTTCGACGGCACGCAGCTCTTCTACCGCGTGCGCAACCCGGCGCAGTTCGCGGGGAGGAACCTCGTCATCGTCGGCGGCGGCGACTCGGCGCTGGACTGGACGCTGAACTTCGTGCAGGACGGCCCGAACAAGGCCGAGAGCGTGATCCTGCTGCACCGGCGCGATGGCTTTCGTGCCGCGCCCGCCAGCGTGGCACGCATGCGCGAACTCTGCGACGCGCTCGAGATGCAGTTCATGGTCGGCCAGGTCAGCGGCTTCGAGGAGCAGGACGGACGCCTCGCGTCGATCAAGGTCACCGGCGGCGACGGCGTCACGCGCGTCGTGCCGCTGGACATGCTGCTCGTCTTCTTCGGCCTCAGCCCCAAGCTCGGCCCGATCGCGCAGTGGGGCCTGGAGATCGAGCGCAAGCAGATCGTCGTCGACACCGCGAAGTTCGAGACCAGCATCCCGGGGATCTTCGCCGTCGGCGACATCAACACCTACCCGGGCAAGAAGAAGCTCATCCTCTCGGGCTTCCACGAAGCCGCGCTCGCCGCGTTCGCCGCCTCGCCCTACGTCTTCCCGGACAAGCGCGTGATGCTGCAGTACACCACCACCAGTCCCAAGCTGCACAAGGTGCTGGGGGTCGAGTCGCCGGTGTTCGACTGACGCGCCAGGCCCGGCGAAGAAGGCCCGGCGAAGAAGGCCCGCCTCGCGCGGGCCTTTTTGCATGGCGCGCCCTCGCACGCGGCTATCATCGCCGCCGGCCGTGTCCGCTGGCACGGCCATCCTCGCTGGGGGTGCTGCCCCGGTCCTCGCGGCCGGAGCGGCTGAGAAAGTCCCTTTGAACCTGATTGAGGTAATCCTCGCGCAGGGAAGCAGCCGGATCCGGGCGCCGCGTTTTCTCCCTCGTCGCCCACCCGTTCGCGTTGCCCACCTGCCATCGACCGAGAAGGCTCACGATGGCATCGTCCACACATTCATCCGTCCGCATCGCGCCGCACCCGCGGCGCACTCCGCCCGCACTCGCGGCCCTGCTCTTCGTCTGCGCCGCGCTGCCGCTGCCGGCGGCCGCCGACGACCCGCCGACGCAGACCGTCACCATCACCGGACGCAGCAGCAGCAACAGCGCGTCGATCTCCGGCTTCGGCGACGTGCCGCTTGCGCGCGCGCCGTTCGCGGCCACCGTCATCACGACCAGCCAGCTCGCGGACGCCGGCATCACGGGCCTGGGCGAACTCACGCGGCTGGACGCCGGCACCACCGACGCCTACAACGCCCCGGGCTACTGGGGCCTGATGGCGGTACGCGGCTTCACGCTCGACCCCAGCGCCAACGTGCGCCGCGACGGCTTGCCGATCAACGCCGAGACGGCGCTGCCGCTGGCCAACAAGCGCGCGCTCGAACTGCTCAAGGGCACGAGCGGGCTGCAGGCCGGAACCAGCGCACCGGGCGGCCTCGTGAACCTCAGCGTCAAGCGCCCCGCGGGCCACCTGCGCCAGGCGAGCCTGGCGTGGCAGCAGGACGAGAACCTGATCGCCGCCGTCGACCTCGGTGACGGCGACACCGCCTTCGGCTGGCGCGTCAACGCCGAGATCGGCCACCTGCAGCCGCGCCTGCACGACAGCCGCGGCAACCGCCGACTGCTGGCACTCGCCGTCGATGCCGAGCCCGTGGCCGGCACGCTGCTGGAGGCCGAGATCGAATACAGCCGCCAGAGCCAGCCCAGCACGCCCGGCTTCAGCCTGCTGGGCGACCGCCTGCCAAGCGCGCGCGACATCGACCCGCGCACCAACCTCAACAACCAGCCCTGGTCGCTGCCGATGGTGATGGCCGGACGCACCGGCTCGCTGCGGCTGACGCAGGCGCTGGCGGGCGAATGGCGCTTCGTCGCGCACGCGATGCGCCAGCGCCTCTCCAGCGACGACCGCATCGCCTTCCCCTTCGGCTGCAGCAGCGAGGACGACTACACGCGCTACTGCAGCGACGGCAGCTTCGACCTCTACGACTTCCGCAGCGAGAACGAGCGCCGAACCAGCGACGCGTTCGAGCTCTCGCTGCAGGGGCGCGCGCGGCTCGCCGGCATCGAGCACGCGCTGCGCCTGGGCGTGCTGCAGTCGCGCCAGCGTGCGCGCTTCGATCGCCAGGCCTACAACTGGGTCGGCATCGGCCGCATCGACGGCAGCGTCGTGCTGCCCGCGGACCCCACACTCACCGACGAGAACACCGACCGTGACGAGCGCAGCACCGAGCTGCAGTTGCAGGACCACGCCGCGATCAGCTCCGAACTCGGCCTCTGGTTCGGCGTGCGCCATACGCGGCTGGACCGGCGCAGCGTGCGCACCGACGGCTCCCGCGCCACGTCCTACGAGCAGTCCTTCACCACGCCGTGGCTGGCTGCAAGCTGGGCCCTCACCGCCGACACCCTCGCCTACGCGAGCTGGGGCCAGGGCATCGAGAGCACCGTGGCGCCCAATCGCAGCCGCTACACCAACGCCGGACAAGCGCTCTCGGCGCTGCGCAGCCGCGGCGTCGAACTCGGGCTCAAGCAGCGCAGCGCCGTGCTCGACTGGAGTCTTGCGGCCTTCGACATCCGCCGCCCCGAGTGGGCCGACATCGGCAGCTGCAGCGACGACGCCAGCTGCACCCGCCAGGCCGACGGCGATTCGCGCCATCGCGGCCTGGAGGCGGAGGCCGAATGGCGCGCCGGTGCCTGGAGCCTGCGCGGCAGCGCACTCTGGCTGCGCGCACGCCGCGAAGGCTCGGCGCAGGCGGGGCTCAACGGCATGCAACCGACCAACGTGCCCGCACGCAGCCTGAAGGCGCAGGCCGCCTACAACGTCAGCGCCGTTCCCGGTCTGGCGCTGCTGGCCTTCCTCACCCACGAGGGCCGGCGCATGGTGTTGCCCGACAACCGCATCGCCACACCGGGCTGGACGCGCATGGACCTCGCGCTGCGCTACGCGCACCGGCTCGGACAACACAGGCTCGTCTGGCGCGCGGGCGTCGACAACCTCGCCGACGCGCGCGCCTGGAAGGAGTCACCCTACCAGTACGGCCACGCCTACCTCTACCCGCTCGCCCCCCGCACCTGGTCGCTGAGCGTTCAGGCCACGCTCTGATCGCGAAGCCGCCGCCGAAAAGCACGCTATACTGCGAGGCTATTCCCCGATAGCTCAGTCGGTAGAGCGCCGGACTGTTAATCCGTAGGTCCCTGGTTCGAGCCCAGGTCGGGGAGCCAAGAAAATCAAGGGGTTGGCGATGTAAGTCGCCAACCCCTTCTCCTTTTCGAGCTCCGTCGGCAGCCCCTCAGTCCGTGGCGGAGACCAAATCGAAGTCCCAGTCTGCCAGCACTGCGCCAAGCAAGGTGTCCCGTCACGAGAGCACGTTGAAGGCGTCGGGCGTCCTCCAGTAGCGACCAACAACCGTGCCGGACCCAGCCAAGCCCGGCATGTCTGCGTGGACTCTACGCAGCCTCGAAGGCTCGCTCAAGCAGCCCCCGCGCCGGTGCCGCATCATCAAGTGCGCTGAGAAACCTCTTTCGTTGCGCTCCCAGCACTTTTCTCATGGACCTTGGCAACTCGGCAGCCGCCTCGACCACCAGGTCCTCGTCTTGGTCTGCCAGGACGACCGCAAGCATTGCACCCTGGCGAATGTCCTTGGCCGCCTTCTCGGCGAAGCTGGTCCGTGCGAGTCCTGAATAGAACTTGTGCCACATGAACCGCTCCGGCGCGGGCACACGGACCGGCACGCAGTGTGTTCCGGCGAGCAGAGCCGCCTCTCTGGCGTCTTCGAGCAGGTAGTCGTAGTGAGCGACAGTCTGCGCATGCCAAGCCAGTGCAGGGATGGCGACCAGCCCGCCGGTTTCGTTTCCGTGCGTCAGCAGATCCACCCGCAAGCCTTCTGCGCCCGGCAGTTTCAGTGAGCTCGACGCACCATCAGGTGCAACAGCGGGTACCGGATGAAAGCCCATCCTGGTCTTTTCCATCACCTCCTGCAACGACCTCGGCGCAGCCAAGTGCAGCTGCTGGCCCGCCGCCAGGTCGATGTCCTGCGTGCGCGAGGTCACGGCACAAACGCCGAGTTCATTGAGCAGAGCCATGTAGCCCAGCGTCCCGACCAGGCAAAGCCCCGCCTGCAGCAGGCCGGCGTTGTGCAGCTCGACGAGGACATGACCCACGGCCTTGTCGGCCACCTGAAACTCGAGCTTGCGCAGCGTGCGCACCTGCGTGGCGACCCAACGGCTGAACTCGATGTCTGACCGGGCCCGCTCGAAGGTTTCGTCGTCACCATCGCGGCAGACAAGGTCCTCGACCTGCCGGCCGGCGGCGCTCTGGTAGGCACGGTACCAGTACGACCGCCCAGTCGCACTGCGCTTCACCAGCGTTCCGGCGCTTCCGGGAAGCAGCGGACCTGCGACGCGCACCCGCTCCTTCAGCTCGGCATACTGAGTTCGGAAGGCCAGCTCGTGAGACTGGAACAAGGGCCTACTGTGCGTCGCCATGTCATACCCAGGACGTGCCTATTTTTTTTTGTATGATGCCATACGTACCCAGCAAAATTAGACTTTCCTGGGTACGCCACTCATCTTGTCTCGCAATCGACATGCTTGCGCGTACGCTTGCTCGTCATTTGCTCGCTATGCGCGGCTGGGCCTCCCGCCTGCAACGCGTCGCTTCAGCGGACGGACTCACGCCCTTCAGCACCCTGGCATCGCGTATCAGTCCAGCGCACCAGGCAGCGCAGCACCTTGCGCTCGGCGCCCGAGCCGGACCGGCTGCTCGAACGCCTGGCCACCGACGGCCAGATCCAGACCGCGGAAGCCTCGCGAGACGCCTGGCAACGCGGCGCCGTGCAACTCTGACGACCCAACCCTGCTCATGCACGCCTGGACATTCCGAACCCGGTTCCGCCGCGCCGCCTTCGGCTGGAACGGATCGAAGCTGGCCATCGAGCGCATCCACGGCGCCCTGGCCGAGATCCGCGCAGCACTGAAGCGGGACCCTGCGCAAGCCGCGGAGGGTGCCGTCCTGTTCCTCGAGAAGCTCTCGCCGGCACTGTGCCAGGTCGCCAGCTCCTCTGGCGCGCTGGGCAACGCCACCTATGCGGCAGTACGGGAACTGGCGCCCATCATCAGCAAGGCACCAGTGGACAGCGCCACACGCAAGAAGTGGCTCGACCGCCTCTTCGAAGCCATCCAGAACGACGACCCGCCCTACATCGAGCACCTGGGCGACCACTGGGGCGAACTGTGCGCCACGCCCGAGCTGGCCTCGGCATGGGCCGACCAGCTGCTGCCCACCCTGCGACCCGAAGACCCTGACCCGCGCCGCACGCGACCACCTGCAGAAGCAACCGGCGTTCGCCATGCAATGCGCCCTGGCCGCACTGCACTGGATGTCGATGGGCCATGGCTACGAACTCACCGGTCTGGATGCGCACGAAGCGCACCGCCTGGCTCTCGACGGGGCCGAGGCTTGCCACCAGCCCGAACTGGCGCTGGTGACGATCGAGCAGGCCCTCGGCCCCGATCGACCCATGTCCGCATGGCTGCGCCGAGTGCTTGGCCTGCCGAGCGCCGCCGCGGACAAGAAGGGCCCCTGAGCAGCACACCCGCCGCCACACCGCCGGCCCGGAAGCCATGCGGCCCCAGCGCCAACCGGCAAACCACGCCGGCAGTTGGCCGTCGATGGCACGAGGGGTGACCCGCCAGCCTCGCCATCGACACAATGCGTTCATGGGAACGCGGGAGGATCACCCCATGCGCCTGGCCGTCTACAACGTGGAGAACCTCTTCGACCGGCCGAAGGCCATGAACCTCCGAAGCTGGAGCGAAGGCAAGGCCATCCTGCAGGACTTTGCGCCGCTCAGCCAGTTGCTGGGCGAAGTGAACTGCACCGCCGCCCGCAAGAAGCGCATGGCCGAACCGATGATCCGCCTGGAGTTCGAGAAGGGCGACGACGCCCCGTTCGTCATCCCGCGCCGCAACCGCGGCCAGCGGACTTCGGCGGACGTCCTCGAACCCATCACTGGCGGAGTCGGAGGGATTCGAACCCTCGATGCAGGTTTTGCCCACATACTCCCTTAGCAGGGGAGCACCTTCGGCCACTCGGTCACGACTCCAGCGCGAAGAAGCCGCGCATTCTAGCCTCGAAAAGGGCTGCGATCACTCCGCGGCCACGCTGCCGGCGTCGAGTTCGAAGGCCTTGTGCAGCGCGCGCACGGCGAGCTCCATGTACTTCTCGTCGATGACCACGCTGGTCTTGATCTCGCTCGTGCTGATCATCTGGATGTTGATGCCCTCCTCGGAGAGCGTGCGGAACATCCGGCTGGCCACGCCGACGTGGCTGCGCATGCCGATGCCGACGATCGAGACCTTGCAGATCTTCGGGTCCCCGATCACCTGCTGCGCGCCGGTGGCGGGGACGACGTTGTTCATCAGCAGATCGATCGTGCGCGCGTAGTCCCCGCGGTTGACGGTGAAGGAGAAGTCGGTGCGCCCGTCGTGCGAGACGTTCTGGATGATGACGTCGACGTCGATGTTGGCTTCGGCCACGGGGCCGAGAATCTGGAACGCCACGCCCGGCCGGTCGGGTACGCCCATGACGGTGATCTTGGCTTCGTCGCGGTTGAACGCGATTCCCGACACCACGGCTTTTTCCATCTTCTCGTCTTCCTCGAAAGTGATCAGCGTGCCCGAGCGGGATTCCTCCTCGAGCGGGATGTCCGGCGGCGTGAAGCTCGAGAGCACGCGCACCGGCACCTTGTACTTGCCGGCGAACTCCACCGAGCGGATCTGCAGCACCTTGGAGCCCAGGCTCGCCATCTCGAGCATCTCCTCGAAGCTCACGCTGGCCAGGCGCCGCGCCTCGGGGACGATGCGCGGGTCGGTGGTGTAGACGCCGTCGACGTCGGTGTAGATGAGGCACTCGTCGGCGCCGAGTGCCGCCGCCACCGCGACGGCCGAAGTGTCGCTGCCGCCGCGGCCGAGCGTGGTCACGTCGCCTGCCTCGTTCAGGCCCTGGAAGCCGGTGATGATGACCACCTTGCCGGCGTCGAGTTCGGCGCGCACGCGCGCGTCCGCGATGTGCTGGATGCGTGCCTTGGTGAAGGCGTCGTCGGTGACGATGGGCACCTGCCAGCCCGCGAAGCTGACCGCCGGCTGCCCTTGCGCCTGCAGGGCAAGCGCCAGCAGCCCGACCGAGACCTGCTCGCCGGTGGCGGCGATGGCGTCCTGCTCGCGCAGGCTCTGCGGGGTGGACGTTGCCGGCGCCAGTTCCTTGGCCAGCGCGAGCAGGCGATTGGTCTCGCCGCTCATCGCCGAGGGCACGACCACGATGCGGTGCCCGGCGCGGGCCCACTTGGCCACGCGCAGGGCGACGTTGCGGATGCGCTCCGTCGAACCCATCGACGTGCCACCGTACTTATGAACGATCAATGCCATGAAAGTCTGCCGACGCGACGCAAGCCACAGGGCGCAGCGAGCCAGCTCGGCGCTGCGCAAAAGCTTGGAATTGTAGTGGCTGGTACGTGCGCGGCGATCAGGGCAGCCAGTGCAGGCGCACGCGCGGCGCACCCGGCAGCGCCTGCGCGCGTGCGTCCAGGCCCAGGCCGGGAACGAAGACGAGTTGCCCTTGCGCCCAGAGCAGTGGCGCGTTGCGCTCCCAGGGGGGAACGCCGAGCTCCTGGAACTGCTTCTTCAGCCGCCGTGGCGGGCCCTGCGGATGACGCTGAAACTGCTCGCCGCCCCGGCGCGGGCGCAGCTCGCAGTCACGCAGTCGCGCAGCGGGAACTCCGCCTTCGTGCACGTGCTCGACGCGCCAGCGGCCCACCCAGGGCGGCACTTCGTAGTCGCCGGGTTGCGAGAGGTCGATGCTGCGCATCCGATCCGACGGCGCGACGATGGTGTGCGTGCTCGCGCTCGCGTTCGCGCTCGGCCTCACCGCAATCAGCCGCCCGCGATACACGCGCAGCTCGGCATCGCCCGCCGGCCATCGCGCCTGAGTTGCCCCCGGCAGCTCCTGCAGCAGCCGGTGCAACAGGGACATCGGCCAACCGGGGGCGAGCGCGCGCGCAAGCCACGCGTGCAATGCCGCGGCGCGCCGCGCCGGGCTCAGCTCGAGCCACGCTGGGATCCGCAGCGCGTCACCGTCGCACAGCGCCCGCAGATCCTGCGTGGCGACCTCATGCTCCAGCGCGCGCGCCAGCGCCGCACGGCGTGCCACGGCCGCCAGCGCCACCTCGGCTTCCGGGAAGGCCGCCTGCAGCGCCGGCCAGACCTGCGTGCGCAGGCGGCTGCGCGCGAAGCGGGGGTCGGCATTGGACGGATCGAGCACCGCGCGCAGGCGCCAGCGCCGCGCGTAAGCCTCGATCGCCGCGCGCGGCTGCTCCAGCCAGGGACGCAGCCACACGATGCCGTCGCGTTCGCGCCGCGCCGGCATCGCCGCCAGGCCCGCCGAGCCCGCCCCACGCAGCGCCTGCAGCAGCACCGTCTCCGCCTGGTCGCGGCGATGCTGCGCCAGCAGCACGACGCTGCAGCCGGCCGCATGCGCCATCGCGGCCAGGGCACGGTAGCGTTCGCGCCGCGCCCAGGCCTCGATGCTTTCGCCGCGCGCGGGGCCGCCCCGCAGACGCTGCTCGTGGAACTCGATCGCCAAGCCGCGGCGGGCCCAGCGCCGGCACTGCGCCGCCACGCCTGCCAGCCAGGAATCGGCCTCGGGCTGCAGGCCATGGTGCACGTGCAGTGCATGCACCTGCACGCCAAGCGGTGTGGCCAGGCGGGCACAGGCGTGCAGCAGTGCGGTCGAGTCGATGCCGCCGCTCACGGCCACCGCCAGGTGCAGCCCGCCCGTCGGCGCCCCGGCGTCCATGGGCCGCGCCGAAGCTCGCCCTCAGCGCTCCTTCGTGTCGGTGAAGCGCCCGTAGGCCTGCAGCCGCTCGTAGCGCCGCTGCAGCAGCTCCTTGGGCTTCAAGTCGACCACCTGGCGCAGCGCGTCGTTGAGCGCGCGCTTGAGCTGCGCGGCCATCCACTTGGGGTCGCGGTGCGCGCCGCCCACGGGCTCGTTGACGATCTTGTCGACGACGCCCAGCGCCTTCAGGCGGTGCGCGGTGATTCCCAGCGCCTCGGCGGCATCGCTGGCGCGCTCCGCGGTCTTCCAGAGGATGGATGCACAGCCCTCGGGCGAGATCACCGAATAGACGCTGAACTGCAGCATCAGCACCTGGTCGCCGACGCTGATGGCCAGCGCGCCGCCGGAGCCGCCCTCGCCGATGATGGTGCAGACGATGGGCACCTGCAGCTGCGCCATCTCGAAGATGTTGCGACCGATGGCTTCGGACTGGCCCCGCTCCTCGGCGCCGATCCCCGGATAGGCGCCGGGCGTGTCGACGAAGGTGAACACCGGCAGGCCGAACTTCTCGGCCAGCTTCATCATGCGCAGCGCCTTGCGGTAGCCCTCGGGGCGGGACATGCCGAAGTTGCGCGCCGTGCGCTCCTTGGTGTCGCGACCCTTCTGATGGCCGATGACCATGCAGGGCTGGCCGTTGAAGCGCGCCAGGCCGCCGACGATGGAGAGGTCGTCGGCGAAGTGCCGGTCGCCGTGCAGCTCCTGGAAGTCGGTGAAGATCTCGGCGACGTAGTCCAGCGTGTAGGGCCGCTGCGCGTGACGCGCGATCTGCGTCACCTGCCAGGGCGAGAGGCTGGAATAGATGTCCTTGGTGAGCTGCTGGCTCTTCTTGGACAGGCGATCGATCTCGTCGGAGATGTCGACCGCCGACTCGTTCTGCACGAAGCGCAGTTCGTCGATCTTGGACTCGAGTTCGGCGATGGGCTGCTCGAAATCCAGAAAGTGACGTTTGCTCATCAATACTCCACCGGCAGCGGGTCGAGGCTGCGCCAAATATACCAAGTCGCCACCGACCGAAACGGCGCCCAGGCCTCGCCGAGCTCGCGCGCCTCGGCGCGCGAGACGGGCTCGCCGCTGAAGTAGTTCAGGCTCACGCCGCGCAGCAGGCCGATGTCGTCCAGCGGCAGCACGTTCGGGCGCATGAGGTGGAAGATGAGGAACATCTCCGCCGTCCAGCGGCCGATGCCGCGGATGGCCACGAGCTCGGCGATGATGGCCTCGTCGTCCATGCCCTGCCACTGCGGCACGTGCACGCTGCCGGCCTCGAAGTGGCGCGCCAGATCGAGCAGGTACTCGGCCTTGCGCAGCGACAGCCCGGCCTCGCGCAGCCGCGCCGTCGGCTGCGCAAGCACGCTCTCGGGCGTGACCGCCTCGCCCTCCTGCGCCTCCTGCGCGACCAGCCGCACGAAACGCTCCCACACCGACTGCGCCGCCTTCACCGAGATCTGCTGCCCGACGATGGAGCGCGCAAGCGTGCCGAAGGCATCGCCTCGGCTTTGCAGGCAAGCGCTGCCATAGCGCGGGATGAGGCGCTTCATGACGCGGTCGCGCCGCGCCAGGTGCCGGCAGGCCTCTTCCCAGTACAGAGGCGCCGAGGCGCCCGCCTGCGGCGGCGGCGCCGCGGCGGCCGTCTTGCTCGCGATGGGGCGCTTGGGCAAGGCTTCAGGCCCTCACCCAGCTCGTGCCCTGCGCGCCGTCCTCGAGCTTCACGCCCTGCTGCGCGAGCTCCTGGCGGATGCGGTCGGCGGTGGCGAAATCGCGCGCCGCCTTGGCCGCCGCGCGTGCCGCGATGGCGGCGCGGATCGCCTCCTCGTCCAGCTCGGCGCCGGCCTGCAGGAAGGCGCGCGGGGACTGCTGCAGGATGCCCAGGCAACGCCCCAGCCGGCGCAGCAGGGCCGCGCGTGCGGCGTCGCGCGTGCGGTTGACCTCGCTCGCGAGCTCGAAGAGCACGGCCATCGCGCCGGGGGTGTTGAAGTCGTCGTCCATCGCCGCGCGAAACGCGGCCGCGCGCGCGTCGCTCCAGTCGATGGCTTCGTCGGCGGGCGCAGCCGCGTCGCCGAGCGCCGCGTGCAGCGCGGTGTAGAGCCGGCGCAGCGCCTGGCGCGCGTCCTCGAGGTTGGCGTCGCCGAAGTTGAACGGGCTGCGGTAGTGCGTGCGCAGCATGAAGAAGCGCAGCGTCTCGCCGTCGAAGTGCCGCAGCACGTCGCGGATGGTGAAGAAGTTGCCCAGCGACTTCGACATCTTCTCGTTGTCGACGTTGAGGAAGCCGTTGTGCATCCACACCCTGACGAATTCGCCGCCGCTGGCGCCCTCGCTCTGCGCGATCTCGTTCTCGTGGTGCGGGAACTGCAGGTCCATGCCGCCGCCGTGGATGTCGAAGGGCTCGCCCAGCAGCGCGCAGCTCATCGCCGAGCACTCGATGTGCCAGCCCGGGCGACCGCTGCCGAAGGGGCTCGCCCAGCGCGCGTCGTCGGGCTCCTCGGGCTTGGCGGCCTTCCAGAGCACGAAGTCCAGCGGGTCGTCCTTGCCGTCGGCCACCTCCACGCGCTCGCCCGCACGCAGCTCGTCGATCGACTTGCCCGAGAGCTTGCCGTAGCCGGGGAAGCGGCGCACCGCGAAGTTCACGTCGCCGTTGCCGGCGCGATAGGCCAGGCCCTTGTCCTCGAGGCGGCCGATCAGCGCCAGCATCTGCGGCACGTACTCGGTGGCGCGGGGCTCGTGCGTGGGCGCGAGGATGCCGATGGCGGCGATGTCCTCGCGCATGGCGGCGATCATCTCGTCGGTGAGCGCGCGGATCGCGATGCCGCGCTCGAGCGCGCGCTTGATGATCTTGTCGTCGATGTCGGTGATGTTGCGCACGTAGGTGACGCGAAATCCGCTCTCCAGCAGCCAGCGGTAGACGACGTCGAAGGCCATCATCATGCGCGCGTGGCCCATGTGGCAGAGGTCGTAGATCGTCATGCCGCACACGTACATGCGCACGTGGCCGGGCTCGATCGGCTGGAAGTCCTCGACGCGGCGCGTCAGCGTGTTGTGGATGCGAAGGCTCATGCGTCGGCAGCGCGGGCACAAGGCGCGGCCCTGCGCCTGGCAAGGCGTCGAAGGCGCCCGATAGAATCGTCCAGTATAGCGAGCGGCGCTGGGTGCGGATCCCCCGTGCGCGGGCCTGCCGCCAGGGAGAATCCATGCAAGACAAGAAGCCGCGCCGCTTCGGCGCGACGCGATCGATCCCGGCCGTCGCCATGGCGCTGGTTCTCGGGCTCGCCGCCGTTCCCGCCGCCTGGGCGCAGAAGGTGCGCCTGTCCACCAGCCAGGGCGACATCGTGCTCGAGCTCGACGCGGCCAAGGCACCCAAGTCGGTGGAGAACTTCGTCCAGTACGTGAAGGCCGGCCACTACGACGGCACCATCTTCCACCGCGTGATCGACGGCTTCATGATCCAGGGCGGCGGCTACAGCGCCGAGCGGGTGCAGAAGCCCACGCGCGCGCCGATCCCGCTGGAGGCCGGCAACGGCCTGTCCAACCTGCGCGGCACGATCGCGATGGCGCGCACCGCGGCACCCAACAGCGCCACCTCGCAGTTCTTCATCAACGTGGTCGACAACCTGCCGCTGGACAGCTACGGCGGCGGCTACGCCGTCTTCGGCAAGGTGGTGCAGGGCATGGACGTGGTCGACCGCATCAAGGCCGTTCCCACCGCCGACCGCGGCCCGGCGTTCGCCAACCTGCCGGTCACCGACGTCGTCATCCGCAAGGCCATCCTGGAGGAATAAGCCATGAGCAAGACCGTGAAGATGCAGACCAGCCTCGGGACGCTGGACATCGAGCTCGACGACGAGAAGGCACCCGAGAGCGTGCGCAACTTCCTCGCCTACGTCGAGAAGGGCCACTTCGACGGCACCGTGTTCCACCGCGTGATCAAGGGCTTCATGATCCAGGGCGGCGGCTTCGAGCCCGGCATGAAGCAAAAGGCCACCGACAAGCCCATCGCCAACGAAGCGAAGAACGGCCTGAAGAACCTGAAGTACACGCTGGCGATGGCGCGCACCTCGGACCCGCACTCGGCGACGGCGCAGTTCTTCATCAACACCAGCGACAACGGCTTCCTCGACAACGATCGCGCGCAGGACGGCTGGGGCTACGCCGTCTTCGGCAAGGTCGTCGCCGGCACCGAGGCGGTGGACGCGATCGAGAAGGTGCGCACCGGCCGCAAGGGCTTTCACGACGACGTGCCGCTCGACGACGTGGTGATCCAGAGCGTGCTGGTCGTGGGCTGAACGCCCGCGACGTCGCGCGTTCGAAGTGGGCCCTGCCCAGGTGAGCGAAGCGGCGGCCCTGCCCGTCTGGGCGCCCAGGGCAGGCTGGCGCGCCATCGACTTCGTCGCCGACCTGCATCTGGCACCCGACCATCCGCGCACGCTGCAGGCCTTCGAGACCTACCTGCAGGAGGGCGCGGCCGACCACGTGCTGCTGCTGGGCGACGTGTTCGAAGTCTGGGTCGGCGACGACGCGCGCGCGTTCCCCTTCGAGCGCGCGCTGCTGGACCTGCTGCAGCGCGCGGCGCGCCGGCGCACGCTGGCCTTCATGCCCGGCAACCGGGACTTCCTCTTCGGCACACGCTTGCTCGCCGAACTGGGCATGAGCGCCCTGCCCGACCCCTGCTGCCTGCACGCCGCAGGCCAGCGCTGGCTGCTCGCCCACGGCGACGCCCAGTGCCTGGCCGACCACGGCTACCAGGCCTACCGCGCGCAGGTGCGAAGCCGCGGCTGGCAGGATGCCTTCCTGGCGCGGCCCCTGGCGCAACGCGTCGAACTGGCGCGTGCCATGCGCGAAGAGAGCATGCGCGTGCAGCGCGAGCCCGCGCGCGCCGCGGCCGACCTGGACGCACCGGCCTGCCGTGCATTGCTGGCAAGCTGCGGCGCGCGCGAGATGATCCACGGCCACACGCATCGGCCCGGGGTGCACGACCTCGGCGGCGGTCTGCGCCGGCACGTGCTCAGCGACTGGGACCTCGACGACGCGCACGCGCCGCGTGCCGAAGTCCTGCGCCTGGTGCCCGATGGCCGCCTGCGCCGCATCGCGCCCGAGGCGGCCGGCGCGGACTGAACTGCCGATGTTCGGCGCCCTCTCGCGCTGGTGGCACGGCCGCCGCGACGCCGCGGCGCTGCACCGCCGTGCCATCCCCGACGATCTCTGGAAGCGCACGCTGATTCGCTACCCATTCCTGCGCACCACGGCCGATCCGCAAGGCACGGCCTTGCGCCGCATGACGAGCCTCTTCCTCGACCGCAAGGAGTTCAGCGCCGTGGCGCCGCTGCGTCTGACCAACGACGTCGTCGTCGCGGTCGCGGCGCAGGCCTGCCTGCCGGTGCTGCAGCTGGGGCTCTCGCATTACGACGGCTTCGTCGGCATCGTGCTGCAGCCGGATCAGGTGATCGCGCATCGACATCGGCTGGACGAGGACGGCGTGCTGCACGAATACGACGAAGTCCTCTCCGGCGAGGCGGTGCAGGGGGGGCCGGTGATGCTCTCCTGGCGCGACGTGCGCGGCAGCGGGCGCAGTGCTGCCGAGGGCTACAACGTCGTCATCCACGAGTTCGCGCACGTGCTGGACATGGAGGACGGCGCCGCCGACGGCGTTCCCGTGCTGCCGCCCGAGATCGCGCGCGCGGATTGGCAGCGCACGCTGTCGGCCGAGTACGAAGCCTTCGTCAGGCGTGTCGAAGCGGGCGAGGACACCGCGCTCGACCCCTACGGTGCGCAGGCGCCCGAGGAGTTCTTCGCGGTCGCCAGCGAAGCGCTCTTCGTCGCCCCCGACGGACTGCGGGCCGAGCATCCGTCGCTATACCGGATGCTGGTCCGCTTCTATCGCCTGGACATCGCGGCCTGAGGCGGATGCCGACCGCTTCAGGCCGGCGCCGTCTCGGCCTTGGGCTTGTCGCTCTTCCTGGGCGGCTGGATGTCGAGCAGGACCTCGCCCTTGTCGTCGATGTCCACGCTCAGGCGGCCGCCGTCGACGAGGCGGCCGAAGAGCAGCTCGTCGGCCAGCGCGCGGCGGATCACGTCCTGGATCAGGCGCTGCATGGGCCGCGCGCCCATGAGCGGATCGAAGCCCTTCTTCGCCAGATGCTTGCGCAGCGCGTCGCTGAAGCTGGCCTCGACCTTCTTCTCGGCGAGCTGGTTCTCCAGCTGCAGCAGGAACTTGTCGACCACGCGCAGGATGATGTCCTCGTCGAGCGCGCGGAAGCTGACGATGGCGTCGAGCCGGTTGCGGAACTCGGGCGTGAACAGGCGCTTGATGTCGCCCATCTCGTCGCCCTGCTCGCGCCGCGTCGTGAAGCCGATCGTCGCCTTGTTCATGGTCTCGGCGCCCGCGTTCGTCGTCATGATGATGATGACGTTGC